>JAVJNS010000009.1:0-92622 GCA_040217155.1 Kiloniellaceae bacterium
CCTCGCAGCTCACATAGGAAAAAAGCGCCCCGCTGTTCCGATCACCGCCCCGCATCGCTCTTCCCCTTGCCTCTGATAACTCCCAAATAGGGAATCACGATTTCCATCGCGCCGCGAGTGCCTTTTTCAGCAGCCTGCTAGGCAATCTCGCGCCACTCACTTTGCGCCGCGAAAGATCCCTAAGATTTCTGTCGCCGGCAGCGCCTCGCGGAGAAAGGTAAAGCGCCCTTCCTCCCTTACCTCGCGGGCGGCTTTGACCACGGCGGCAAGGGCGAAGCGCGACAGCGCGCCACCGATACTGATGCGCTTGACTCCGACATCCGACAGCTGGTCGACGGTGATCGTCGGATCGGCAAAACCCATAACCACGTTTACGGGTTTATTGACGGCGGCGACGACGCTGCGAATTGTCTCCAGGTCCTTAAGTCCAGGGGCATAGAGCACATCCGCGCCGGCCTCTTCGAAGGCCTGCAGCCGCTTCACGGTATCGTCCAGGTCATCGCGCCCGTGCAGGAGGTTCTCCGCCCGTGCCGTCAGGACAAAAGGAAACGGCAGCGCCTGTGCCGCTTCCACCGCAGCCTGGACCCGTTCCACAGCCAGCTGGAAATCGTAGATCGGCCTGTCCCGGTTGCCGGTCGCGTCCTCGATCGAACCACCGACGGCGCCCGCTTGTGCCGCCAGGCCGATCATCGATGCCGCCGCCACCGGCTCATCGGCGAAACCGTTCTCCAGATCGACGTTTACTGGCAATGACGTCGCGGACGCGATGACGCGGCAATTGTCGAGAACCTCGTCGCCGGTCACCCGGGCGTCCTCGCGACCCAGGACATTGGAAACGCCGAAGCTGGTCGTCGCCAGTGCGGGAAAGCCCAGCGATGCGAGGATCCGCGCCGTACCGGCATCCCATGGGTTTGGAATGATGAAGGCACCTGGGCCCTCATGCAGGGCTTGAAACGCCACCGCTTTTTCTTGTTGAGTCGCCATGTCACTTCTCTTTCGCCGTCGATTATTGGGTCGGCCGCCGGGACTCCGAAGTCGGGCAGCGCCACATCAGAACCAAAATCGACTCCCGAAGTCGTTCTGTCCAACGCATATTTCCGATAGGCCGCATCAGGAACGGGAATGTCCTGAGCGTCGACGGAACCCAAGCCTTCACCGCGATCATGGCACAGGGAAGCTTCTGCGGTACTGCGGAATCGCCGTTGGATGCTCCGTCAGCTGATCACTTCGCAGCGGCGCCAGAGTTTCGCCTCGCCGCCACCGACGGAGACAAGAACTTCTTCGTCGTTCAACTGCTGCATGTCGATCTTCACCACCGCGCCGGGATCGCCCTCCGGCACGACAGAGGAGAAAGTGTGACGCCTGTAGTCGTCGATCGCCACGCCCGCGGCCGCAATCCCTTTAAGACTCCTCTGACCAATCATCGCTGTCTCCCGCTATCCAGGGACCGAATTCGGTCCAACAGATCCACGCCCGGTCGCTATCCGAAGCGGGCCGTTTCTGTCCGGTAGAGTCTTCACGGACGGCCGCGGAAAAGTCCCGGCCGGGAACGGATTTAGTGGTCGGCGCGGTGCAGCACCTTGTCGGCAAGGCCGGTGTCGTAGGCCAGCGCTTCCGCGCTCAGCATCGCCCCCATGGGAAACATCGATCGCAGCAGGCCCTTGCGCTCCAGGACCGCGAAGACATTGGCGTTGGAGAGGCCGCTGGCGTCGCGGGCCAGCACCACGGCGTCGCCGACATGGAAGTGGTTGCCGTGCGCCGACGGGAAATTGCTGACCATCACGCTGCCTTCCTCGTCGCCCGGCTGGGCGTGATTGGGGCTGCGCGCCATCTGTTGCAGGAGCACCAGGGTCTTCGACTGCAGGGCATTCAGCTTGAGCGGGTTCTTCTTAGCCATGACCGAGGCATAGCGCGCGAGGGCACTCTCGCCAAGAGGAAGATTTGATGGCGGGCTAAACCTCGCCCATTTCCACTTCCCGATGGCGCCCGAGCCGCGTCATCTGGTCGACGAACCCGGGATCCTGCTCGATCTGATGCCTGTAGTGTCTGCGCAGCGCCGCCGTCAGCCTGCCTCCACGTCCAAGCAGTCCGTCGGCATAGTCGACCATGATGGAATTGGGCCAGGCTTGCGGGCGGATATCCCGTAGCCGGGCAAAGAGCCTGTCCTCTGTTTCCTTCGGATAGACCTGTGCCAGGAGTGAAAGCATCGCCGCCGTCGACCGTGACACGCCCATGTGACAATGCACCAGAAGGTGTCCCTCCGCGCGGCTGTCGCGCGATGCCGCGAGGTCCGCACCGAACCGCAGAATCTGGGCTACATGTTCGGGTTGGGGCATGACCTTTCCATCGATCGGTTCAATGATGTCGTGGAACTGCAGCGTCGTCCGGTGATGGCTGCCGTAGTTCTTAAAAGCTTCAATCTCCCGCCACCCAGGATCGATCAAAGACAGAACGTGCGTGACCTTCCTCGCGCCTTGGTCCGGCAGCTCTTCGATGCCGCAGACGGTCAGTACAGAGATTGAAATCGGCTTCACTGAGAATGTCCATAGGTCGGGTGCAAAGGCGTAGTCGTGGCGACGACGAAGTTGGAATCGATTGCCGCCGCTCCTGGAACGCGCGGGCAAGGTCGCCCGGCGTCCCTTCAAGTCTTGTCGGAGACTACAGGTAGTCCTTCACCAGTGTCTCGGCGATCTGCACGGTGTTAAGCGCCGCGCCCTTGCGCAGATTGTCCGACACCACCCAGAGCGACAGGCCGTTCTCCACCGTAGGATCGCTGCGGATACGACTGACATAGACCGCGTCCTCGCCGGCGCACTCCGCTGGGGTGACGTAGCCTTCGTCGGCGCGGTGGTCGATGACGACGACACCGTCCTGCGCCTTCAACGCGGCACGTGCCGACTTTTCGTCGATTGGATTCTCGAATTCGATGGTGAGCGCCTCGGCATGGCCGATAAAGATTGGCACGCGCACGCAGGTCGCTGTCAGCTTGATCGCCGGATCGAGAATCTTCTTGGTTTCGGCCATCATCTTCCACTCTTCTTTGGTGTAGCCGTCGTCCATGAAAACGTCGATGTGGGGAATCACGTTGAAGGCGATCTGCTTGGTAAACTGCTCGGGCTTTACCGGCTCGTTCACATAGATGCCGCGGGTCTGGTTGAACAACTCGTCCATGGCGTCCTTGCCGGAACCGGAAGTCGACTGGTAGGTCGCCACCACGACTCGCTTGATCCTGGCCAGCTCGTGCAGCGGCTTCAGCGCCACCACCATCTGGATGGTCGAGCAGTTGGGGTTGGCAATGATGTTGCGCTTGCCGTAGCCGGCCAGCGCCTGGGGATTGACCTCGGGCACCACCAGCGGCACATCCGGGTCCATGCGGAACTGCGAGGTGTTGTCGACCACCACCGCGCCTTTCTTGGCCGCCCGGGGCGAGAACTCCGCCGACACCTTGGCGCCCGGCGAGGAGAACACGATGTCGGTGCCCTTGAAGTCGAACCTGGCCAGGTCCTGCACCTTGACCACGTCGTCTTCCCCGAATGAAATCTCGCTGCCGACCGAGCGCTCGGAAGCCAAGGCCGCGATGTCATCTATCGGGAATTCCCGCTCGGCGAGCGTCTTCATCATCTCGCGACCGACGGCGCCGGTCGCGCCGACAACTGCTACTTTGTATCCCATAATCCGCTACCTATGTGCCTTTCGCTTCTGCTGTTGTAGGCTGTCCGGCGTTAGCCGGCCCGCAAATCCGCCGTCCCGAGCGGTGCAAAGGGGCCCGCCCAGAACGGTAAAACTTCCTATGAGCAGTGACCCGATGCCCCGCTCCGCGAACTACCGCGAGTTCTGGCCGCGCTATCTCGATGAGCACCGCCGGGAGCCGACCCGGCAACTGCATTTCGCCGGCACCTGCCTCGGCCTCTTTCTGCTGGCCGGTGCCATCGCCTCGGGCAACTGGTGGCTGGCGCTGGCTGCGGTGATCAGCGGCTATGCCTTCGCCTGGGTCGCCCACGCCTTCATCGAGCGCAATCGTCCGGCCACCTTCACGCACCCCTGGTGGTCCTTCATCAGCGATTTCCGGATGCTTCTCACATGGTTGGCCGGAACGCTGCCTGCAAGCGGAACCTGAGGCCGTGCCGCGCGGCACGTGGCGCTGTGTGGCGGGCCGCAAGGCTCTGCCTTCTTGTATTTCGCCCTGTCTTTTCGTGGCGGCCCCCAAGAAGAAAGGCCGCCCAGAGGGACGGCCTTTGGTAACGTCCATGGGTGTTCGCGCCTAGTTCTTGGCAGTCTCCGCAGCGGTCGTGGCGACCGGCGTCGACTGTTCGGCGTCTGCGGTCACGACTGGTTTCGAGCTCTGAGCCGTCTGTCCATAGCTGCAGCCGCCGGCGGCAAAAGCCGAACTGGCGAAGCCTGCGACGCCTGCCGCAACCATAAAGACGGTAAGTGTCTTTTTCATTTTACTCTCTCCTACTGGAGTCTTCGAGCAGGCCAAGACTTTAGTCCGCCAGCCCGCCGCCGTCAATTGACCGCTTCGTGGCCCGAAAACCCAAAAATTCACCGGCTCTTAGGCCGCCCGCTCGTCCAGCGCCGCCAGCACGGCATCGCCCATCTCGCTGGTCGAGACCACCGCCTGGCCTGGCTTGGCGATATCGCCGGTGCGCTTGCCGGCGGCCAGAACGTCCTGCACCGCCTGCTCGATGAGGTCGGCCTCGTCGCCCAGATCGAAGGAGTAGCGCAGCATCATGGCGAAGCTCAGAAGGGTGGCCAGGGGATTGGCCTTGTTCTGGCCGGCGATGTCCGGCGCCGAGCCATGCACCGGCTCATAGAGCGCCGCCCGCCTGCCGGCCGCATCGGTATCGCCAAGCGAGGCCGAGGGCAGCATGCCGAGCGAGCCGGTCAGCATAGCCGCGGCATCGGAGAGAATATCGCCGAACAGATTGTCGGTGACGATGACATCGAACTGCTTGGGACTGCGTACCAGCTGCATGGCGCAGTTGTCCGCGTACATATGACTGAGTTCGACGTCCGGATACTCGCTGCTGTGCAGCTTGGTGACCTCGTCGCGCCACAAAACACCGGATTCCATGACGTTGGCCTTCTCGACCGAGCAAAGGCGATTGCCGCGCTTCTTGGCCAGGTCGAAGGCGACACGGGCAACCCGCTGAATCTCCGGCGTCGTGTAGACCTGAGTGTTGATGCCGCGGCGCGTGCCGTCGGGCAGCGTTTCAATGCCGCGCGGGGTGCCGAAATACACTCCGCCGGTCAACTCCCGCACGATCATGATGTCGAGGCCGGCGACCAGTTCCGGCTTCAAGCTGGAGGAGTCGACCAGGGCGTCGAAGCACAGCGCGGGGCGCAGATTGGCGAAAAGCACCATGTCCTTGCGCAACCGCAGCAGACCGCGCTCAGGCTTCTGCTCGAAGGGCAGATCGTCCCACTTCGGTCCACCGACCGCGCCCAGCAAGACGGCATCGACGTTTATCGCCTTTTCCACCGTGGCGTCGCTGACCGGCGCGCCTTCGGCATCGATGGCGGCACCGCCGACGAGACCTTCCTCGACGTCGAAGCCGACCGAACGGCGCCTGTCCATCCAGTCGATGACGCGGCCGACCTGGGTCATGGCTTCCGGGCCGATTCCGTCACCCGGCAGAACCAGCAGTTTCTTGTTTGACGCCATGCTTGCGTCTCCTCCTCTTAGAAATTCCGGCCCTCGCGGGCAGGATGTCTGTTGTATCAATTTCTTGAATGCCGGCCTTTAAGCTGGGCAGCGGGACAGGGGGCCGCACCGTCTGGCCCGGCGCCGGAGCGCCCGGGCGGCACCCCCCGCTCTAGAGGCCCCGCGCTAGAGGTCCCGCCCTAGAGCCAGGGCTGGCTCGTCTTGCGGGCGTCCTCGTAGTTCGCGATCTTGTCGGCTTTTTCCAGGGTCAAGCCGATATCGTCGAGGCCGTTCAGCAGGCAGTGCCTGCGGAAGGGATCCAGGTCGAACTTGACGGTGCCGCCATCTGGTCCGGCGATCTCCTGCTTCTCCAGGTCCACCGTGACAACCGCATTGGCGCCGCGCGCGGCATCGTCCATCAGAAGGTCGACCTGCTCCTGAGGCAGGACGATGGGCAGAATGCCGTTCTTGAAGCAGTTGTTGTAGAAGATATCGGCGAAGCTCGGCCCGATGATGCAGCGGATGCCGGCGTCCAGCAGCGCCCAGGGTGCGTGCTCGCGGCTGGAGCCGCAGCCGAAATTTTCGCCCACCACCAGGATCTGAGCGTTCTTGTAGGCCGCTTGATCGAGCACAAAGCCTTCCTTCGGCTTGCCGTTCTCATCGAAACGCATTTCATAAAACAGGCCCTTGGAGAGCCCGGTGCGCTGCACCGTCTTCAGGAACTGCTTGGGGATGATCATGTCGGTGTCGACATTGACCTGCGGCAGAGGCGCCGCAACGCCCGTAAGGGTAGTGAACTTGTCCATCGATCTGCGTGACCTCCTTGACGGCGGCCGGCCAGAACAAGGTACTGATGCCGGACGCCGGACGCGGATCATAGGAAATCCGGCGTAAAGGTCAAAACCTTGCTGCATTCGCCGGCAGCAAGATTTCGCAGCGGTCTTTTAAACAGACCTCCACGCGCTCAGGTGGGACAAGAAATAGGCGTGACGTCCTAGACGTCCTAAGGCTTAGGAGCCCCAGCGCCGCACCCGGCCGGTGTCGACGTGGACAAATCCCGACTTGCTGTAAAGGCCGACGCCGCCGGCTTGCAGGGCCAGCGCTGTCTTATGCAGAGCGAGCAAATCACGGTCCGGCAAGCGGACGTCGGTGGCCATCCCGCGCATGTGCAGGGAACGCTTGGCGACGCCGTTGCTGTTGGCGGCCAGGTTGGCATTGGTCTTGGGCGAGCGGTAGCCGGAAATGAGTTCGAAGGGCGCCTCGCTGTCCATGCGCCGGCGCAGGGTAAAGAGCAGGTCGAGGAGCTGAGGGTCCATGTCCCAAACCTCGCCGCTGCGCCAGTCGCGCAGCACGGTGTTCAGCACCTGCAAGCCGTCCGGCTGAAGAATGTTGTCGCGCACATAGGTGGCGGCGACCTCCTCACCGGTGTGCAGCGAGCGAAAGGCTAGGCTCCGCGTGTCCGGCAGCGCCGTGGCCGCGACAGCGACCTTCGGAATCAGAGTCGTGGTGGCCAGGGCCGCGGCTCCAGCCGCGGCGCCGGTCAGAAAATTGCGGCGCGCCAGCGCGCCGGCCAAGGAAGGGTAAGCCCTTTGGTGCATGCTGCCTCAGGTCCTCTTGCAGCGGGTCGATGCTTGAATCCGCTCGAGCTTGCGCCCCCAATGACGAACGGACTGTTAACGAGTACACGCTTCGCGGGACCGAAGCAACGAAAGACAGCCTAGACGCCGGGAATCGCTGTCTTTTACGACACAAGCAAGACGGCCGGCAGGGCGGTTTATTCCTGCCGGTTTTAGGGTCGAAGTTGCGATTGGTTAACGCAGCTTGCCGGCCCGCTCGCCCAGCAGCGCCTTGGCAAGCGCAAGGTCGCGATCATAGACGTCTCTGCGGAAATGCACGCTGCCGTCCTTGTTGACCCAGGATGTCAGGTAGCTGATGTGCACCGGCAGCGGTTTGTCGAGCGTGACCACGGTGCGCTTGCCTGAGGCGATCGTGGCCTCGATGCGCTCACGCGTCCAACCTTCGTTGCCTGCCAATACCATTTCCGCCAGGGCAGGCGGATCCTGCACCCGGATACAGCCGTGACTGAAGGCACGCTCGGCCCGGCTGAACAGCGACTTCGCCGGGGTGTCGTGAAGATAGATGTTGAAGCGGTTCGGCAGCATGAACTTGATCCGCCCGAGGGCATTGTCGGCACCCGGATCCTGGCGGATCTTGTAGCTGAAACTCGCCTTGCTGACCTGCGACCAGTCTATGCTCTTCGGATCGACGATCGCGGCGCCGCTGCTCCAATCGCTGAACAGTACATAGTTGTTCTGCGCCAGGTAATTCACGTCTTGCTTGATCTTCGGGAGCATCTCGCTGCGCGCGATCGACGGCGGCACGTTCCAGTAGGGATTGATCTCCAGGTAGGTCATGCTGTGACTGAAGACCGGCGTGCGGAAGTAGGGCTTGCCGACCACCACGGGCATGTCGAGCAGGGTTTTCGGCTCGTCGACCAGCTTCAGTAGGAAGTCGGCCAGATTGACGAAGATATGTCGCTGGCCAAGATCGTCGGTCATCCAGCGCCGGCGCTCCAGGTTGAGGATCATCTGCTCGATGCGCGTTTCGATCGGCACGTTGAGTTCGGCCAGCGTCTTGGGGCCGATGGCGCCGTCCTGCGCCAGGCCGTGGCGGTACTGCATCCATTTGACCGCCACAACCAGATCGTCGTCATAGAAATTCGGGTCGCTGCCGGCTTCGGCAAGGTCGGCTTTCGGCTTGAGGTCGCCCCAAAGCCTCAGACGCGCCCGCAACAGGCCGACGCGTCGATCCGTCATGCCCGGTTTCAGGGTGTCGCCCTCGGGGATTGCCGCCCAGCCGCCCTGCAGCGCCAGGGCACGGTATTCGGCCAGCGCCACCTTCTGGCGGTCGTAGCGCACGGTCTGCGGCCGATAGGAGTCGATGAAGGCCTCAAGATCGGAGGCCGTTGCCGCCGCGGCCAGCACCTCTGCCTTCTTCACCTCTTCGCGGAATTCAAAGAGTTCCGGATCGGCGACATTAGGGGCGACCCGGCCCTGGCCAAGGTCGGCGGCGTAACGCACCAAACCGAGGCTCAGCAGCACGTCCAATTGGGCCAGCGTTTCCGGCGAATCCGCCCGTTTCAAAGCGGTGATCCGGTCGACGCGGTAATCGCGCGCATCGAGGCCGTCGATGTCCGCTGCGATCAGCAGTTCCGTCAGTTCCTGAGCGCGCCGACCGGCCGTGGTATCCTGAACCCAGAGGGGGTGATGATCGCGCGCTGCGTAGAACCGCTGCAGCACGATGAGCGTTTGTATCTCCTCATCGGTCGCTGCGTCGACAACGCTGCCGGAGAGTTCCGCGGCCAGGGCCTCGGACAGGGATTCCGCCAGTGCTGCACTCGGCGAAGCGGCCATGACGAAGGCCAGCAAACAGAAAACCCAAGCGAATCTCTGCACCATGATCGATCGCTCCCCTTGGTTCACGCTTTCGAAAACGCCGCTGGCGCGGTCCACACCCAGTGCCGCGTGACATTGCCATAGGACCACAGGACCGCCAGGCATTCCAGCCCGTCAAAGGCAATCGAAAGTGGCATAGGCGGGCGCGAACGGCGCATTTGGTGCTGCAGGGTTACGGCGCCCGCCCTCACGTACCCTGAACGATCCCGATCAAGTTTCGACCGAGCTGCCGACCGCCGCCAAATCGAAGGGCGCGGTCTGGTAGAGGTAATTGATCCAGTTGGCGTAAAGCAGATGGGCATTGCCGCGCCAGATGTTGACCGGTGGACGCGCCGGATCGTCGCCAGGGTAGTAGTGCAAGGGCAGGCCGACGGTTTCGCCCCTTTCCCGATCGCGCTGGAATTCGGCGTGCAGCGTCGTCGAGTCGTACTCCAAGTGGTTGAACATGTGCACCTGGCGGCGGCGCTTGTCGTGCACCAGGCAGAGCCCGGCCTCATCCGACTCGATCAGCACCTCCAGGTCGTCATGGCCGGCGAGATCGGTGCGGCGATTTTCGGTGTGGCGCGAGACGGGAATATGGATCTCGTCGTCGAGACCCCGCATGAGAAGGGACGTGCGGTCGATCACCCTGTGAGGAAAGACGCCGAAACGCTTTTCCGGCAGCTGGTGTTTGGGAATGCCATGGAAGTGATAGAGCGCCGCCTGGGCACCCCAGCACAGCGCGAAGAGCGCGTGTACGTGAGTCTGCGACCAGTCAAAGATGCGCCGGAGTTCGTCCCAGTAGACGACCTGCTCGAAGGGTAACTGCTCGATGGGAGCGCCGGTGACGATGAGCCCGTCGAACCTTTCTTCGCGGATCGACTCCCACGGCCGGTAAAAGTCGATCATGTGCTCGCGGGGCGTATTCTTCGGCACGTAGCCGGCTGGCGCGAACAGCGTCATCTCCACCTGCAGCGGGGTGCCGGCCAGCACGCGGGCGATCTGCGTCTCGGTCTCGATTTTCTTCGGCATCAGATTGAGGAGCGCAATCCTGAGCGGCCGGATGTCCTGCCGGATCGCGTCGGTGTCGCGGATAATGAGTACGCCCTCGCCCTCGAGCGTCTCGCGGGCCGGCAGATCGTGGGGAATCTTGATGGGCATCAACTGGCTCGACTAGTTAGGGGCGCTCAGCGGCTAAACCTCCGCCTGGCCAATATTTCCGGTGGCCGGCAGAGATGAGCCTTGTCCCGCTTAGAGGTCCCGCACGTCGGCCAGATGGCCGCTTACCGCGGCCGCCACGGCCATGCCCGGGCTCACCAGATGAGTACGGCCACCGCGGCCCTGCCGGCCTTCGAAATTGCGGTTGGAGGTCGAGGCGCAGCGCTCACCCGGCTGCAGGCGGTCGGCGTTCATGGCCAGACACATGGAACAGCCCGGTTCGCGCCAGTCAAAGCCGGCCTCGACGAAGATGCGGTCGAGACCTTCCGCCTCCGCCTGCTCCTTCACCAACCCGGAACCCGGCACGACCATGGCATAGACTTCTTCGGCGACCTTGCGGCCCTCAGCCAGCTTGGCCGCCTCGCGCAGATCCTCGATGCGCCCGTTGGTGCAGGAGCCGATGAAGACCTTGTCGACCTTCACCTCGGTCATCGGCGTATCGGCCGTGAGGCCCATGTAATCGAGCGCGCGCATCATGGCCTGACGCTTGGCCTCGTCGCGGGCGCCATCGGGATTGGGCACCCGCCCGGTGATCGGCACGACGTCTTCGGGGCTGGTGCCCCAGGTGACCTGCGGATCGATCTCGGCGACTTCCAGCGTCACCTCCTTGTCGTAGCGCGCGCCCTCGTCGGAGGGTAGCGTGCGCCAATTGGTCACCGCCTGCTCCCAGGCGCCGGCCTTGGGCGCCATCGGGCGGCCCATGATATAGTTGTAAGTGATCTCGTCCGGCGCGATCAGCCCGGCGCGGGCGCCGCCCTCGATCGACATGTTGCAGACCGTCATGCGGCCTTCCATGGAGAGGTCGCGGATCGCCTTGCCGGCATACTCGATGACGTGTCCGGTGCCGCCGGCGGTGCCGATCTTGCCGATGATGGCGAGAATCAGATCCTTGGCGGTAACGCCGGCCGGCAGAGCGCCGTCGACGGTGATACGCAGGTTCTTGGCGGGCTTCTGGATCAGCGTCTGGGTGGCCAGCACGTGCTCCACCTCGGAGGTGCCGATACCGAAGGCCAGGGCGCCGAAGGCGCCGTGGGTCGCCGTGTGGCTGTCGCCGCAGACGATGGTCATGCCCGGCAGGGTGAAGCCCTGTTCCGGCCCGATGATGTGGACGATACCCTGGCGCGGATCGTTCATGCCGAAGATCGGCACGCCGAAGTCGGCGCAGTTCCTGTCCAGGGTCTCGACCTGAATGCGGCTTTCGTCGTCTTCGATGCCCTTGGAACGGTCCGATGTCGGCACGTTGTGGTCCGGAACCGCCAAGGTCGCCTCAGGATGGCGCACCTTGCGGCCGGCGAGACGAAGTCCTTCAAAAGCCTGGGGCGACGTCACCTCGTGCACGAGGTGGCGGTCGATGTAGATCAGGCAGGTGCCGTCGTCCTGACGGTCCACCAGATGACTGTCCCAGATCTTATCGAATAGCGTGCGCGGCACGGACATTGTTCTCGTTCCCTAAAAGCCAGTCTCTTGTTTGTCTTCAGATCGCACCGCCGGCCGGGCGGTTCAAGGCGAAGCGCTGTGAAATCGGCGCGCGAGCATAGCGCCCGGCCCCCTGGCGGAAAAGGGGAGACGAAAAAGGCCCGCCTGCCTGCTTTCGGTAAGCAAGCGGGCAGGCCTTCTCACGATCTCGTTGCGTTCCGCCGGGTGGCGCTGCCGAGGCCGGCGAGGAACACTCAGCCTTTGGCCTTGGCGGCTTTCTGGGCCTTGGCGGCCTTGCTCTTCTCGGCCTTGACCTTGGCGGCCTCTTCCTTCATCGCGGCCTCGATCTTGGCGCTGTGACCGGTGGTCTGCTCGCGGATGCGCGCCGCCTTACCGGTACGGCCGCGTAGGTAGTAGAGCTTGGCCCGGCGCACGTCGCCGCGGCGCACCACCTCGATGGAATCGATGCGCGGGCTGTACAGCGGAAACACGCGCTCGACCCCTTCTCCGTACGACAGCTTGCGCACGGTGAAGGCGGAGTTGAGGCCGCGGTTGCGGCGCGCGATGCAGACGCCCTCGAAGGCCTGGATGCGCTCGCGCGTGCCCTCGACGACCTTGACGTTGACGCGCACGGTGTCGCCCGGAGCAAAGGACGGCAACTCGCCCTCGGTGGTCAGCCTGCCAACCTGCTCCTGTTCGATCTGCTCGATGACGTTCATGACTCTCAATCCTCAATTCCAGCAGCGCCAAAGCTGCAAGCTCAACTGGGCGGCGCTAGCGCTTGCCCTTGGTGTAGCGCGCCCAAAGATCCGGGCGGCGCTTCCTGGTAATCTCCTCCGCCTGGGCCTGACGCCACAGGCGGACCTTCTCGTGATGCCCGGAAGTCAGGACCTCCGGAACATTGCGGCCGTGCCACTCGGCGGGCCGCGTATAGAGGGGATATTCCAGCAACCCCTCGAAACCTTCCGCCCCGAACGATTCCTCGCCGGGACTGTCGTCGTTCCCCATGACGCCCGGCAACAAGCGGACGACCGCGTCCATCAGCACCAGCGCCGCCGGCTCGCCGCCGGACAGAATGTAGTCGCCGGCCGACACCTCCAACACATCGCGGGCCTCCAGAACCCGCTGGTCGACCCCCTCGTAGCGGCCACAGAGCAAGGTCACACCCGGCCCCGCCGCCAACTCCCGCACCAGCCCTTGCGTCAACGGGCGACCGCGGGGCGAGAGATAGATCACCGGGGCTTTTCGAGCCGGCCCCTGGCCATCCGTTCCGTCATCCTGCTGCCTCAGGGCGTCCGCCGCGGCCAGAGCCGCATCGACCACATCCGGGCGCATGACCATGCCGGCGCCGCCCCCGAAGGGAGCATCGTCGACGCTGCGGTGTTTATCGCGCGCGAACTCCCGGATGTCCAGGGTATCGAGCGCCCAAAGCCCGCTTTCCAAGGCCTTGCCCGCAAGGCTCAACCCCAGCGGCCCCGGGAACATCTCCGGAAAGATCGTCAGGACCACCGATCGCCATGCCGCCATGGGACCCCTCTAACCACTCTTGCGGCCGGACATACTTCCCGGGGCGCCTGCGCCGCCGCCGAAGCGGCGCTTTATGACGCCGCGGACCGTCTTTGTCCAGCCTTTCCGCCGCCCATCGGGGGCGATTTCCACACAACAGCAGTTTAACTATTTATGAGTTAAACGTCCGAATCTCTGCCTTCCGCGCCGTCTGCCGCGGGCGGCACTTCCAGTTCCTCCGGCACCTCGACGATCAATCGTCCACCGGCGATATCGACCTGCGGCACCGCTGCCTTTGTGAAGGCCAGCAGCAAAGACTTGCCGCCCGTCTTGTCGCTGGGAACCTCGACCTCGATGAAGTCGCCGGCGCCGTAGTTCTCCACCGCACGGACAAACCCGAGTCGCCGCCCGTCCCGATCCTCGACCCGCAGGCCGATGAGATCGGCGTAGTAGAAAGTCTCCTGCTCTTTCAGCGCCGGCAGCTTGGCCCGCTCGACGTAGAGTTCGGTGCCGTGCAGCGCCTGGGCCGCGTCGCGATCCTTGACGCCCTCGACCCGGACCAGCACCACACCTTTTCCGCGCCCGGCGAGTTGCAGCGACCAGCGCCGGGCACCGGTCCTGTCGCTGACCGGGCCGTAGGCCGCCACATCTTCAGGAACCTCGGTGAAACTCTTCACCTTCACCAGGCCGCGCACCCCATGGGCGCCGACCATGACTCCAAGGCAGACGCGGCTGGCTGGAACGTGGCCGGCTGGGGCGCGGTCTGCGGAGACAGGGTCTGCGGCCATCGGCGCGGCTCCAACCCGGCGTTTAGCGGTTACTCGGCTTTGGTCTCTTCCGCGGCCTCGGCCGCGGGGGCTTCTTCAGCGGAGGCGTCCTCGGCAGGAGCCGCTTCAGCCGGAGCAGCCGCTTCAGCCGCCGCGGCCTCCGCGGCCGCCTTCTTGGCGTCCTCGGCCTCCTGCAGACGCTCCTGCGTCTTCTGGCCCGGCAGGTTCTTCTTGGTCTGGCGCGGAATGCGGCGCGCCGGCACCAAGTCGGCGTCGGCCAGGAAGCGGCTGACACGGTCGCTCGGCGTGGCGCCGACCGACAGCCAGTGCTTGGCCCGCTCGGTATCCAGCACCAGGCGCTCCGGATGGTCACGGGGGACCATCGGGTTGTAGGCGCCGATGCGTTCGACGAAGCGGCCGTCGCGCGGGAAGCGCGAGTCGGCGACAACGATACGGTAGTAGGGGCGCTTCTTGGCGCCGCCGCGGGACAGACGGATCTTCAGGGACATTGTCTGGAACTCACTTTCTGTTCAGATAACTCGTCGATTTCATTGGCTTTTGGTGTCGGTCTTAACCAAAGGGATTGCCGCCGCCGGGCATCAGGCCGGGCAGGCCGCCGCGCATCATCCCTTTCTTTCCCATCTTCTGGACCCGTTTCATCATGCGGGTCGCATCCTTGTGCTGCTTCAGCAGCTTGTTCACTTCCTGCACCGTGGTGCCGGAGCCAGCGGCGATGCGCTGCTTGCGCGAAGCCTTGATGATGTCGGGCTTCCTGCGCTCCACCGGCGTCATGGAAGACAGCAGGGCGAGCTGGCGCTTGACCATGCCGTCGTCCAGCTTGGCGTTCTTGATCTGCTGGAGCTGGGCGGATTTCATCCCGGGCATCATGCCCATCAGGCTCGAGAGCCCGCCCATCTTCTGCATCTGCTGCAGCTGCTTGGCGAAGTCGTCGAGGTCGAAGGTGCCCTTCTGCAGCTTCCTGGCGAGCTTCTCGGCCTCGTCCTGCTCGATATTCTCGGCCGCTTTCTCGACCAGGGAGACCACGTCGCCCATGCCGAGGATGCGCGAGGCCACGCGATCCGGATGGAAGCCCTCCAGAGCGTCGAGCTTCTCGCCGACGCCGATCAGCTTGATCGGGCAGCCGGTGACCGCGCGCATGGACAGCGCCGCGCCGCCGCGCGCGTCGCCGTCGACACGGGTCAGCACGATGCCGGTCAGGCCTACCCGATCCTTGAAGGCCGTGGCCACGGTGACCGCGTCCTGGCCGGTCATCGCATCGGCCACCAGCAGGCTTTCGTGCGGCTTGGCGGCATCGCGCACGGCCGCCACCTCGGCCATCAATTCCTCGTCGATGGCCAGGCGCCCGGCGGTATCGAGCAAGACCACATCGTAGCCCTGCAGCGCGCCGGTCTGCATGGCGCGCTTGGCGATGGCCACCGGCGGCTCGCCCGCGACGACCGGCAGGGTGGCGACCAGGGCCTGCTCGCCCAGCACCTTCAACTGCTCCTGGGCGGCCGGGCGGCGCACGTCGAGCGAGGCCATGAGGACCTTCTTCTTCTCGCGTTCCTGCAGGCGGCGCGCGATCTTGGCGCAGCTCGTGGTCTTGCCGGAGCCCTGCAGGCCGACCAGCATGATGCCGACCGGCGGCACGGCGTTCAGGTCGAGGCCGACACTTTCGCTGCCCAGGGTCTCGATCAGGTGGTCGTGGACGATCTTGACCACCATCTGGCCCGGCGTCACCGAGCGCAGCACCTCCTGCCCGACGGCCTTTTCGCGCACGCCGTCGACAAAGTCCTTGACCACCGGCAGGGCGACGTCTGCCTCAAGCAGCGCCACGCGCACCTCGCGCAGGGCCGCGGTGACGTCCGCCTCGCTGAGCGCGCCGCGGCGCGTCAGCTTGTCGAAGACACCGGAAAGCCGTTCCTGCAGGCTGTCGAACATCGGTTTCAGTCGGTCCGCTACGTCGTTTCAAAAGGCCAACAGACTTCGCGCCAGTGCGCGAAAACTCGCGGACTGGCGGGGCCGCCCCCGATCAACAGGGGCATTGAGCCGGTCAAGTCACCTTGGCCTGAATGGCGCGGAACTTAAGGGCCCGAGCGCCCTAGGTCAAGCACCTCTATGGCAGGGCCGTCGTCAGAACCTCGCGGAGCAGGCGCACAGCTGTTTCAGCATTGGCGCCCTCGGGCGCGAACCTCCGCGAAGAACCAGGCCTCCGGCGGGTTGCCGCCCGCCGCAGCCTGTTCTGCATAGCGGCAGGCTTGGTCGAGCTCACCCATATCGAGGTGCGCAATGGCTAAGTTTCGCAGCCCGTCGCGAACCTGGGGATCAATTTCGAGAGCGCGGCGGTAGTGGACGGCCGCCTTATCCGGCTTTTCGGCGTGGCCATAGAGGCGGCCGAAGTCGATCTGCAGATCGGCATTTTCAGGCAAGAGAGCTTTGGCGCGCAGGAACAGGTCTTCTGCTTGGACAAAGGCCTTTTCGCGATCCCAGACCGCGTCCCGGTCCCAGACCGCCGCCGCCATACCCCAGTAGGAAGAGCCGTTGCCCGGATCCAACAGCCAAGCTTGATTGAAGCGCCGCATGGCCATGCCCGGTTGGCCTTCATCCATGAACTGCCAACCGCGCGCAATCATGCGTTCGGCGCCTTCTTCCACGGTAATGCCATAGGCGAGAGTGTTTTCAACGAGTTTGCGGTCGGCCTGCTTCAGGCTCTCGGTCTTCTCGACACCGCCAAACATCGGTCGCTCGTTGATCGGCCGGCGTTCCGGCGGCACCGGCGCGGCGCAGGCCGCCAGCAGGACTGCACAGGCCAGCCCCAGGGAAAGCAGTCGCAAGGGGCGCCGAACAGCGACCCACGCCCTATCATGACAGCTGAATAGCATCGCTTGAATTATACCAAACGCTGCGTCAGCGGCAATGAAATTGGCAGGGCCGGCGGCAGTTCGCCGCCAGATCCCGGACACGAAAACGGCCGCCCTTCCTGGGCGGCCGGATCGAAAAGCTTTTCGGTCTCTACTGGAACGGTCGGCTTAACAGTTCAGTCGGCGGCCTGAATATTCACCGCCTTGGGGCCGCGCGGGTCGGCCTGGACTTCAAAGCTCACCTTCTGGCCTTCGACCAGCGGGCCCATGCCCGAACGCTCGACGGCGGAGATGTGGACGAAAACGTCCTTGGATCCGTCCTCAGGCGCGATGAAACCAAAGCCCTTGGTGGTGTTAAAAAACTTCACGGTTCCCGTGATCATGGTCTGGGTCTTCCTTCGAACTTCAACGTAGTACGTCCCGGGGCATCCCCGCCCGAGCCGGGTGAAAGCACGACAATGTCCAGGAAGACTCAGGGACGGGAATTCATCGGGTAAGGCTGGAGCCTAAGAGATGTACCGAGCCTGCGGCTTCTGACCTTACGTGTCCGTCACCACCGCTACACCTAAATTGACTAGCTTTGGAAAGCAAGTCGAATCACGCGGTTTTTATCCAGTAATCCAAATGGATAAGACCTCTTTTTTGCCCCAGAGCACAGCAAAACCGCCGAATCTTCCGCCGAATCGTTAACGTTGATCGCCTGCGGCCGAGAACAACCTGCTCGTTAGGCGCGGCGCCGGCCGGACGGACCCGGATCCACCGACGATAGCCTAGGCAGCGTGCTGCAGAAATCTATTGTGTGCCCAGATCCAGCCGCCGCGCCGCCAGAGCCAGGCGCAGGTCCCGCACCATGGTCTCGACCTCGCCGGTCAGCGCGGCGACGGCCTGCGCCTGGGCTTCGGCCCGTGCATCGGCCTGCACCTTATAACTATTGCCGGAGGTGCTGAGGCGCCGCGTCGGCTCCGCCGAGGTCGCCGAAGCACTGGCGTAGGTGTAGCCGTTGCGCACGTCGACCAGGACGGCCTGGGCGAAGCCGTCCGCCTTCACATCCTCGGTCGGCAGGAAGAAACCGATCAGCGCGATCTTGGTCACCGAGAGGATATTCCCCTCCTCGTTCGACCGGCCGAAAGGTTCGTAGATCAGCACCGCGTCCAGATGCTGACGCGCAGCGCCATAGCGGACTGCTTTTACGACCTGAGCCAGCGACTTTCGGTATCCGCTCCAGGGATCGGCCCGGGAATCCGACGTTGGCGACTCGGGCGCCGCCAGGGCGGCGATCAAGGGCGAGACCGGCACAAACTCGCCATAGCCGCTGCCGAGGCGCTGAGCCAGGCCGCGCCAGGCCTCTGCTTCGATGGGCGGCACCGGTGTGAGTTCGCCATTTTCGATCCTCGCCAGGCCCAGACGCGTCGGGAAGCGCAGCTGCGGCTCAACGGCGGCGATCTCGGCAATCTCCGGATCGACGACTCCCGCCTGACCCGCCTGCGGCAAGCGGATCTCCCCGGCCGGCGGACTGGCGCTGTAACCCGCCAGGTACCGCGAGCCCGAGGTGGTCTGGACATAGGACCCGCAGGCCGTGAGCAGGCCCAGCGAAGCGGCCACTAAGGCCGCCGAAAACAGTCGTTTTGCGTGCATGTGATCCCCCACCTAGATGCTGCGCGCGGCCCCTCGCCGGCGCGCTGGATGTCATCCTTGCGCCACAAAGGCACGCTATGAGGGCGGGAATGGGGCCAAACCGTGGCATTGGGCCGAAGCCCTATCCTGCGCCGGACTTCCTGGACTTTTGCGGGCTTCCGGCCCTATAACCCGGCCATGACCGGTCGCCCCTTTCTCAAGATGCACGGCCTGGGCAACGACTTCGTGGTGGTCGATGCCCGGACCGCGCCCTTTCCACTGACGGACGCCCTGGCCCAGGCCATTGCCGACCGCCACGAAGGCGTGGGCTGCGACCAGCTGCTGATCCTGGAGCCGCCGACCAACGGCAGCGCCGACGTCTTCCTGCGCATCCGCAACCACGACGGCGGCGAGGTCGGCGCCTGCGGCAACGGCACGCGCTGCGTGGCTTCCCTGGTGATGGGCGAGCTGGGCCGCGAGGCGATTGTCATCGAGACCGCCGCCGGGCTGCTGCAGGCCCGCGCCGCCGGACCCGACCGCGTCACCGTCGACATGGGCGAAGCGCGCCTCGGCTGGCAGGACATCCCCTTGAGCGCGGAACGCGACACCCTGAACCTCGGCCTCTCCCTCGGCCCGATGGCCGATCCCGTCGGGGTCAGCATGGGCAATCCGCACGCGGTGTTCTTTGTCGAGGACGTGGAGGCCTTGGCGCTGGCCGAACTCGGCCCGGCCCTGGAACACGACCCCCTCTTCCCGGAGCGCGCCAACATCGGCGCCGCCCAAGTGATCGGCGAGAACAAGCTGCGCCTGCGCGTCTGGGAGCGCGGCGTCGGCCTGACCCGCGCCTGCGGCTCCGGCGCCTGCGCCGCCGCCGTGGCCGCCGCCCGGCGCGGCCTCACCGGCCGCCGGGTCGAGGTGGTGTTGGACGGCGGCAGCCTCGTCCTCGAGTGGCGCGAGGACGGCCACGTGGAGATGACCGGCCCCGTCGCCATCGCTTTCACCGGGACGCTGCCGTCATGAGCGCGGCCCAGAACAACGGCACGCGCATCCTCACCTTCGGCTGCCGGCTGAACGCTTATGAGTCCGAGGTCATGCGCGGCCACGCCGCGGCGGCCGGGCTGAGCGACACGGTGATCGTCAATACCTGTGCCGTCACCGGCGAGGCCGAGCGCCAGGCACGCCAGGCGATCCGCAAGGCACGCCGCGAGAACCCCGGGGCAAAGATCGTCGTCACCGGCTGCGCCGCGCAGATCGACCCGCAGGGCTACGCCGCCATGGCCGAGGTCGACCGGGTGCTCGGCAACGAGGAGAAGCTGCGCGCCGAGTCCTTCCTGCCCGGCGATGAAACGCGCGTGCGGGTCAACGACATCATGGCCATCACCGAGACCGCGCCGCAACTGATCGACGGCTTCGCCGAGCGCACCCGCGCCTTCGTGCAGGTGCAGCAGGGCTGTGACCACCGCTGCACTTTCTGCATCATCCCCTACGGCCGCGGCAACAGCCGCTCGGTACCGCTGGGCGAGGTGGTGCGCCAGGTCCGCGCGCTGGTGGAGCAAGGCACTGCCGAGGTGGTGCTGACCGGCGTCGACGTCACCTCCTACGGCGGTGACCTGCCGGGGCAACCCGCGCTCGGCCAGATGCTGCGCCGCCTGCTGGCCCAGGTGCCGGCGTTGAAGCGCCTGCGTCTCTCCTCCCTCGACGCCATCGAACTCGACCCCGACCTGCGCCGCCTCATCGCCGAGGAGCCGCGCCTCATGCCGCATCTGCATCTCTCGCTGCAGGCCGGCGACGACATGATCCTGAAGCGCATGAAGCGTCGCCATTCGCGCCAGCAGGCCGTCGATCTTTGCGCGGAGCTGCGCGAACTGCGTCCGGGCATCGTTTTCGGCGCCGACCTCATCGCCGGTTTTCCAACCGAGACCGAGGCGATGTTCGAGAACTCATTGAAGCTGGTCGAGGACTGCGGCCTCACCTACCTGCACGTCTTCCCCTATTCGGCGCGCAAGGGCACACCGGCGGCGAAGATGCCGCAGCTGCCCCTGGCCATCCGCAAGGCGCGCGCGGCGCGCCTGCGCGCTGCCGGAGAGGCCGCGCTGACCCGCTTCCTCGACAGCCAGGTCGGCAAGGCGGCCTCGGTGCTGATCGAACGGCAGCTCGACGACGGTCGCCTGCTCGGCCGCAGCGAGACCTTCGCAGAGGTGATCCTGCCCGGCGGCCAGATCGGCGAGCTCGTCGACGTGACCATCGATGGCCGCGAAGGCGCGCGCCTCACTGGCCTGCCCCTGCAACAAAAGCTTTCCCCCGCGGCGTGAGCGATACGGCAGACCAGAAGAAGGGCGGCTGGTTTCAGCGCCTGAAGGCCGGGCTCAGCCGCTCCTCCGGCAGGCTCGGCGACGGCATCACCGGTATCTTCACCAAGCGCAAGCTCGACGACGCGGCGCTGGAGGAGTTGGAGGAATTGCTGATCACCGCCGACCTCGGCGTGGCCACCGCGGCGCGGCTCACCGCCAATCTGGCCAAGACCCGCTTCGACAAGGAGGTCGATCCGCGGGAAGTGCGCGAGGCCCTGGCCGAAGATATCGCCGGCATCCTCGATCCCGTTGCGCAGCCTTTGATTCTCAATCCCGACAGCAAGCCCAGTGTGGTGCTGGTGGTCGGTGTCAACGGCTCCGGCAAGACCACCACCATCGGCAAGCTGGCCACCCACTATCGGCGCCAGGGCCTCTCGGTGCGGCTCGCCGCCGGCGACACCTTCCGCGCCGCCGCCATCGAGCAACTGAAGATCTGGGGTCAGCGTAGCGACTGCCCGGTGGTCGCCGGCAAACAGGGCGCCGACTCCGCCGGCCTCGCCTTCGAGGCTGTGGAGCAGGCCAAGGCCGCTGGCGACGACCTGCTGCTGATCGACACCGCCGGTCGGCTGCACAACAAGACCGAACTGATGGCCGAGTTGCAGAAGATCGCCCGGGTCATCAAGAAGGTGGAGCCCGAGGCGCCGCACCACGTGGTCCTGGTGCTCGACGCGACGACCGGCCAGAACGCCCTGGCCCAGGTCGGCACTTTCAAGGAACTGGTCGAGATCACCGGACTGGTGGTGACCAAGCTGGACGGCTCGGCGCGCGGCGGCGTGCTGGTCGCCCTGGCCGAGAAATTCGGCCTGCCGGTGCATGTCATCGGCGTTGGCGAAGGTGCCGAGGATTTCCGCCCCTTCACCGCCCGTGACTTCGCCCGCGCCCTCGTCGGGCTTGACGAAAAGCAATAGATCGAACTCGACCGGGATACCTAAGCCGCCGCTTCGACCATTTCACTGAACGGCGTCGCCGGCCCCGGCGGCACGATGGCGGGGTTAGTGACGCCGAGGTCGTCGTAATAGTGGCGCTTCACGTGGTCGAGCTTCACCGTCTCGGCGACGCCCGGCCATGCGTAGAGGCGCCGCGTGTGGGCCTCCAGCAGGGGATAGTCGGCAAGGCGTTTCAGGTTCACCTTCAAGGCCCCGGCATAGGCCGCGTCGAGACGCACCAGGGTCGGGAACAGCAGCCAGTCGGCTTCGGTGGCGCATCGCCCCAACAGGTAGGGGCGGTCGTCGCCGAGTTGTGATTCCAACTGATCGAGCGCTGCAAAGAACTCGGCGACTGCCGCGTCGAAAGCCGCTTGGTCCGGCGCGAAGCCGGCCTTGTAGACGCCGCCGTTCACGCGGCGGCGGATGAAGCCGCCGAGCGCGTCGATGTCGTCGCGCAGGCGGGCCGGGTAGAAGGTGAGATCGCTGCCGCGCAGGCCGGAAAACCCGAGATCGAGCATGCGCATGATGTCGGCCGACTCGGTGCTGACGATGGTTTTGGTCGCGCTGTCCCACAACACCGGGACAGTGACTTTGCCGGTGAAGCTCGGTGCCGCCTGCACGTAGAGCTGCCACAGCGCCGTTGCGCCGTTGGCAGTATCTAAGGTGACATCCGGAAAGATGGGATCGGGCTGGAAGACCCAGCCGCTAGGACCGCTCCAACGCGGGTGCAGCACCGACATCGGCAGCACCTCCGCCAGCCCGAGCAACGCCCGGTAGAGGATCGTGCGATGGGCGAAGGGGCAGGCATAGGAGACATAGAGGTGATAGCGGCCTGCCGCTGCTGGAAACGCCGCTGCAGGATCGGCGTTCACCCAGTTGTGGAACAGCGGCTCGGACTGCTGCGCCCGCGCCGCCTCGTAAGCCGCGCGGTCTCGTACCTGCGGGTGCCAGTGACCGTGAATGAGTGCCTTCATGCTGCGGATTCCTCCTCACAGAATGGAGGCCGCGCAACGCCGTTGCTTGGGGAAAGGAGGGGGAACAGCGGCGCGCGGCCCGGGACCGGAGACAAGTTTTGTTCTGACTGGCACGGCGATCAGGCGATCGCTTTTTTACCGAAGAAGTCGGGCGACTTGACGGCATAGGCGCCGCTGCCGAGCAGGGCCTGCACCAAGCTCGCCGCGATCAGGAATACCGGATACTCCCAGCCACCGCCTTCGGCGGAGAAAACCCAGCCATTGCCGGAATGGAACCAAGTGGCGCCGACCAGCACCGGCAGCAGGGCAAGGGCGGCCAAGCGGGTCTGGAAACCCAGGATCAGAGCGGTGCCGCCGACGATTTCGGCGAAGATGGTCAGGTAGGCGAATACACCATGCAAACCGATGGACTCGTAAAAGCCGACCGTGCCGGGAACGGTGAAAACAATGACCTTCAGATAGAGGCTGTGGGCCAGGAACATGATGCCGAGCGCGACCCGAAGGACGAGGGCGGCATAGGGAGCAGTTCTGCTATCGATCATGGTGCTTCTCCGCTTGCGTGACGCCCGTGGAACCGGATGCGTCTTGTGATGCCGAGAGAGATATGGTTTGCTTTGATGCACGTCCATCGTCAAAAATCGCAATCTTTTATTGCAAATTAGCAAACATGACATCGAACCGAGATATCGCTGGCGACCTGCGCACCCTACTGGCCATCGCCAGAGAAGGTACCCTGGCCGGCGCCGCGCGCCGCCTCAAAGTGAACCATTCCACCGTGTTTCGCCGGCTCGGCGCCATTGAGGCGCGGCTCGGCACCCGCCTTTTCGAGCGCCAGGACGGCGCCTATGCGACCACCACCGCCGGCGAGGACCTGCTGCGCACCGCCGAGCGCGTCGAAGCCGAGGTGGAGGCGCTGGAGCGCCGGCTCAGCGGCCAGGATCTGCGGCTGACGGGCAGCCTCCGCCTGACCGCCCCCGACGATCTTGCCGAGATCATCGTCATGCCGTTGCTGGCGGAGTTTCGCCAGACCTATCCCGATATCACCGTCGAACTGGTCATCGACAATCGGATGTTGAACCTGACCAGGCGTGAAGCCGACATCGCCCTGCGCCCGACCCTGCGGCCACCGGAAACGCTGGCCGGCCGGCGTATCTGTGGCCTCGCCACCGCCATTTATGCCGCCGCCACAGAGCCCGAAGATTCTGCCGTCGGAGCGGGCCGGCGCTGGGTGGCCTGGGAGGAAGGCGGCGGCCCGCAGACGGCGGCACGCTGGATGAACGAAAACGTCGACCGCCACAGCATCGCCTTCCGCTCCAATTCGATGCTCAATCAAGCAAGCGCCGCACGCAACGGCCTTGGCCTGGCGATAGTCCCCTGCTTCCTGGCCGACAGCGATCCCCGCTTGCAACGAGTCGCCGGACCGCTGCCTGAGCTGAAGACCGAGCTCTGGCTGCTGACTCACCCGGACCTGCAACGTACGGCGCGCATCCGAGTCCTGCTCGACCTGCTCTACGACAACCTCAGGCGGCGGCGCGAACTCTTCGAAGGCAAGCGAGCCAGCCAATCGGGTCAGAACAGGGACGCGCATCCTTGAAGAGCGACCTTTCGCGCCTCATCTATTCCCGCATATTGGCACCCGCGCATCGGTTCAGGCATGCTGGCCCTTTTATGCCGACGCGGACGTGGTGGCTGGGTCAGCTCCGGCGCCGGCGATTTGCGACGACCCCCCTTACTAAGCGATGAGAGCACACGAGGACATGACGGACAGCGCCACGACAGCGGCTGAACCTTCCGGCAAATCAGAGACGTCGGAGGCGCCGCAGCGCAAGACCCGCCTGCAAAGTTTCCTGGAATCCACCGGGTTTCAGCGCGGCATCACACTGCTGATCCTGCTCAATGCCGCGATCCTCGGCCTGGAGACGTCGCAAAGCGTCATGGCGGCAACCGGCAATATCCTGCCGCTTCTCGACCGCCTGATCGTCAGCGTCTTCGCAGTGGAGATCCTGGCCAAGCTCTGGACTTACCGCCGCCGTTTCTTCACCGACCCCTGGAACCTTTTCGACTTTGCGGTGGTCGCGATCAGCCTGGTACCGGCCTCGACCGCCTTTTCGGTGCTGCGCGCCCTGCGCGTCCTGCGCGTGCTGCGCCTGGTCTCCGTCATTCCCGCCATGCGCAAGGTCGTGCAGGCGCTGTTGCAGGCCATCCCCGGCATGGGCTCCATCGTCGCCTTGCTGGCGCTGCTCTATTACGTGTTCTCCGTGATGGCGACCAAGCTGTTCGGCGCCGCCTTTCCGGACTGGTTCGGCACCATCGGCGCTTCGGCCTATTCGCTGTTTCAGATCATGACCCTGGAGAGTTGGTCGATGGGTATCGTCCGCCCGGTCATGGAGGTCTATCCGCTGGCCTGGGCCTTTTTCGTGCCCTTTATCCTGATCACCAGTTTTGCCGTGCTGAACCTTTTCATCGCCATCATCGTCAACGCCATGCAGAGTCAGCACGAGGCCGAGAGCAAGGAAGCCTTGGCTGAATACACTAAGCAGTCGCACGGCGACGCCCAGCGGCTGGAGGACGACCTCAAGGCCGTGCACCAAGAACTCCGGGCCCTGAGGCGCCTGCTGGAGGATCAGCGGTTCAGCAGCCGCTCCTCGAAGGTGGCATCGGACTCCGCGCAAGGCCGGTAGACCGACAGGGCGTAGGCGACGGCGCCGTCGCCTTTCATGGAGGCGCGGGCCGGGTTGGCTTCCAGGTGGCGGCGCACCGCGCCGATCAACTCGGCCAGCGGCTCGGTACCGAGCAGGCAAGCCTCGAGGCCGTCGATGCGTGCGGAAGCCCCGCCCAGCATGTCGGCAACCGCCATGATGTAGCCGGCACATCGCGCCAGTTCGACCGGCTCGGCGGAGCTGCAGTCCTCCAGCACCTCGGCGCCGTTGCGGTAGCGCGGCAGTTCATGGGCGAAGAGCGGCTCCGCGGCATGGACAGAGACCGCCGCACTGCCCAGCAGCGCTGCCAGCAGAAGGGCCATGCCAAGCCGCAACTTGCCGCCCATCATCGCCGTGCTTCCCATTGCACTCTCCATGGCTTGTATTTTAGCGCCTATGGATGACTGAGCCCGCCGTCCTCTCCGGGCGGATTGCCCCGTGGCGCAAAGCCTGTCTGACCGCGCAGTTCGCGATAGTCGGCAAGGGCCCAGTATACCGAGGGGAAAGCCAAGTGGTCCCAGGGAATGGTCTCCCACTCGAAGAGGTCGAGCTCCATGGTTTCCGGGCCAGCCGCAATCTCAGGTGTCGTGAGTTGCGCCCGGTAAATCAGTTGAATCTGTGAAATCCGCGGTATCGAGTAGACCGCCATCAACTGGTCTATCTCCAGGCGTGCGCGGGCTTCTTCCCAGGCTTCCCGCTTGGCGCCGTCGGCCGCCGCCTCGTTCAACTCGAGATAGCCCGCCGGCAGCGTCCAAAAGCCCCGGCGCGGCTCGATGGCGCGGCGGCACAGTAAAAGCCGCCCTTCCCAGGCAGCCACCGAGCCGACCACGATCTTTGGATTTTCATAGTTGATGAAGCCGCAATCCCGGCAGACCAGGCGAGCAAGGTCGTCGCCTTCGGGGACCTGCCGCTCGAAACGCGCAGCCTTCTCACCGGTGGTCTGCGCCTTGCCGGCGAACTCGTCGGAAGCGCTCATGCCACTACTGTGGCGCAGCGGCCCCAGGGCGACAAGAGGTGCTCTACAGCCTGAGCAAGTTCGAAGGAAGGAAAGAAGATTCTACGGCAAAGCCTAAGCCTTGAGGTCGACGAAACTGCCGCGCGGTATTGTCTTGGAAACACCCAAGTCGGGGCTCATGGCAACGTTTGGCGCCGCCTCAGAGTCTTTTCCCGATGTTCCGCGTGCCGCCTGAGCGATCGTATTGGCAGCGCCTGCAGTTGCCTTTGCCACCGGCATCGACATGCCAAGGGTCTTCAAGACTGCGAGAGAAAGGGGAGACTGGCCGGATCCGATGTGCATGCGGAGAGTATTTCCGCCACCTCGTTAAAAGCCGATGAATCAAGCATCCGATTCCGGCGCGCCTGCAATGCAGCTATCACTAATCATTTATTTATAATAAATAATCACTATAGCTAGCAGTGTTCGCACTGTACTTGACAGCATGGCCCTGCGCTCAGCGGCACTGATGGGCGCTGAAGAGATCATCAACTTATTGTAATATAATTGATTTTTTCAAGGCCTGCGGCAGTGGACCCGAGTCAAAAGGCACGGCTGCCGTCTTGCGGATTTCACTCTTCCGTAACCTAAAACTCTGTCTAATTGCTGCTCACACGTCGTTTAGTTGTAAGTCCTCAAGGCCGTTCATTAGAATAAATTAAGATCAAACTTCACATTGTTTTTACTTTAATTTACTATTTCTTACGGAGTTGCGGTCGTCTTGTCTGTGAAGTCACAAGAAGTCAGCAGACAGCCCTCAGGATGGGGGCCGCGGGATGAACCCTGCGTTGACGTCCGCCCATTGTCGGGAAGGGTCGAATGAACGATCAGAATCAAGATCTTCATTCCTTGTTGCAGCTTGCGATGGACAAATCCATCGAAGGTCGTGAACAACTGACGACGCAGATCGCGCAGTTGTCGCTGGAGCGCGAGCACATGCTCAGCGACCAGGAACGCGACCTGATCTTTGAAATTCTCGACAAGTTGATCCATGAGTTTGAAGTGCCGATTCGCAAGCGGCTGGCCGAACGGCTGTCCCGCAATGCTGCGGCCCCCCGCGCGCTGGTGGTTGCCCTGGCCAATGACGAGTTCGCTGTAGCTCAGCCGGTACTGCTGCGTTCGACTCTGCTGACGGATGAGGAACTGATCCGCATCATCCAGCACCGCAGTCGCCAGCACCAGATCGCCATCGCCCGGCGCAGAGACATCAGTGAAGCGGTCAGCGAGAAACTGGTTGGAACCCAGGACAGCGACGTCATCACGGCTTTGCTGGAGAACACCAGCGCGCGCATTTCCAAGGCCACCCTCGCTTATCTGACAGAGCAGGCCGAGCATATCGACAGCTACCAGGAACCGCTGGTGCGCCGCCACGATCTGACCGCCGAGCTTGCCCAGCGCCTCTATTGGGTGGTCGCCGCCAACCTGCGCGACGAGATCATGCAGAGCTATGATATTCATCCGACCGACCTGGATGACGCCTTGGAAGAGACCGTACAGGAGATGGTTTCGGAGGGCTCCAATGGAGCGAATCACGGCGAGAGCCTGGAACAGACGGCGGCCGAACTGGCGCGCTCCATGGCGGCCGAACAACCGATCAACATCGCGCTGTTGATCACGACGCTGCGCCAGGGACAGATCCCCTTGTTCGAGGCGCTCTTCGAGGAGTGGACTCAGATTACCATGCCGCGCCGCGCCGAAGTGCTTTATGGCCCCGGCGGCGAGGGGCTGGCGATCTCCTGTCTGGCAATGGGATCGTCGAAGCAGGACTTTGCCACGCTGTTTCTCTTGAGCCGCAGCGCCGGTTCCGGTGGCCAGAAAACCTCGCCGGGCAACCTCGCTCGGGCAACCCGTCTTTTTGACAAGACCAAGCGCGAGGATGCGCAACACGTGCTACGAAGCTGGCAGCGCAACCCAGGATTCCAGGCTGCGGTGCAGGATCTGGAGACCAACAAGGCAAAGCGAAGCAGAGGCTGAACGGAACCGGTGACCACAGATCTTGGCAAACCCAAAGTGGTGGCACGCAATGCCGAACCCGGCGGCGCTGCGAAGGCCGCATCCTTGCCGAAAGCCGCTGCTTTTGCTGCGCCTGCGGACCGGCAGGACCTCGAAGACCTGCTCATGACGCTGCAGCGGGAACTGCTGGATGATGGCCCGCCGACCTGCATCGTCGACTCCCAGGGCGCCGTTATCTATGCGAACAAGGGCTTCTTGAAGATCGCAGACGCCCTGGCAGAGGCCGACGCCCTGCCGAACCAGTCGACTTTAGGATTGTTGCCGCAGAGCAGCGATGCCTCACCCATAGCCGTCAGTCAGGAGCACAAGCTGGTCATTGACGGACGCACCGAATATTTCAGGGCCAAGCGACGGCCCATTCGCGGCGCCGACGGCACAATGCGGGCCACCGCGTTGGTTTACGAACCGACCACCAAACTGAAGGCCACCGCCACCGCGCTGGTGCAGGCGACGACGCGCCTCGACGACACCACGCGGCTGGTCTCCGACTGGGTTTGGGAGACCGACCGCAACCTCACGCTTACTTTCGTGTCGCCGCGCGTCCATGACGCGCTGGGCTACCACCCGCGCGAGATCATCGGCCGGTCACTGAAAGATCTGCCAGAGGAGCGCACACCCAAGCTGTTGTCCCTGGCCAGCGGCGAGCGTCACGCGCCCTTCCGCGACATTGAGATCGGAGTCAGGCACCGCAACGGAGAATCGCTGCTGTTCCGCCTCAACGGCCTGCCGGTCTACTGCCCGGACAGCGGCGGTTTCCTCGGCTATCGCGGCACCGCCGAAAACGTGACGGCGCTGCGCCAGCGCGAAGAAGCCCTGATCGGCGCCAAGGAGAGTGCCGAACTGGCCAACCGCGCCAAAACCGAGTTCCTGGCCAATATGAGCCATGAACTACGCACCCCGCTGAATGCCGTCATCGGCTTCTCCGAGATCATGGAAAGCGAGTTGCTGGGGCCGCTTGGGAGCAACCAGTACAAGAGCTACGCCGCCGACATTCACGAGAGCGCCCAGCACCTGCTCACACTGATCAACGACATCCTCGACGTCGCGAAGATCGAGGCGGGTGCCCACGAACTGCGCGACGAGGAAGTCGATCCTTACGACATTGTCGGTGCCGTCGAGCGCCTCGTGGCGGAGCGCGCGGGTCGCGCCAACCTGAAGCTCGAGATTGGCTTGCCGGCAAAGCTGCCGCACCTGAGGGCTGACGAGCGCAAACTGAAGCAGGTTCTCCTGAACCTCCTGTCGAACGCGATCAAATTCACGCCGGCCCAGGGCCGCGTCGCCCTCACCGCGCGCCACGAAGCAGATGGCAGCTTTGTCTTCGAAGTCAGCGACACCGGCATCGGCATCGCGGCGGAGGATATTCCCCGCGCTTTCGCGCCCTTCGAGCAGGTCGACAGCCGCCTCAGCCGCCAGTTCGAGGGCACGGGACTGGGCCTGCCGCTGTCCGAAGGTTTCGTGCGCCTGCACGGTGGCCGTCTGGATCTGGAAAGCGCGCCCGGCGTCGGGACCAAAGCAATCGTCCGCCTGCCCGCCGACCGGGTGCTCTGACAACGCCCTTTGGACTGTGAAAACTGCTCTAAGCCGCCAGTCCGCCGCATAGCAGCCTTGCCGGATCGGTCCTGGCCTTGATGCTTCGGCCCGGCTAGCCTTGCCGTCAATGACCGCCGGCAAGACCCCCACGCCAGAATCCGACTCAAACCCGCGCCCGCCGCGCTACGCCTCGTCCCGCGCGGCAGCGTTCGCCGGCCTGCGCGATTCCGTGGGCGTGCCCATGCTGGTGCTCGGCGCTTCCTACCTGGGCTTCGGTTCGCTGGTGCACGGCGCCGGCCTCGACGTCTGGTTAGGTCTCTTTTCGACTTTTACCGGCTGGGCCCTGCCTGGCCAGATTGTCGTTATCGAGCTCTACAGCCTTGGCGGCGCGATCTTCGTGGTGGCCGCGGCCGTGGGCATGACCAATGCGCGCCTGCTGCCCATGACCGTCGCTCTGATGCCCTATCTGCGCGCGCCGGGCACACCGCGCTGGCGCTACTACCTCTTCTCGCACTTTGTTGCGGTCACCGCCTGGGCGGCGGCGATGCGAGTCTGTCCTAGCTTGCCGGAGAGACAGCGCCTGCCCTACTTCGCTGGCTTCGGCACGGCCCTGTGGTCCATGTGTCTCGTCACCACCGCCGCCGGGTTCTACCTGGCCGGCGAACTGCCCGGTGCGGTCACCCTCGGTCTGGTGTTCCTCAATCCGATCTACTTCATGCTGGTCTTCGTCGCCGACGCCCGCCACCGGGCCCGCATCCTGGCGCTGGCAATTGGCGCCCTGCTCGGTCCGCCGCTGCACCTGGTTTCCGCCGACTGGGGCCTGCTGATCACCGGCCTGCTCGCCGGCAGCCTCGCCTTCGCCACCGACTTGCTGCTGCCCCGCCGGCGCAAGGAGAGCGGCAATGCTTGAACCTGATCTCGCGGGCAGCCCGCTTTGGGCCTACGTCCTGGTTGTCGTCGGGGGGCTGGCAACTTACTTCTGGCGCGCGCTCGGGGTCGCCCTTTCCGGGCGCGTCGATGCCAGCAGCCGGCTCTTCGAATGGGTCGCCTGCGTCGCCTATGCCCTGCTGGCGGGGCTCATCGCGCGCATGGTCATCCTGCCCAACGGCCCGCTGGCGGAGACGGCGAGCGCCGACCGCATCGGCGGCGCCGTGGTGGCTCTGGCGATCTTTTTTCTTACCCGGCGCAACATCGGCCTGGGCGTTGCGGCCGGCGCCGGCGCCCTGGTACTCATGACCCTCGGCCGTGGCCAGCTCTAGGAGCAACCTTGCACCGCACGGGTGACTCGCCCTATACCGAAAGCAACCGCCGGACCGGGCTCGAGTCCGGCCAAGCCCGCGGAGGCGCATGACCGCCCTGTTTGAAAGCCTGCTGGCGCCGCGCGACGCCGAGACGTTCTTCCGCGACTACCTTGGCAAGCAGCATCTGCACGTCAAGGGCACGCCCGAGCGCGCCGCCGAGGTGATGTCCCTGGCCGGGCTCAACAGCCTGATGTCCATGACCTCGGTCTGGTCGCCGCAGACCATGAAGCTCTTCGTCGACCGCAAGCCGGTGCCGGTGGCCGACTACTGCACACGCTCTCTGGCACTGGGCGGCGAGGCCCTGCGCCCCGACCCCGACCTGGTGCAGGACTGGATCGGCAAGGGCGCCTCGGTAATCCTCAACGACATCGATGCCCTGGCGCCCGGCGTGCGCCAGTTGGCCAACGACCTGCAACTCGCCACTGGCGGCAGGAGCCAGGCCAACCTCTATTTCTCCATGTCCCAGCGCCAGGCCTTCGGCCCGCACTGCGATGTGCACGAGGTCTTTGCCCTGCACTGCAACGGCGAGAAGGTTTGGAACATCTACGAGAACCGCGAGGACAGGCCGGTCAATCACCCGAGCTTCCAGTTCTCCGAACCCGAGCGCGAGCAGCGCGCCGGCAAGGTTGTCGAACAGGTGCGCATGCAGCCGGGCGACCTGCTCTACATCCCGCGCGGGCGCTATCATGACGCGCTGGCGTCCGAGGATGGTGCCCTGCACATCGCCTTTGGCGTCACCCTGCCCAAGCCCCTCGACCTGCTGGGCATCATCTGGGAAGCGGCGGTACAGGAACCCGATCTGCGCGCCGACCTGCCGGTGAAGGCCGACGGCGCGGCGCTCGCCAAAGTGCTGAAGATGATGGGTGGAAAGATCGACAAGATCCTGGCCTCGAAGGCGGCGGAAACCGCAGCCGTCGAGGCCGTCGAATTCTGGCCCTATGCCTTCAAGAGCTACAGCCTGGAAAGCCGCCTGGGCACCGCCACGCCCGGTGGCGACCGTAGCGCCTTCCGTGTCAGCAGGTCGGTGCGCCTGGTGCAGCAGAACGGGCGGCCGATTCTCACCGACGGCAAGCAACATGTTGAAGTGCCGCGCGACATCGCCAATCAGGTCCGCTTCATTATGGGCCGCGAGACCGTCGACGCCGACGCCCTGCAGGACGCCTTTCCGGAAATGACCGAGGTCGCCGTCGCCGAACTCATCGAAAACATGAAAGCCATGCGGGCCATCGCGTGACCTAGTGAGTGCGCGCGCCTCACGCGCCCATGGAATCCCACCCTCACCACCGTCATCACTGGGCGGTAACGCGCGCCCAGGCCAATCTTGATGGAACGGCATGGGCCTTGGATCCCGGCGCCAAGTGCCAGGCCGACAGCTTGCGGCGGCGAGCATGCATTGAGACAGCAGCCACTGTTCCGGCGCTACTCGGCATCCGGACTAAGCCGAGTCTTCCAGAGCCTTCACGCCAGGCAGGGTCTTGCCTTCGAGCCATTCGAGGAAAGCGCCGCCGGCGGTCGAGACATAGGAGAAATCTTCCAGCACCCCGGCGTGGGCCAGCGCCGCCACGGTATCGCCGCCGCCGGCCACCGTCAGCAGCTTGGCGTCCCTGGTCAGCTTGGCCGCCGCCTGCGCCACGGTAATGGTCGCCGCGTCGAAGGGCGGAATCTCGAAGGCGCCGAGCGGGCCGTTCCACACCAAGGTCGCGCAGTCGCCAAGCCGCCGCGCCAGGTGCTCTGCCGTCGCCGGACCGACGTCGAGGATCATCTTGTCTTCCGGCACCGCCTTCACCGACACGGTCGCGCTGGGCGCGCCGGCCTTGAACTCGCCGGCCACCACCGCGTCGGTCGGCAGCACCACGTCGCAGCCGGCGGCCTTCGCCTTGTCGAGAATTTCCTTAGCGGTGCCGGCCATGTCGTGCTCGCAGAGCGACTTGCCGACCTTCACGCCGACGGCGTTGAGGAAGGTGTTGGCCATGCCGCCGCCAATGACCAGCATGTCGACCCGGCTCACCAGGTTGCCGAGCAGGTCGAGTTTGGTGGAGATCTTGGCGCCGCCCACAACCGCCGCCAACGGGCGCTTGGGGTCCTCCAGCGCGGCGGCGAGGTGCTGCAGTTCTTCCTGCATCAATCGCCCGGCCGCGGAGGGCAGCAGGCGCGCCACACCCTCGGTCGAGGCATGGGCGCGGTGTGCTGCCGAAAAGGCGTCGTTCACATAAATGTCGCCCAAATCCGCCAGCGCTTGCGCGAAAGCCTTGTCGTTGGCTTCCTCGCCGGCATGGAAGCGCAGGTTTTCCAGCAGCGCCACGCCGCCCGCCGCCAAGCCGGCGGCAGCGGCTTCCGCCGGCGCGCCGACGCAGTCCTCGGCGAAGTCGATCTCCTGTCCCAGGACCGCGGCCACCGCCGGCACCAGCGGCCTTAGCGACAGCTCCGGATTCGGCTTGCCCTTGGGCCGCCCGAAGTGGGTCAGCAGCAGCACCTTGGCGCCCCTGGCCGTCAGATCACGGATCGTCGGCACCGCGCGCTCGATACGCGTCAGGTCGCTGACTTTGCCCCCGGACATGGGCACGTTGAAGTCGACGCGGACCAGCACGGTCTTGCCGGCGAGGTCGAGGTCGTCGAGGGTCTTGAAGGTCGGCATGACTCACTCACGAAAGCGAAGGTAGGAGGGACGACTGCGGGACGGGAGTCTTACGGAAGCGCAGCGGATCGGCAAGCGGCAAGGCGCGGGCCTCCCAACTGCCGCACCGACCCCGGTCCCCTACATGGCTTGTCCGGCGGCGTGGCCCGAGGACCAGGCCCACTGAAAATTATAGCCGCCGAGCCAGCCGGTGACGTCGAGGCATTCGCCAATGAAGTAGAGGCCGCGTACCTTCTTGGCCTCGAAGGTCTTGGAGGAGATCTCGCCGGTATCGATGCCGCCGGCGGTCACTTCAGCGGTGCGGAACCCTTCGGTGCCGCCGGGTTTGAGCCGCCAGCCGCTCAGCAGACTTGCGGTCGCTCGCAGCTTCTTGTCGGAGAGATCGGCGAGGCGCCCGTCGAGGCCGGCCTCATCGCAAAGCAGCAGCGCCAAACGGCGCGGCAGCAGTTCCGACAGCCAGGTCTGCAGTTCCTGCTTCGGCTTTTCCGCGCGCGCGGTGCGCAGCAGGTCGAAGGCGTCGCGGTCGGGCAACAGGTTGATCTCGACCTCCTGCCCGGGCTGCCAGTAGGAGGAGATCTGCAGAATCGCCGGGCCACTGAGGCCCCGATGGGTGAACAGCAGCGCCTCGCGGAAACGCGTCTTGCCGCAGGACACCACTGCCTCGGTCGAAACGCCGCTCAAGGGGCGCAATTTTTGCAGCACCAGCGGATCGAAGGTGAAAGGCACCAGCGCCGGGCGCGGCGGCACCACTGCGAGGCCGAACTGACGCGCCAGGTCATAGGCGAAACCGGTCGCCCCCATCTTGGGAATCGAGGGGCCACCGGTGGCGACAACCAGCGACGCGCTTTCGCAGTTGCCCCGGTTTGTTGTCACCTGGAACCGCTCGCTGTGTTTTCCGACTTCCGACACCTCGACACCGGTTCTCAGTTCTGCGCCCGCCGCGGCACAATCGCCGAGCAGCATGTCGATGATCTGCTGGGACGAGCCATCGCAGAACAGCTGCCCCAGCGTCTTCTCATGCCAGGCGATACCTTGGCGTGCGACCCGCGCGATGAAATCCCGCTGCGTGTAGCGCTTGAGCGCCGAGACGCAGAAGCGCGGGTTGGCCGAAAGAAAATTCTCCGGCGCACAGTTCATGTTGGTGAAGTTGCACCGCCCACCGCCGGAAATCCGAATCTTTTCCGCCGGTTTGCTGGATCGCTCCAGCAGCAAAACCGAATGGCCGCGGCGCCCGGCCTCGACCGCCGCCATCAGGCCGGCGGCCCCGGCGCCGAGGACGATGACATCGAAAGAGCGCAAGAGGTTATTCAACCGGATAGGGTCCTTCGGCAAAGCTCTCGGCATGGTAGCCCTTGGACCCTATGGCCCGGGTCAAGGGACTGCCCAGATCCCGCCCCGCCGCGAGCTCGGAAACGATGCGGGCGAAGTCGTAACGGGGCTGCCAGCCCAGCTGATCGCGCGCCTTTGCGTTCACATAGACCCGGTCGAGGCTGGGGAACATCCGCCAACCACGCGCGGCGTAGACCGCCTCATAGTCGGGCACGCAGCGCCGCACCGCCGCCGGCGCAGCGGATCGCACCGCCGCCATGTCCTGCAGCCGGAAGGGCGCGGTTGCGCTGACGATGTAACGGGCGAAACCGATAGCTTCGGCCCGCTCGGCCGCCAGCAGATGGGCACTCACCACATCCTCGATATCGATGCGCCTGAAGAGATATTCATTCGCTTTCACGTTCGCGTCGGCATAACTTTCCCGCATTGCCTTATTGTCGTCGGGCTCGGGAAAGAAACGCGAGGTCCGCAGCACCATACTGGGGAGACCGAAGCGGCGATGGAAGAGCTGGCAAAGGTCTTCCGCCGCCGCCTTGGTGACGCCGTAGATGTTCTTGGGTATCGGCACGACGTCCTCGGTTACCCAAACCGCGGGCCCGCCGGGCGGCGGCACCAGGGCGTCACCAAAGACGCTGGTAGTGCTGGTGAACACGAAACGCCCGACCTCCGCCGCCACCGACTCCTCCAGCAGGTTGAGCGTGCCGGTGATATTGGTATCGACGAAGTCCTGGCGGCTGTGTGTGGCGACGTGGGGCTTGTGCAGGGTGGCCGCGTGGTAGACGGTGGCGACGTCGCACAGGCAAGCGCGCACGAAGGTGCGCTCCGCCAGGGAACCGACGTGGGTGGTGTAGGGTGATGCCAGGATATCGAGGCCGGCAACCTCATTTCCGCGCTCCCGCAGAGTGCGGACCAACGCCTCACCCAAATGGCCGGCGCTTCCGGTGACCAGAACTTTCATGCGCGACTCTGCGTTCCAGGGAATCCGAGCACGCACCATGACCGACCCGACCGCCGACGACCAGAGCTTGATGGCCGCCCTGCGCCAGGAACTGACCGCCTGCGCCGGCCGAGGCGAGACGGTGACCTACCGCGACCTCGCCGCACGGGTCGACTTTCCTGGCCCGCATAGCATCCATCGCCTGACCGAATTGCTGGAGCAGCTCATCAGAGAGGACCACTCGGCCGGTCGGCCGCTGCTGGCGACACTGGCGGTCAGCCGCGCCCAGAAGGGTATGCCCGGGCGCGGGTTTTTCCAATTGCTAACCGAGCTCGGCCGCTACCGCGGCCCCGACCAGGGGGCCGAGGCAGCCGCCCACCATGCCCGCGAGCGGGAAGCGGCCCGGGTGCACTGGGCCGCCCGGCCGCCCCGCGACTAGGGGCGGCGAAGGCGTTGGCCTATGCTATGCTGGGAGACTCGGATTTTCACTGGAAGGAGTGCCTGCTTTGTCCCGTGAGGCGGCCCAGGCGAAGAAGAATGCGGCGGCCCCGACCGTCTCGCGCCTGCCGCGCGGCGCGCGGCGCCAGCGCCTTATCGAAGAAGCCGCGGTCTTCTTCGCGGAAGTCGGCTTCGAGGGAACCACGCGCGCCCTGGCGGAACGCCTGGAAGTCACTCAGGCCCTGATTTACCGCTATTTCTCGTCCAAGCAGGAACTGATCGACGCGACCCTGTCTGCCGTCTTCAGTGACCGCTGGGATCCGGCCTGGGATGGTCTGCTGGCCGACCGGCGGCTTCCCCTGGCCGAACGCCTGTCAACATTCTACTGCGCCTATCACGCGCGCAGCACCGCGATGACGATGCGGTTGTTCGTCCGCGCCGGCCTCGATGGACAGACCCTGCCGGGACGTCACGGCGCCCGCCTCACCGACCGCATCTTCGTACCGGTCATCACGGCCCTGCGCGAAGAAGCCGGGCTGCCCGATTTTTCCCAGAAACCGATGACGCGCGGCGAACGCGAGCTGGCCATGACACTGCACGGGGCGGTGATCTTTCTCGGCATCCGCAAGCACGTCTATCAAATGCCGATGCCGGCGAGCGTCGACGATGTGATCCGCCTGCAGGTCGGCACCTTTGTCGAAGGTGCGAGACACAGCATCAAAATGCTGGACACCGCGGGCGGCGACTCCTCCCTGGCGGTGCCGCAGTTGAGACCGCGCAACCGCCGTTAGCGCGCGACCGGGTTATTTATCCAGCACGTACTTGAAGAAGGTGAAGGTATAGTCGCGTTCGGACCGTGACTGGTGGCAGGAAAAACACCCCTCGTAGCGCGCCGGATCACTGTGCTTCAGAGCGCCGTCGGTGCCGAACCAGGCGTAATCCCAATCTCCGTTTCGCTTCTCCGCCGGATAGTCGGCGCCCCAGCCGGACTGTTTTTCCATGACAAAGACGTTGGTGATCTCGTCGGTCGCAATGAAGCGGCCCTCCGCGTCCCGTTTTGGTTCTTCACCCTCCAACTCGATCTGGTGGTCTTCCATGATCAGCACCGTCCCCTGGGGAAGCTCTTCGCCGGGTGCAGCCGCTTCAAGCGCCGCGGCATTCACGTAGAAGACCCGTTTGATCTTGCGGTCCGGGCGATCGACATCCAGATAGCGGACAAAGGAATCGCCATAGCCTCGCGGAAAGCCAATGCGCTCCGGTCCGGCAGTCGCACCGCCGGCCGACAGCAGGAGCACCGCAGAAAGCGTGAACGTGATTGCGCGCAGCATAGCCAACTCCTTTAGGGACGCACCAAGACTTCGATGTGCATCTGCGGATGAATAACGCATTCCACCTCGAAGCGGCCGGGCTTGCCGAGCGGCAGCACCGTGGTGGCGCCCGGCACCTGCTTGCCCAGGTCGACGCCATGGCCGGCGGTCGGCACGAAGACGTCGTGATCCACCGCGTCGTCGTTCACAAAGACAAGCACATCGCCGACGCGGGCCTCGATTTTCGAGGGGCTGTAGTCGGCGCCTTCCATCTGGACGACGACCTCCGCCGCCCCGGCAGCCGATGGCATGGTGAGAGCCATGACGATAGGAGCGAGATAGCGGTACATGGATGTTCTCCCTGCTGCCTGACCGGAACCATGGACAGCTTCCGCCTTCCGTCACTAAGTTGTCAATTGACAACTTAGTGATACCGCCGTGCCGCGAAAGCGGTACAAGGATCAGGCGCCGCCACGCTCAATCCGGCTTGACAACGTACCCGATCGCGCGCCCATATATCGCTTCTGGGGGTACGCGATCTCCCCATCAGGCATCTGCCCAAGCATCGCGTTCTGATCCTGCTTGGGAGGAACGCGCTTATGCCTGCAACGATTGTGATCCCACCTTCCGATCTTTGGTCCCGCGTCGGCACGCCGGCTTGCCCGGTTATCATCGACGCCCGTACGGACGAGGATTTCGATGCCGATCCGCGCCTTATTCCCTCGGCGGCTCGCTTCGCCGGCCTGCGCGCCGCCGATTGGGCCGACGACTTCGCAGGCTGCCAGGTCGTCGTCTACTGTGATCGCGGCCTGAAGATCAGCCAGGGGGCGGCGGCCTGGCTGCGCCATGCCGGCGCCGAAACCGAATCGCTCGACGGCGGCTTCCAGGGCTGGCGCGCGGCCGGCCTGCCGCTCATACCCTACAGCCGCCTGCCGCCGCGCGACGCCGAGGGCCGCACGCTTTGGGTCACTCGCGCGCGGCCCAAGATCGATCGCATCGCCTGTCCCTGGCTGATCCGCCGCTTCGTCGATCCTTCCGCCGTCTTCCTCTTTGTCGCGGCGGAGGAAGTCGCAGCGGTCGCCGAGCGCTTCGACGCCACGGCCTTCGATATCGAAGACGTGTTCTGGAGCCATCACGGCGATGGCTGCACCTTCGATACCATGGTTGAAGCTTTTGGACTCACGAGCGAAGCGCTGCTGCGCCTCGCCACCATCGTGCGCGGCGCCGACACCGGGCGGCTCGATCTCGCCCCGGAGTCCGCTGGCCTGCTTGCCGCATCGCTTGGCCTTTCTCAGGCCTACTACGACGACCTGGCGCAACTCGATGCCGGCATGGCGCTCTATGACGCGTTCTATCGCTGGGCCCGCGACGCTGCCGGGGAGACGCACTCTTGGCCCGCCGCGCAACGGGAAGCCGCGCATGTCTGAGGCCGCCGCAAGGGATCTGCCGGCGCTCGGCGCCGATGGCCGCGCTTGGCCGGCGTTCGGCGAAGCCATCACGGTGTGGGCCCGTGTGGCGCTGCTGAGTTTCGGCGGGCCGGCCGGACAAATCGCCGTGATGCACCGCATCCTGGTCGAGGAAAAGCGCTGGCTCGGAGAGGCGCGGTTCCTCCACGCGCTCAATTTCTGCATGCTGCTGCCGGGGCCGGAAGCCCAGCAGCTCGCGGTCTACATCGGTTGGTTGCTGCACCGCACCGCCGGCGGTCTGATTGCCGGCCTGCTCTTTGTGCTGCCCGGATTGATCGCCATCATGGGCCTCAGCATCGTCTACGCGCTCTACGGCGACATCGGCCTGGTCGCTGCGCTGTTCTTCGGCCTCAAGGCGGCGGTGCTGGCCATCGTCCTGCAGGCGGTGGTGCGGATCGGCAGGCGCGCCCTGCGGAACGGGATTATGATAGCCTTGGCGACCGCTTCCTTCGTCGCCATCTTCTTCTTCGACGTACCCTTCCCGGCGATCATCTTGGCGGCCGGGCTGATCGGATTTCTCGGCGGACGGCAGGGTCTGCCGGCCTTTGCCGCCAACGGCGGGCACGGCGCGTCAGGCGCCAGCAATGTCATGGACGGCGAGACGATCCTGGGCGCGGAGATTCCCAGCCATGCCCGCCCCGACAGGGCGTGGTCGATCAAAATCGCGACGGTTCTGCTGTCGCTCTGGATCGGGCCGACGATCGCCCTCGTCGCCGTGCTCGGACCCAATCACGTTTTCAGCGAGATCTCTGTCTTTTTCAGCCAGATGGCGGTGGTGACTTTCGGTGGCGCCTATGCGGTTTTGGCCTACGTCGCCCAGGCCGCCGTCGAGACCTACGGCTGGCTGGCGCCCGGCGAGATGCTCGACGGACTTGGAATGGCCGAGACCACGCCCGGGCCGCTCATCATGGTCACCCAGTTCGTCGGTTTCATGGGCGCCTTTCGCAGCCCCGGCGACCTGCCGCCCTTGCTGGCCGCCGCCCTGGGCGGTCTGCTGACCACCTGGGTCACCTTCACGCCCTGCTTTCTCTGGATCCTTCTCGGCGGCCCCCATGTAGAGCGGCTGCGTGGGAACCCGGCGCTCTCGGCAGCGCTGACCGTGATCACCGCGGCGGTGGTGGGGGTGATCCTCAATCTCGCCCTGTGGTTCGCCCTGCATGTCCTGTTCCGCCGGGTGGAGCGCTTCGACGGTTGGGGTCTCCACCTTGCCGTGCCGGACCTTTCCACGCTGGACTGGGCGGCGGCGGCACTGGCCGCAGCAGCATTGCTCGCCGTGTTCCGCTTCAAGACCGGCACCCCGGCGCTGCTGGCCGGTGCCGCGCTGTTGGGCGTGGCGCTACACGTCACTGGAATAGCCGCTTTGTGAGGCGCGGCGCCATCACCCCATGGCGGCCTCACTCTGAGCATTGCGGTGGCTGGCCTGGTCGATGCGCAGCGTGACCAGCGCGGTGCCGATCCAGGCGGCATTATAGAGCAAGCCGCAGATCAGCATGAACTCGCCGGGGACCGGGCCGATGGCGGCGCGCTCCACCAGTTCGGCGAAACTGGCCACCGGCGTTGGATGGATGACGATCTTGCCCGAATAGGCGACGGTCTGGATCAGCAGGATCCAGACGTAGTTACGCCGCAGTCTGCGGCCCATCGCCCGCATGAAGGTGATGTGATAGCGCGGCCGCATGTAGTCATCGGCCAGGGTATCCTGCCAATGCTCCTCGGTATGCAGATCGCCCTCGCGCAGCATCGGCGCGTAAAAGTGCGTCTCCATCCAGCGCGCCCGGGCCCGCCAGACGTTGAAGTAGCGATAGCGCCGCGCCTCCAGGGTCAGGAAGAGCGTCACCAGGATTCCGACCAGAACCAGCGGCACCGGCGAGGCCGCGGTCGAGGAGAAGGTAATGGAAAGGGCGATGCCCAGCGTGACCACCGACCAGTTTGTCGTATTGTCCAGGCGGGTGCGCCAGATCGTGCTGCGATACACTTCGGCCCTGTAGAGATGCGCCAGCGCGCCGATATCGGCCGTACTGAAGTTCCGAGGCTGTTCCGGCAGTTCCTCAAGTGGCATGGCCACGGTTGTCCCTCCCCATATCCGCTGCTTTTGCGCGCAGCCTAGCACCGAATCAGGCGAAACGCAGAATCGACGCGCCGAGGGGTCTTGCCCTAGAGTGGCCGCGCCGCCGGCTCAGGAGATAAGCGTCGATGCATCACGACATCAGGGGACTGCCGCAGACCGCCGCCAGCGCCGCGGCGATGGCTGCCTTCGACGCGACGGTGGACGCTTATCTCCGCTTCGAATTGGCCACCGGCGACAGGCTGAAGGAGGCCCTGGCCCTTGACCCGGCCATGCCGATGGCGCACTGCCTTAAAGGCTGCTTCCTGTTGCTCTTTGCCAAGCGCGACCTAGCGGCTCGGGCGGCCAAGTCACTCGGCAACGCCAGGAGCGCAGGCGCCGAAGCCGGCCTCACGCCGCGCGAAATCCAGCATCTGGCAGCATTGGAAACCTGGCTTGGCGGCGACCTTCAAGGAGCGGCCGCGCGCTACGATTCGATCCTTCTCGATCACCCGCACGACATCGTCGCCATGAAGCTGGCCGACTACCTGCATTTCTATTGCGGCGACGCTGTGGCCATGCGCGCCTCCATCGCCCGGCCCTTTTACGCCTGGAACGCAACCGTGCCCGGCTACGGATTTGTCTTGGGGATGAAGGCCTTCGCGGCGGAGGAATGCGGCGACTATGCCACGGCCGAAGCTCTGGGTCGCGAGGCTGTCGAACGCAATCCCGGCGACATCTGGGCCGCCCATGCCGTGGCCCACGTACTGGAAATGCAAGACCGCACCGCCGAAGGCGCCGCCTGGATCGGCGGCCTGGAACCGTCCTGGGCCGGCTGCAACAACTTCGCCTATCACGTCTACTGGCACCGCTGCCTCTTCTTGCTCGACCAGGGCGACGTCCCCGCCGTCCTGCGCCACTACGACGAAAAAGTGCGCGCCGACCGCTCCGAGGAGTATCTCGATATCTCCAATGCCGTCGCCCTGCTGTGGCGCCTGCAGCAGCGCGGCGCCGATGTCGGTGGACGCTGGAAAGAGCTCGGCGAGAAGTCTGCAAAGTTGAGCCGCGACCACATGCTGGTCTTTGCCGATGCGCACTACATCATGGCGCTGGCCGCGGCCGGCTGCCCGGCTGAGGCTGAGGCAATGCTCGACAGCCTGACCAAGTTTGCGGAGGGCGAGAACACCGAAGCAAGCGTCGCCCGCGAAATCGGCCTGCCGCTGTGCCGCGCCATCCTGGCGCATCGGCGCGGCCACTATGCACAGGCCGTGGAGACTCTGCTGCCGCACCGCGCGCTTATCCGGCGCCTCGGCGGCAGCCATGCCCAGCGCGACCTCTTCGAGCAACTGCTGATCGACGCGGCGGTCAAGGCCGGTAAGACTACGGTGGCCCGGGCGCTGCTTTCCGAACGTGCCGGGGTTCGCCGCGACAATGCCTGGAACCGTGAAATGACCGCCCGCGCGGCTCGGACCCCCAGCCCCTGAAGAAAGGAAGCCCCATGCCCCGCGGCAAGGAACATTATTATCGGGCAAAGCTGACCTGGACCGGTGCCGCCAGTGGTGGAACCCGCGACTATAAGGCTTACTCCCGCGCGTTCCGCGTCGACTTCAACGGCAAGCCAACAATGGCCGGCTCGGCCGACCCGGCCTTCAAGGGCGACGCCGCGCTGCACAATCCGGAAGATCTGCTGCTGGCCGCCCTGGCCTCCTGCCATATGCTGTCCTACCTGGCTCTCGCGGCCCTCGAAGGCTTGGAGGTCGTCGCCTACGAGGATGCCGCCGGCGGTACCATGCAGCAGCAAGGCCGCGGCGGGCACTTCACGGAGGTTGTGCTGCACCCGCGAGTGATCCTCGCCCCCGGCAGCGACCTTACCCGCGCCGAAGCCCTGCACGAAGAAGCGCACAAAACCTGTTTCATCGCCAACTCAGTTAATTTTCCGGTTCGCCACGTGGCGGACGTAAGCTGCGCCGAAACATGCTGATCCGTGACAAATATCATAGTCAGGCGACAAACCTTCCCCTTAGGCTATGATATGTCAGGGAAACTGACGTTGAGGGGGCAGCCGGCATGCCGGAACGGGCCCGGCCAGTAGCAACGTGAGCGCCGCGGAGGATCTCGGCGCCGGCACCGGGGCGGCTTCCGCCCTGGAGGTGCGGCGCGAGGACGCGGTTCTGCGCGTCTGCTTTGTCGGCGCCTGGATCACCCGGGAGCTGGCCCGCCACGATGATGCCCTGCGCCGCCTCGATCTGGGCGGCGCCCAGCAGATTGCCGTCGATCTCAGCGCTTGCAGCGCCATCGACAGCGCCGGCGCCTGGGTTCTCGACCGCACTGTCGAAGACCTAAAGCGCCGGGGCGCCGAGGTCACTCTGGTTGGCAGTTCACCGGCCATCGAGACCCTGCTCGGCACCGTCGCCCGGCAGCACGTCGACCTGCCGCCGGCGCCCAAGCCGGACAACCCCATTATCGCCGTGGCGCTGCGCGTCGGCCGCGAGACGCTACGCATCTGCAGCGAAGCGACCGATCTGCTGTCCTTTCTGGGTTTGACGGTCACGGTCTTCCTGCGCTCGCTGTTGAAGCCCTGGCGCATTCGGCTGGTGCCACTGATCGCCCATATGGAACAGACCGGCCTCAATGCCCTGCCCATCGTCGGCCTGATTTCCTTCCTCGTCGGCATAGTGCTGGCCTATCAGGGTGCCGATCAGCTGGCCCGTTTCGGGGCGCAGATCTTCACCGTCAATCTGGTCGCCGTCGGTGTCCTGCGCGAGATGGGCATCTTGTTGACCGCCATCATCGTCGCCGGCCGCTCCGGCTCTTCCTTCACGGCACAGATCGGCACCATGAAGGTAAACGAAGAGGTCGATGCCATGCAGACCCTGGGGCTCGACCCCATGGAAGTCCTGGTCATGCCGCGGGTTTTCGCCCTGGTCCTGGTCTTGCCGCTGCTGACCTTCTATGCCGATATCATGGGCCTGCTCGGTGGCGCCGTCATGGCCACAGTGGTGCTCGACATCTCCTTTTTCCAGTTCGTCCGCCAACTGAGCGACGCGGTCACATTGGAAACCTTTCTGGTCGGCATCATCAAGGCGCCGCTCTTTGCCTTTATCATCGGCATGATCGGCTGCTACGAGGGACTGCAGGTCTCGCGCAGCGCCGAATCCGTCGGGCGCCAGACCACCCGCGCCGTGGTCGAGTCGATTTTCCTGGTGATCGTGCTCGATGCTCTGCTGTCGATCTTTTTTTCCGTCATCGGCTTCTGAAGATGGCCGATGTCAGGAACCAAGCCGGCAACGGCAGCGAAGAAGGCCTGATTGGCAGTGGGAGAGTCCGCCGCGGCGACGAAATTCTCGGCATCACCGGACTGCGCACTCAGTTCGGCAGCACGGTGATCCACGACAACCTGGATTTCAGCGTGCGCGCCGGGGAAGTCATGGGCGTGGTCGGCGGTTCGGGCACCGGCAAGTCGGTGCTGGTCCGCACCATCATCGGCCTCAACAAGGCGCGCGCCGGGCGCATCGTCGTCTTCGGCCAAGACCTCGCCACACTGCCGGCACCTGCGCGGCGGACCATGCAATCGCGCTGGGGCGTGCTGTTCCAGGACGGCGCCCTCTTTTCCTCCCTCACCGTGGCGCAGAACATCGAGGTGCCGATGAAGGAACACAGCGACCTGCCGCCGGCGCTCAGGCAGGAGCTGATCGAGGTGAAGGTGGCCATGGTGGGGCTGCCGCCGGACGCGGCCCACAAGTACCCGGCCGAGCTGTCCGGCGGCATGCGTAAGCGTGCGGGACTGGCCCGCGCGCTGGCGCTGGACGCCGACATCCTTTTTCTCGACGAGCCGACCGCGGGGCTCGATCCCATCGGCGCGGCCAACTTCGACAGCCTGATCGGCGACCTGCAGCGCGCGCTCGGCCTCACGGTCGTCATGGTGACCCATGATCTGGACTCGCTCTACGCCATCTGTGACCGGGTGTCTGTCTTGGTGGACAAACGTGTTAAGGTGGGCACGATCGAAGAGCTGATGCGCGAACCTGACCCTTGGATTCAGGAGTATTTCGGTGGTCCGCGCGGACGCGCGGCGGCGGGCAGCGCGGGACAAGCGGCGAACGGCATAACAGCATCACAGGAAGCCTGAGGGAGCGTCACAGGAAGAGTTCATGGAGACACGCGCCAACTACATCATGGTCGGCTTCTTTGTGCTGCTGCTGGCCTTCGGTCTGCTCGGCTTTGTGCTCTGGATCGCCAAGTTTCAGCTCGAGGAGGAGTTCGCCTACTACGACATCGTCTTCGAGAGCACTGTCACCGGGCTGAAAGAAGGCAGTCCCGTGCGCTACAGCGGCGTACGCGTTGGCGAGGTCATCAGCGTGGATCTCGATCCCGACCGCCCGACCGCCATCCGCGTCACCGTCGAGGTGCAAAAGCGCACACCGGTGCGCGCCGACAGCATCGCCACCCTGGAACTGGAAGGCCTTACCGGCGGACGCTATGTGCAGTTGAGCGGCGGTTCACCGGAACAGCCCGCCCTGGAGCCCCCGCCGGGCCGCAAACTTGTGGAGATACCGTCGGGTTCTTCTTCGTTCGAGCGGGTTCTGGAGGACGCCCCGGAGATTTTGGAGAACGTCAACATCCTGCTGCTGCGCGCCCAGGCCCTGCTCAGCGAGCGCAACCTCAAGAATATCGAGCAGCTGGTTGTCAATCTCACCGAGGTCACCGGGGCGGTCGCGGAAAACCGCGACAACATCGACCAGTTGATCGCCGACGCGGCGCTGACCATGCAGAATCTGCGCGAAGCGACCGGCAGTCTGGAGACCATGGCCGGCTCCCTGGACCAGAACGTCCAGCGTCTGACCGACCGCGCCGACTCCACCCTGACGACCTTCGAAACAATGGCCAGCAGCATCGACCGCGAAGTAACGCTGACCAGCAAGGACGCGCGCGGCTTGATCACAAGTCTCAAGGTGACGGCGGAGAACCTGTCGGGCGCCACCAACGAACTGGAGGCAATGATCGCCGAGAACCGCGAGCCGATACGAGACTTCGCCAACTCCGGACTCTATGAACTGACGAACCTGCTGACCGAGGCCCGCGATCTGATCGTGGTTCTCAACCGCGTCACCACCGAAGTACAGCGCGATCCTGCCCGGTTCATCTTCGGCGACCAACAGCAAGGCTACGAGGCTCAGCAAGGCTATGGAACACAGTAAAATTAGCGATTCCAATGACTTCCTTGGTAGTACCGGCTGTGGCCGGCGGCGACTCCTGCAGGCAGCGGCAGCACTGCCATTAGCGGCGTTGGCCGCGGGCTGCAGCCTGCCGGTACCGGGGCAGGGACCGCCCCCGGAACTGTTTCGCCTGACCCCGAAGAGCACCTTCCGGGACGATTTGCCGACCGCGAACTGGCAGCTGATTCTGGAGCCACCGGTCGCCAATGCCGGCCTCAACACCACGCGTATTGCACTGCAGCGTGGCCCGACGCAGCTGGAATACTATGCCCGTTCCGGTTGGGCAGACCGCGCGCCGGTAATGATTCAGACTTTGATGATCGAATCCTTCGAGAATTCGCACAAAATCGTCTCCGTGGGGCGTGAATCGGTCGGATTGCGGGCCGATTTCATTTTGAAGACCGAGTTGCGCGAGTTGCAGGCGATCTATCCCAATGGTGGACCTCCCGATGCCTGGGTCGGCCTCAACGCGAAGCTGGTGCAAATGCCGCGGCGCGCCATAGTTGCCTCGAAGTCCTTCGAACATCGCGTGGGCGCGGAGACCGACAACCTACCGCTTATCGTCGATGCTTTCGACGAAGCGCTCGGCAAGGTGTTGCGCCAGTTGGTCGAGTGGACCCTGATCGAGGGTGACAAGGCCGCCCGGGCCAGAATTCAACCTTCCTGAACCGCTCCCTCCAGCGGAACGAGTCCGTCACGCGGGCTTCTTAACGTCCGTGGTAAACAAATGCTTGTCATTAGGAAAAAGCTTACCTTTTCCTGGCAGCCTGAAGGGGTCAGCAGTTAAGGGACCCCCCAGCAGATGACCGAGATTAAAGACCTTCGAGAGCGTGTAGAGGCGGCTGAAGAGCGATTCGGCCTGATCGACGAGCAGCAGCAGCACTACAGCGAGCGTTTGATTGGCCTGATCGAGACGATCGAGGCGCAACTGGCGGCGGCGCGCCAGGAAATCGAAAACCAGATTGCCGAGAACCTGCGCCTCTCCCAGGAGAACGAGGAGCTGCGCAGCATGCTTCACACGGTGTTGCGCTCGATCGAGGAGAAAACCTTCACCGAGACACTGCAGAATCTGGAGGCACGAGTTTGCGCCCTGGTGGCTAAACCCCAGGCAGGCGGCGGTTCGCCGTCCACAGCCCACGCGGCAACCCCCGCTGATTCCGCTCTCTCAGACGTGCCCGCCGCCAGCGCCGACGAAGCGGACAGCGGCATCGGGCCCGATATCGACGCCATGGTCGAGCCGGAGAACGACCCGGGGGAGGCGGTCGAGGCGCCCTTGATCCTGGAGGCTGCACCGACCGACGGCACCGATGCCGGCGGCGAAGAACTCGATGCGGCGGTTCTCGAGGACGCCGAGATGGCCGGCGACACGGCGGCCTTGGAAAATCCTCCTTTGGTTGAGGAGCCGATCGCAGAGGCCAGTGACGAAGCCGCCGTCGAAGACGCCTTCTCCGAACACAGCCCGGCCGCCGATGCCACGACCGAGGCTGACGAAAGGGAGGAAGTCGAAACGGCTGCCGTCCCGGAAGAACCGGCTGCGAGCCAACCGGAGCCGGCGCCAGCAGAAGCTGACCTGGAAAGGCCGGATTCGGCGATGGGCGATGTCACCTTCGAGGACGACCCCCAGGCCCTCGCCGAAGCGGAGACAGGGGCGGAGGCAGAGGCAGCGGCGGAGACCGGCCTGGAAGCGGAAAGCGAGATGACCGCCGCCGAGGCGGAAGACGACGGGTTCAAAATCGCCGCCATGGCACCCGATGAGGTGGAAGCGGCGGTCGCGGACATGGACGATCCCGGCACCGCCGAAGCTGCCGCGGTCGAGCTCGAAACTGAGCCGGTGATTGATCCGGAGCTCAGTGAGCCCGAAGCCGTGTCAGCGCCTGAATCTTCAGAGCCGGTCGAGGAGGCCATGGACCAGCACATAGAGGCCCAGGAGTCCGCGGCGCGGGAGCCTGGAGTCGATTCCGCTCCCTCGGTGAAGGAGATCATTCGCCGCGTCGGTGACCTGGCGCGTGAGCTTGAAAAGGCGGAGACACAGCGCAAGACCTCTCCCGATCCCACGGAAACAGCGTCAGAGGAAGTCGCTGTGGAAGAATCTGACGTCGGCCCACCGCCCTTCGACAAGGCGGCGAACGCCTGAAGCCAGCCCGGACTGGTGATTTGGAAGCGGCCCTTCGTGGGCCGCTTCTTTTTTGTGCGCTGTGTTTCGGCCGTTGTTGCCCCATCCTTTGACCCAAGACGGCGGAACACCGAGGATAGGGCATGACCGATACCGTGATCGAGTTTGCCTGGGCGGCGGCGGGACTGCGTCCCTTGATGTCGCGCTGCGATACCTTCGTCATCGTCGACGTGCTCTGCTTCAGCACCTCTGTGGTCGTTGCCGTGTCTCGAGGTGCTGAAGTTTTGCCCTTTCCGCTCGGCAAGCAAGGTGCCGACGAAGCAGCGCGCAGCGGCGGCGCGCTGCTGGCCCAACCGCGGGACGCAGCCAAGGGCGCTCCAAGCCTGTCGCCTGCCTCCTTGACGCGCCTCGAGGCCGGCACCCGGCTGCTGCTGCCCTCGCCGAACGGTTCCGCTCTTTCGGCCATGGTCAGCGAATCCACCGCCTTTGCCGGCTGCCTGCGCAACGCCACCGCGGTCGCGGCGGCACTACAGGAGGCCGGAAAGAACATCGCCGTCATCGCGGCCGGCGAACACTGGCCGGGCGGCAGCCTGCGCCCGGCCATCGAGGATCTGATGGGCGCCGGCGCCATCATCGCTCGTCTTGACGGCAGTTTATCTGCCGACGCGCGGGCCGCGCGGGCCGCCTATCACGAGTTCCAAGGGGAACTGCCGGAAACCTTGCAATCCAGCGTCTCCGGGCAGGAACTGATCGGCCGCGGCTTTGCTCAGGACGTGGTTCTGGCCGGCGAGGAAGACGGGAGCACCGCAGTGCCGGTCCTGCGAGACGGCGCGTACCGCAATCTCGCCGCCGCCGTTCCGTCGTAATGCGCTAACTGCGCCAGCGCAGGGTGCAGTCCTTGATGGGGTTCTCGAAGGGCCGGCCTTCTTCAGCAGCGCGCAGCCATTCGCGCTTCAAGCGCTGATACCACTTGGCCTGGGTGTCGGCGTCGTCGATCAGCAGGAGGCTGGGGCTGTCGGCGAGCCCCTCCTGCTGGCGCACCACTACGACCCGGTCTTGGGAGAGAAAGACGTTGGCCAGATAGCGCGCCAGGGGCTTCAGCGGCGCTGTCCAGGGCAGCGTCCAGTAAAGCGCCTGATGAACCTCCGTTTCGCTCTCGCTCACCGGCGTTATGGCGGTGAGGCTCGCCGCGCTATGCCGATCGCCCTCGATGGTCTCGACCCGCAGGCCCGGCAGGGCATAGGTGATTTCCGTTGTCACGCCCTTGCCGAGGATTTGATAGACCCGGTTCTGTGGCGGCAGGGCATGACGCTTCATGCGCCATCCCAAAGGCGCCGGTCCGAAATGCTTCTCCTTGAGGCGCAGCTTCCGGGCGTTCTTTTTCCACCACCAGGAAGTGTGCACGAAGGCTGCGTGGGTCGGATCCATGAGACCGAAGGCGGCCTGGTCGCTGGAGCAGGGAAAGACCTGCGAGATCGATACCTGAGGTCTGCGCCCATCGACGCCCGGCACTGCTGGAGGTGGCGGCAACTTCTCGATTTTCGCCGTCGGCAGGCGGGCCGTTTTCTCACCCAGGTAAACCCAGATGTTGCCCTGCACCTCGCGGCAGGGATAGGCGCCACAGCGGATGCGCCCCACCGCCATATCCTGCTCCGGCGTCAACGACGGAATGGCCGTACAATGCCCGCCCGTGTCGAAGCGCCAGCCGTGGTAGCTGCATGCCACCTCGCGGCCGTCGAACTTACCGTAGGACAGCGGAATACCGCGGTGCGGGCAGATGTCGCGCAGCGCAAATACCGCGCCGTCGGCCCCGCGGCAGAGCAGCACCGGTTCGCCCAGAAGTCGCTTTGTCGCCATGGCCCCGCGGCGCAGCTTCGCACCGGGCAGCGCCAGGTACCAGAAGTTCCGCAACCAAGGTTGAGCGTTGTCGATCATTTCCATCCATACCGCAGCCGGTGCTCCTGATACACCATCGCTAGCGCCGGGGCGAGAGGCCTCCCCGGTTGCTACGGCGCCGGATCAGCCCCATATTTTCACCATGACCGGCCGTGAAATCCTGCCGCCCAAAGCGCTGGGCGACCCAAAAGTCACCGATCCACGCGCCATGCGGCGCAACGAAGCCCAGGTGGAACGCGGATTCTGGCGCAAGTTGAGGCGCAACCTGGGCCGCGTTCCTTTCTTGGAAGAGGCGGTCAGTGCCTACTACTGCGCCTTCGATCCGCGCACGCCGCGCCCGGTGAAGGCCATGCTGCTCGCCGCCCTGGCTTATTTCGTGGTGCCCAGCGACGTGATTCCGGATTTTGTCGCCGGGCTTGGGTTCACCGACGATGCCACCGTGCTCTTCGCAACTCTGCGGCTCGTCACCGGCCACATCAACGAGCAGCACCGCGCCGCCGCCCGCCGCCGGCTGGCAGCCCTTGGCCTGCTGCCGCCAAGCCCGCCTGAATCGCCGTCGAGCGAGACCATCGACGGTGGCTGAGCCAAAGCCGCAAATCCGCCTCGCCCAGGTTCCCCGCCCCGCCCTGATCCTTGGCTGCATCGGTCTCCTGCCGTTCCTCTTCGGCACCCTTGGCGCCTGGGCCAGCGACTATCCCGACTTCATCCTCTTCATCAACCTGCAAATGGCCTATGCCGCCATTGTCCTGTCATTTCTCAGCGCGGTGCATTGGGGTCTCGCCATGGCACAGGGAGAAGCGGCCGACTGGCGCCGTCTCGGACTGCCGATGCTACCGGCGTTGTCCGGGTGGCTGGCTTTGATGGTCCCCAATGGATTGGGCCTGCTGCTGTTGGCTCTGGGCTTTGTCGGCATCTTCTTCATCGACCTGCGCAGCATCGCCGCCGGCCAGGCACCGTCCTGGTACAAGACGCTGCGGAAACCTCTGACCGCGATTGTTCTGACCTGCCTGGCTGCAACCTATGGCGCCCTGGCCGCCAACCTCACTTATGCATAGCGGATCCGCTACGCCACCGGCGGCGGCGCGGTGACGCGCCTGCCCGTCCGTGCGGCCTGCGGCGTCAATTGGGCGGCCTCACGACGGGCGATGTAGAAGGTCGAGCCGACGATCACCGCCGCCCCGACCAGTCCCCAGAGCCCCGGCAACTCGCCGAAGACGGCAAAGCCGATGAGGCCCGCCAAAATCAGCTTCAAATAGTCGAAGGGCGCGACGAAGCTGGCCTCACCGGCGCGGTAGGCGCGGATGATCATGGCCTGGGAGGCGATCCCGAGACTGCCGACTCCTATCAACAGCAGCCACTGCTCCAAGCTCGGCGGGCGCCAGTAGACCATCGCCGGCAGCAGGGTAATGGCCAGCGACATTAGGCAGAAGTACGTCAGCATGGTGACGTGGCTTTCGTCCCGGGGCAGGACCTTCACTATGGTCACGGCAATGGCGATGCCCAGGACCGAGACGAGAGCCATGAGGGCCGCCGGGTCGAAGGCCGTGGCGCCGGGCCGCACCATGATGAGCACGCCGATGAAGCCGACCGCGGTGGCCAGCCAACGCCGCCAACGCACCGCTTCGCCCAGCACGACCGCCGCCAGCACGACGACAAACAGCGGCAGGGTGAAGCTGAGGGCGGTGAAATCGGCCAGAGGCAGATGGCCGACGGCATAGAACCCGAAGACCATGGCCGCACTGCCGGCAAAGGCGCGAATGATCTGCAGGCGGGGATGACCGGTGCGCAGCACACCTGGACCGGCGCGGAACATAAAGGGCAGCAGCACAACGAATGAAAAGAGCGCCCGGGCGAAAGCGACCTGAAAGGCGTCGAGCCCACCGCCGACCAAAGTCTTCACCATCGCCGAGTTGGCCGTGAAGCCGAGGCTGGCGGCAATCATCCAAAAAGCCCCGCGGTGATTGGCCGAAAGTCCCAGCCAGCCACCCGAGACCCGAACGGCCAATCTGCCGCGTGCGCGGGTCACGGTCGGCTTTGCGCAGACTCGGCGCCGGCCCGCAGCGTCGGGCGCTCGCGTGCCACCTTGGCTTCGCGCTGGGCAATATAGATCGCGGCGGCGGCGATGACCGCGGCACCGACCCAGGTCCAGACATCGGGCAGTTCACTGAAAAGCACGAAGCCGACGATGGCGACGAAGGGCAGCCGGGCGTAATCGAAAGGCATGATCGCCGAGGCGTCAGCCAGGGCAAAAGCGCGGGTGAAGGAAATATGCGCCAGGACGGCGCAGAGGCCGATGAAAAGGCCGAGGCCGAGCTCCGCCGGACTCAGCCAGCGCCACACGAAAACCGCGGGCAGCAGCGACAGCGGGGTCAGCAGCAGATTCATGTAAAGCACGACCGCTGCGGGCGCTTCGGTTCCCGACAGCGACTTCACAATCAGTACGGAGACCGCCATGAAACAGGCGGCGACGATCGGCAGGGTCATCAACGGGGTGAATTCGACGAAGCCCGGCCGCAGGATGATCAGCACACCGAGAAAGCCAACGGCGGTGGCGGTCCAGCGCCGGGCGCGCACGACCTCGCCCAGAAAGATCGCGGCCCCGGCGGTGGCGAAGAGCGGCACGGTGAAATTCAGCGCCACGGCCTCGGCCAGCGGCAAGTAGGCGACGGCGGAAAACCAGCAGAGCATGGCCAGAAGGCCTACGCCGGCGCGCCAGAAATGCACCTTCAGACGCTCGGTCTTCAGGACGCCCAATCCTTGCCTCGCCAACCAGGGCAGCATCAGGCCGAGGGCAAAAAAATTGCGCAGGAAGGCAATCTGGAAGGGATGCATGCCGCCGGCACCGCCGGAAGCGACGCCGTCGCCCAGCAACCGGATGGCTCCGTTCATCATGGCAAAGAGGAAGGCAGCCGCGATCATGTAGAGCGCGCCCTGCAGCGGCGCTGAGAGGCTGGACCCACGGGTCAGAAGGGATCTGTTTACCGGCATTCGGGCCATAGTCTATGGGTCCGCTATGCACTTAGCCACCCCCGCCGCTGCAGGCCTGCCATGCGGCAAAGGACTCCCGGCCGTGCCGATGTCTCACTCCCGGCGGCCGGACTTGCATTCCTCGGCCAGCCCGGCATAACAAAAGGTGCCGATAAACGCCAAGGCTTGGCAGCACGCAAGAGGCTGGCAGCCACTATGGGAGAGCAGGATGACCGAACCGCTGTGGCAACCCTCCGAAGCGCGGATCGCTGAAGCCAACCTCACAGCCTTCATGGCGCAGGTGAAGCAGAACCGAGGCGTAAGCTGCGCCGACTATGACGACCTCTACGACTGGTCGGTCAGCGATATCGAGGGTTTCTGGACGGCGGTTTGGGATTTTTGCGGCGTCATCGCCGACCCGGAGCGTGGCCCCGTGGTGGTGAACCCAGACAAGATGCCCGGTGCCGCCTTCTTTCCGCAAGCCAGGCTGAATTTCGCCGAGAACCTGCTGCGCCGCCGAGACGCGGCCGACGCCCTGGTGTTCTGGGGCGAGGACAAGGTGAAGCGCCGCCTCTCCCACAAGGCGCTCTACGAGCGCGTGTCCCGCGTGGCCCAGGCGCTGGCCGCCGAGGGCGTCGGGCCAGGCGACCGGGTCGCCGGCTTCATGCCGAACCTGCCCGAGACAGTCGTCGCCATGCTGGCGGCCACTTCCTTGGGCGCGGTGTGGTCTTCCTGCTCGCCCGACTTCGGCGTGCAGGGCGTGCTCGACCGCTTCGGCCAGATCGAACCTAGAGTACTGTTCTGCCCCGACGGCTACTACTACAACGGCAAGGTCATCGACTCGCGCCCGCGGGTGGCGGAATTCACCGCCCAGCTGCCAAGCCTCACCAAGATCGTCGTCACCCCCTACATCGAGGATCAGCCGGACGTTTCCGGCATAGCCAAGGCAGTAACGCTCGACGACTTCATGGCACCCTATGCCGCCGGCGAGATTGCCTTTGCGCGGCAGCCGTTCAACGCGCCGCTCTATATTATGTTTTCCAGCGGCACGACCGGAAAACCGAAGTGCATTCTGCACGGCATCGGCGGCACCCTGCTGCAGCATCTCAAGGAGCATCAGCTGCTCTGCGACGTGAAGCGCGACGACCGGGTGTTCTACTTCACGACCTGCGGCTGGATGATGTGGAACTGGCTGGTCTCCGGACTCGCCTCGGAGGCCACGCTGCTGCTCTACGACGGTTCACCCTTCGCGCCGGACGGCAACATCCTCTTCGACTTCGCCGCCGCGGAGAAGGCGACCCTCTTCGGCACCTCGGCCAAGTATATCGACGCCCTCAACAAGGCCGGGCTCGACCCCAAGTCCACGCATGACCTCTCGAGCGTGAAGCTGATGACATCGACCGGCTCGCCCTTGGTGCCGGAGGGCTTCGACTACGTCTACCGGCACATCAAGCAGGACGTCTGCCTGTCGTCCATCGCCGGCGGCACCGACATCGTCTCCTGCTTTGTCGGCGGCAATCCCATCGGCCCCGTATGGCGCGGCGAGATCCAGGCCCGCTGCCTCGGCATGGCGGTCGAGGTCTATGACGATGGTGGCCGACCGGTGAAGGGCGAGAAGGGCGAAATGGTCTGCGTGAAGCCCTTCCCCTGCATGCCCATCGGTTTTTGGGACGACCCCGACGGCGCACGCTATCGCGCCGCCTATTTCGAGACCTATCCCAACGTCTGGCATCACGGCGACTTCGTCGAACTGACGGAGCACAATGGCATCATCGTCTATGGCCGCTCCGATGCGACACTCAACCCCGGCGGCGTGCGCATCGGCACGGCGGAGATCTACCGCCAGGTGGAAAAACTGGAAGAGGTCGAAGAGTCCATCGTCATCGGTCAGGATTGGGAAGGCGACGTGCGCGTCGTGCTCTTCGTCAAGCTGCGCGCCGGCGTCACGCTGGACGACGACCTGACCGCGCGCATCAGGACACAGATCCGCAACGGCTGCACACCGCGCCATGTGCCGGCCAAGGTGGTGCAGGTCGCCGACATCCCGCGCACCAAGAGCGGCAAGATCGTCGAGCTGGCCGTGCGCGACGTGGTGCACGGTCGCCAGGTAAAGAACAAGGAGGCCCTGGCCAACCCCGACGCCCTCGATCTCTACAAGGGTTTGCCGGAACTGCAGGCTTGAGGCCAGGGTCGAAGCGGCGGCCACAGCGCCGCCATCGCTTAATCGGACAGCGGCCGGTCCCCGGATCGGCCTCCCGTCCGGCTGGCGAGGGGCACATGCAGCGCTGCTTAGCCAGCGCGCCAGCGCGTATGGGCTTGCCTTTGGAGCGCCTGAGACAGCATCTGTCTTAAACGCGACAAATGACTGAAATTATTAAGCTAATGTGAATTTGAGCTATGCCATGGCTGCATAGTTCTGTTGTTCAGGGGGCATTTGTCTCCGCCACCCAAAGAGCCTATCTCCTCTGTCAAGAGATTGGGATAACCGGTGGGCCGGGCGCAGCTTTGGAGAGGCACAAAGTGCTCTGCGGGCCACCACAATAGAGGAGACAGGACCATGGCCAACATGATCTACACGGCGCGTCCTTACATGCCCGGCCAGGCGGTCGTGGACCTGGCAGGCCGCACTTTCGTGGCTGCCTACGACTTCGTTGCCGACCTGCGCGACGCGTATGTTGCCGAGCGCAAGATTCAGAAACTGGCTCAGGCGACCCGTCATCTGGACCGCCGTCTGCTGCGCGACATCGGTCTGGAACATGGCGCCTGCTGAATCATCGACGGCCCTTCACAAAGAAGGCCGGGCGATCAAATACTAAAGGGCGGCTCGCTTCGAGCCGCCCTTTGCTTTTCCGTGCCTGGAAGCAAAACGCGCCTAGACATCGTAGCGGATCAGCAGGTGATTGAGGCCGCAGAGGACTTGATAGAGTTGATCGAACTGGGCCTTGAAGTGATCCCAGTCCTGGCGCGGGTCCAGCCCCTGCAGCGTCGCCTGGATCTCCCCCAGGGGCGTGCGGCCGTCAATCCAAGGCAGTATCGCGGTGGCGAGGCGCGGTAGCGGAAACTTCAACGCCAGACCGTCAAACTCTCCTTTCAAGACCAGATCGCGCTGCACCGCCTTGGCGAGCTGTGCGCCATCGAGCAGCCGCAGACAGGGAATCGCTTCCGGCCCGTCGGGCCAGGCCAGAGTATCGGTCGCCGGCCGCTTTGAGACGTAGAAGACGTGGGTCTTCAGATTGCCCGCCAGCTTCTCGGCAAGGGCGGCACGCCCTTCAGTTGGCAGATTGCCGACCTGGCGCAGCAGCACCGGATCTTTCAAGTAGGTCGCCGGATCATAGCGCAGCGGCTCAATGAAAGAGATCAGGTTGAGCCCGCAGGCGTGGACCAGTTCAGCGATCTCCTCCACCGTGTAGGACCGATCCTGGCTGTGCAGCAGCAGGTCCACCAGTTCCGCGTCGCTGCCGGTGTGGTCTCGCAGAATGGGGTTGCGCGCGAAGAGATTGGTCGCCGGCAGATGAGCCAGCAGGCGGCGGGCGTAACTGACCTGCTCGGCGAGAGGGCGGTCGCCGACCAACTGCCGCAGGCCATCCTGCAGCGGATAGACACCGCTGCGCCCGTGGGTGCCGTAGACCATAAGGCCCATGCCGCCGTGCGGGGCCAGCGCCCCGGTCAAGGCCGCGAGGCCCTCCCCAGGCGCTGCCAGGTGGTGAAGGACGCCGCAGCAGTCGATGTAATCGAAACACCCGAGGTTGAGGTTCGGCAGGTCAAGCAGGGAGCCGGTAACGAACTGGATGTTGGACAGTCTGCGGGCGGCGGCGCGCGCCTCGGCGATATCGCGTGAGGCTTGCGAAAGATCGAGGTAGACCACCTCTCCCGCAGAGCCCGCGTCGGCCAGCTGCTGAGCCAGCATGATGGTTGCGTCGCCGGTGCCGCCGCCGGCCACCAGGGCGCGGAACGGCTTGGAGAAGTCGCGCCGGCCGCCAAAGAGGTAGTGGTTGATCTCCAGCAGGTTGCTGGGCGAGCCGGCCACCAGGCGCTTGGTTTCCTCGGCGGGATCGCGCGACGGATAGGGATAAGCTTCGTACTGATCGCGAACGTCGTCGCCCATGTCTCGGTCGCTTGCGGAAAGGGATGATGTCGCACCGGCGCGCGGCCAGGCTGAAGCGGCAGTGAAATACTAGAGCATGATCAGGTGGTCAGGACCACCTTGCCGGTCGATCGCCGTTCGAGAAGCAATGCCATAGCCTCCGCGGCCCGGCTAAGGTCAAGCTTATGTGATACATGTGGCTTTAGGCGGCCGGCCTCGATCCAGGCGAACAACTCGCGGAATTCATCCACCAGACGTTCCGGCGCGTGTTTGCGGTAGGAACCCCAGTAGACGCCCATCACGGCCACGTTCTTCACCAACAGAAGGTTGGCCGGGATCTGCGGGACCCGGCCGGCGGCAAAGCCGATGACCAGCAGACGCCCGGACCAGGCGATACAGCGCAGCGAGGCGTCGAAGACGTCGCCCCCTACAGGATCGAAGATCACATCGGCGCCCTTGCCGGCGGTGATCGCCTTTACCCGCTCGCGGATGTCCTCGCGGCGGTAATCGACCAGGTGATCGGCGCCGTGCGCCTCGGCGACGGCCAGCTTGTCCGGCCCGCCGGCAGTGGCGATCACCGTGGCGCCGAGGGCCTTGCCGATTTCCACCGCCGCCAGGCCGACGCCGCCCGCCGCGCCATGCACCAGCAGCACCTCGCCCGGCTGCAGATCGGCGTGCCAGCGCAGCGCCCCGTGCGCGGTGCCGTAGGTGATCGGAAATCCGGCGGCCTCGGCCCAGCCGAAACGTTCCGGGCCGAGCCTGTCGGGAATCGCGTAAACGTCCCCGGCGCGGGCCAGCGCCGCTTCGGCATAGCCGCCCCAGTCGGTCAATGCCATGACTCGCCGGCCCACCTCCAGGCCGCTGACGCCGGCGCCCAGGGCCCGCACGGTTCCCGCGATTTCGAGGCCGGGTGAAAAGGGAAAATCCGGTTTTTCCTGATACTTCCCGGCAATCATCAAGGTATCGGCGAAGTTGACCCCGGCGGCGGCCACGTCGATCAGCACCTCGCCGCGCGCCGGTGCCGGCAGTGGCCTGTCCGCTACTTTCAAACCCTCGGGACCGCCCCAGGCATGGCAAAGCACGGCTCGCATCGGACCTCGGACCTCAGAAGGGAAGATCTGCGGCGGGCCGGATCTCGCCCACGGGCAGCCCGGCCCGGTTCAGGACCGGCGCGGTGGAGAGGCCGCCCAAGGCTGCGGACTGGTCGTCGTTGAGGATATTGAAGTGCCGGAGCAAGCGGCCCATGAGAACCTCGGCGGCGCGGCCGGCGCCGTCGTCCACCTTGATGGCCACGCCGAGGCCCAGCTCGGGCAGGGCGGCGCAGTAAACCCCCTCGGCACCGGTCTTGATCAGCGCCCTGTCTCCCGTCAACTCCATCACCCTGGTGTCGAAGCGCCCGCTGCCGGCCACCATGAAGGGATGCGCCGCCACCGCCCGACGGATCTCCGCGCAGGCCGCCTGGCGATCTTCCGGCTGGTCCGCCGGATTGCCGAGCCGCGCCATGGCCAGCGCCATGTTGCCGAGCGGAATGCCGATTACCGGGATGCCGCAGCCGTCGATACCGCGCGGCGCGGCGCCGAGGTCCAGCCCCGTCATGGCCTCCAGGACACCGAGGATGCGCTGCTGCACCGGGTGCTCGTAGTTCACGTAACCCCTGGTCGGCGCGCCGAGATGCCGCGCCAGGGTCAGAAAGCCGCTGTGCTTGCCGGAACAGTTGTTGTGTGCCGCCGTCGCCGCCCCACCGGAGGCCAGCAGTTCGATCAGGGCCGGCTCGAAACCGGGCAGCTGTGGACCGCACTCCAGGTCGCCGACGGAGAGGCCAAGGCGCGCCAGCCAGGCCGTTACCGTCCCGACGTGGCGCTTTTCGCCGCTGTGGCTGGCGCAGGCCAAGGCCAACTCGGCGTCGGTGACCTGAAAGGCCGCGGCCGCGCCGGTCTCCACCAGGGCCATGGCTTGCAGCGACTTGATCGCCGAGCGCGCATAGACCGGGCGCTCGTAGTCGCCGACCGAGAGCACCAGCTTGCCGTCGGTATCGGCTACGGCGACGGCGGCGCGGTGGCGGCTTTCGACCTGGTCGCCGCGCGTCACCTCGACCAGCAGCGGGTCGGCCGCGGAGACGTCGTGAAGTTTCGGTAGATTGTCTGGAGCCATGTGTCGGAATTATCTCACTGCGGGACGGTGCCGCGGCCGGTCAATCGGCGCCTGCCGCGGCCGCAAGCAGCTTGCCTCCGCCGCCCTGGCCATGCAAGTTCTGCCGCCATGCGTGGATACTTCGCCATCGGCGCCGAGCGGATCAGCAAGCCCATGAACCTGGGCAGCCTGGTGCGCTCCGCCCATGCCTTCGGGGCCAGCTTCTTTTTCACTATCGAGGCCGCTTTCAACGCCCAGGAAGTGAAGCTGTCGGACACCTCCGACGCGGCCAAGCACCTGCCGCTCTATACTTTCGCATCGCTGGAGGAAATGACGCTGCCGCGCGGCTGCTCCCTGGTCGGCGTCGAACTGGTCGAGGACGCGGTCGACCTGCCCTCGTTCTTCCATCCGCAGGCCGCCGCCTATGTGCTGGGCCCCGAGCGCGGCAGCCTGTCGCCGCAGATGCAGGAACGCTGCGATCACCTGGTGAAGATCCCCACCAGGTTCTGCGTCAATGTCGGTACCGCCGGCGCCATCGTCATGTACGACCGGGTGATCAGCCAGGGCCGCTTCGCCCGCCGGCCGACCAATCCGCGCGCCGCGCCGGAGGCCCTGCCCGAGCACGTCTCCGGCGCCCAGGTCATCCGACAGAAGAATTGAGCGACTTCAGAATCTCAAGAAACCGTTGAACCAGCGGCCTATGGGTCCGGTAAGCCTCAGTGGCGCGTCCTGATAGACCAGGCACAGACAGCTAGACTCGTCAGCAACGACCGGGCGGTGATCGACACTCGCATCGCTGATCTGCACGTCGCCGCGTTCGTAGTGAAGGCCCGCGTCGCTGTAGCCACCCTGGAGAACCATCGTGATTTCCAGACCTTGGTGCGTGTGGCGCGGCACAGCGGTGGATGGCGCCAGGCGCATCAGGCTCACGGGAAACCCCTCGGAAGACCGCGCGCCTCTGGGCTTCAGCTCGGCCGTTTCGATGCCGCGCAGCAGACGCCGCCACGGCAAGGATTCGACAGCGCTGCCGACATAGTCGTTGAGCGGAAGCGGCAGTCCGTGGGCCGCGGTCGCAGCCGCCTCCGCTGCGGGCAGCAGCTCGTCCGCATCGATGCGGGCCAGCACCTGCTCAAAAGCTTCCGGCGCCAGCGCCTGCGGCGTAATCGCCGCCAGAAGGGCCCCACCCAAGGCATCGAATTCCGTCGCCGCTGCCCGGCAGCCGGGACAGAGCGCCAGGTGCGTCGCCACCAGCAGCGCCATTCCTTCCGACAGACTGCCCGCGGCATGGTCAAGAAGCACTTCCTCGGGCAGGTGGTGCTGAGGCAGAGGGCTGGACGTCATGGCCGCCCCCCCGCCATCGCCTTGCGCAAGCGGCCCAGCGCCAAACGCAGCCGCGACTTCACCGTGCCCAGAGGCAGGTCGGTTTCGACGGCGATCTGGCCGTGCGCCTTGTCTTCAAAATAGGCCATCCTGACCAACTCCGCTTGCGCCTCCGGCAGGTTGCCGATCGCCACCTTCAAGAGCTCCGACTGCTGGACCATCCCTAAGTTGCTGTCCGGCGGCACCGCGGGCGGCGGCGCCAGGCTCGGATCCTCCGGGTCATAGTCCGGCCGGCGCTCCCGGCGCAGCGCGTCGATGCGCTTGTTGCGCGCGATGGTGAAGATCCAGGTGCCGGCCCCGGATTTCGCCGGGTCGAAAGTGGCCGCCCGGCGCCACACCATGATCATCGATTCCTGTGCCAATTCCTCAGCCTGCGCCGCCCCGGCGCCGCGCTTCATGAGGTAGGCTTTGATACGAGGCGCAAAATAGACAAACAACTCGGCAAAGGCCGCACGATCCTGCGACCGGCCAACCGCGGTTATCAATTGGCAGAGTCGTGCCGAATCGGGCAGGCCCTTTTCCTGCTGCGCGGGCCAGGACATCTCAACCGGGCCACGCGACCGCGGTGCCGAAAGCGCCATGCAGCGGTGCTTCTCTCAAGTTTACGCGCCGCGCTGCCGACTGGATCACCCTGCCGGCGAAGGGAAACCGGGCCGCCAAGACGGCTGTCCCGCGGTTCAACAGCGCTTTCTCGTCCGTAATCCAGTGGTGGTGAAGCAATTTCTGGTGTCCTAGCACGCAGGGGTGGCGGCACCGGCCACCAATCCTATAATATCCGTCAAGCTCAGGAATAACATTTCATCAGCGCGGATCATGCTGTCAAAACTCAACTCTTCTCTCTTAAGTCCCCTTGTCTTGGCCGCCACACTCTTGGCAGTTCTCTCGGTTACCGAGGCTCAGGCCCAGTCGATCGAGCGGCTCGGCGACTTCTCCGACTGGAGCGCCTTCAGATACCAGGAGGACGGCAAGCCGATCTGCTTCATGGCCAGCGAGCCCACCAAGGCCGAAGGCCAATACAGCAAACGCGGCGAGATTCACGCCATGGTGACGCATCGCCCGAACGAGAGTCGCACCGACGAAGTCAGCATCCAGGCCGGCTATGCCTACCAGGACGGCGCCCCTGTCGAGGTCGAGGTCGGCGCCATGAAGCTGCGCCTCTTCACCGAGGGCGAGTCGGCCTGGGCGGTGGACAAGGAAGCCGACAAGAAGCTGGTGCAGGCGATGATCAAGGGAAACACCATGGTGGTCCAGGGTACCTCGGCGCGGGGTACCAACACCAAGGACACCTATTCGCTTTCCGGCTTCACCCGGGCCTATGAGGCCATCTCCAAGGCCTGCGGACTCTAGGCGGCCTTCAGGTCTCTGCCGCGCAAAGGGCTGGTTTTAACCTTCTGGAAGTCCTATTTAGGGCGCAATGAGCCAGCACGCCGAAGCCTTCGCCCCACCGCAGGCCGCCAGCGACGAGAAAATTGATCTCGTCGGCCTGTCGCGCGGCCAGCTGGCCGCGGAGATGGCCGAACTCGGTGAAAAACCGTTTCGCACCAAGCAGTTATGGCATTGGATCTACCACCGTGGTGTCTCCGATTTCGCCGAGATGACCACCCTGTCCAAGGACTTCCGCGTCCGTCTTGCCGAAACTCACGCCGTGCGCCGGCCGGAAGTCGCCGTGGCCCAGGTCTCCCAGGACGGCACCCGCAAGTGGCTGCTGCGCCTCGCCGACGGGCAGGAAGTCGAGACGGTCTACATCCCTGAGGCCGACCGCGGCACGCTCTGCGTCTCCAGCCAGGTGGGCTGCACCCTGACCTGCAAGTTCTGCCACACCGGCACCCAACGCCTGGTGCGCAACCTCTCGGCCGCCGAGATCGTCGGCCAGATCATGGTGGCGCGCGACGGCCTCGGCGAGTGGCCCTCGCCGGCCGAGGGCCGCCAGGTCACCAACATCGTGCTCATGGGCATGGGCGAGCCGCTCTACAATTACGACAACGTCGCCGCCGCCCTGCGCATCGCCATGGACAACGAAGGCCTCTCGGTCTCCAAGCGCAAGATCACGCTCTCGACCTCCGGCGTGGTGCCGGAGATGGCGCGCTGCGGGCGCGAGCTCGACGTGAACCTGGCGGTGTCGCTGCACGCCACCGACGACGAGACCCGCGACCACATCATGCCGATCAACAAGAAGTATCCGTTGAAGATGCTGCTGGAGGCCTGCCGCAACTATCCCGGCACCCACAACGCCCGGCGCATCACCTTCGAGTACGTCATGCTGAAGGGCGTGAACGACAGCGACCAGGACGCCCGCCGCCTGATCAAGCTGTTGAAGGACATCCCCGCCAAGGTGAACCTCATCCCCTTCAACCCCTGGCCCGGCTCGTTCTTCGAATGTTCCGAGCCGGCGACCATCAAGCGCTTCGCCGACATCCTCTCGGCGGCGCACATCTCCTCCCCGGTGCGCGCGACCCGCGGTGACGACATCCTCGCCGCCTGCGGCCAGCTCAAGTCCGCCTCCGAACGCAAGAAGAAGAGCGAGCGTGGGTCCGCGGCGACTGCCTGAGAGTCCCCCTGACCCTGCCTACTGTCGCCCAGACGGAGATTCGCAGGGAGTGGGTCAGTTTGTAAACGGCCGGGGTTGGCAAATAACGAAGATTTGCCGACGTTTACTGGTAATGGGCAAGCCTCTTTCCGCAAGGCTGTCGTTCCCGCCGCAGCCCTTGCCCTAAACCGCTCTTTGCCTATACTCCGCGCGGATTTCCAGTCAGGGGCTTTTTTCTACCATGTCCGACATCAAGAAAGTCGTGCTCGCCTACTCCGGCGGCCTCGACACCTCCGTCATCCTGAAATGGTTGCAAACCACCTACAACTGCGAGGTGGTGACCTTCACCGCCGACCTGGGCCAGGGCGAGGAGCTGGAGCCGGCCCGCAAGAAGGCCGAGCTGCTGGGCATCAAGCCGTCGAACATCTTCATCGAGGACCTGCGCGAGGACTTTGTGCGCGACTACGTCTTTCCGATGTTTCGCGCCAACGCGCTCTATGAGGGCGTCTACCTGCTCGGCACCTCGATCGCCCGGCCGCTGATCGCCAAGCGCCAGATCGAGATCGCCCGCGAGACCGGCGCCGACGCCGTGTGCCACGGCGCCACCGGCAAGGGCAACGACCAGGTGCGCTTCGAGCTCGGCTACTACGCCCTCAACCCGGATATCAAGGTGATCGCGCCATGGCGCGAGTGGGACCTCAACAGCCGCACCAAGCTGATCGCCTTTGCCGAGCAGAACCAGATCCCCATCGCCAAGGACAAGCGCGGCGAGGCGCCGTTTTCGGTCGACGCCAACCTGCTGCACATCTCCGCTGAAGGCAAAGTGCTGGAAGACCCCTGGGACACGCCGCCGGACTACGTCTACTCGCGCAGCGTCTCGCCCGAGGAAGCGCCCGACAGCCCGACCGTCATCACCATCGACTTCGAGAAAGGCGACCCGGTCGCCGTCGACGGCGAGAAGCTGTCGCCGGCGGCGCTGCTGACCCGGCTCAACAAGCTGGCCGGCGACAACGGCATCGGCCGCCTCGATCTGGTGGAGAACCGCTTCGTCGGCATGAAGAGCCGCGGCGTCTACGAGACGCCGGGCGGCACCATCCTGCTAGCCGCCCATAGGGCCATGGAGTCGATCACCCTCGACCGCGGTGCCGCCCACCTGAAAGACGAGCTGATGCCGCGCTACGCCGAGCTGATCTACAACGGGTTCTGGTGGTCGCCCGAGCGCGAGATGCTGCAGGCGCTAGTCGACAAGAGCCAAGCGAAGGTGAACGGCGCGGTGCGCCTGAAGCTCTACAAGGGCAACGTGATCGTCGAGGGCCGCAAATCCGCCGACTCGCTCTATTCGATGGAACACGTGACCTTCGAGGAAGACACGGTCTACGACCAGCGCGACGCCGCCGGCTTCATCAAGCTGAACGCCCTGCGTCTGCGCCTGTTGAATCGCCAAAAAGGGTAGCGCCGGCCACCGCCGGAGCACGCCCCGTCCCGCAGTTTATTCTTTAGGTGTGTCTCCGTCCGCCGCGGCGGCCTCGCCGAAGGAGGCTTCGCCGGTCGGATCGGCCTCGACCCGTCCCGCCATGACCTCAAAGGCCTGTGCGTTATTGTCCATGTGCTCCTTCAGGGGCGGATTCTGCTCCCCCACGGACCGGAAAAAGCCGGCGGCATCGCGCAAGAGGCGCGCAGCGATTTCAGCATTGGTTGCCATAGTTGCCCCCAAATCAATTCAGATAGTGATGGAAAGGGAAGGTGTTGGTGGCCAAAGTCTAACATGAGCAGAGCGGCGCTGTCGCCCCTCACCCGGCAACAAATTGTCGCGGGGCCGATTTCTAAAGCGCAAAGTGCTTTAGCCGAACAGCAGCCGCAGGCCGACCACCGCCAGACAGCCGCCGGCCACGGCGAGGATCAGCGGCAGACGCAGCGCCAGCAGCACGGTAATCAGTGCGGCGCCGCTTTCCGCCGGGCCGGTGACGAAGGCCATGGGCGCGATGATTGCGGTCAGCACCGCGCCGGGCACCGCCTCCAGCGCGCCGGCAAACCTGCCGCTGACCGTTTTGTGGCGGACCAGCCAGTAGCCCACGCCACGGGTCGCGTAGGTGGCGATGGCCATGACCGCGATGGCGGCGAAAGTCAGCGGATCAAGCTGCATCTTCGGCTCTTTCAATGTCGGCCGGCCGCTCGCCCTGAAGGGCACCGGCAAGGGCGCCCGCCAGGCCGCCGAGCGCGATGTACCAGACCCCCGGCAGCAAGTGATAGGCGGCGACGGCGGCGGCGGCGCTCACCAGCCAGGGAGACAGGCTGCGCCGGCCTTGCCAGAGGCCAGCCAGCAGGGTCAGGAACACCGCGGTGAAGGCGAAGTCGAGACCGTAGCGTTCCGGGCTCTTCAGGGCCTCGCCAAAGATGGCGCCGAGCGTCGTCGTGGCAATCCAGCCGGCGTAGAGCGGCAGTGAGAGCCCCAGGTAGTAGGCGGGGGTCAGCGGCCGCTTGGCGGCACGCTGCAGGGCGAAGGCCCAATTCTCATCGGCCATGAAGAAGAGGCTGAAATAGACCTGGACCCGGCGCCATCCCTTGACCCGCGGCGCCAGGGCGGCGCCCATCAACACATGGCGCAGGTTCACCATCAGTGCCGTGGCCCCCAAAAGCAGGATGGACGGCGGCGCGGTCCAGATGTCGACGGCGACAAACTGCGAGGCGCCGGCAAATACCATGGCGCTCATCAGCGCCACCTCCAGCGCCGAGAGGCCCTTTTGCGCGGCCAGGGTGCCGAACAGCAGGCCGTAGACCACCACGGCAATCAGGACCGGCAGGATGGTGAGAAAGCCGGCGGCGAAGTCGCCGCCCCGGCCGGAGCCATTGGTCAACCTTGGTGCGCGTGTAGCGTTATCTGTCATCGGATCTCTTGAAAGCCGCGAGTCTGGTACAACCTAGTCTGATCCGCGCACCTCCGCCGGTCTTGCAGGAAATTGCGCTGATGGTCATGGCGCCAGGCGGCCGTCTCGCGGTTAAGCAGTACAAGTATAATACTATTGTGGAATTCTGCCTTGACCGACTAGGCTTCCAGCCAGCCACCAAGCGGCCGAATCCAGAGGGGTGAGTTCCAGACACATGGCCGCCGCCGTGCTTGAAGTCAAAGTCTTCCCAGCAGGGCCCGAACCGCTTTGGTCCAGCCTTTCCCTCTTGCAGGGACCACCGCAATGGTAATGTCACAATTGAACGTCGACCGCGTCACCGAGGCCGCCCTCCGTTGCCTTTCCGGCGACACGGAAGCGGCGGCGGTCGCCGAGGCGCTCAACTTCGAAGTGACCGGCCTGAGCTTCCGGCGCGACCCGGACGAAACCAGTCTGCCCCTTGCGGAACATCGCACCGTCCTGCGCTACTGGCTGGACCTGCCGCGGGTCGATGGCGTGGCGAATATCCTGAAGATCGACCCGCACGCGCTGCGCAGTGTCCTCGGCTATCTCATGCTGATCGATATCGGCGAAGATCCCAATGATTTCCACTATGCCCTTTACGGCAGCAAGATCGCGGCGGTCTCCGGTTTCGATATGACCGGCAAGACCGTATGGGACGTGGCAACGACATCGGCGGTTCAAACTTACCTGGCAGCTTGCTACAGGGCGGCGCTTCAGCTTCGCTGCCCGGTCTTTTGCGTGCACAAGGCACCGCCCAGCATCACCACAAGCCACTGGCACCGCCTGATCCTGCCGCTGGGCGAGAATGGGGAAATCAGGCGCTTCCTGGTCTGCAATACGCCGATCCAAGACGGAAAGCTGGTGTAGCCCAAGCTGGATGAGCGAATGACCGCGAAGAACGATCTGAAAAGCCTCGCCGACGCCTTGGCAGCGCGTTTCCGCGACGGTGCCGATATCGAGTCCGACGCGGCGGACAGCGGCGTGGCCAGCCTGGCGAGAATGGCCGCGCGGGGGTCGCAGCGCCGCTTTTCGCACCAGCCTGTCGCGCCGGAGTTGCTGCGCCTGCTGTCCGCTGTCGCGCTCAGCGCGCCAACGAAGAGCGACCTGCAGCAGCGCGATATCATCCTGGTCAGTGACCCGGCACTGCGAAGCGCCCTCAACGCCTTGATCGCCGAGCAGGCCTGGACCGGCGGCGCGCCGGCGCTGCTGGTCTTTTGCGGCAACAATCGTCGCCAGCGCTGGCTGCACCGGGCTCGCGGTCGGCCTTTCGCCAACGACCATCTGGATGCCTTCTTCAATGCCGCGGTCGATGCGGGCATCGCCCTGGCAACCTATGTGAGCGCCGCGGAAGCTGCTGGCCTCGGCTGCTGTCCGATCAGCGCGATCCGCAACGATGCCGAACAAGCCAGCCGGCTCCTCAAGCTGCCGGAGCACGTTTTTCCCGTGGCCGGCCTCGCCGTCGGCTGGCCGGCGGCGCCAGCGGTGGTCACGCCGCGCCTGCCACTCTCCGTGACGCTGCACGAGAACCACTACGGCGAAGAGAACCTGGAGGCCGCCGTGGCCGCCTATGACCGCCGGCGCTCTTACGCACGGCAACGCGACATCGAGACGTTCGGCGAAGACCCTGCCTATGGCTGGTCGGAAGACAAGGCGCGGCAGTACGCCAAGCCCGAGCGCGCCGGCTTTGGCGCTTTCGTGCGGCAAAAGGGCTTCAGGCTGGACTGAGTCCGCGCTCAGGCGGCGGCGCGGCTGCCGCGGCGGTACTGGCCCGGTGTCAGCCCGGTGCAGCCTTTAAAACTGCGGCTGAAGTGGCTCTGGTCATAGAAACCGCAGGCCAGCGCCACCTCGGTCAGCGGCTGCTCACCGGCCAGCAGGTCCTTAGCCGCGGCAATGCGCCGGCCGGTAAGATAGGTATGGGGTGTGACCCCGACGTCGCGGCGAAAGGCGCGCAGGAAGTGATAGCGGCTAAGGCGGGCCACTGCAGCCAGATCTGAAAGGGTCAGGTCTTGCATGTAGAGAGCGTCGATCTGCTGCCTCGCGCGCCGGATCGGCCCCGCCTCATGGCCCCGGCGTCGGCCCCGTGGCTGGTTCTCGGCATGGCGCCGCACCATCAGCGTCAACGCCTCGATGAAAGCACTGTCCACCGCCAGCTTGTCGGCCCGACGCTGCATCAGCACGTGGGCCCAGCCGAGCAGGCCGGCCACTTCGGGATCGTCGATGATCGCCTCTCGAAAAGCCGGAAAGCCCGCCGGGCGGCCCTCCAGTCCATCGGCGATATCCTGGATCAGCGCCACCGAGGGATAGATCATGCGGTAGGCGAAGCCGTCCTCAGCGGGACAGCCGTCGTGCAGTTCGTCGGGATTGACCGCCACCAGGCTGCCGGCCGGGGCCACGTGGCGGGCGCCGCGATAGCGAAACGCCTCAGCCCCGGCTTCGATGACGCCGATGGCGAAGGTGTCGTGCACGTGCGGGCTATAGGCGTGGCGGAAAAAGCGTGCTGTCAGGCACTCCATATCGCCGAACCGCGGCTCGCGCCAAAATGATACGGAATCCGCCGATTTTCCGGCCGACGGCAGATCCCTGGCCGATAGCGCGTAGGCTGTCTGCTGGTCGATCGACATGGCCGCAGTCTAACCGAAGGGCGCCCTCCGGCCTTGCATAAAATTGCCCTGCCGATGCCGGCTTAAAGCGGCGGCAGCGGCGAGACCCCCATGACTCCCTGGTGCAGATGCAGCAGCGCCGCGTAGGCCGCCAAGCCGAGCAGCGGTCGCCACCAGCCGATGCCCCGCCAGTCGAAGCGGGTTCGCCCGGAAAGGATGGCGCCGAAAGGCGTGAGGCTGGTGGTCAGCTTCATCGGCCCCCAGGCGGCGCCCAAGGCGGCCTCGCGGCGCTGGTCGATGTGCAGCATGCCGCCGAAACTGAGGATCGCGATACCGCCCATCATCACGATGGAGGTGAGATCGCCGTTCACCAGCAAATGGCTGAGCGCCCAGAGCCCCGTGCCCCAGAGGAAGGGATGGCGGGTGACCGAGAGAATACCCACCGCCGGCGTGCCGGGCGCGCCGTCGAGAAAGCGTTCGCCGCCAACCAGGGTCGGGCTCGGCGTGGTCAGGCCGGCGACCAGCAGGATCGCGGCAAAAGGCATCACCACCAGCGGCACCCAGGCGAACTCCGGTGGCGGCGTCCAGACCGTCTGGAACGGTGCATTGCGGTAGGCCGCCAGCATCCACAGGAAGGCCGCCACCATGGCGATGGAGTAGAGGACGCGAAAGCCCTGGACGCCGTAGCGCTGGACCAGGGCGGCCCGCAGCGGTTTGCCGGAAAGCAGGAAGTGGCCACCCACAAAGCCCAGGGTGGCGGCGATCAGGGCATGGGAGCTGTCGAACATGGCCCGCACTATGGTCAGGCGCGATCGTGACGTCCAGAGCCTTTTCCGGTCGAAAAGCGCGTTACCTGCGGCCTCCGCCATGCTAATCAGCGGCCATGACAGACCAGGAAGAGAACCATGGCGGAGAACCCGCCGGGCGGCCCGATGCGGTGGCGCAGAAAATCCTAGAACTGCTGCGGGCTGGCGGTCCGGACAACACCTTGAGCCCTGACGAAGTGGCCCGCGCCTTCGCCGAGACGCGGCGCAAAAAAAGCGACCCGCCCGACGTCTGGCGGCGCTACATGAACGCGGTCCGCCAGCAGGCCGTTCACCTGGCCCGCGCCGGTCAGATCGTCATCCTGCGCCGCGGCGAGCCGCAGGACCCCCGGGCCCCTATCAAGGGCCTGATCCGCCTCGGCCTGCCGAAAAGCTGAGAAGCAGGGCGTCGCCGTTTCGAAGCATGGAGGCCGCAGAAGCTGCCTTCGAGTGCTAGCCCAGGTCCGGCGCCGGCAGCCCGGTCTGCCGGCAGGCGGCTGTGATCGTGTTGGCCAGCAGCACCGCGATGGTCATGGGGCCGACCCCGCCGGGCACCGGCGTGATGGCCCCGGCCACGGCAGCAGCCGCGGCGAAGTCCACGTCGCCGACCAGACGGGCCTTGTCCTCTGCGGTATCGATGCGGTTGATGCCGACATCGATAACCGTGGCGCCCGGCTTCACCCAGTCGCCCTTCACCATCTCCGGACGCCCGACCGCGGCCACCAGGATGTCGGCGCGGCGGCAGACCGCCGGCAAGTCCTTGGTGCGGCTGTGGGCAATGGTGACAGTACAGCTCTCCGCCAGCAGCAATTGGGCCATGGGCTTGCCGACGATGTTCGAGCGCCCGACCACCACGGCATCGAGGCCGCTGAGATCGCCGAGGCGGTCCTTCAACAGCAACAGACAGCCGAGCGGAGTGCAGGGGACCATCGGCGCCTCGGCGCCGGTGCCGCCGGTCATCAGCCGCCCGGCATTGATGACATGGAAGCCGTCGACATCCTTGTCAGGGTCGATGGCGGCCAGCACGGTCTGCGTGTCGATCTGCGGCGGCAGAGGCAACTGCACCAGAATGCCGTGCACGGCGGGATCGGCGTTAAGGGCCGCCACCTTGGCCAGCAGCGTTGGCTGATCGGTTGCCGCATCCAGCTTGTGCTCGAAGGAGTTCATGCCCGCCTCGACGGTCTGCTTGCCCTTGGAGCGGACATAGACCTGACTGGCCGGGTCTTCACCGACCAGGACAACGGCCAGGCCCGGCGTCAGGCCGTGCTCGGCCTTCAGGATCGCCGCCGCAGCCGCGATTCGTCCGCGCAGCTTCGCCGCAAAGGCCTTGCCGTCGATCACAGCGGCGGCGCCCTCGATTTGATCTGCTGTCGCTGCTGTCGTGTTCAACGCCCTTCACTCCCTGAATTGTTCGGCTCGCTCACTCATTCGCCACGGCGGCGTCAGTTCACCCGAGCCATGCCGCTGCCTCCATCCCGACAGCGCCGCCAGCTAGTCCAGACCCGTCAGCCAGGCCCCCAGGGCGCGGCGTAGCCCTGCCGGGTCTCCTCGCAGTGCCAGGGTCTTGCGGCGGTCGCTCTGCCCGGACACCAGGCTCAGCGCCGACTTCGGCTGCTTCCAGGCCTTGGCCAGCAGCCTGATCAGCGCCGCATTGGCCTTGCCGCCCTCCGGCGGCGCGGTGACCCGCACTTTCAGAACCGTCTGCCCGTCGTCCAGGGCCGCCAGGCCATCGATTCTGGCGCGGCTGGCGCCCGGCTGCAGGCGGATATCGACCAGCAGGCAGCCCTTGCCCTCGCGAAACGGCCCCTGTATGGCAGGTGAGATCTCAGAAGCCACTGCTGTAGAGTGACACCAGGATATTGGCCAGCACCTTCTGCAGGAAGTAGATGATCAGGATCAGGATGATCGGCGAGATATCGATGCCGCCCAGGTTCGGCATGAAGCGGCGGATCGGGCGCAGCGCCGGCTCGGTGATCCGCCACAGGAACTCGCCCAGCATGGAGACGAACTGGTTGCGGGTATTGATCACGCCGAAATGGACCAGCCACGACAGGATCGCCGAACCGATCACCATGTAGATGTAGATCGTGAGGGCAAAGATGAGGATTTCGATTAGCGGGCCCAGGATTATCATTGCTCTGCTCTACAACCTCTTGCGGGATCGGCGGAAACACATTGGAATTCGGTGGCCGCTACCCTAACCAGCGGTTTGGCCGGAGACAAGATGTAGACGAGGCCTCGCGGACTCGGCAAAGGCGCCCCGAATCCGCGGCTTACGCGCCGCTTGACAGGACCCCGCCTTGTCCACATTATCCGCCCGCTCGGTGCCGGATTCCGCAAGGAGAACGGCGCCGTCGTATCCCATGCCCGGCGAAAGATGCCGCCGCGGCACCCGGTTAAGGGGCTGTAGCTCAGATGGGAGAGCGTCGCGTTCGCAATGCGAAGGTCAGGGGTTCGATTCCCCTCAGCTCCACCAACCCGTCCCAATCTTGAAGAACTTCGCTCGGCCGGTCGCCGCGCGGTCTGCTTGCTGTTGGTTTTCTGGCGCCGCCGCAGATCGGAGAGCATCGCGGAAGCTGCGAGATCCGAAAGCTCGAATTTACCCAGAGCGCTTCGCGCCCAATTCCATCTCCGAAGGGCAGCTCAATTGCGAAGGACTTCGGAGGCGCCATTGTTTCGCACCAGGCGCCCCTCGTAGTCGTAAACGAAGCTGGCACTCTCCAAGAAGCTGAAAGGCACCCGCAGGCCGATTTCCCTGACCTTGCGGAAATTGATCGCGATGTCCGGCGGCGAGACAATGCCGACGGGCAGGTCGCGGGCTCTTTGCCGCCCCGAGAGTACGCCGGCGCCGTAGATGGCGGCGAGATGGGCGTTGCTCTCGAAGCTGATGCCGACAGAGAGAACAGCCGAGTCGCTGCCTGGTCGGACGACCTCGGGCACGACACTTAGAACCGGCACCCGATCCGCATTTTCGTTGATTGTGGCAATCTCGTTGAAGACCGAAGTGCTTCCCGTGATCCAGAAGACGCTGTTGTCGAGCGTCGGATCGTTCTTGCGCATATCGGCGACCGCTTCCGGCAACAGCACGGCAAGTTCCTCGCGCGCCGTCTCGGGGTTCCGGATGGCAAGGTAAACAACCTGTATTCCGCGCCGCCGCGCGTAGTCGGCCATCGGCTTGGCCTGAGTTTCGACGGCAGAGACGTTCTTGCTGTCGACCAGAATTCCGATGTTCCTGAGGTTGGGTTTCAGCTCGAGCACGTAGGCCATCTGGGCCTCTACTGGCATGTTAAGCGAGGTGAAGGCAAAGTTGGTGCCACTGCCCACATCGTAGTCAGCGATCTGCCCCAACTGCACCGGATCCTTTGAGCAGACTGAAACGACGGGGATGGAGCCATCGCGATAGTTTTTGAACAGCCAGGCAGTCGATTCCGAGCCCATGGAGAAAATGAGCTCGTATCCGCCGGCCTCCGCCAACGCCAGTGCCGCTTTGCCAAGCCGATCATCTTTCTGGAAGTTCACGACCGTGAACTCGGCATTGATGTCCTTGTCGGCGAAGACGTCCAGGATCTTTGTGATCGCTGTATCGTATGCCGAGGAAGGACGCGGATAGAGCACCAGGATCCGGCGCAGGGCGCCGACCTGGGGAGTGGCGTCGCGACGAATTGAGATGCGGAGCGGATCCCCGTCCACCTCAGCGAAACTCCAGGCGTCGCCGGCGCTCTTGCCATAGTCGAACCAGGCGCCACGGGGAGCGGTTTCTGCCGCCGCCTGCTGCACGAAGCTGGACAGAAGCATGATGGCCAGCGCAGCCCGAATGAACCTGAACGAGACTTTGAGCATGGGTGCCATCTCAGTGTACGAGCTCCTGCTGCGGCAAGTCGGGACGTGCGGGATTTGACGAGAGGATGAAGACGATACCCAGAAAGACTACAGCACCGCCAATCCAGGCCACCGCATCTGCCATCTGATTGGCGAAGAGGAATAGCTGGCCGACAATGATCGGTCCGGCAACATGGCCTAGGCGTTCCAGGAAACGATAGCTGGCGGTCGCAGAGTTTGGGCCGATCTTCCGAGCGAGCTCGGAGTCGGCAATACAGGTCAAGACCGGCGCATTGATAAAACCGTGCGCAATGCCGACGCTGGTGACGCCCAGCACCATTCCGAGGTTCGTGAGCAGCAGGCCATTCTCCAGGCTGTCAAACAATCCAGTGCTGCTGGCGCCAATCAACAGCAACCCGCCGCCGCTGATCAGAGTGCCCCAGAACAGAAAATTCTCTGTCTTACCCTGGCGGTCGACCAGCCGGGAGACATAGGTGCTGGCAATCAACACACCAAGGGCGTAGAGCATGATAATCTGACCGATGTCTTCCTGCGCATAGGACTGCACGGTCAACAGCAGAGGCAACGCGAAGATTATGACACCCGTCATTACCGCTTTCGCCGGAATACCGATGAGGAAAATCGTGCGGATGAATTCGAAGCTTCGCAGTACCTTCGAGAGATCGGTCATGATTTGTCGAAGGTTCGAACTGGCGCCGGCGACCGTATTCACACTGGACGATAAATTGGGCAACATGAGGATGGTGTAGATAGCAGCCGCAGAACCAACGGCGCCGGCCAGGGTGAAGATCCCCTGCGGTCCAACATAGATCACAAGGAGAGAGCCGATCGCCATCCCCGAGATCATGCCGCCCTGGAACCCGTATACGATGATGGCCGCGCCCTGCGTTTTCTTGTCCGGCGACGCCTTCGCCAGAATGTAGCATTGCACGCCGATGAACAGCATTCCCTGACCGATGCCAGCGATCGAGCGGGCGAAGAGGACGGTGTAGAAGTCCTGTACGAATGCCAGCGCGAACAGACTGAAGCAAGCCAGCGTCAAGCCGGTATAGATGAGTCGCCGCGCGCCGACCTGCGCGGCAAAATGGCCAGCCGGAATCAATGCCAAGGCAAAACAGAGATAATAACCCATGAAAGGTATCGCCACGAGGCTGGCGGGCATACCGGTGCTCGACAGCATCTCTGCAATGAATTGCGGCAGGAAGGAGTACGTCAGATGCTCGATCAGCACCGCCACGAAGAACACCGATTTAACCAGACTCAGTTCGAATTCGGCAAACTCGGAGACTGCTCGTCCTTCTTGAAGCGGTTGCTGGGCAAACTGGAGCCACTGCAGCGAACGGGCCAGGTGCAGGAAGAGACCGGCTAGGAAGGCCGACGCAAGAAACAAGGCGCCAAAGTTCTTCACGCTGCGAACAACCTGATTCGTCACCACTTCGCTCGGCAAGGCGACCGCGACATAGACGCGATTGGCGCCAGGCTCCGATAGCGTCAGGTCGAAGACGTATTCGTATGACTGCCGGTCCGTTTCCCAGGGTCCGCCAACGAATTGTTCATTCGTGTGAATCACGACCTTGTCGTTTACGATCAAGGCCGCGGCCGATATTTCAGGATTGAGCCGGCGGTACTCCTCGAACAACCGGTCGAGGCCGTCAAGCTCGTTGATGTTGATATTGAAGTCGACGACATCGCGCAGCCGCTGGCCAAGCGAGTCTGCAAGCGATCGGGTTTTTGTCTGCGCCCCTTCGGAGTAGAGACTGATTAGAGTCGCGACCACCATTCCAGACATGGTCACGAAGGTGACTGCATAGCAGATCTGCAGCCAAGGCGCCCGATGCCTGGCAAGGCGCGGACCGATTGCCGAGACAAACCACGCAAAGAGAAGAGAGAGCAGCCCCGCGGTCACAAGCACAGTTCTGAACTTGTCTTCCAGCATATTGGTAATGCCGGCGAGCGGGGTCGTTACGACGAGATCCCCGATCCGCTCAAACTTGTTGCTGAGCGGCAGCACGACCTGAAGATAGTCGTCACTCTGACGAATATCGATGCGATGGCTTTCTGCATCGTCCACTTGATGGGACTCTTGCTTAAGAAACGGAACGCTCTCGTCACCGGCGGAAAAGACCCGGCGGCGGGACTGATCGAAGACCGCGACGGAGACGACAGATGGATCGGAAGCCAGCATTGCTTCCGCGCGCGTGGCAAAGCCGACATACTGCCGCAACGGCGTCCCCGCCCGCAGGTAGCTGACCATTGCGGTTTCGAGGATCTTGCCCTGTGCGTAGACCTTTTCGGTCTGGAACTGCATATAGGTGCGCTTGGCCTCGCCAAAGCCGACATAAACGACGAGAAACAGTGAGAGTCCGCAGACCAGCAGCATTGTGATCCCGTCGCTCATCCGCCGCTTGACTGTCTTGGCAATCATGTTCCGTATCCTGCACAGCGGGTTCTCAAAGCCCGCATGGGAGTGGCTAAGCCAGCATCGCTGTCAGATGGCTGACAGCTCCGCGGCGTTGACTGAAAAGGACATCGATGCGATCGGCCAGCAAGGCGAGGATGAGATCCTCATAGTCCATCCCTAAAGACGGCAAGGCTGCGCAAACCAGACTGGTCCCCGATTCAGTCGGCATCTTGAGATCAGGCTTCGGATTGGCTTCGAGGACATGCAATTTGCCGTCGGCGTCTTCACGCAGATCCAAGCGGACAAGCGACTCCAAGCTCAATTCGACCCAGACTTTGCGGGCAATCTCATGCAGACGGTTCAATGTTGCCGCATCCGATTCTGGATCGAGATGCCTGATCCTCTCGTTGGTGATCGGCTTGATGTCCATTGACGTGAAGATCTTCTCATCGGTACTCAGCCGGCGCTCAGCGGCGGCAAACGAGAAGGGGTCGGCGAGGCGGCAAAGCTTTTTCTGCTTGGCCACGACGCTGCCGCCCACTGCGATGCAGAACTCGCGCCCCGGCAGATAGGCTTCGATCAGAACGTGGTTCTCAGTTGCCGCAAATACCTTTTCCACGGCTTCCGGCAATGCCGATTCGTCTTCGGCGAAGTAGACATGCAGCGAGGCACGGCCTGATACCGGCTTCACGATGTAGGAGCCCCAGTGATGCTTGAAGGTCTCCAGAAAGCGGCTGTTGACACTGGGCCGGAAGGGGCCGCGCGCCGGATGCCAGGTGACGAAGGGCGCCGTCGGCACATCAATGTAGCCGAGTTCCTGCTTGAAGATGTGCTTGTTGTCCAGCGTGCCGGCCATCAAGGGATTGTGGCCGACATAGGGAACACCCAACATCTCAAGCATCGCCGAGGCGTGCGAGACGGGATTGAAGCCTTGGACACCGCCCGTATTCAGCCAGGCCATATGAATCTCTTCACGCCGCAGAACATCACCGAGCCGCATGTCATCAGGCACCAGAATTGTCTGGTGAAACCCCAAGCGGACGAGCGCGCCTGCGATGTCCTCGGCGACCGATCGATAGCTTTTCCAGGACCGTGGATTGCTGGTCTGGTGGATCACCGCGCCGTCGACGGATTTGTCGCCACCGAAGATCACGGCGATTTTCATTCTGTCGCGCAGGCGCCCGATCTGACGCTCCAGCTCGTCGACCCGGCCGGCGCGGCGTGCCGGAATCAGTTGACCGGATTCCTCACTCGCAGGGCGGTCATCGTCTGCGGCTTCCTGCAATACTGTCATTTCGAACTGATTCCTGACCAACACCACGCTGCGCAAGCGCAGACTGGATCACCATCTACGCCCCATTTAATCCTAGGTATTAACTATGAACGAAAAGTAAAGCGGTCTGCAAAAACTCACCTGAATTACTGTTGATGACTTGATTAGTCAGACAAACAAATCTGAGTACTTATCAGCATTCAGACTTAAAGCTGCTCTTACTGCAGAAAATATTTAATCAACTGATTCCATCTTTTTCGCGGGCAGGACGAGATTTCGATTCCCCTTGCAAGGCGCCGTGGAATCGCTTGAGCCCCTCGCCGGTCTCTCATTCGAACTGGTCGTTCGCCTACCATGAATAACCAAAAGTTAAATCCCTTGGGCACAACCTTGGTATATGGATCCTCTGACAAGACCAAATGGCGGGAATGACGCCCCGGCCCCCGGAACACGGCCTGCCGACGTGGATCGGCGATATCACGTTCTGGAAGGTCAGAACCGGGTTCTGGAGAAGTTGGCCAAGGGCGCACCGCTGGCGCACGTCGGACGGACCTTCGCACTGGTCATGGAAAACCTCTGCGAGGACGTCTCCTGCGCCTTCTTGATGCTCGACGCCGATGCGACGAGGCTCCGCCTTGTCGCCGCCCCGAGCCTGCCGGAATCGCTGTGCCGAAGCCTTGAGGATCAAGACCTTGAGCAGTCCGCCAACCCAGCCGTCGTATCGGTTTTGCGGCGCGAGCCGGTCCTCGTCGAGAATACCTCGCAGGACGCACTTTGGGCCGAGGCGCGTGAGGCGATGCGAGAGGCGGGCTACTGCGCTTGCCTGTCACAGCCGGTGCTGGACGCCGGCGGCGCAGCCATCGGCGCCATTGCCCTTTACCTCCGTCACGCGACCACCCTGGATGCCATCGAAATCAAGACCGTGGACACGCTGATTCCGTCTGCCAGGATGGCGCTCGAGCGCGAGAGCCGCGCACAGGCCCTTAAGTCCGCAGACGACCGCTTGTTGTCGCTGGCCGAAAACATTCCCGGCGTTGTCTATCAGCGCGTCGTCGCCCCGGCCGGGGATATCCGATACACCTATATAAGCGAAGGGGCTTACGAACTCTTCGGGGTTTCTCCAGAGGAGATCATCAACAACCCGCGCGCCCTGTTCGACTGCCACGGCCCGGAGTACAGTCAGGACTTCCGCAAGCGGCTGCTGACAGCCTCGCGCGAAATGACCCAATGGGACGTCGAGGCGCCGATCATCACCCGCCAAGGCGAACAGAAATGGACCCACGCGATCGCACGGCCACATCGCAAGGCAGACGGGTCCGTTGTCTGGAACGGCATCATCCTCGACGCTACGCGGATCAAGATGGCCAGTCTCGAACTGGCTGCCGCCAGTCGCGCCAAGTCTGAATTTCTCGCCAACATGAGCCACGAACTGCGCACGCCTTTGAATGCCATTATTGGCTATTCCGAACTGATGCTTGGCATCGGTACCGGTATCGCTTCCGAAAAGTACAGCGAATACCTGGGCTCGATTCACGGAAGCGGCCAGCATCTCCTGGACATCATCAACGACGTTCTTGACCTGGCCAAGGTCGAGGCTGGGAAGATGAAGCTCTACGAAGACCTGATCGAACTGCCCCAGTTGGTTGACAGCTGTGTTCACTTGGTGCTCAGCAACGCCGAAGAGAACGCCGTTACAATTCAAACCGATTTGGCTGCGGGAATGCCCGCGCTGCTGGGCGACGCACGCAAGATAAAGCAGATTCTCATCAACCTGCTTTCAAACGCCCTTAAGTTTACGCCTGCAGGCGGCCGAATCAGCATCGCTGCCAGCATCGAGAGCGATGGCCGGCTGGCGCTGTCGGTTGCCGATACCGGCGAGGGTATTCCCGCCGAGCATCTGCAGAGCGTGCTCAACCCGTTCGACCAGGTGGAAAGTGGCCTCAATCGGCGCTTCGAAGGCATCGGCCTCGGCCTGCCGCTATCTCGGGCCATGGCCGAGTTGCACGACGGTTCGTTGACCCTCGAAAGCCAGGTAAATGTGGGCACGACCGTGACCGTTCGCTTTCCGGCCCAACGGCTTGCACCGGCTGCCGAAGGCGACCCAGCCAAGCGGCAGGCCAGCTAATCGGTGCCTAGAGAAGCTTCGTAGACTGCGTGAAACGGATTGGCGTCAGGCCGGTTGCCGTGCCTTCTGCTTGTTGCCGACCTCCTCGCGCGGACGCAGGTGGGCGAACCAGTGCTGTTCGAGCAGCTTGAAGCCGCCGATCAGGGCAAAGGTAATGCAGAAATAGAAGAAGCCGACGGCGGCGAAGGCTTCGAAGGGGTTGTAGTGCCGCGAGGCGATGATGCGCGCCGCGCCCAGGAGATCGATGATGGTGATGACGCTGGCGATGGCCGAGCCGTGCAACATGAAAATCACTTCGTTCGAATAGGCCGGCAGGGCACGGCGGAAGGCGCTGGGCAGGACGATTCGGTGGTAGGTCTGGCTGCGTGACATGCCGCAGGCCCGCGCCGCCTCTACCTCGCCATAGGGCGTCCCCTCGATGGCGCCGCGGAAGATCTCGGTGGTATAGGCGGCGGTGTTCAGGGTGAAGGCCAGAAGCGCGTACCAGTAGGCGTCCTTGAGAAAGTCGAACTCCTGACTCAACTCGATCATGAACTGCTGCTGACCGAGGCCGTAGTACAGCAGGAACATCTGCACCAGCAGCGGCGTGCCGCGGAAGAAATAGGTAAAGGCCCAGACCGGGCCGTTGACCAGCGGGTTGCCGGAGGTCCGCATGATGGCCAGGGGTATCGCCATGACGAGGCCGAAAACCAGGGCCCAGAACACCAGTTTGACGGTGACCCAGAAGCCATCCAGATAAAGGGGGAGATTCTCGATGATCGGCGCGAAATCCATGATCTCAAGCCCGCCTGACGCCGACGCTGTAGCGTCTGCTGAGCCAGTTCAGTCCCAGGATCGACGCCGTGGTCAACACGAGGAAAACAAGGGCGACGAAGAGATAGAAGATGAACGGCTCACGCGTCGTGCCACCGGCCTGTCCGGCACGGAACACGAGATCGTGCAGGCCGATGATGGACACCAGCGCCGTGGTCTTCATCAGCACCAGCCAGTTGTTGCCGAGCCCCGGCAAGGCATGGCGCATCATCTGCGGAACCAGGACGCGCAGGAAAACCTGCCGCCGCGTCATGCCGTAAGCATAGCCGGCCTCAAGCAAACCTACCGGCACGGCCAGGAAGGCGCCCCGGAAGGTCTCTCCCATATAGGCGCCGTAGATGAAGCCAATGGTCAGGGTGCCGGCGGTGAAGGCGTCGACGTCGACGTAGTCCCATTCGAAATAGGCGCCGATGTTGTTGACCTGGATCTGCCCGCCGAAAAAAATCAGCAGCATCAGGACCAGTTCGGGCACGCCGCGGATGACCGTGGTATAGGTCCCCGCAACGCCTCTGCCCAGGCGCGACTTCGACAGCTTCATGGCCGCGGTGAGCAGACCGAGCGCCAGCGCGATGACCAGCGACACTAAGGCTACCGTGACCGTGACAACCGCCCCTTCGAGGAGGAGCGGAATGTACTCTACGAGCTTGTCGAAACCTTCCATGCGGCCAATCCCGCCGATGCCAACCTAGGGACTCACGATCTCCCCGCCCCGAAAAGAAACGCCACCGCCGGGGGTTCGACGGTGGCGTTCTCACAAACTAACGTCAAGCGGCGCTTAGCTGCCGTAAACGTTGAAGTCGAAGTACTTGTCCTGAATGGCCTTGTATTTGCCGTTGGCGCGGATCGCGTCGATGGCGGCATTGAACATCTCGCGCAGGTCGTCTTCGCCCTTGCGCAGGGCGATGCCAGCACCGTCGCCGAAGTATTTCGGATCGCTGAAGTCCGGGCCCACGAACTCGTAGCCCTCGCCATCGTCGGTCTGCAGGAAGCCGCCGCTCAACGCGACCGAGTCGGCCAGCATCAGGTCGATGCGCCCGGCGGCCATGTCCAGATAGACTTCGTCCTGGGATCCGTAGCGCTTGACCTCGACCTCGTCGCCGTAGACGTCGGAGACGAATTTATCATGGATGGTGGCGCGCTGGACGCCGACGGATTTGCCCTTCAGGCTGTCTTTGGTGATCTCGATACCCGAGCCCTTCTTGCGCACAAACTTTGCGGGGGTGTTGTAGTACTTGTCGGTGAAGTCGACCTTCTGTTTGCGCTCTTCGGTGATCGACATAGACGCGATGATGGCGTCGTACTTGCGCGCCTGCAGCGCCGGGATGATGCCGTCCCAATCCTGGGTCACCAGTTCGCACTCCACCTTCATCTCGGCACAGAGCGCGTTGGCGATGTCGATATCGAAACCGACCAGTTTGCCGTCGGTGGTCACTTCGCTGAACGGCGGGTAGGCGCCTTCGACGCCGACACGCACCTTCTTCCATTCCTTGGCGTCAGCCTGTGCTGCGCCCAACGCTAGGGCGGCGATGAAGACCGCGGAGAAAAGCTTTTTCACGGATTGCCTCCAGTTATGTTTGCATTTTGTGTGGTTCAGTCCTCGCGGACACTGGGGAGCAATCGGTCACTTCAGATTGCCCTCCAAGAATTGACGAAACCGCGCCGAGCGCGGCTTTGTGAATACCTCTTTCGGCGGCCCCTGCTCCTCGACGCGGCCTTCGTGCAGGAAGACCGTTTCGGAAGAGACTTCACGGGCAAAACCCATCTCGTGAGTGACCACGATCATGGTCCGCCCTTCCTCCGCCAAGCCACGGATCACCCGCAGAACCTCGCCCACCAGCTCGGGGTCCAGGGCCGAGGTCGGCTCGTCGAACAGCATCACTGCCGGGTCCATGGCCAGCGCCCGGGCGATGGCGACGCGCTGCTGCTGGCCCCCTGAAAGATGCGCCGGATAGTAGTCGCGGCGATCGTAGAGACCGACCTTCTGCAGAATTTCCTCACCGTAGGCCTTGGCCTCCGCTTTGGGCCGCTTCAGCACCTGGATCGGCGCTTCCACGACGTTCTGCAGCACCGTCATGTGGGACCAGAGGTTGAAGCTCTGGAACACCATGGCCAGTTGCGCGCGAACGCGGCGAATCTGCTCCCTGTCTTCGGCTTCCAGGCCACCGCCTTGTTTGGCCGGCTTCAGGCGCAGCGTTTCCCCGGAAACGGTAATGCGTCCGGCATTGGGCTGTTCGAGCAGGTTGAGACAGCGCAGGAAAGTACTCTTGCCGGAGCCGCTGGAGCCCAGCATGGCGATCACATCGCCCTCGCGCGCCGTCAGGGAGACGCCCTTCAGGACTTCGAGGTCGCCGAAGGATTTGTGAATATCTTCAGCGACAAGCGCCGCAGTGGCAGCGGCCGCCGCGGTCCCCTGTTCCGCAAAAGCCAAAGGCTCCAGACTCCCTGTAGATAGCGCCTGTTTCCAAGTCGCATCAGCCTCGACGGTAGGACAGCATCGTAGGGATGCCAAGCAAAACCGTGCCACTCCGCCACCTTGGGAGGCGCCAGGAATTGGAATGATCCCATAGGAGAACCAGCGCTAGGGCAGGCTTTGCCGCAGCGTTTCCAGCCGCTGGACCAAGGACGGGCGCTCCGGCGAATCGTCGGGCAGTTCGGCGATACGGGCCTCTGCGGTTCCCAGGGCGGCGCGCGCCTTGTCAGCCTCGCCCAGCACCCCATAGGCGCGCGCCAAGCGCAGCCAACCGTCGGGGTCCGCCGGCTCCGCCTCCAGACGGGCGGCCAATTGAGCGACCATGGAGCGAATGAAATCCAAACGTTCCCCAGGGGTCATCTCCTGCGCCGCCTCGATGTCGGCGGCCGAGGGACCGCGCGGCCCGGCCCCGCCAGTCTCCCCGGCCCCGCCTGTCTCTCCGGCCCCGCCAGTCTCAGGGGCGCCTTCTGGTCTCAGGGCCTGGGCGATGGCCGGTGGCTCGATGCCCAATTCCGCCGCGGCCCGGGCGATCTGCTCGCGCAGCAGGCCGCCCCAGGGTGAGTCCGGCGGCAAGTCCTCGGCCAAGCCCTTCCAGACGTCGATAGCCGCCTCCAGGCGCTGATCCTGGGCCATCGCCAGGCCGGCGTAGTAGCGTGCCCGGGCATTGCCAGGATCGGCTTCGATGGCCGCGGCGAAAGCAAGGCGGGCCTCCCGGTCGATGCGGCCCTGAGCCGCGGCGACCAGGCTTTCACCCCGCGCCGCATGCAGCACGCCAGGCACCGGCCCCTGTTTGCCAACCTCCGTGATGACGTCGGCATAGGTCTTCGCCGCCGCCGCGAAGCGGCCGCTCCGCTCGTAGACCTGGGCAAGAATAAGGCGCGCCTCAACGTCGCCCGGTGCCGCCTTGATGCGGCGCTGCAACTGCGCCTCCAACAGGGCGACCTCCTCGGGCCCGCCCGGATCGCGCTCGGCCAGCGGCAGACCCGGCAGGCCCGGGGTGCCGAGACTTAGATAGAGACCGACACCGAGTAGAGGCGGCAGCGCGATCACCAGCGCCAAAGCCAGACGACCTGCCCAATGACCGCCGGAAGCTGTCGACGCGGCACTTGCTCCAGCGCTTCCGTCTTTGTCGTCAGTCTGCAGTAGGCGGCGTTCGATTTCGCGCCGCGCCGCCTCGGTTTCGGCCTTGCTGATCAGGCCGCGCTGCAGGTCCTGCTTCAACTCGGTCAGCTGGTCGCGATAGACTGCGCGATCATAGTCCGCCGCCACAGGTTCGGCGATGCCGCGGCGCAGCAGCGGCCACATCAGCACCACCACCACCAAGGCGGCCATGATGCCGGCAAGGATCCAGAATATCATTCCCTGCTCTGTCCCTCACTCTGCCGCCCGTCGTTGCCAAGCAGGCTGGCGAGACGCGCTTCCTCCTCCACACTCAGCGCCGGCGGCAGCGCGATCTCCGCGCGCTGCCGCCGGAAGAAAAGGAAGATCCCCGCCATGCCAAGCAGCAGCAGGATAAGAGGGCCGAACCACAACAGATAGGTCTCCGGCTTCATCGGCGGACGCAGCAGCACGAATTCGCCGTAACGGGCGACGAGATAGTCCAGAACCTGCTGATCGCTGTCGCCCGCCACCAGACGTTCGCGCACCAGAATGCGGAGCTCGCGCGCGATCTCCGCATTGGAGGTGTCGATCGACTCGTTCTGGCAGACGACGCAGCGAATCTCCACGGAAAGGTCGCGCGCGCGCTGTTCCAGTTTAGGGTCGTCGAGTATCTCGTCGGGCTCGACCGCTTGAACCGCCGCTGGCGTCAGCAGCAGCGCCAGAATGAGAAGCAGCCACCTCATGGTCTCAGCGCACGGAGCAGCGGCTCCACCTCGCGCTCGATAATCTGGGGCACCAGCGGCCCCCGCCGGTGATAGCGGATGCGGCCCGCCGCGTCGATGATGAAGGTCTCCGGCACGCCGGTGACACCCCACTCCACGGCGCCGCGGCCGGCATCGGCCCCGATCCGCCGGTAGGGATTGCCGAGTTCCGCCAGCCAGGCGACCGCGTCTTCGGCTTTGTCGCGATAGTTGATGCCGTAGAGCGGCACCCCGGTGCGCGCGACCAGGTCGGTCAGATAGCCGTGCTCCGCCCGGCAGGGAACGCACCAGGAGGCGAAGAAGTTCACCATGACCACTTCGCCATCGCCAAGATCCGCGGTCGCCAGCCCCGGCACGTTTAGCCCAGGTACGGCGGGAAGGTCGAAGGTCGGTGTCGGCTTGTCGATCATCACCGTCGGCACAGAACCCGGGTCGCGGCCCGGCGCTAAGCCCCAGAGGAAGTAGCCGGCAACCATCGCGAAGATGAGCACCGGCAGCAGAAACAAAATTCGTTTGACCATCTAGTTGCTGTCCACCCAGACCCCGCCTAGGCCGCCGCCGGGCGGGATGCGGCCTGGTCTTTGCGGCGCCGGCGGGGTGCGCCGACGCGCAGGCGCCGGTCGCTCAGCGACGTCAGTCCGCCGGCCACCATGACAAAACAGCCGAGCCAGATCCAGGGCACCAGCGGCTCATGGTAGACCCTTACGGTCCAGCCGCCCTGACCGTCGGAATCGCCGATCACGGCATAGAGATCGGCGAGCAGGGTCGTGCGGATCGCCGCCTCGGTGGTCGGCATGGACCTGACCTGGTAGATTCGCTTTTCCGGGAACAGGACGGCGATTTCTTCGCCCTCGCGGGTCACCGTGAAGCGCGCCCGGTCGGCCTGATAGTTGGGGCCTGCCTGACTGCTGACACCGTCGAACAGCAGACTGTAGCCCGCGACCTCGATCGTCTCGCCGGGCATGAGATTGGTAACCACCTCGGTCTTCCACACCGAGGAACCGATCATGCCCGCCATGACGATCGCCAGACCGGAATGTGCCAGGGTCATGCCATGCGCCGCGCGCGGCAGGTTGCGGGCACGGTGCCAGGAATCCGCCAGCGGCACGCGGAACAGCTTCACCCGATCGGTCCACTCGACCAGGGCGCCGACGAAAAGCCAGGCGGCAACGCCGATGGCGCCGACCGCCAGAACCGGTCCGCCGGACTGCAGGTAATAGGCCAGGCCGGCGGCGGTGACGGCAGCCAGCGCCGCCAGCTTCAGGCGACCCAGCGCGCCGGCCAGATCGCCGCGCTTCCACGGCAGCATCGGGCCGACGGCCATGAGAAAGACCAGCGGCACCATGAGCGGCACGAAGGTCGCGTTGAAGAAGGGCGGCCCGACCGAGACCTTCTGCCGGCCGTCCGTCAGCATCTCGAGGATCAGCGGGTAAAGCGTCCCGAGAAAGACTGTGGCACAGGCGGCGGCCAGGAAGAGATTGTTGATCACCATGGCGCCTTCGCGGCTGATCGGCGCAAAGAGTCCGCCGGCCTTGAGCGCCGGCGCGCGAATCGCAAAGAGGATCAACGAACCGCCGATGGTCACGGCCAGCAGAATCAGAATGAAAAAGCCGCGCTCCGGATCGGTGGCAAAGGCGTGCACGGAGGTGAGCACGCCTGAGCGCACGACGAAAGTGCCGATCAGCGACAGCGAAAAGGTCAGGATGGCCAGCAGGATGGTCCAGACCTTCAGGGCGTTGCGCTTCTCCACCACGATGGCCGAGTGCAGCAAGGCCGTACCCAGCAGCCAGGGCATGAAGGAAACATTCTCTACCGGATCCCAGAACCACCAGCCGCCCCAGCCGAGCTCGTAGTAGGCCCACCAAGAGCCCAGCGCGATGCCGCCGGTAAGAAAGGACCAGGCGAGCAACGTCCAGGGCCGCACCCAGCGCGCCCAGGCGGCATCGACCTTGCCCTCGATCAAGGCGGCGATAGCGAAGGAGAAGGCTATGGAGAAGCCGACATAGCCGGCATAGAGCATCGGCGGATGGAATGCGAGGCCGGGGTCCTGCAGCAGCGGATTGAGGTCCTGGCCGTCGAGCGGCGCCGGGAAGACCCGGAGGAAAGGATTCGAAGTGAACAAGGTGAACAGTATGAAACCGATGCCGATCCAGGCCTGTACGCCGAGCACCCGGGCACGCAGACTCGGCGGCAGGTTGCCGCCGAAGACCGCCACCGCGGAGCCGAAGGCCGCCAGGATTAGGATCCACAGCAGCATGGAGCCCTCGTGATTCCCCCACACGCCGGTGATTTTGTAGAGCAGCGGCTTGGCCGAATGCGAGTTCTCGACCACATTGGCGACGGAAAAGTCGGAAGTAACGTAGGCGTGGGTCAGAGCCGAGAAAGCAAAGACGACGAGCAACAGCTGGGTCAATGCCGCGGGACGCGCCAACTCCATCCAGGCGTGATTGCCGCGCGCCGCGCCGATCATCGGCAGACTGCCCTGCAGCACGGCGGCAACCAGGGCCAGGATCAAAGCAAAGTGGCCGAGTTCAACAATCATTCTGTGCCCCCCATTCCTTCACGCCACTGACCGGATTCCTTCAAGGCGTCGACCACCTCGCGCGGCAGGTAATTCTCGTCGTGCTTGGCCAGCACTTCGCGGGCGACAAAGGTCCCCTCGGGCGACATCTTGCCGAGGGTGATCACGCCCTGCCCTTCACGAAAAAGATCCGGCAAAATGCCCTGGTAGTTGACCGGCACCGATTGTGCCCCGTCGGTGATGCGAAAAGACACGCTGAGTCCATCTGTGGCACGTAGCACCGTTCCCTCTTCGACAAGGCCACCGAGGCGAATGCCGCGCTCCGGCGGCGGCGGCGAGGCAATCAACTGGCTCGGGCTCTGGAACAGATCGAGGCTGTCGTCCAGGGCGATCAACACCAGCCCCGTCGCGCTGCCGAAAACCAGCAGCACCGCCACGACAATATAGAGCCTGCGGCGCTTGCGTGTCACGGGCGCACTCCATTGGACGGCTTGGTGCCGCCGGAGGCAGCGGATTCCGGAGCCACCCGGCGGCGGCGCTGGGTGCCGCGCGCCTCAAGCTCCGCCAGGCGCCGCTGCCGGCTGCGCAGCTGGCTCAGAGTTGCGATCAGCAGGCCGGCCATTACCGCGGCCGTCAGGACCAGCGAGGGCCAGACGTAGGCCGCATAGCCGCCCATATCGAAGAAAGCCGTAATCTCCTCCATCGCACTTTCCAGCCTGCATGAGGCTTATCTCGGCCCATCTCCATAGCCTTCGCTGCGGCGCAACACCGATCCGCCGCGCCCGTCGCTCTGCGCAAATCTAGGCGCTCAGCCCCTGGGCGTCAGTTACATTTACGTGAGTGCGACCGAATCGCGCAGGTCTTTGCCCGTTCTCCACCAAAATCAGGACACCTTGACGGTGGCCAGGTCGAGCGCACGCAACCGGGCGGCGATCAATTCGCTCTTGACCCTCAACAGCACCACCGTGAGGTAGTAGAGCTTGAAACCAAGCGCCACGGTCAACAATGGCCAGAGCATCGACGGATGGATGGTCGGCCCGTCCAGCCGCAGAACGCTGGCCGGTTGATGCAGGGTCGACCACCAATCGACGGAAAACTTGATGATTGGAATGTTGACCACACCGACCAGGGCCAGAATGGCCGCCGCGCGATAGCCGCGCTGGCTGTCCTCGAAGGCGTTCATCAGCGCCATATGGCCGAGATAGAGGAAAAACAGGATCAGCATGGAGGTGAGGCGGCCGTCCCATTCCCACCAGGTGCCCCACATGGGACGGCCCCACAGGGAGCCGGTCGCCAAGGTGAGAAAGGCGAAACCGGCGCCGATCGGCGACGAGGCCTTGGCTGCGAGATCCGCCAGGGGATGCCTCCAGATCAGCGCCACGGCGCTGGCCAGCGCAATAGCCACATAGATGAAAAGAGCCATCCAGGCCGAAGGCACATGGACGTACATGATGCGGACGCTCTCGCCCTGCTGGTAGTCCGGCGGCGCCACGAAAAGCGCCAGATAGAGCCCCACCGCCAAGGCCGCCACGCTGCCCAGCGCGGCGAAGGGCAGGATTCGGTCGGCAAGGCGGTTGAAACGCGCCGGATTTGCGAAGCGATGCATAGCTGCTTTCCTAAAGGCTGACTTTATCTAGTGCCTTGCGCCAGGTCACGCCAGCCCCGTAAACCCCGCCGCGGGTGGGCTTGCGCATCGGTTTATAAGAATTTGTTCTTATCTAATCCAGCGCCTGACGGAGGGCCGCGGCAGCGGCCAGCGGCGCGACCACCAGCATCACCAGCAGCAATGCGCCCGACAACAGCAAGTGCGGACGCGCCGTCAAGCCCTGGATCGCAGCCTCCGTAGCCCCAACCCCAAAAATCAATGCCGGTACGTAAAGCGGCAAAACCAGCAATGGAATCAACACACCACCACGTCTGGCGCCCAGAGTCAGGGCGGCGCCGACCGCGCCCACCAGACTCAAGGCCGGGGTGCCCAGCAGCATCGCCAACAGCAGGACGCCTAGGCCGGCGCCGTCCATGTTGAACAGAACCGCCAACAGCGGCGCGGCGGCGATCAGCGGCAAGCCGGTTGTCAGCCAGTGAGCCAAGACCTTGCCGAGCACGGCCAGTTCGAGGGGCATAGGCGAGAGCAGGAGCTGTTCCAGACTGCCGTCCTCGAAGTCCGCCAGAAACAGCCGTTCCAGCGACAGCAGCACGGCCAGCAGTGCCACCACCCAAATGATTCCCGGCGCGATCCGCGCCAGAAGGCCGGCCTCTGGCCCGACTCCAAAAGGAAACAGGGCCGCGGTCAGGACGAAAAACAAGACCGCCAACCAGGCATCGGCGCTCTGGCGCAGCGCAAGGCGCAGATCCCTGCCGACGATGAGAACGAGACCTTTCACCAGACCATCTCCGGCAGAGGCGGCGGCGCCAGGTCACCGAGCGACAGTTGCTGCGGGTCCTTCATATCCAGCGCTGTATGTGTTGCCACGACGACGCGCCCACCCCCGGCGCGGTGCTTGGCGATCGCCGCGGCGAGACGGCCCGCCGACGCATGGTCGAGACCGACCGAGGGTTCATCCAGCAGCCAGAGATCGGCGGGCGAGGCGATGAGGCGCGCCAGGGCCAGGCGGCGGCGCTGGCCGGCGGAGAGCAGACGCCCAGGGACGGCTGCCAGCTCGACAAGCGCGAATTCCTCCAAGGCCGTCTTATTGGCCGCCTCCGGCGCTGCGCCGCCGCCCCGCAGATCGGCCCAGAATCGCAGGTTCTCCACCACGCTCAACACCGGTTTCACGGCGTCCAGATGACCGAGGTAGTGCAGCCTCGCGGCGTGATCCTCAGGCGTTGCGGCAATCGACTGGCCGTCCCACAGCAGTTCGCCCGCTGCCGGCTTCAGCAGACCGGCCATGAGGCGGAGCAGGCTGGACTTGCCGGAGCCGTTGGGGCCTGTGAGCAACAGCGCGCCGCCGGGCGGCAGCGCGAATGACAGCCCGGCGAATACGTCGCGGCCGCCGCGCCGGCAGTGCAGGGATCGACCTTCGAAGTTCGCCATGTGTTGGAAGCGGGCCGTGCGGAGAGAGGAAAGAGGCTAGCGCCCCGTTGGCAGCCGGTATAGCAGATTGCCGCCGACCCGCACCAGTGGCGCCTCGAAAACGACGGTGCCCCGGAGTAGGTGCGCACATATGAATTTCTTCCCTTGGTTGATACGAAAAATTAACTCTGCTGCCGCAAGCTTCCTCGACGGCTCGACCCGGCCGAACCATCGCCTCATGAGGCTCCTGGAATGTCTGTAAGACCGATCATCCTGGCCGAAGACAACGATCAGCTTCGGCGCATGTATGCCGACATGCTGGAGTCCGCGGGATTCAGTGTGATGCGGGTTAGCGATGGTGAGAAAGCCATCGGCATGCTGCACAAGATCTCCAACCCTCAGCTCATCATCCTGGACGTGATGATGCCGCGCATGGACGGGATCGAGACCTGCACGCGGGTGCGCAAGATGCAGGGCCTGCACCCTTCGCCCATTCTCTTCCTTTCCGCCCTCGACAATCCGGACACCATTCTGGAATGCCTGCGGGCCGGCGGCGATGACTATCTGGTGAAATCTTCGCCGATGACAGAGGTGCTGGACCGTGTGCAATTCTGGTGTCGCAAAGGTTGCACCGAGGAGGCCGCCGAACGGCGCAGGAAGGCGATCAAGGAGTTGGAGACGCTGGCCAACGAATGCGCCAATTTCGGTTCCTCACAAGTGGCTGAGGAAATCTCCGCCGAGCAGGCCGCCGTCAACCGGCTCGCCAGCTTCATCAGCACCCACGGCGCCAGCTTCGACCAGGAGGATCCGACCATCTACCGTTTCGGCTACGTCGTCGGCCTGGTCAACGCCTGCGTGAACCAGGATCTCCAGAACGAAGGGCGTTTCACGCGCCTGCTGCGCAATCTCGCCTACAAGACCGAGCTGGTTGACCGTCAGGAAATCGACGCCATGCTCGACAACTACGAACGCATCGTCAGCCAGAGCCAGTTCCAGAAGGGTTGGCTGCGCGGTCGCGACGATGCCCCCCTGGTCGGACTTCCAGGAGCGGACGAGCTTGATACGGGTCCTTCGCCCGCGGAATCTCAGGCATCGTGACAGACGGCGTGGAGATGATTCTGCTGCCAGCCTGGCTATCCTACGCAGCCGCCGGGGTGTGTCTCGCCGCCGTCGTTCTCATTGCCGCGCTCATCCTGTTGCTGTTGCGCCAAACCGGTCAGTTCGCCGCGCTGACGGCGCAGCTTTCGAACGCCGGCGACACCCTGAAACGCGATTCTAACGCTTCGCAGGAGGCGACCCAGGCTCTGCAGCAACAGCTCAGCGAGGCTCTGACCCAGCTGCGCGCGGCGCGCGACAAAGCCAGCCAGGCGGATCGGGCGAACCAGGCAAAGTCCGCTTTTCTGGCCATGATGAGCCACGAACTGCGCACGCCGCTCAGCGCCATCATCGGCTTTGCCGAGTTGATCGAACATCAGTCCATGGGACCCGTCGGCAACAGCAAGTACCAGGACTACGCCTGCGACATCCGCCAATCCGGCCAACATCTGCTGGGCATCATCAACGACATTCTGGATCTCTCGAAAGTAGAGTCCGGCCGCGAAACGCTGCGCGAGCAAACCATTCCAGCCGACGAACTGTTCAATGGAATCCGTGTCCTGCTCGAAGGTCGCCCACAGGAAGCAGGTGTAAAGCTTGTCTTCGATTTTCCCGGCGACCTTCCGGCGATCCACGCGGACAAGCGTCGCCTGACTCAGATTCTGGTCAACCTGCTGTCCAACGCCATCAAGTTTACGCCGGCGGGCGGCACCGTTCGCCTGCGTTGCTGGGCCACAGCGGGCAGCGGCTTCGTCTTCCAGGCCATCGACAACGGCGTCGGCATCGCCCGTGAAGATATCCCCGTGGCGCTCTCGGTCTTCGGCCAGATCGACAACTCGGCCTGCGAAGCAGCCAGGGGGACCGGGCTCGGGCTGCCGCTGGCCAAGGCTCTCGCCGAACTGCACGGCGGCACGCTGGATCTGCAGAGCGAAGCCGGCAAGGGCACCACCGTGACCCTGCGAATGCCGGCCCACCGCATGATCCTGCGGCAGGACACCCAGGCTACGGCCGCCCCCGGAGCGATTGCGGGTTAAAGCGCTTCAGCAGGTTGCTGAAAAAGTCGCCGGACGAAGGCGGTCGTGCAAGAAAAGAATCTAACACGACCCGGAACGGACGGAATCGAATCGCAAATGGCATGACTGCGAATCATGATTGCGCAAATTCGAGCCCAAAATAGTTTTTC
>JAVJNS010000010.1:0-9738 GCA_040217155.1 Kiloniellaceae bacterium
CTGACGCTATGCCACGCACCATCCGAACTCGAAGATCACTCGAAACAGCTTTTCCCATGAGATACCTCCTATCCCAGAGAATCACTATTCGCTCAAAAAGGGAATCCCCTACGATTCAATCTTCACGCCCGACGCTCTAGCCGGCGAGAACCCCGAGCAGCGCTTCGTGCAGCGCCGCGCTGGCGCTGGCCAGCACACGGCCGTCGGACTCGAGAGTCAGGGGCTTGCCCTGCCAGTCGGTGATGACGCCGCCGGCGCCCTCGACCACCGGCGCCACCGGCAGAAAATCGTAGGGCTGCAGATTGCAGTCGACCACCGCGTCGATCTGGCCGGAGGCGAGTTGGGCGTAAGGATAGCAGTCGTAGCTGAAGCGCCGGTACCGCCCTGTCGCCATCAGCCTGCTGAACACCGCCGGGTGCTCGGCGATGATGCTGTTGGCCTCGTTGATGCACAGAAAGGCGCTTTCCAGAGGCACGCCCCTGCGGCAGGCGAGGGCGCTGCCGTCGCGGTCGCTGCCGGTTTCCGCCGAGCCGGCGTAGCACTCGCCGAGGGCGGGCATGCGGATGATGCCGACGACCGGTTTGCCCGCTTTCAGCACCGCGACCAGCATGCCGAACAGCGGCGAGCCGGAGATGAACGACTTGGTGCCGTCGATGGGATCGATGACCCAGACGATGTCGCGCTCCAGGCCTTCGCCGCCGTATTCCTCGCCGAAGATGCCGTGGCCGGGAAAGCGCTCGGTGATGGCTTGGCGCAGAATCGCCTCGGTCTCTCGGTCGGCGACGGTCACCGGGCTCTCGTCGGCTTTCCGCTCGATCTCCAATCCGCCGCGGAAGTGCCGCAGCGGCTGCACCGCGGCCAAGGCGGAGATGTCGCGGGCGGCCTGCAACAGGGCCGCGTCGGAAAGGTCGCTCACCGGGGGTATTCCTCTGAGTTCGGTTGGGTCAAGCGGTTCGCGGCGGCGACGCCTCGGCAAGGACGACGTTTACTGACGCTTCTTCCAGTACGGCGGCGATGTCGGGCGGCGGCGGCAGATCGGTCACCAGGGTATCGATGACGCCGGGGTCTTCGAGCCGTACCGGCGCGTGGCGACCGAACTTGGTGGCGTCGGCGGCGACGATCGATCTCTCGGCATGCCGGATGACTTCGCGGGAAAACTCCGCCTCCTGCAGGTCGAACAGCATGAAGCCGGTTTCGGCGTCGATCGCCGCGGCCGAGAGAACCGCGTATTGCACGGAGAACTGGCGCAAGAAGGCGATGGCCTCGCGCCCGAAGGCGCCGGCGTCGTGGGCGCGCAGTTCGCCGCCGGCCATGAACACCCGGTTGTTGTTGCGCGTCGCCAGCATCTGCGCCACGGCGACGGAGTTGGTGACCACGAAGAGGTCGTGGTGGCCGCGCAGGGCGCGCGCCACATAGGCGGTGGTCGAGCCGATATCGAGAATCAGCGAATCGCCGTCCTTGATGAGCTGCGCCAGTTGCCCGGCGATCAACCGCTTGGCGTCGGGATTCTCGTCCATGCGCTGGGCGAAGGAGGCTTCCTGCACCGCATCGGGCAGGTAGACGCCGCCATGGACCTTGCGCACCAGTCCCCTGACCGCCAGCTTCTTCACATTGCGGCGGATGGTTTCTTCCGAGACCGCCAGACGGCGCGCCAGGTCCTGGATACGGCAGGAGCCGGAGACCTTCAGCTCGTCCAGGATTTCCATTTCGCGGTGTGTCGAATGCATTTCTCAGGGTCCGTCGGCCAGGAAGCGGGCAGGCAGCCGGGACCTTATGAGGGCCCCCGATCGCCCGCATGCTAGTATTTCGCATCCCCCGGCTGTCGGGCAACTAAAAAACCAGAAAAACCCACAAAACCACAGATATAGCGTTGACAGATGTGGGTTATAGACAGAACATTATTCACGCTTGACGGTCGGTCCGCCGGCTGCGGGCAAGGTGTGGCTTGGCGGCTGCGCCCGGGGAAGCAAAGCAAGAAGAATTCGGAACGGGAAGGACGGTAGGATGCGGAACCAATTGAAGATGCTGATGGGGGCGAGCCTCGGGCTTGCAGTCGGCCTGGGTGCCGTCGGCGGCGCGCTGGCGCAGGTCGAATCCAAGGACCCCCTCAAGCTGACGTTGCACGACTGGACCGGCCAGTTGATCACCACCAAAATGATGGGATCGGTCCTGCAGAAGGCCGGCTACAACATCGAGTATGTGCAGGCCGACTATATCGCCCAGTTTGCCGGACTGAAGACCGGCGATCTGCATGTCGCCATGGAGATCTGGGAAACCACCGGCCGCGAGGCCATGGACGAGGCGACCGCTACCGGCAACGTCGAGAATCTCGGCGAGACCGGCATGCAGGCGATCGAGGAGTGGTGGTACCCCGCCTACATGAAGGAGAAATGCCCGGGCCTGCCGAACTGGGAAGCGCTGAACGACTGCGCCGAGGCTTTCTCCACGCCTGAGACGGCGCCCAAGGGCCGCTATCTCGGCGGTCCGGTGACCTGGGGCGGCTTCGACGACGAGCGCGCCGAGGCTCTGGAATTGGATTACGAGGTGGTGCACGCCGGCACCGACGCGGCGCTCTTCGCCGAGCTCGAGTCAGCCTATCAGCGCGAGGCGCCGGTCCTGCTGTGGGTCTATGCGCCGCACTGGGCGCCGATCAAGTTCAAGGGGGAGTGGGTCGAGTTCCCGAAGTACACGGCTGAATGCTATGCCGATCCCGCCTGGGGCAGCAACCCGGACATGGCCTACGACTGCGGCAAGCCGCGCGGTCCGATCTGGAAAGTCTCCTGGGCCGGCGTGAAGGACAAATGGCCGGGCGCCTATGAGGCCATCAAGGCCTTCAAGGTTTCCAACGAGGAAATGGGCGCCATGGTCGCGGCCGTGGACCTCGACGGCAAGGACCTCGACGCGGTGGTGGCCGATTGGGTCGCCAAGAACGAGGGCACCTGGCGCAAGTGGATCGGCAAGTAGTCTGCCGGCCGAAAGGTCTCGCCGTGATATCCGCCCGATTACGACCCCTCGGGCGGTTCCCTGACGGTTGGGATCTGGGGAGCAGCCGGGATGTCCCTTGGGGCGTTCCGGCTGCGGCGGGCTCGCGTGGTGAGCGGTCGATCGACTTCGCCGGTTGAGTTCAGGCGCCGGGTATCCCATCGTTCCCCGGAACAGGGGAACTTCGAGGAAATGATGCAGGAAAGACCCGTCAAGCTGGCGTGCCGCGAGGTATGGAAGCTCTTCGGCGAGGGTGCCGAGCGCTTCCTGGCCGGGCAGACAGCGACGCCCGGACTGCCGGAAATCCAGGCCGCCGGGTTGGTCGGGGCGGTGCGCCAGGCCAACATCGAGGTCTGCGAGGGCGAGATCTTCGTGATCATGGGCCTCAGCGGCTCCGGCAAGTCGACCCTGGTGCGCTGCCTCTCGCGGCTGATCGAGCCGACCGCCGGCGAGATCATCTTCGAGGGCCAGGATCTGCTGCGCGCCTCCCAGCGCGAGATGATCCGGATCCGGCGTCACAAGATGGGCATGGTATTCCAGCACTTCGCCCTGCTGCCCCATCTGACCGTCCTGCAGAACGTCGCCTTCCCGCTGGAGGTGCAGGGCATCGCCCGCGGCAGCCGCGAAGCACGGGCCCATGAGGTCATCGATCTCGTCGGCCTCAGCGGACGCGAAGCCTACTACCCGCGCGAGCTGTCCGGCGGCCAGCAGCAGCGCGTCGGCATCGCCCGCTCGCTGGCGGTGGAGCCGGAGATCTGGTTCCTCGACGAGCCCTTCTCGGCGCTCGATCCGCTGATCCGCCGTGAAATGCAGGACGAGTTCCTGCGCCTGCAATCGGTCCTGCGCAAGACCATCGTCTTCATCACCCACGATTTCGACGAGGCGATCCGTCTGGCCGACCGCATCGCCATCATGAAGGACGGCGCGGTGATCCAGATCGATACGCCCGAGCAACTGGTGCTGACACCCGCCGACGACTACGTGGCCGAGTTCACCAAGCACATCCCGCGCGCCAAGGTGCTGACCGTGCGGGCGGTGATGCAGCCCGGCGCGCCGTCGGGCGAGATGGCGGGCGAGATGGCGGGCGAGGTGCTGGCCAGCGATCGCATCGAAGCCGTGGCCGACCGTGTCGAGGCGGCGGAGCGGCCTTTCGCCGTCGTCGACGAACAAGGTGCGGTGATCGGCAGCCTCGACCGCCGCGCGGTGATCGACACGCTGATCGGCCGGACGCGGCCGCAAGCGGGTGGCCGGCGATGAAGGCGAAGGCGCTGCCCCTGTCGCCTTCGGCGCTGATCTGGCTGGGCCTCGGCCTCGCCACGATCGTCCTGGCGCAGACCGGCGGCAGCCTCTCCAAGGCGCTCGATGCGCGCTGGCTCATGAAGGTGCCGCGCGAACTGCGGGTGCCGATGAAGAACGAGATCAGCGCCTTCATGAAATGGCTGGTGGAGGAAGCCAACTTCGGCTTCTTCACGTTCACCGACGTGACCCGTGGCATCGCCTGGTTGCTGGAGCAACCCTACGACCTGGCCAAGGCCCTGCTGATCGGCGGTTTCGTGCAGGGGCTCGGCACCGAGGCGGTGCAGTGGGCGCCTTCCTTGAGTTGGGTCGCCGTGATTTTCGTGGTGGTGGCGATCGGCCACTATGCCAAGAGCACGACGCTGGCCGCTTTCGTCGGCCTCTGCTTCCTCTATCTCGCCGTCTTCGGGCAGTGGGAAAGCGCCATGATCACTCTGGCCTCGATCCTCATTGCCGTGCCGCTGGGTGTCGGTGGCGGCCTGCTGTTGGGGATTGCCGGCTACCGCTGGCGCTGGTTCAACCGCGTGCTGACCCCGGTCCTGGATCTCATGCAGACGGTGCCGGTCTTCGCCTATCTGGTACCGATCCTGTTTCTTTTCGGCTTCGGGCCGGTGTCGGCTTTGGTGGCCACGATCGTCTACGCCATGCCGCCGATGGTGCGCATCACCACCTTGGCGCTGCAGTGCGTGCCGGCGGAGATCCGCGAGTTCGGCAAGATGGTCGGCTGCACCGACCGGCAGATGACCTGGCGGGTGCTGGTGCCCTCGGCCATGCCGGGGCTCATGGTCGGCGTGAACCAGGTCATCATGCTGTCGCTGAACATGGTCATCATCGCCTCGATGATCGGCGCCGGCGGCCTCGGCTACGATGTGCTGACCTCGTTGCGCCGTCTCGACATCGGCGGCGGCCTGGAGGCCGGCGTCGCCATCGTCGTGCTGGCCATCGCGCTCGACCGCCTGAGCCAGGCGTTCGTCAACCGGCCGCCGCCGGCGCACGGCCGGCCGACCTTGCCTTTCGCCAAGCGTCATCCCTACGCGCTGACCGCCTTGGCGGTCATCCTCGCCAGCGGTCTCCTGGGCCTCCTCCTGCCGTTCCTGCAGAGCTATCCGGCGGCGGCCGAGATCACCACCGGACCGTTCTGGGAGAATCTGGTGCGGACGGTGAACGTGAACTTCTTCGATCAGCTGGAGGCGGTGAAGACCTTCATGCTGCTGAATCTGCTGATCCCGGTGAAGCGCTTCCTGCTGGGCATTCCCTGGCCCTGGTTCATCCTGCTGGTCACCGCCGCCGGCTGGCAGCTTGGGCGTTGGAGGCTGGCGCTGCTGTGCCTGCTGCTGGCGTCCTTCATCCTGGTGAACGGCCTCTGGGACGACGCCATGGTGACCATCTATCTCTGCGGCGTCTCGGTGCTGATCGCGGCGCTGATCGGCATTCCGCTCGGCATCCTGGCGGCGCAGAACGCGCGGGCGGGGCGTCTCATCGGCGGCTTCATCGATACCCTGCAGACCCTGCCCAGCTTCGTCTACCTGATCCCCGTGGTCATGCTGTTCCGGGTCGGCGATTTCTCGGCCATGATCGCCGTGGTGCTCTACGCCCTGGCGCCGGCGGTGCGCTACACCGCTCACGGCATCCGCTCCATCGATCCGCAGCTGATCGAGGCCGGTACGGTGTCCGGCTGCACCCGCCTGCAGTTGCTGTGGCGCATCAAGCTGCCGCTGGCCCTGCCGGAGATCATGCTGGGCCTCAACCAGACCATCATGCTGGCGCTGTCGATGCTGGTCATCACCGCGCTGGTCGGCACCCGCGACCTGGGTCAGGAGGTCTATATCGCCTTGACCAAGGCCGATACCGGGCGCGGCATCGTCGCCGGCGTCTCGGTCGCCTGCATCGCCATCATCGCCGACCGCCTCATTGCCGCCGGCGCCCGGCGCGCCCGCGCGCGCCTCGGCCTCGCGACCCAGGGAGGGCAGTGAGGTGAGCGATCCGCGCAGGAGGGTCGCCGCGCTGCCGCTCTGGCGGGGACCGGTCGATCCGCAGCCTCTGGGCGGCGGTATCACCAACGTGAACTTTCTGGTCGAGGACGCCGGCCGCAGGGTCGTGGTGCGCGTCGGCGACGACATTCCGATCCACCAAGTGATGCGCTTCAACGAGCTGGCGGCCAGCCGCGCGGCGGCGGCGGCGGGGATCTCGCCCGCCGTGGTGCATGCCGAGCCGGGCCTGCTGGTCATCGACTACATCGACGGCAAGACCCTGGCCGCCGAGGACGTCCGGCAGCAGGACATGCTCGCGCGCGCCCTGCCGCTGGTCGCGAAGAGCCACCGCGAACTGCCGACGCACCTGCGCGGCCCGGTCCTGGCGTTCTGGGTGTTCCACGTGATCCGCGACTACGGCTGGACCCTGAAGGAGGGCGACAGCCTCCACGCCGCGCTGCTGCCGGCCCTGCTGGCCCTGGCTGAAAAGCTCGAGGAGGCGGTGGGGGAAGTCGAGATGGTTTTCGGCCACAACGATCTGCTGCCCGCCAACTTCATCGACGACGGTGCGCGCCTGTGGCTCATCGATTGGGACTATGCCGGCTTCAACTCGCCGCTCTTCGACCTCGGCGGTCTCGCCTCCAATAACGGCCTCTCCGCCGCGCAGGAAGACTGGATGCTGGAGACCTACTTCGAGCGCCCGGTCGACGATGCGCTGCGCCGCCGTTACCAGGCCATGAAGTGCGCCTCGCTGCTGCGCGAGACGCTGTGGTCCATGGTCTCCGAGATCCACTCCGAAATCGACTTCGACTACGTGGCCTATACCGCCGAAAACCTGGCCGCCTTCCAGGCCGCCGCAAGAGAATTTCAGCAAAGCTGAGGAATACTTAATGGCAGAGTTCCCCACCACGGCCAAGGCGGTCGTCATCGGCGGCGGCATCGTCGGCTGTTCTACCGCCTACCACCTCGGTAAGCTGGGCTGGACCGACACGATGCTCATCGAGCGGCATAAGCTGACCTCCGGCACCACCTTCCATGCCGCCGGGCTGGTCGGGCAGCTGCGCTCCAACGCCAACATCACGCAACTGCTCGGCACCTCGGTCGAGCTCTACGATTCGCTGGAACAGGAAACCGGCCTTGCCACCGGCTGGAAGATGAACGGCGGCCTGCGCCTCGCCTGCAACCAGGAGCGCTGGACCGAGGTGAAGCGTCAGGCCACCACGGCGCACTCCTTCGGCCTGGAGATGCACCTGCTGACACCCAAGGAAGCGCAGGAACTCTGGCCGCTGATGCAGGTCGACGACGTCGTCGGCGCGGCCTTCCTGCCGACCGACGGCCAGGCCAACCCTTCGGACATCACCCAGGCTCTGGCCAAGGGCGCGCGCCAGAGTGGCGTCACGATCCGCGAGGACACCGCCGTGCTCTCCATCGAGGTCGTCGACGGCAAGGTGACGGCGGTAATCACCGACAAGGGCCGCATCGACTGCGAGGTCGTGGTCTGCTGCGCCGGGCAGTGGTCGCGCGACCTGGCCGCCGCCGTCGGCGTCAACGTGCCGCTGGTCTCGGTCGAGCACCAGTACATGGTGACCGAGCCGATCGAGGGCGTATCGAGCACGCTGCCGACGCTGCGCGATCCGGACCGACTGACCTACTACAAGGAGGAGGTCGGCGGCCTGGTCATGGGCGGCTACGAATCCAACCCGATCCCCTGGGCCCTCGACGGCATCCCCGAAGGCTTCCACTACGCGCTGCTGGACTCCAACTTCGGCCACTTCGAGCAGTTGATGGAACTGGCGCTGGGCCGTGTGCCGGCGCTGGAGACGGCGGGCGTGCGCGAGCTGATGAACGGGCCGGAGAGTTTCACCCCGGACGGCAACTTCATTCTCGGCGAGGCGCCGGAGCTCAAGAACTTCTTCGTCGGCGCCGGCTTCAACGCCTTCGGCATCGCCGCCGGCGGCGGCGCCGGCCAGGCCCTGGCGGAGTGGGTGACGGCCGGCGCGCCGCCCTACGATCTCTGGCCGGTCGACATCCGCCGCTTCGGGCGGCCGCACTTCGACACCGACTGGGTGCGGACCCGCACGCTGGAGGCCTACGGCAAGCACTACACCATCGCTTGGCCGTCGGAAGAGCACGACAGCGGCCGGCCCTGCCGGCGCTCGCCGCTCTATTCGGTCCTGAAGGAACAAGGCGCCTGTTTCGGCGAAAAGCTCGGCTGGGAGCGGCCCAACTGGTACGCCGACGCGGCGCGGGGCGAGGCGGCGAAGGACCGCTATTCGTTCGGGCGCCCCAACTGGTTCGACGCCGTGGGGCGCGAGCACCGCGCGGCGCGCGAGGCCGCCGTGCTTTTCGACCAGTCGAGTTTCGCCAAGTTCGTGCTCAAGGGGCCGGATGCCGAGGACGCGCTCGGCTGGATCTGCGCCAACAACGTGGCGAAGCCGGTGGGCGCGCTGACCTACACCCAGATGCTGAACGACAAGGGCGGCATCGAGTGCGACCTGACGGTGGCGCGCAGCGCCCACGACGAGTTCTACATCGTCACCGGCACCGGTTTCGCGACCCACGACTTCGACTGGATCGAGCGCAATATTCCCGAAGGGCTGAACGCGCAGCTTTTCGACGTCACCTCGGCCAACGCGGTGCTGTCGCTCATGGGCCCCAAGTCCCGCGACATCTTGGCGGCGGTCACCCGCGACGACGTCGGCAACGAGAGCTTCAAGTTCGGCACGGCGCGGCGTATCGGCATCGCCGGCTGCCCGGTGCTGGCGCTGCGCGTCACCTATGTCGGCGAGCTGGGCTGGGAGCTCCACCTGCCGAGCGAATACGCGGTCAATGTCTACGAGGCGCTGATGGCGGCCGGCCGCGGCCACGGCCTCGTCAACGCCGGCTACCGCGCCATCGAGACGCTGCGCCTGGAGAAGGGCTACCGCGCCTGGGGCGCCGACATCGGACCCGACCACACGCCGGTAGAGGCGGGGCTTAGCTGGGCGGTAAAGCTGAAGAAAAACATAGACTTCAAGGGGCGGGCTGCAATCGAGGCTCAAGTGTCCGGCGGCGTAAAGAAAATGCTCGCCTGTTTCACCGTCGACGACCCGCAAGTGGTGCTGCTCGGGCGCGAGACCATCTACCGCAACGGCGAGCGGGTCGGCTGGCTGACTTCCGCCGGTCACGGCCATACCGTTGGCGGGCCGATCGGCTACGGCTACGTGCGCAACCCCCAGGGCGTCGACGCGGCCTACCTTGAAGCCGGCGACTACGAACTGGAAGTCGCGGCCGAGCGGATCGCCTGCAAGCTGCACACGCAGGCGCTCTACGATCCCGAGATGGCGCGGGTGAAGGGCTAGGAATTGCTCTAGCAGGCTGCTGAAAAAGGCACTCGCGGCGCGATGGAAATCGTGATTCCCTATTTGGGAGTTATCAGAGGCAAGGGGAAGAGCGATGCGGGGCGGTGATCGGAACAGCGGGGCGCTTTTTTCCTATGTGAGCTGCGAGG
>JAVJNS010000017.1:0-18050 GCA_040217155.1 Kiloniellaceae bacterium
GCCGGAACCGGCGTTGATACGGTCACTCTGGGCACCGGCGACGACACGCTCGACCTGGGCGCTGGCAACGACACCATCGCGGCCACCTCGACCACCCTCAACGCGACTGACGATCTCGACGGTGGCCTCGGCACCGACAGCCTGGCCTTGACCGGCGGCGGCGCCTTCGATCTCTCGGGCCTGGCCGGGTTCGTGAACATCGAGGCGGTGATGCTGGACGACAGCGGCTCCGACTTGACGCTGCGGGACGGCGTCGACTTGACGGTCACGGCAGGGACTGGCGCCGACACGGTCACCCTGGGTACCGGCGACGACACGCTCGACGCCGGCGGTGGCGACGATACGGTCCAGGCGGCCGCGGCAGCATTCAATGTCGCCGATGATCTTGACGGCGGCCTGGGCACGGACACCCTCGTGCTGACTGGCGGCGGCACGTTCAACCTCCCAGGCTTGGCCAGGTTCGTCAACTTCGAGGCCTTGGTGATGGATAACAGCGGCGCCAGCCTGACACTGCGCGACGGAATCAGCCTTAGCGTCACCGCAGGGCTCGGGGCGGACATCGTGACGCTGGGCAACGGCAACGATACGATCGAGGCGACCGCGGCGGCACTCAACGCCGCAGATGAGTTGACCGGCGGTGCCGGTACGGATCTTCTCCATCTCCTCGCCGCCGGAACTTATGATCTGTCGGCTCTGGCGGCTTTCGCAACTTTCGAGGCGATCCTCACCACCGGTAACACCGACCTGACTCTCAGCGCGGCGGCCGGCATCGTGGTGACGCTTGACAATGCAACAAATACGGTCATCGGCGGCACCGCTGCGGACACGGTCATTCTCGGCACCGGGACCGATACTCTCAATCTGGGTGATGGTGTCGATGTTGTTCGTGGAACTCTTGCAACGCTCAATCTGACTGATGATCTCGACGGGGGGCTTGGCACGGACATTCTCGAACTGACCGGTGGTGGCACCTTGAGCCTTGCGGGCCTGGTAGATTTCACCGGATTCGAAGAGATCGCCTTGGACGACAACTCTTGGAACTTGACCCTTGTCGGCGGTCAAGGCATAGCGCTCACTGGTGGCGCTGGTGACGACGTCGTCCTGGGTGTTGCGGGCGACCAGACCCTCAATCTGGGCGGGGGCGACGATACCCTGGATCTAAGCCTCTCGCTGGATGCTGTCACGGTTGACCTGGGAACCGCCGCGGCGCAGCTGATCAGCGCGACTCAAGGCACGGATACTCTGCAAGGGATCGAGAATCTACGCGGTTCGATTTTCAGCGATCTCCTTACCGGCGATGCAAACGCCAATACCCTGACCGGTCTACTCGGCGACGACACGCTGATCGGCGGGGGTGGCGCCGACGTGCTCGACGGTGGCCTCGGTATCGATGCCATGACCGGCGGGGCGGGTGCCGACCAGTTCGTCTTTGACGGACCGCTCGACGGTACGCCGGTGCTGCTCGATGTCGGCATCGTCCTGGGCCTCGATCTCTATGACCTGCTGCCGGACTTCCAGACCGGCGAAGATCAACTGGTCCTGTCGGAGGCCGGCTTTGGTCTCGGAGGGGCCCTGACGGACGGTGTGAATTTCTTCACCATCGGCGGCGCCTATACCGGGATCAACGTCGGCGCGGCGCCGGGCGTGCCGATCATCGTCGTGGACGGAACCAATTCGGTCTATTATGACCCTAGCGGCGGTGCTTTAGGTCTTCCTGGTTACGTCGTTTTGGCGGAGGGGCTGAACACCCAGCCTGTGATCGGAGATTTTGCTTTCGCAGCTTGACTGGAGAGTTTGCCTCGGCCTGCGTTTGCCCTGGCCATCGTCTTCGCGGCGCGACTCAGCCGGCGTGGGCCCAGTCCCAGTAGGCTTTACGGGCGGCGGCGCAGACCGGGCCTGGCTGCAGGTTGCGGTCTTCGACGCGGGTGATCGGCAGCACCTTGCCGAAGTTGCCGGTGGAGAAGACTTCATCGGCCTCCTGGACGTCTTGCCAGGTGACCCTTCCCTCCTGGACCTTGATCCCGGCCTTCTCCAACAACTGCACGACGCGCTGCTTGGTGATGCCGTTGAGGAAGGTGCCGTTGGGCGCCGGGGTGATGGCGGTGCCGTTCTTGGCGATCCAGATGTTGGCTGTGGCCAGTTCGGCGACATTGCCGAGGGCATCGAGCACCACGGCATTGTCGAAGCCGCGCTTGCCGGCCTCAGCCAGGGCGCGAGCGGAGTTCGGATAGAGACAGGAAGCCTTGGCATCGGTCGGCGCCATGTTGGGCATGGGTCGGCGATAGCTGGACAGCCCGACGGAGAAGCCGTCGCCTGACGGCAGCGGAGCCTCGTAGAGCGTGAAGCAGAAACGGGTCGACTCAGGGTCCGGCGAGACGAAGCCGCTGTCCGCCCACAGCATCGGTCGCAGGTAAAGGGCCGCGTCCTTGTCGAAGTGTTTGAGGCCGTCCTGCGCGATCTCCAGCATCTCGCCGGCGGAGTGCACGGCTCTGAGGCCGAAGGTCTCGGCGGAGTTCACCAGCCGCGCGCAGTGTTTGTCGAGGTCCGGCGTCACGCCTTCGAAAGCCCGTGCCCCGTCGAAGACCACCGAGGCCATCCAGGCAGCATGGGTCATCGGGCCCATGATCGGCGGGTTGCCTTCAACCCACTCTCCATCCAGGAAATGTACGGCCTTGGGAGCTGTCATGACGCGGGAGTCCTCACTTTGTGACGTCGGCAAAGAGCCTAGTCGCTGGATCTGAGAAGGAAAAGCCTTGCAGCTCCAACTGGGGCTATTGCAGCCCGCTGGCAGCCAAGCATTCGGCCGATGGGCGAAATGAATCTGTCTCGGCGATGTCTGCTTAAGGAGGCGGGAGATCAATGTCCCGACCAGGAGATGCGCGAGAGCCATTGCACCTGCGACATCGGCAGTTCGCGGACGACGTTCTCGCGGCTCAAAGACTTGAGGCGGAGAGTGCCCCCGCCATTGTCCAGCAACTCGGCGATCAGCAGTTCGCCTTGCTGACTGCGCAGCAGCACTCGGTTGCCGAGCCGTACCTCGGCGCCCGGCGAGACCACGACCAAATCGCCGTTGCGATAGACCGGCAGCAGACCGTCGCCTGAAATCTCCAGCGCGAAGGCATGAGGATCAGGCACGCCGGGGAAGGCAGCCTCCTCCCAGTGGGCGCGGACCGGGCGGCCCTGGGCATCGAAGTATCCCGGTTGAGCGGCCATAGCAAAACGCAGCTTGGGCAGCCGGCGAAAGCTCGTAGGGTGCGCCTCATCGTCGATCAGGCTGATAAACTCGCTGAGCGAAGCGCCTGTGGCGTTCAGTACTTTGGACAGCGATTCCGTGCTGGGCCAGCGCTGCTTGCCTTCCTTGGTGATGCGCTTGCTCTTGTTGAACGTTGTGGGGTCGAGGCCGGCTTGCCGGGCAAGCCCGGAGGGAGAGAGATTGTATCTCGCGGCGAGGCGGTCGATCGCCAGCCAAACAGCCTGATGTTCCAACATGGGAACATTGTCTTATAAATTTGGGGATATTGCAGCAAGAACATAGTCACAGGTAGTGACGTCCCGTCAAAATTGAACTTTGACGGCTATTGCCGACAGGATGCTGTTCAGCCTGATTACTCTCGATTACTTTGACGCCCATGAAGCAGGAATTGATATTCCACATCTGCCGCAAGGAAGAGTGGGCAGCCGCCCAGGCAATAGGCAGTTACGGCGGCTCGTCCCAGGATTTGGCGGATGGTTTCATCCATTTCTCAGACGCTTCCCAGGTGGAGGCCAGCGCCGCAAAGCATCGTGCCGGTCAGGACGGTCTGGTGCTGCTGAGCGTGGAGGCCGCGGCGCTTGGTGATGCTCTGAAGTGGGAGCCTTCGCGCGGTGGGGCCTTGTTCCCCCACCTCTACGGCGCGCTTTCTGTGGCGGCGGTGCGCCGGGTCGACGAACTGCCGCTGGGCAGCGATGGGTTCCATTGTTTTCCATCGACTCTTCGGGATTGAGGGTGAATCTTGGATATCTACTCTTTGCTTGGGCCGGCGCTGCGGCGCCTGAATCCTGAAACCGCACACCGCCTGACCCTCTGGGGTCTTGCTCAAGGCCTGGCGCCGCGCGCGCAGGTAACCGATAACCCCATCCTGGCCTCGGAGCTCTGGGGCTTGGCCTTTTCCAATCCTTTGGGGCTCGCCGCCGGTTTCGACAAAGATGCCCGGGTCATGGCGCAGATGCTGAACCTCGGGTTCGGTTTTATCGAAACCGGCTCGCTGACGCCGCGCCCGCAGCCGGGCAATCCGAAGCCGCGAATCTTTCGCTTAGAGGAGGACGCAGCAGTCATCAATCGCCTGGGCTTCAACAATCGCGGGGTGGAGGCGGCGCGGGCGCACCTAGAGGGTTTTCGGCGCGCGGCTCAGCGCGGCCCGGTCGGCGTCAACATCGGCAAAAATAAAGACAGTAGCGATGCCGCCGCCGACTTTGTTCTGGGCGCCGCGACCCTGGGACCGCTGGCCGATTACCTGGTCGTCAACGTTTCTTCGCCGAACACGCCGGGCCTGCGCGCCTTGCAGGGGCGTGAGGAGTTGGCGAACCTGCTCGGGCAGGTCATGGCCGCCCTGCCGGATCCCGCTCCGCCTTTGCTGCTGAAGATCGCGCCAGATCTGACGTCTCAGGACAAGGCGGACATTGCCGCAGTCTGCCTGGATCTTGGCGTTTCCGGCATCATCGCTACCAACACCACCATCGAGCGGCCCGCGACTCTGAAGGGAGCGGCGCGTGGCGAGGCCGGCGGGCTCTCGGGCAAGCCGCTGTTCGAGCCGGCGACGGCGGCGCTGAGCGATTTCTATCGTTTGACCGAGGGCAAATTGCCGTTGATCGGAGTCGGCGGCATCGCTTCGGGATCGGATGCCTATCGCAAGATCCGCGCGGGTGCCTCGCTGGTCCAGCTCTATACCGCGCTGATTTATCAGGGACCTGGCCTGGTCGTGCGCATCAAGGCGGAATTGGCGCGCTTGCTGCAGGAGGACGGTTTCTCGACGCTTTCCGACGCTGTCGGCGCCGACCACCGATACAGCGGCTAGCGCCGAGATCGTGCTTACAGGATTTCCAGAACTTTCTCCGGCGGCCGGCCGAGCGCCGCCTTGCCGTCGTTCATGACGATCGGCCGCTCGATGAGGATCGGGTGTTCCACCATGGCGGCGATCAGGGTTTCACGGTCGAGGCCCGGGTCGTCGAGGCCCTGCTCCTTGTAGAGCGTCTCCTTGCGCCGCATGAGGTCGCGCGGTTCCATATTCAGTTTTTTCAGGATGCTGTCGAGGTCCTCGGCGTCAGGCGTATCCTGCAGATACTCCACGACCTTGGGGTCGACGCCACGCTCCTGGAGCAGCGCCAGCGTCTGGCGCGATTTGCTGCAGCGCGGGTTGTGATAGATGGTGACGGCCATCGCCCAATCTCCCTGTCTCATATTCCACTTTGCCGGATGGATGCGCCGTGGAGCCGGGTTCGTCAAGGGTCCCGCAAGACTCCGTTAACTATCTTTCAAGCCTATGCGGGCAAAGTGCGGGTCATGGTCTGTTACTCTGTCTCAACCTCCCAGCGGGTCGATGCTTAAACACCTCGCAATTTTCTTTTGCTATGCAGGCGGTGCTGCCGCGCTCGCGCTCTACGCGCCCTTTTGGGTGCCAGTTGTCGACCGCGAGGCGGCAATCGGTCTCGGCCTGGCCGCTCTGATCGGTGGCGGCCTGTTGCACGAGGTTTATGCCCGGCTGGGTCATGGAGCCTTCTTGGCTGAAAAGCTCCTCGGACTGCGTCATGCGCAGATCGAGGCCCTGGAGGAATTGAGCTGGACCCGGCGGGAACTGGCTATCCTGCGTGAGGCGTTGGAATCCGCCGGCGGCGTCAGCCGCTCCGGCAAGAGCGTCGACGAGGTCATCTCCGAGGTGAAAGTGCTGCAGTCGCTGATCGCGCGGCTCGCCAAGTCTTCCAAGGCGCCGTTTCACGCTGAATCAGGTGCCAAGCCCGCCGGCCCGGCCATGGCCGATCCTGCGCGCCGCCCGGCGGCCGACAATTCAGGGCCGCGTAAGCCGGCGGCGCAAGACGACGGCGGCAAAATCGCGACCCTGCCAGCCAACGCCAACAGGAAGCCGGGAGTGCTGCCGCCGGTCGCCGAGGGCCTGGACGAGGCCGCGGTGCTGGAAGTGGCCCGGGAGGCGCTGCGTGACGACCGCATCGACTTGGTCCTGCAGCCGGTGGTGATGCTGCCCCAGCGCAAGCGGCGCTACTACGAGTGCTTCTCGCGTCTGCGCACCACAGACGGCTACATGATCCTGCCGGAGCAATATATCGGTCTTGCCGAGCGCGAGGGCATCGTCGCGGCCATCGACAATATGCTGTTGATCCGCTGCATCCAGCTGATCCGCAAGATCCAATACCGCAGCGAGAAGCTGGATTTCTTCTGCAATATCTCCAGTCATACGCTCGGCGACGATGCCTTTTTCGCCGACTTCGTGGATTTTTTGGAGAGCAATCGCGACCTCTCCAAGCACCTGATCTTCGAGTTTTCGCAGAGTGACTACGAGGCCTGGGACTCCGGCGCAGCCGTCTATCTGCGCCGCCTCGCCGATCTCGGCTGCCGTTTTTCCCTCGACGGCCTGCATCACCTGAACGTCGACGGCGCGGTGCTGGCGCGGCGCAATTTCCATTTCGTTAAGGTGCGGGCCGATCTGCTCCTGGCCGAACCAGCGGCGGGCGAGGCGCTACAGAATGACCTGAAGGAACAGGGTGTGCGCCTGGTGGCCGAGAAAGTGGAAGACGAGGACGCCCTGGTCGAGGTCATGGACCTGGGTGTCGACTGTGCCCAGGGCTATCTCTTCGGTGAGCCCCGTTTGGCCCGCCCGGCCGCCTGACCCGGCCGCCTGACCCGGCGGCCTGCGCCGGCGGCCCCGGGGGGCGATCTCGGAGGCGCACGGTCAGGGTCTTGATCCCCTCATCGCGGCGAAACCTCGGCGCCTGCCCCAATGCAGCCCCTTTGCATCCCAGTGCGCCCTGTGGCAGAAGAAACCTCACGACCCGCCGCCCGCAGCCCTGGCCCGGAGATTCCGGAGAACCCATGACGTCTGAGACCCTGTCGACCGAGGTGCCGGTCTATGCTGGCCTCTCGGCCATGGCCGAGCGCTACGACGCCTTCATCATCGATCTCTGGGGTGTCATGCACGACGGCCTCAAGGCCTATCCGGCGGCGGTGGGGGCTCTTGCCGAGTTGCGCCGGACCGGCAAAAAGTCGGTGATTCTCTCCAATGCACCGCGCCGCGCCGCGGTCATTGCAGCGCGCAATGCTGAGATTGGCATCCCGGCGGAGTTGCCAGACCATCTTCTGTCCTCCGGCGAGGACGCCTGGCAGCATCTGAAGACCCGCCCCGACACCTGGTACCAGGCGCTGGGCCGGCGCTGCTATCATCTGGGTCCGGCGCGCGACAACGGGATGCGCGAGGGGCTGGACATCGATTTTGTGGACAGCCTCGAGCGGGCCGATTTTATCCTCAATACCGGAATCCTCAACGACAGCGACCTGGTGGAAACCTATCGGGCCTTCCTCGATGAAGGCGTGACACGCGGGCTGCCGATGATTTGCGCCAATCCGGATCTCATCGTCATGCGTGGCGAGGACATGGAGATCTGCGCCGGTGCCTTGGCCCTCGACTACGAGCAAAACGGCGGCAAGGTGCGCTGGCACGGCAAGCCGCATCCAGAGGTCTACCGCAGTTGCTTTGAGCGGCTTCCGGGCATCTCCCCTGCGCGCATCGCCGCCATTGGCGATTCTCTGCGCACTGATGTGGCCGGCGCGCAGGCGGCGGGCATCGACAGCGTTTTCATCGCCGGAGGGATCCACGGCGAGGAACTGGGCGTAGACAATGGGGGGAAGATCGACCCCGCGGCCTATGCTGCCTTCATGGCGGCGGCCGAGTGGAAACCCACCGCGACGCTGCCCTTCATGCGCTGGTAGGGCGCCGGGCCCCCGCGGTGACTTGAGGGTGGGAGCCATGGCCGAGCCGCAGAGCCGGACCTTTCACTGGGACTTCGAGAACCCGCCGGAGGCCATCTGGCCGATCCTGGCGGACACCGTGCGCTTCAATGAGGCCGCCGGCCTGCCGCGCTACGAGGTCATCGAGACCCTGCAGGGCGACGGTACCGTGCTCTACGAAGGACGGATGAAACGGGGTCTCCTGGACATCTCCTGGCGCGAGATACCAGTGAACTGGGTCGCCAACCGCTGGTTCGAGCATCGCCGGGAATTCCGCAATGGCCCGTTGAAGGAAATGACGGCGCGCTTCGTTCTCAGCGCCGGTGACGATGGCAAGGGCAGCCGAGGCGCCTACACCCTGTCCGCCACGCCTGCCAACCTACTGGGGCGGCTGTGGTTGAAGGCCGGGTTTTTCGAAACCACTGCCAAAACCTTTGCCAGCCTCGCCGCCGATGCCGACCGCTTCGCCCGCGGAGCCGCGGCCATGCCCTTCAGCTTCAGCGCGCCACGCCCGGACCCGGCGCTCAGGGCCCGTGTTGAGGCCTTGGTGGCGGAGATCGAAGCGAGCGGCCACGGCCACGGAAGGGCGGCGCGGCTCGCCGAATTTGTGCTGAGCGCCCAGGAAGCCGATTTGGCGCATATCCGCCCCTTGGGCCTGGCGCGGGACTGGGAGGCGGCGGCGCGCGAGGTGATCGAACTTTGCTTGCAGGCCGTGCGCAGTGGCCTGCTGACCATGCGCTGGGATCTGTTGTGTCCGCGCTGCCGCGTTGCCAAGGCGGCAGTGCAGGCGCTCGACCAACTGCCCCAGGGCGCCCACTGCGCCACCTGCAACATCGACTATGACCGCGATTTCTCCCGCAATGTGGAATTGAGCTTTGCTCCGGCCCCAGCCGTTCGCACTTTAGGTACGGGTGAGCACTGCCTCTTCGGGCCGATGTCGACGCCACACATCTGGCTGCAGCGCAGCTTGCAGCCGGGTGAGCGCCTCAACGAAGTCTGCGATCTGCCGGCTGGCAGCTACCGCTTGCGGACACTGGAAGCCGGGCCGGAGGAGGATGCCACGCTGGACGCGGGGGCGGCGCTGCCCACGGTGATTTTGGGCGACGATTCCTTGCACCTGGGTGGAGCCGGCGTGGCGGGGCGGGTCGTCGTTCACAATGCCGCCAAGCAGCCGCTCACTGTCATCGTCGAGGAACGGCGCTGGGCGCGCGACGCGTTGACGGCCGACCGGGTGACGGCCCTTCAGGCCTTTCGGGACCTTTTCTCGGAGCAGGTGTTGCGGCCCGGCGATGAGGTCTCCGTGGCGCGGGTGGCATTGCTGTTCACCGACCTCCAGCGCTCCACCGACCTCTACGGGCGTATCGGCGATGCCGCCGCCTACCACCTGGTGCGCGACCACTTTGCCTTTCTCGGCGCGATCGTCCGGCGCCACGACGGAGCGCTGGTCAAAACCATCGGCGACGCCATCATGGCGGCCTTCACGGCACCCGCGGATGCGCTGGGCGCGGCATTGGACATCCAGCGCGAGCTCGGCGCCTTCAATGCGGCGGGAAGGCGTCCTTTGGTCATCAAACTGGGCCTGCACGAGGGTCCCTGCATTGCCGTTACCCTGAATGGGCGTCTCGACTATTTCGGCTCCAGCGTTAATATGGCCGCGCGGTTGCAGGGCCAGAGCGACGGTGGAGACATCGTGCTGTCCGAAGCGGTGGCGGAGGATCCTGCCGTTCTTGAGTTGCTGAAGGGGCTTGCCTACGACTGCGAGACCACCAGCCTTAAGGGATTCGACGCTCCCGTCGCGTTCCGGCGCATCCGGTTTTAGGCGGCCTCCTGCCGCCGTCTGTGCGGCGGCGCTATTGCGCTATCATGTCCATGCAGCGAGGCGGATCAGTTCGAATGCGATGAGAGGAATTAGTCGATGAGATTTCTGGGAGTCCTGGCGGGCGGTTTGCTGCTTGCGCTTGGTATGGCGCCGAGTGCCTTGGCGGCGGGTGATTTCGATCTGGCGACATTGAAGAACGGTGGCTACGTGGTGCTGCTGCGCCATGTGAAAGCCGGCGGCGTCGATGCCGATGACTTCGATCTCGAGAACTGTGCGACTCAGCGCCAGGTGGGCGCGGCTGGGCGCACTCAGGCGGAAATTCTGGCGGAGCGCTTCCGCCGGGCCGGGATTGCACAAGCGCGGGTCCTCACCAGCCAGTGGTGCCGCGCGCGGCAGACGGCGGAGTTGCTGGGCCTCGGCCCGGTCACTGAAGAGACCGGCCTAAACTACTTCCATTGGAAACTTGGCGGCGAAGCGGAGATGAACCAGCGCCTGCGGCAGTTCTTCGCCGAACTGGAGGCGCCGGCAGCCGGATCACCCCTGGTTCTTGTCAGCCATAAGACCGCCTTTGCCGCAATCGGTCAGAAGCCGCCGCCCTCCGGTGGCGGCCTGGTGCTCGTGCCGAATGGTTCTGCGGCACCTGACGTGGTCGGGGTCATTACCGCGCCCGAGTAGCGGCCGTGAAGCCCGAAGTCGCTGCTGTGAGCGGGACCCTGCCAATTGGGAATCGCAGATCAGCAGTTCAGTCCGCGTGGTAGATTCAGGCCATGACAAACAACTTCGATGCCCCGGGGACGCCGTCTGAAATTGCGGGGCCGGGTGGCGTCGCCGCGGTGGCGCTAGGGGGCTGTATCGCCCTCGCAGCGGCGATGGGTATCGGCCGCTTCGTGTATACGCCGATCCTGCCTTTCATGGTGGATGGCCTCGGCCTCAGCCAAGCGCAAGCCGGAGTCATCGCTTCGGCGAACTTCCTCGGTTACCTGCTGGGGGCCCTGGCAGCCGCCAAGGCCAGCCTGCCTGGCGGCCGGCGGCGCTGGTTCCTCATCTCGCTCGCGATCTCGGCCTTCACCACCGCCGCCATGGCCGCGGTCGATACGGTCGCCCCCTTCCTGTTGTTGCGCTTCGCCTCCGGTGTGGCCAGCGCCTTCGTGCTGGTCTTCGCCTCTGCCTTGGTGCTTGACCGACTGGCGGCGGCGGGACGACCGGGTCTCTCGGCCTTGCATTTCGGCGGCGTCGGCCTCGGCATTGCCGCTTCGGCGGTGCTGGTCGCCTTGCTGGCCGGCGCCGGGGGCGACTGGCGTCAGCTGTGGCTGGCCAGTGGCGGCTTGGCGCTGTTGGCCCTAATCGCTGTCCTGCGCCTTGTGCCGGCGGAGCCGGAAGGGCGGCCGCCCGTGCCCAGCAACACTAAAGCGCGGCCCAATCAGCGCCTTGTCGCCCTCATCGTCGCTTACGGGCTTTTCGGATTCGGCTACGTGATCACCGCTACCTTTATTTCCTCCCTGGTGAGGCTGACGCCGGAACTGCAATGGTTGGAGCCCTACGTCTGGCTGACCGTCGGCCTCGCCGGCATTCCCTCGGTGGCCGTCTGGGGATGGGTCGGGCGGCGCATTGGCAATGCCCGCGCTTTCGCCTTGGCCTGTCTGGTGGAAGGTGTCGGCGTGGCTCTTTCAGTGCTCGGCGCCGGTGCCGCTGCCGTACTCTTCGCCGCGGTTCTGCTTGGTGGCACCATCATGGGCATCACGGCGCTGGGGCTAGTGCACGCGCGCAGCCTGTCCACCGGCGACCCGCGCCGGTCCATGGCACTGATGACCGCGTCTTTCGGACTGGGACAAATGATCGGGCCGACTTTCGCCGGTCTTGCCTACGGCGTGGGGAATTCTTTTACTCTGCCGACCTTGGCGGCCTCCGGTGCGCTGCTGATTGCCTTCGCGCTCACAATGGAATGGCGGCCCGGGGCATAGCCCGGCCAGTCGAACAGCGGCGCGCCGAGAACCTGTGCGGGGCCGCCCCAGCCGTTCTTGCTGTTTTTCGCCGACCGGCGTCTCGGGATTGGGACTTCAGGAAACGGCGGAGCTTGTAAATTCTGCGGTGGCCGCATGAAGCTTATGCCTCTCGGCGACCGGCAGGACAACGCGAAAGATCGTGCCGCGCTTGCCGGCGCGCTCGATTTCGATGTGGCCGCCTTGGGCCTCGACGTAGGCGCGCGCGATGGTGAGGCCGAGCCCGACGCCCTCGTTCTCGGCCACCATATTGTTGCCCTCCTGCCAGAAGGGTTCGAAGACCCTGGCGATGCGCGCGTCGTCGATGCCAATGCCGTTGTCTTCCACCGTGGCGACTACATCGACGCCGTCGATCTTGGCGTCGCAGATTACCGTGCCGCCAGGCTGGGTGTACTTGATGGCATTGGAGATTCCGTTGATCAGAGACTGTCGTGTCAACCGGCTGTCGCAGCGGGCGAGGCAGAGAAGGCTCGAGCGGTTATCTAGGGTGATGTCCTTCTGGTCGGCGAGCGGCTTCAGGATGCGCAGGATGTCAGAGAACATCTCGGCGAGATCGCAGGACTCCTGCTTGACATCAAGGGCGCCCGCCTCGACGCGCGAAAGATTCAGAATATCGTTGATGATCGACTGCAGACCGCTGGCGGCCTCGTGAATGTTGCGGGCATAGCTGCTCATCTTGTCGAGCGCCTTGTCTTTGGGCAGTACCGCCAGCACTTCCGAGAAGCCGAGAATGGCGTTCAGTGGCGTGCGCAGCTCATGGCTCATATTTGCCAGGAATTGCGACTTTGTGGCGTTCGCCGCTTCGGCGCTTTGGCGCGCCTCGAGGTATTCGTGGTTGCGCTGCTCCAGACGCAGCATTAGCTCCTCACTCTGGTTGTAAGCGGAAATCAGCTCCTGCTCATGCTCTTTCACCGCGTTGTAGGCCTTGGCGAAGCCGGCCATGAGCATGCCGATGCCTGCCGCCAGCGTGAACACCTGACCGACGCCATAGCTGATATAGAGTACGTCCCAGGCCTCCCACAGGGGATAGAGCAGAATACTGACCGTGCGGCCGATGAAGGCGGCGGCAACGAAAACGTTGAGTGCGCCCCCTTCTCGGAAGAACAGCGCCGCGGTCGCCAGATAGGCGACGGATATGGCCACCGCGAGATAGGTCAGGCCATAGGTCCTGCCGGCGATCTCGGCTGCGATGTAGGCCGGCAGGGCAACGGCCAGGAACATCAAGAAGAAGGCGGCGCGCGACGGGGGGCGCTGGTTGCGGTAGCCGGAAATGCCGAGTAGCAGGACCGGCACTGCAAGGCCGATGGCGAGGGCCAAAGGCAGAATATAGCCGTCGACCACCACAGCAACCGCCAGCGCGAACTCGTAGAGACTCCAGTGCAGCAGGAAAGGCGTGCGGTTCGAGTTGCGCCAAAATACATAGAGTGCGCCGCCGACAAGCAGCAGTATGGCGACGTTCAACGCCTTGATGATGACGAATGGATCCATGGCCCCCACGGCTGCCTCCCGCCTTTCCAAGCGGATTTTTCTTCATTCCTACGAAAGCAACTGATCTAAATGATTAACTAAGGTAAATGATTTAACAGGAGATTAAGCAAGAGAACGCCTTCCTCTTTGTTGGCGCTCAGGTTGAACTGGGCGCCTTCATACGATCATAGGCGGCATGCAAGCCGTCCGGCACGTCGCTTGCCCCTTTTCCCTGCTTCGAATGCACGCTTATACTGCACCTGCGAGATGGTATGGAGCTTCCGACTGGTAAACCGGCGGCGAAAGAGAGGCAGACGAGATGACCGACTGGCCGAAGAAAACCGCGGCGGACTGGCGGGCCCTGGCGGAAAAGGAGTTGAAGGGCGCCGATCCGGGCAGCCTGAATTGGGAAACGCCGGAAGGCATCACGGTCAGGCCGCTTTACACCGCCGCGGATCTGGAAGGCCTGGAAACAGTCGGATCGCTTCCCGGCTTCGAGCCCTTTATCCGGGGCCCCCGCGCCACCATGTACGCTGGGCGGCCCTGGACTCTGCGCCAATATGCCGGCTTCTCCACCGCCGAAGAATCCAACGCCTTTTACCGCGCCAACCTGGCCGGCGGGCAGAAGGGTCTGTCAGTCGCCTTCGACCTGGCCACTCACCGCGGCTATGATTCCGATCACCCGCGCGTGGTCGGCGACGTCGGCAAGGCGGGCGTCGCCATCGACTCCGTCGAGGACATGAAGATTCTCTTCGACGGTATCCCGCTCGACGAGATGTCGGTCTCAATGACCATGAACGGCGCGGTGCTGCCGGTGCTGGCTGGCTACATTGTCGCCGCCGAGGAACAGGGCGTCGGGCCGGAGAAGCTTTCCGGCACGATCCAGAACGACATCCTCAAGGAGTTCATGGTCCGCAACACCTATATCTATCCGCCCGAGCCCTCGATGCGGATCGTCGCCGACATCATCGGCTACACCTCAGAGCACATGCCGCGCTTCAACTCGATCTCAATATCCGGCTATCACATGCAGGAGGCCGGCGCGACCTGCGTACAGGAACTGGCTTTCACCCTGGCCGACGGCATCGAATACGTGCGCGCCGCGCAGTCCAAGGGCCAGGATGTGGACTCCTTTGCGCCGCGCCTGTCCTTCTTCTTCGCCATCGGCATGAACTTTTTCATGGAGATCGCCAAGCTGCGCGCCGCGCGCTTCCTCTGGGCCGAACTCATGGAGAAACACTTCCAGCCCAAGAACCCGCGCTCGCTGATGCTGCGCACGCATTGTCAGACGTCCGGGGTCTCGCTCACAGAGCAGTCGCCTTACAACAACGTGGTGCGTACCGCGGTGGAGGCCTTGGCGGCGGCGCTCGGCGGCACCCAATCGCTGCACACCAACGCCCTCGACGAGGCCGTGGCCCTGCCGACGCCCTCCTCGGCGCGCATTGCCCGCAACACACAGCTGATTCTGCAGGAAGAGACCGGTATCACCAAGGTGATCGACCCCCTAGCCGGCAGCTACTACGTGGAGAGTCTGACCGCCTCCCTGGTCGCAGAGGCGCGAAAGCTGATCGATGAGGTCGAAGAACTCGGCGGCATGACCAAGGCGGTTGAGACCGGTATGCCCAAGCTGCGCATCGAAGAGTCCGCGGCGCGCCGCCAGGCCCGCATCGACCGTGGCGAGGAGGTCATCGTCGGAGTAAACAAGTACCGCGCCGAGCAGGACGACCCGGTGGAGATCCTCGATATCGATAATTCTTCGGTTCGCGAGCAGCAGGTCAGGCGCCTGGAGAAGATCCGCAAGGAGCGCGACGAAGCGGCGGTCGCGGCGGCGCTGGAGTCTTTGACCAAGGCGGCCGAGGACGGCAGCGGCAACCTGCTCGACCTCTCGGTCAAGGCGACCCGGGTGCGCGCCACGGTGGGCGAGATCTCCGATGCCCTGGAGAAGGTCTACACCCGGCATCGCGCGGTCATACGCTCGGTCACCGGTATCTACGGCTCGGCCTACGAGGGTGACGAGGGCTTTCAGCGCATCCAGTCGGAGGTCCTGGCCTTCGAAGCCGAGGAGGGCCGGCGCCCGCGCATGCTGGTGGTGAAGCTGGGCCAGGACGGCCACGACCGCGGCGCCAAGGTCATTGCCACGGCCTTCGCCGACATCGGCTTCGATGTCGACATCGGGCCGCTGTTCCAGACGCCCGACGAGGCGGCGCGCCAGGCCATCGAAAACGACGTCCACATCATCGGTGTGTCGAGCCAGGCGGCAGGGCACAAGACCCTGGTGCCGCAGCTGCTAGAGGCCCTGAAGCAGCAGGGCGCCGACGACATCATCGTGGTCTGCGGCGGCGTCATCCCGCCCCAGGACTACGCTATGCTGCAGAAGGCTGGAGTCTCGGCGATCTACGGCCCGGGCTCCAACATCCCTCATGCCGCCAGCGAAATTCTCGGTATCGTCCGGCAACGCCGCACCGCCGCGGCATAAGATCGGTCCATAGCCGCCCGGGAAGAGAAAGTTTGGCGCTTCGGCCCCGCATCGCTATATCCTCTAGTCTATGCGTCCAACCACCATCGAACCCGGCCAGAAGGCCAGCCTTGGCCAGTTCAAGGTGCTGGCCAACCTGCTGCCCTATCTGTGGCCCGCCGGCCGCAGCGACCTGAAGACGCGCGTCGTCCTGGCGGTGATCCTGCTGGTCTGCGCCAAGCTGGCGACCGTGACCGTGCCGCTGGTGCTGAAGCAGGCCGTCGATGCGCTGACCACCGAAGGCGCGGCGAACACCGTCCTGGTGCTGCCGCTCGGCCTGCTGTTGGCCTATGGCGCCGTGCGGGTCGCCGCCCTGGCCTTCGGCGAGCTGCGCGACACCTTATTTTCCCGCGTGGCGCAGAATGCGGTGCGCCGCGTAGCGCTGGCCACCTTCCGCCATCTCCACGCGCTCTCCCTGCGCTTCCACCTGGAGCGTCAGACCGGCGGCCTCAGCCGGGCCATCGACCGCGGCACCAAGGGCATCGAGTTTCTGTTGTTCTTCACCGCCTTCTCGGTGATCCCGACGCTGATCGAGATCGGCCTGGCCTGCGGCATCCTGTGGTATCTCTTCGACTGGCGCTTCGCTGGACTGCCGTTCTTCTCCATCGTCGCCTTCGTAATCTTCACCTTCAAGGTGACGGAGTGGCGCATCGAGATCCGCAAGCGGATGAACGACGCCGACAACGACGCCAACACCAAGGCCATCGACAGCCTGCTGAACTTCGAGACGGTGAAGTATTTCGGCAACGAGGAACACGAGGCGCGCCGCTTCGACACGGCGCTCAGGTCTTACGAGGGCGCGGCGGTGAAGAGCCGCTCCAGCCTCTCGATCCTCAATACCGGGCAGTCGCTGATCATCGCCATCGCCATCACCCTGTTGATGATTCTGGCGGGCCAGGGCGTGGTGGCCGGCACCATGACGGTCGGCGACTTCGTCATGGTGAACGCTTATCTGCTCCAGCTCGCTCTGCCGCTGAATTTCCTCGGCACTGTGTACCGGGAGATCAAGCAGTCGCTGATCGATCTTGAGACCATGTTCAAGCTGCTGCACTCCGATGCCGAGGTGCGCGACCGTTCGGGCGCGCCGGAACTTGACCTGAGGAAGGGCGAGATCGCGTTCGAGAAAGTCAGCTTCGGCTACGATCCACGCCGCCCGATCCTCAAGGACGTCAGCTTTAACGTGCGCGCCGGTAACACTGTGGCCATCGTCGGGCCGAGCGGCGCCGGCAAGTCGACCATCTCGCGCATCCTGTTTCGCTTCTACGACGTGCTCGACGGCGCGGTGAAGATCGACGGTCAGGACATTCGCGCGGTGACCCAGGCCTCACTGCGCGCGGGCATTGGCATTGTCCCGCAGGACACCGTGCTGTTCAACGACACCATCGGCTACAACATCCTCTACGGCCGCCCGGAAGCGAGCCAGGAGGAGATGAAGGAGGCCGCGCGCCTGGCTCAGATCGACGGCTTCGTCGCCGCTTTGCCGGACGGCTACGACACCACGGTGGGCGAGCGCGGCCTGAAGCTCTCCGGCGGCGAGAAGCAGCGCGTCGCCATTGCGCGCACCATTCTGAAACGGCCGCGCATCCTGGTCTTCGACGAGGCGACCTCCGCGCTCGATACCCACACCGAGCGCGAAATCCAGCAGGCGCTCGCCGAGATCTCGCGCGGGCACACCACCCTCGTCATTGCGCATCGCCTGTCCACGGTGGTCGAGGCGGACGAGATCATCGTGCTCGATGGCGGCCGCATCGCCGAGCGTGGCCGGCACGGCGAGCTGATCGCGCGCGATGGCCTCTACGCGGCGATGTGGAAGCGCCAGCAGGATGCTCGCACGACGCAAGCGGCAGCCGCCCCACTGGCCAGCCTGCCGGTAAGCTAAAGCCCGCGGCGGGAACGGTCGACACCGCTATAATTCCTCCACTTCGCGGCCCCGGGAGACTGGCGCTATGGAACTCGGCACCATCATCGTTCTCGTCGTCATCGCCGCGATCGCGTTCTACGCGGTCGGGATCTACAACGGCCTGATCAGCGCGCGCAACCGCTTCAAGAACGCGTTCGCCCAGATCGACGTCCAGCTCAAGCGCCGCTACGACCTCATCCCCAACCTGGTAGAGACCGCCAAGGGCTATCTCAAGCACGAGCGCGAGACACTGGAGGCCGTGATCACCGCGCGCAACCAGGCCCAGGCGGCCTCGCGCGCGGCCTCGGCCCACCCCGAGGATGGCAGCGCAATTGCCGGCCTGGCCGCGGCCGAAG
>JAVJNS010000028.1:0-210375 GCA_040217155.1 Kiloniellaceae bacterium
CTGACGCTATGCCACGCACCATCCGAACTCGAAGATCACTCGAAACAGCTTTTCCCATGAGATACCTCCTATCCCAGAGAATCACTATTCGCTCAAAAAGGGAATCCCCTACGATTCAATCTTCACGCCCGACGCTCTAGCGGATCTCGACCTCGCGCTGCGTCTCGATCACGGTGACGGTGGTGCCGCCGACCCGCCGCTCGACCCGGTAGAGGCCGCGGTAGGTTCCCGCCGGCCAGGCCTTGGCGCGCAGCTTTCTGCCGATCCAGCGCGACACGGTGGCGCGGTCGCGCTCCAGGATGTGGTCCTTGGACAGGAACACCTTACCCTTCGGGTCCAGAATCGTCAGGATCTGGCGGTCCCCTTTGCGCAGGCCCCAGGCCCCGATCCAGAAGATCAGAACCGGCGCCTCGGCCTCGATCCGGTTCGGCGCTTCGATGCCGTCCATGATTTCGCGGTGGCTGGGCTGGCGCCCGAGCAGGCCCGCCGAGAGCAGGCCGCCGACGCGGTAGGCGAGCTGCACCGCGGCGGCCGGGGACCACAGGCTCTCCGTCGCCGTGCCGCAGGCGTCTTCCGGCGTCGTGCCGGTGAAGGGGTCGAGCAGCTTGTTGCGGTGGGTGACGGCGAAGTGGACATGAGGGAAGTCGCTGTTGCCCGAGAGCCCGATGAGCCCGAGCTTCTGGCCCCGTTCGACCCGGTCGCCGGCTTTGACCGCGACACTGCCCTTCATCATGTGGGCGTAGGTGGTGACCCAGGTGCCGCCGTGCTTGATGGCGACCCAGTTGCCGTTGCGCTGTTCGCGCGTCTTGCCGGGGCCGGTGTCCTGCATCAGCAGGTCCGGCTGGCCGTCTTCGGCGATGATGACCTCGCCGGCGGCGGCGGCGACCACCGCCACGCCCTGGCGCATCTCGATCTGCGTCGGCACCCGGATATCGATGCCGCGGTGGCCGTCGTAGCTGAGGCCGCCGCAGGTGTGATCGCGCCAGCCGGGGCCCGGGTCGTGGTCGATGTAGTTCTGGACGCTGCAGACCTCGCCCATGCGGCAGTCGAGCGGCAGGTCGAAGCCGCCGCCCGGCGGCGCCAGAGTCTGCGCCTGGGCCGCTGTGACGGTGAAGACCATGGACGCGGCAAGAAGAAGGGACGGGCCGAGGGTCGTGCGGAAGCGGCGGCCCAGGGTCATCAGTTCTTGCCGGAGTGTCCGACCGGAACCACGCGGACCTTGCTGCCGGCGGCGCTGAGCGCCACGGTGCCGTGCTTCAGGGCCAGGGCGTCGCGGCCGAAGATGTCGAAACGCCAGCCGCGCAGCGCCAGCACGTCCGCCTCGTCGCTGATCGCGATCTGCTCCAGGTCGGCGGTGTTGGCGATCAGCTTTTGGGCCACGTCGTGTTCCTCGCAACGCAGCTTAAGCATCACCTTCAGAAGATCCATCAAGGGGCCGATTCCATTGGCAGAATGCTGTTTTGGCTGCGGCTTTGGAAGTTCGGAATCGGGGAGTTCCAGGCCACGCGAGACGGCCTCCAGGATGGCGGTGCCGATGCGCCCGCGGGCGAGGTCGCGGTTGATGCCGCGCGAGCGCGACAACTCGTCTTCCGTGGCCGGGCGATGGGCGGCGATGTCGAAGAGCTGTTCGTCGCGCAATACCCGGCCGCGCGGTACGTCGCGCTGCTGGGCCTCTTCCTCGCGCCAGGTGGCCAGCGATCTCAGGACGGCGAGGTAGCGGCGGTCGTTGGAGCGGGTCTTGAGCCGGCGCCAGGCCTCGTCGGGCTCCAGGCGGTAGGTCTCGGGCGAGGTCAGAATCGACATTTCCTCGTCGAGCCAGGAAGCGCGGCCGCTCTTGTCGAGGCGGCGGGCCAGCTTCTTGTAGATCTGGCGCAGATGGGTCACGTCGGCCAGGGCATAGGTGAGCTGGCGCTGGGCCAGGGGGCGCCTGGACCAGTCGGTGAAGCGCGACGACTTGTCGATCTGGGCGCCGGTCAGCTTGCGGGCCAGGGTATCGTAGCCCACCGACTCGCCGAAGCCGCAGACCATGGCGGCGACCTGGGTATCGAAGACCGGGGCCGGCAGGCGCCCGGTCAGATGAAAGAAGATCTCCATGTCCTGGCGGCCCGAGTGCAGCACCTTGACGATCCCGGGGTCGTCGAAGAGCGCCAGGATCGGCGCTAGGTCGAGACCCTCGGCCAGGGTATCGATGGCGGCGACGTCGGCCTCCTCCGGGCCCGCCACCTGGAGCAGGCAGAGCTTCGGCCAGTAGGTGGAATCCCGCAGGAACTCGGTATCGACGGTGATGTAGTCGGCTTGCGCCAGACGCGCGCAGAAGGCCTGGAGCTCCGCGCTTTCGGCTATCAGGTTCATGGCAGCGGTATACACGCTATTCACCGGCCGTAAAAGCGCCGAGGCGGGCCGGCCCGAAGCGCGGCGGGGGCGGCGGGAGGGTGCCGGCGCGATTGACCTCCAGACTTGACAAAAGGCCGGATTCCCTGCCTCTTGCGCGCTGATTCCACGCCCCTGAAGACCTCATCCCGGAACCTTTTCCATGCACGCCTACCGTACCCACACCTGCGGTCAACTGCGCACAGCCGACGCCGGCCAGCGGGTTCGCCTGTCCGGTTGGATCCACCGCAAGCGCGACCACGGCCAGCTGCTCTTCGTCGATCTGCGCGACACCCACGGGATCACCCAATGCGTCATCGACGTCTCCAGCCCGATGTTCCAGGAACTGGAAAACGCCCGGGTCGAGAGCGTGATCACGGTGACCGGCCCGGTGGTGAAGCGCACCGCGGAGACGGTCAATCCGGTCATGGCGACCGGCGAGGTCGAGCTGCAGGTCGAGGAGTTGACGGTGCAGTCGCGCGCGGCGGTGCTGCCGCTGCAGGTCAACTCCGACGAAGACGCCGGCGAGGAGACCCGCCTGCGCTACCGCTACCTGGATCTCAGGCGCGAGAAGATGCAGGCGCGCATCCGGCTGCGCGGCCAGGTCATCCAGGCGATCCGCGAGGGCATGGTGGGGCAGGGCTTCCAGGAATTCCAGACCCCGATCCTGACCGCCAGCAGCCCCGAGGGCGCGCGCGACTACCTGGTGCCGAGCCGTCTGCACCCCGGCAAGTTCTACGCCCTGCCGCAGGCGCCGCAGATGTTCAAGCAGTTGCTGATGATCGCCGGCTTCGACCGCTACTTCCAGATCGCGCCCTGCTTTCGCGACGAGGACAGCCGCGCCGACCGCTCGCCGGGCGAGTTCTACCAGCTCGACTTCGAGATGAGCTTCGTGACCCAGGACGACGTCTTCAATGCCATCGAACCGGTGCTGCACGGCGTTTTCGAGCGGTTCGCGGGGGAGCGCAGCGTGACGCCGGCGCCGTTCCCGCGCATTCCCTTTCGCGAGTCCCTGCTGAAGTACGGCTCCGACAAGCCGGACCTGCGCAACCCGATCGAGATCGTCGACGTGACCGAGGCCTTCCGCGGCTCCGGCTTCGGCATCTTCGCCAAGGCGATCGAGGGCGGGTCGCTGGTGCGGGCGATCCCGGCGCCGGGCGCCGGCGGCCGCCCGCGCAGCTTCTTCGACAAGCTGAACGACTGGGCGCGCGAGGAAGGCGCGGCTGGGCTCGGCTACATCATCTTCGGCGAGGACGGCACCCCCAAGGGGCCGATCGCCAAGAACCTGGATGAAGGGCGCACGGCGCAGATCAAGGAAGCGGCGGGCCTGAAGGACGGCGACGCGGTGTTCTTTTCCTGCGACAAGGAAGGTGCCGCCGCCAAGCTGGCCGGGCAGGTCCGCAACCGTCTCGGCGACGAGCTGGACCTGCTGGAGAAAAACTGCTTCCGCTTCTGCTGGATCGTCGACTTCCCGATGTTCGAGCAGGATGCGGAGAACGGCAAGATTGAGTTCAGCCACAACCCCTTCTCGATGCCGCAGGGCGGCCTGGAGGTGTTGGAGAGCAAGGATCCGCTCGACATCCTGGCCTATCAGTACGACATCGTCTGCAACGGCGTGGAGCTGTCGTCCGGGGCGATCCGGAACCACCTGCCGGAGGTCATGTACAAGGCCTTCGCCATCGCCGGTTACAGCCAGGACCAGGTCGACAGCGAGTTCGCCGGCATGATCTCGGCCTTGAAGTTCGGGGCGCCGCCGCACGGCGGCTCGGCGCCGGGCATCGACCGCATCGTCATGCTGCTGGCCGACGAGCCGAACATCCGCGAAGTCGTCGCTTTCCCGATGAACCAGCGCGCCGAGGACCTGATGATGCAGGCCCCCGCGCCGGTCGGCGAACGCCAGCTGCGCGACCTGCACATCAAACTGGATCTGCCGCCCGAATAGGCCGGCAAAGCACGAGGAGTCCCAAGCGATGGCTGGACGGTTTCCGGTCGACGACGGCTTCCACATGCCACCCGAGTGGGGCCCGCACGAGCGCTGCTGGATGGCCTGGCCGTGCCGCGGCAGCCTGTGGCTCGAAGGCCTCGAGGCGTCACGCGGCGCCTATGCCAAAGTGGCCAGGGCCATTGCCGGCTTCGAGCCGGTCACCATGCTGGCCAATGCCGAAGACCTGGAAGACGCCACGGCGCGCTGCGGCGACAGCGTCACCTGCCAGGCCCTGCCGCTCGACGATTCCTGGATGCGCGACAGCGGCCCGACCTTCCTGGTCGACGGAAAGGGCGGGCTGGCGGCGGTCGACTGGCAATTCAATGCCTGGGGCGGCAAGTTCCAGCCCTACGACCAGGATGCCCTGGTCGCCGGCCGCGTTCTGGCGCAACTGGGTGTGAAGACCTACGCCGCGCCGCTGGTGCTGGAGGGTGGTTCGATCCATGTCGACGGCGAAGGCACCCTGCTGACCAGCGAGGAGTGCCTGCTGCACCCCAACCGCAATCCCGACCTCGACCGCGACGACATCGAAGCGCTGCTGAGACAATATCTCGGCGTCGAAGCCTTCGTCTGGCTCGGCCAGGGGCTCGACAAAGACGACACCGACGGGCACGTCGACAACATCGCCTGCTACGTGCGCCCCGGTGTGGTCATGGCGGTCACCTGCGACGATCCGGCGGACCCCAACCATGCCATCCTGCAGGACAACCTGGACCGTCTCGCCAAGGCACGCGACGCCAGGGGCAGGGCACTGGAGGTCATCGAACTGCCGCTGCCGCGCGCGCCGCGCTATCTCGATGGCCAGGACGGGCGCCAGCGTCTCGCCCTGTCCTACGTGAACTACTACATCGCCAACGGCGGCGTGATCATGCCGTCGTTCGGCGACGACAACGATGGTCCGGCCCTGGATATCGTGAGCCGGGCCTTTCCCGACCGCAAGGTGGTGCAGGTCCCCGCCGGCCCCATCCTGGTCGGCGGCGGCGGCATCCACTGCATCACACAGCAGCAACCGCGGCCCTGACACGGGACCGGAGAAAACGCCGGTGACTCAGTAGTACTTGCTGGCAGCGACCCGGTGCGCTCGGGTTGGGCCCGCTACATTTTCATGCCGTCCATCTCCATGCCCTGCATCGCCGCCCCTTCGCTCATCATCATGCCCATCATTCCGAACTGCATGTGATAGGGCAGCATGCACATGAACATCCAACTGCTCGGCTGCAAGATCCGGAGAGTGACCTCGAGCGAGTCGCCGGGCAGGATGATTTCCTGTTCGAAAATTGCCTCATGCTCGGTCAGATTCCAGTCGGCGCGACCGACCCGGTAGCCCAAGGCCTGCATCGCGACCGCCTGCATGAACATGAACTCGTGCGGCAGGTTGCCTGTATTGCGCACCACGAAACGGATGGCCTCGCCCGGTTTCACTTCTATCCGTGCAGGGGTGAAACCCCACTCGCCCATCTCCACTTCGACGGTGCGCGCGGCCATGCCGGCCATAGCGGAGGTGTCGACCGCAATACCGAACTCTCCCCCATGGCCCTCGCCCTCGCCATCGGCTTCGCCCGCCATGGCCATGCCGGGCATGGCGTCGTGATCGGCGGCGGTCATACCGGGCATCGCCGGGGGCGTCGGCTGTGGCGCCATGTCCTGACTCATTTCCTGACCCATGTCTTGACCCATGTCTTGACCCATGTCCATGGCCGGCGGCGGGGATGGCGCCGGTTCGCCGGTCGCCGGCTTGGCCATGCCGGGCATGGCGTCGCGATCGGCGGCGGTCATATCGGGCATCGCCGGCGGCGCCGGCTGTGGCGCCGTTTCCTGACCCATGTCCTGACCCATGTCCATGGCCGGTGGCGGGAGCGCCGTCTTCTTCGGTTCGCCGGTCGCCGGCATGGTCATGCCGGGCATGGCGTCGTCCTCGCCCGCCGCAGCCCCAGCTTCACCTGAGCTCATCGCTGCCGAAGCGGCCGCGAGCCGTGCGGCGTCGGTTTCAGGAACTTCGAAGACCTCATGTCCGAGCTCCTTGGAAATTCTTAACTCTCCGGGTTGGGGCAAGAGGTCTGCGGCCCGATAGCTGTTGACGAAGCCTCCCGGCGAGGCCTGGAAGGGTGGCGGCGAAAACGGAACGGTCAGCACCCATGCGGCCGCGACGACCAAGGTTCCGAGAATCAACCAGCTGCGTATGATCATGATACCACTCCTTATTCGGCCGGGGCGGGATGGGGCCGGTCCGACACAGCGGCCGGCTGACTTGCCGCCCAGGGATCGGCTGGTGCAATTGCGCCGCGGCGCGCGCTGATGGCCAGGTTGGCGATGAACAGCAGGAAACCCAGTCCGATAAACGCGGCCGCGACGCTGAGCCAAAGCTGCGGCCCGCTCCACTCGGGCAAAGGCAGGTAGTCGACGACCCAGCGCGGAAAATAGGCATAGCCGAGGATATACATCATCGCGACCTTGCCGAAGATGCCGATCTGCCACAACCAGAAGTGCAGATTGGCGAGCGCCTGATTGTACATGCGGCCGGTGAAATAGGGATAGAGGTAGTAGATGCCGGCCACCGCCATCTGACCGCAGAAGCCAAGGAACATCGCGTGGAAGTGCGCCGGGATCCAGTAGGTGTTGTGGATGAAGTCGGAGTTCACGGAGATCTGCGCGTTGAGGAATCCGGTCGCGCCGCCGATGATCAGCATGAAGATCGAGCCGATCATGAAGCGGAAGGGCACCGCCGATCGCGCGGATTCCGGTATCGGCCCTTGCCAGAGTGTCGCGATCCAGTTGAAGACGTGCAGCGTGCTGGGAACGAAAATGAACAGGGTCAAGATCTGGAAGGTCCGTTGGACCCAGCCGTGCACCGTGACGTCCGGCTGGAAGTGGTGGTGAAATACGACAAAGGACAAGACGACCAGAAGCGCAAAGGCAATGACGCCCGACCAATAGCTCCACATCGGCCGCCCCAGGAATCGCGGCAGCAGCGTGTAGAGCAGGGCGATCGCCGGCACCAGCGGCAGGTAGACCGCGGGGTGGCCGTAGAACCAGAACATCCAGAGGAAGGTCTTCGTGCTGCCGCCGCGGGCGGGATCGAACAAGGCCGTTGCACCGAGCCAGTCGGTCAGCAGAAACAGGCCGACCAGGCTGAGCAGCGGCGTCGACAGCAAGAGCAGAGTGGCCTCGGCGAGCATGGCCCAGCCCATGAGTGGCATGGCCGCCCAGCGGCCGCGCCAGGCGAACACGTTACGCAGCAGGACCATGCCGGCGAGGAATTCAGATATCCCAACCAGGATGATGGCGACATAGCCGAGCCATACCAGATTGCCGCCGACCCGCAGGCTCATCGGTGCGTAGAAGGTCCAGGTAAAGTCCGGCCGGCCAACGATAAGAAATCCGGCCGCCAGAATCAGTGTCCAGTAACTGCCGTGCGCCGCGGCGGCCCAATGCAGGCGGTCGGTCTTCATAATTTTTGGCAGCATGTAGTAACAGAGGGAGATGACGATCGGGATCACGAAGCCGAAGACCATCAGCATGCCGTGCAGGGTCATCAGGCCCATGTAGGGCCGGGCGCCGAAGAACTGCAGGTCCGGAGCGGTGAGTTCCGCCCTGAAGGTGAGCGCGAAGAGCCCGCCGATTGCCAGCATGATCAACGAAGTGAGCACGCCCTTTAGGGCGATCGCGCGGTAGTCGTCGGACACAAGCAGCTCGCGAAGGCTCCATTCGCCGATCAGGTTCCGGGGTTCCCAATGCGGTGCCCTGAGGTCGTCGCTTGAGGAACGCAGCGTTTCATCCGTCATTTCAGTCTCTCTTCCCCTTGCCGGGCATCGCAATGCCGGGCAGTTCATTCACGGGCGCGATGCGGTCTCATCCGTGGGCCGCATTGGCCGGCGGATTCTCGACGCCGTCGCCGACCACCAGCCAAGCTTTCATCTGTGCGTGGCCCAGCCCGCAGTAGTTCAAGCATTGGATGAGATACTTGCCCGGGGCCGCCGGCGCCCGGATCCATATTTCACGGGTTTCGCCCGGGTCGAGTTCCGTGGTGATGCGGGCGGCCGGGATGTTGAAGCCATGAATCACGTCGTTCGTGAGGATCGTGAACAGAACCTTTTGTCCCGGCTGGACGCTGACGGCGTTCCGGCTGGCCTCGCCCTTTTCGTCAAGAAAGACAAAGCCCCACTGGAAGGCATAGACCCTTATGCTGCGGTCGAAGGCGCCGGCTGTGTCCGGTTCGGTGACCATCCCCGAGAACGCGCCGGCCGCCGGCAGTTCGGCCTCGTAGGTGGTGTAGGTTCGTGCGCTGTTGGCGTCGGCATAGACGATCAGGACCGCGAGCAGGGCGATGAAGCCGAATTCCATCCGGTACTTGAGCCGCCAACGCTGCGGCCAAAACAGGGCCATGAAGAGGGTCGCGACCCCCGCGACGGTGAGGGCCAGGGTAATGCCGATCATGATGTTCTGATCGGCCATAAGCCCAAGAGCGTTCTGCATGGGCGGCTACTCCTAATGAATCCCGACAGATTGACGAATCTGTGATTCGGTCGGCGAGATGTGGAAACTTCGCAATGAAGTGGAACCGATGCCGAGAACAAGTCAGTGCTCTGGGCAGGTATCTCGTCCGCCGGTGCAACGTGCAACGCGGCGGTCTAGGAGGGGAGAATTATCGGGGCGGTGCCGGCTGCAGGCCGAGGCTGACCTGGTCCGCCTCGAGTTGCGCATTCGCCGTGACCCTTTCGTGGGTCGCTGGCCAGTTTCCGAAGCTGTCCGGCGCGGCGAGCACTGACTGGGACACAGCCAGGGCGCAAAGTATCTTGCAGAGCGCCAAATTCGTGTCGCCGGGCGGCAGGGTCCGGTGGGTTCTTACATGTCCGGGATGAACGATGCGTTGCGGGCCGTAGTTGACGGCAGCCAGGGCGATATCGACCGCCACCGCGACCTGCGCCGAACTGGTGGCGGCAGATGCCGGCCGCTCCACAGCGCCGAGCGCCAGGAGTGCCAAGACGAGATACGATAACTTCAAGAAACGCACAACGCATCGCCAAGCTGTTAAACCGCAAATTGATGGTGATACAGAATCTACAGTGGGCGCAAGGTCTTTCTGCCTGCCTCCTTCACCGCTCAGGTGCGTATTTCCAGGGGTCGGTACGATAGGACCGCGACAAACCCCGCCGGTTCTGCTGTTCCGCCTGTCTGGGGAATTGGCAACTTCGCCGCAGCAATCTGGGCCAGTTCGCGGTGCTGGCCGCTGCCAACGCCGTCTCCGGCGACTTCCCAGTCCTTGGCGCGGGCCTGTGCCGCGCTGCGGCGGTGCCCATGGCGCGGTGTGTGGACGGTATCGTCCGGACCGTTCCCGGGTGGAGGGCCGATACCGCGCGTGTCATCCCCCGCTGCCGGTGTCGTCCCCGGCGAGTTCCCAGATCCTGGCGTGGTCCTTGGCCCGGGCCGGCTCGATGACGCGGATGCGCTCGACGAAGCCTTCCGTCGCCGGCACGCGCTCCAGCGCCAGCAGGGTGCCGGTCTTGTGGTCGCAGAGCCCGGCGGCGTCTTCCAGTTCCCGGCGCGCGGCGGTCAGCGCGAGGCCAAGACTGGGCGCGCCGTAGGCGGACTGCAAGTGGCGGGCGAGTCGTTCGACCGCGGCGAAGAACTCGGCCTCCTCGATTTCGGCCACCTCCACCAGGGTGGTGAAGCCGAAGGAAGTCAGGCCCAGCCAAGCGGTCCTGAAGGCGATCTGCGCCTTGCCTTCCAGACGCGTGGGGTCGCAATCGGCGAAGGCGAAGCTGCCGGGCAGGGCCCACTCGCCGGGCAGGCAGGCCTGCTCGAAAACCTGCCGGTCGGAGGAATCGAGTCGGATGGCGCGCGGCAGGCGTTTGGGGGCTTGTGACATCGCCCGGCGATCCTACACGACGATGCGGCCACGCCAAAGATCGACGCAGAGGCCGCGCCTCCCGACTTGACGGCTGTCGCGGACGGAGCGTCATAGCGAGCGACCGGCGATTGCCGGCGGGAGGTTGGGAGCGCGCCGCCAACCACCGTTCAAGGTTCGTCTGCGATCCAATCGAGCGCGGCGCCGTGTGGATCCGTCCAGGCGACAGGCGATCCGTTGACCGACAGCAAAAAGCGCCCGGTCTTTCCGCGGGGCCGGGTGTGGTCCGCGATCAGTGGGAACACGCGTGGGGACTCATTCGAAATCCAAAAGTGGCAGAGGCCGGTCACCCTCTCCGCGAATGCTTGTCTGTCGGCCGGACTGGAGACGTAGGCAAGAGCGGCTGTATGATAAACAACGAGGGTGGCGCCCTCGGGGGCTTCTCGGCAGAGGCGGTCAAGTGCATCCCCGAGCAGATCGCCCTTCACAAGCCGAGGCTTGAACATAGCCGCAATCTTTAATGCCGCCCGCAGATTGGCGAGCCGACTCTCTTGTTGCGGCCAAACCAGCGTCTCAAGCCATGCAGCTTGCGATGGATTTGCGGCATCAAGAGGATTCAGGTCCAGCCCCGCACGCCAGACGACCTTTGGCATTGCCGCCGGCAACGGGGTGGCGTCGCTGGCCGAGCACGTGAAGGTCGGCAACGCCCCTGGATTTCCTCGGGGCCGCACGACCCTGCTTCCGTAATCGTAACCATAGCGATCGGGAAGGAGACACAGCCCGGCGGACGCGCCTACCTCGAGCAGCGCCAAGGGTTGCGGCAACTGTGCCAGGACAGGCAGCAGCGTTGCACACCGCGCCGGTTCGTTGGTTTGCGTCGAGCGCTCCAGCATGAGCGAACGCACCGTTTCGGGATGCCTCAAGAGCGTGTCGCGAAACTGTGCCCAGCCCGCCGGTGTACCGAACAAGTGTCGAACCGTGGCCAGCAGAAGGTTCGGTTGTCGTTTTTCCGCTGGGAGCGTCAGCAGAAACTCGACCGCTTCGCGGTCTCCTGCCACGCCAAGCGCCAAGGCCTCGTAAAGCGGTGAGCGGCCTCGGGCTTCCTCCTTGGCAAACCGGATGTATCGGCCGGTGATGTCGGCGCCGCGCGGATCGTCCATGTCCGTTGGTCCACAATTTCCTTATTTCAAGGCGAATGACAGAATAGTGGCAGGAGAAGATGGCGAGGGTGCATCGCTCTGCCGCCTCGGGTCACGTCAGTCTTTCGTCCGGCGGCCGGGATGCTTCCGCCAGCCGAACCATCACCACCGACCCAAGGACCATGACGGCTTCAAGCGCTCTGCCGGGAGGCGATCTTCTCCAGTGCCTCCGCCTCGCTCAGCGCCTTCGTCGCGTGATCGAGCGTCGGGCAGGCAACCCAATCGCCAGTTCCTACATCGCCATGCTTGACCGTGTGGATTACGGCAGCAGCAGGTAAGTAGACATTGTGCGGGACGCCAGGCTGGGCGGCGGCAATCTCGCCGGGCGCCAGTCTGTGAAACTGTGCGATGCCTTCTCGAAGCGATGCCAACAGCATCCATCCGGATTGGACGATGTAGGTCTCCCGCGAACGCTCGTGTTTATGGCTGTTCTGCCAACCACCGGTGCGACCGGCGACGGTTCGGGCGCAGCCGCTGCCATCGGCGCCCGCCAAGCGAAACCGCAATTCACCATTTGCCATGAACTCGTGGCGGCTGAAGACGCCGAACTGTGTCATCGCCTCTTTCGCAGATAGAAGGGCTGAATTCTTCGCATCGCTCATTCCCGGGTCTCTCCGTCTCGTCTAAGCTGCTTTTCGACCTGCGCGGCCGCAAGGGAGAATGATGGCACGTTTGCCTGCCGGCGCTAAACGGTCTCTCACGGGCGCGGAGCGCAACTGTCACCGCGTATTTGATGGATATCAGATACAGGGGGGGTCGTTTGTGCTCTAGTCTGTGACCTGCCCGATGCCCGGAGTAACCGGGCGGCCTTCCCGGAAACCGATCGCAGGAGATGCCGATGCTCAGGGTCACGAAGCCGTCACCGAACCGCGTCGATATCGAGCTCAGCGGAACGTTGGACGCCGACGCGATGCGCGCTGCCTTAGACGATTTGATCGCCAAGTCCGAAGATGTGACCAACGGAAAGATGCTCTACACGATCACCGATTTTTCCATGCCAAGCCTCGGGGCCATCGGCGTCGAACTGCAACGCCTTCCGAAGCTGTTCGGACTGCTCGGCAAGTTCGATCGCTGCGCGGTGCTCTGCGACGAAAGCTGGCTGCGGACCGCTGCCGAGATCGAGGGCGCGCTGTTCCCCGGCATTCAGATCAAAAGCTTCGAGCGCGCCGAAGCCGAGGACGCCGAGGCGTGGCTCGCCGCAGGCTGAAGCGCCGGCGGAGCGGACTGTTCGGGCTGACGTCGTGGCAGAGCCCTGACCGCGCAGACCGGATCGCGAGCTACAGCAGGCGCGGCGCCTTGCTCCGATAGAGGTTCTGGTCGGCCAAGAAGAGCAGGGTCTCGGGCTGGCTGGCCCTGTTGTAGGCTGTCATGCCAAAGCCGGTGGAGACTGGCAGCGTCTTGTTCTGCCAGGGCACGTGCAGGCCGTTGACAAGATCGGTCAGCTTGCTGGCGAGCCGCTCGTTCTGGGCCAGCGACGTATTCGTCATGATCACGGAGAACTCGTCGCCGCCGACCCTGGCGACGTAGTCGCTGTCCCGCGTGTTGCGCAGCAACGTCTGGCCGACGGCGCGCAGGATGGCGTCGCCGGCCGGATGACCGTAGGTGTCGTTAATCGCCTTGAAGTGGTTGAGATCGTACATCAACAGCAGGCCGGCCTCGTCGTTGCGCTGCGCACGGGCCAGCGCGCGCGTCAGTTCGGTCTCGAAGCCGCGGCGATTGAGCAGGCCGGTCAGTTCGTCCGTCACCGAGAGCGATTCGAGGTGACGAATACGGGCGCGCTGCAGGGCCATGGACTGTTCGGCTTCGGCGGCGGCGGCCAGCAGATCGTCGAGCAGCCGGAGGCCCGAAGCGCCCAAGGCTTGCGGCGCGTCCTGGGCGAGGCGGCGCAGGCGGTCGGCCACCGAGCAGAGCTGAGGCAGGCTGTCAGGGCGGATAAGATTTTCGATCTTCACATCGTCCAGCATGCTGGGAATCATCGGATCAGGTCCTGCCAGGCGGCTGATTGAAACACCTCTCCAGTATGCAAAGTCCGGGCCATGGGCTTTTGGCCGCGATTCCAGGCAGTTAGGAAGAAACTCCGGGATCGCGCCCGGCACGGCTTGCCGTCCGCGCGGCAAGTTGTGCCCCGCGGCCAGGAGTCGAGCGCCACGGCCGCGCCGGCCGGCGACACTTTCGCGCGCTTGATTTTTAGCAGAATATCAATCACTTGGGGTTTAGGTCTTGCGCCAGCTTGCGCTAAGATGCGGGCCGACCGGGGGTTTTGAATGCGACGGATTTCTTCAGCGCTGCTCGTGGCGTTCACAGTCTGCTGCGGCGCTGCCGTTTCCGCCGCCGCGGCGGCGCAGGAGGTGCTGCTGCCGCACAAGGCGGTCTACGCGCTGTCGCTGGGCAGTCTCAAGTCTTCCAGCCCGGTGGTCGAGGCGGCCGGGCGTTTCGAGTTCGAATGGAAGAACGTCTGCGACGGCTGGGCGGTCAGCCAGAAGTTCCGCATCGCGCTGCTGTACGAAGACGGCATCTCAGTCACTTTCGGCTGGAGCCTTTCGTCCTGGGAAGCCAAGGACGGCTCGCGCTATCGTTTTTTCATCCGGCGCTTCGACGGCAGCGGCCAGAACGAGTCCCTGCGCGGTGAGGCGAAAATTGAGGCTGACGGCAGTGGCCGCGCCGTGTTCCGCGAGCCGGAGGGCCGTGAGGTCGACCTGCCCAAGGGGACGCTGTTTCCAACGGCCCACAGCCTGCACGTCCTCGAACAAGCCAAGGCCGGCGCGGCGCCGATTTGGACTCTGGTCTTCGACGGCTCCGGCGAGGAAGGCCTTTTCGGAGTCTCGGCGGCGCTGTCGCGCCGTCTCGGCGCGGAGACGCCACCACGGCTGGAGAGCCCGCTGATCGCGGGGGTACCGTCCTGGCGCGTCAATCTCGCGTTCTTCGGCGCCGGTGCCGAGAGCGTCGAGCCCGAACAGGAACAGGGGCTGCGGCTCTTTGCCAATGGCGTGGTCGACGAGATGCGCCTGGACTACGGCGATTTCGTCCTCGACGCCGATCTCACCGAACTGGCCGCGCTGCCGAGTCCGGAGTGCTGATCCCGAGTGCTGATTCCGAGTGCTGATTCTGGCCGCTGATCCCGGCCGCCGGGCGCAGGAACAAACGTCAGTCCTTCTTTGATGAGGGCACTGGTGGGTGGCGCGGCGCGAGGGCGCGTCCCTTGAGGATCGCCCGGTCGCCGAGCTTGGCGCGCACTTGGTCCATCACCCGCTCGATCTGCGCCCGTCTCTCGCGGCCCGGATCGAGCAGGTCCGGCAGGTCGGCCTGATCGGCCGGGACCAGATCCGCCGCGCCGATGCCGATCAGGCGGAAGGCGCGCCCGTCCGCCTCCTGCTGCACCAGCGGCGCGGCCGTGCGGTAGAGTTCCTCGGCCATCTGGGTGGCGCCGCCGAGGCGGCGCGAGCGCGATAGCAGGCGAAAGTCGCGGGTCTTCATCTTCAGTTGCACAGCGGCGCCGGCGAGCTCGGCACGCTTGAGGCGGCGGGCGACTTTTTCGCAGAGCGGCCAGAGGCGTTCCAGCAACACCTGCGGCGCCGAGATATCCTGATTGAAGGTGGTTTCCGAGGAGATGCTCTTGGTTGGCGAATGCGGATTGACGCCGCGGTCGTCCTCGCCGCGGGAGAAGTGATAGAGGCGCCGGCCGATGCGGCCGTAGCGCGCCGTCAGTTCGGTTTCCGACAGCGGCAGCAGGTGGCGCACCAGGGTGATGCCGTCGCGCGCCAGGCCGGCGCGCAGCGTCTTGCCGACACCCCAGATGATGCTGACCGGCTGTTCCGCCAGGAAGCATTCCGCGGCGTCGACACCGAGCACGGCGAAGCCGCGCGGCTTGTCCAGGTCCGAGGCGATCTTGGCGAAGAACTTGTTGTAGCTGAGCCCGACGGAGGCGGTGAGCCCCATCTCCTCCTCGATGCCCTTCACCAGCCGGGCCAGGCTGCGCGCGGGCCAGCCGTGGTGCAGCGCCTCGGTTCCCGAGAGGTCGAGAAAGGCCTCGTCGATGGACAGCGGCTCGACCAGCGGCGTCAGTTCCAGCATGCGGTCGCGAATGGCGCGGCCGGTCTCGGCGTACTTGGCCATGTCGGGGCGGATGACCACCGCGTCTGGGCAGGCTTTCAGCGCTTTGAACATCGGCATGGCGGAGTGTACGCCGTACATGCGGGCGACATAGCAGGCGGCCGCCACCACGCCGCGCCGGGCGCCGCCGACGATCACCGGCTTGTCGCGCAGTTCCGGACGGTCGCGCTTCTCGACGCTGGCATAGAAAGCGTCGCAGTCGATATGCGCCAGCGACAGCCGGTCCAGCTGCGGGTGCCACAGCAGGCGCGGGCCGCCGCAGGCGGGGCAGCGCCGCGGCTGCCCGGGTTCGCCCGCGCTTGGGGCCGGCGGCGGCTCCGGGAAGGTTTCCAGACAGTCGCGGCACAGCCCGGGCAAGGCTCAGGCCGCCCCGGCCAGGGCGGTGGGCAGTTCCTCCGGGCGCCACAGCCGGGCGGCGCCGAAGACGCCGCTGGAATCGCCGTGGCGGGCCTTGAGGATCCGGGTCGCCACGTGATCGGAAAAGACGTGGCGGGGCAGCAATCCCGGCAGGTTCACGTAGAGGCGCTCCACGTTTGACAGGCCGCCGCCGAGCACCACCGCGTCCGGATCGAGAATGTTGATGACATGGGCCAGGGCGCGGGCCAGGCGGTCCTCGTAGCGGGCGAGAGTCGCCAGCGCCAGGGGTTCTTTCTCAGCCGCTTGGGCCATCAGTTCCTGGGCCGTGGCGGCGCTGCCGCCGGCTTCGCGGTAGTCCCGCGCCAGGTTGGGGCCGGAGAGGAAGGTCTCGATACAGCCGCGCTTGCCGCAGTAGCAGTCGGGGCCGGGCCGCTCACCGTCGCTCGGCCAGGGCAGGGGATTGTGGCCCCACTCGCCGGCGATGGCGTTGCAGCCGGTCAGCGGCCGGCCGGCGACCACGAGGCCGCCGCCGCAGCCGGTGCCGAGGATCACCCCGAAGACCACCGCCATGCCGGCGGCGGCGCCATCGGCGGCTTCCGAGATCGCCAGGCAGTTGGCGTCGTTCATCACCCGGACCGGGCGGCCAAGGGCGGCGGCGATGTCGCGATCCAGAGGTTTGTCCAGCAGCCAGGTTGCGCTGGAATTCTTGATTAAACCCGTGGTGGCAGACAGCGCGCCGGGAATGCCGACACCGACGCTGCCACGCTTGCCGACGGTCCGCTCAACCTGTTGAACCAATGCAGCAATCGCGTCTATGGTGGCGTCGTAGTCTTGACGTGGGGTCGCGATGCGCTCGCGAAAAAGGAGCCTGCCATCGCCGCTTAACGCTGCGGCTTCGATTTTCGTGCCGCCAAGATCGACCCCGATCTGCATGAATTCTCTACCTTTTTTAGATCGCTTTTGTGCCGCGAAAACAGCAGGAATTTGACCAAAGCTTACCAAAAATTAACTTTATCCCTCTATCAACGATTAAATACCGGCGCTAGGGCCTTGTGCAGAGACGCTCTGTGAGGGTGGCCGGCGGTCCAGGAACAGTTGGTACCGTCTTTGACCAGGACAGTGCCCACCAAGCAAGGGTCCTATTGGGCAGGGCAAAAAATCATGATGAATGGAACGAGTATCGTCAAAGAGCCGGGGGCGCCGAAGACCGTCCTCATCGTGGAAGACAATGAGCTGAACATGAAGCTCTTCCACGACCTGCTCGAGGCGCACGGTTACAACATCCTGCAGACCAAGGACGGGATGGAGGCGCTGCGTATGGCGCGCGAACATCATCCCGACTTGATCCTCATGGACATCCAGTTGCCCGAGGTTTCCGGCCTCGAGGTCACGAAGTGGATCAAGGAAGACGACACTCTGAAAGCGATTCCGGTCGTCGCCGTCACCGCCTTCGCCATGAAGGGCGATGAAGAGAAGATCCGTGAGGGCGGCTGCGAGGCCTATATCGCCAAGCCGATTTCCGTCACCAATTTCCTGGAGACCGTCGAGCGGTTCCTCAACTAACCGCGCTGAGGTCCCTTATTTCATGACCGCCCGGATTCTGGTCGTCGATGACATTCCCGCGAATGTCAAATTGCTCGAGGTCAAGCTGACCGCCGAGTATTTCGACGTGGTGACCGCTTCCAATGGGCCCGCGGCCATTGAGCTGGCGCACAGCGAAGCGCCCGATCTGATTCTCAGCGACGTTATGATGCCCGGCATGGACGGCTTCGAGCTGTGCCAGCGCCTGAAGTCGGATCCGGAGACCAGCCACATCCCCCTGGTCATGGTGACGGCGCTGAGCGACGTCTCCGACCGCGTGCGCGGTCTGGAGGCCGGGGCGGACGACTTCTTGACCAAGCCGGTCAACGACATCGCACTGTTCGCCCGGGTGCGTTCCCTGGCGCGCCTGAAGCAGATGATGGACGAACTGCGGGTTCGCCAGGCCGCCAGCGGCGACGGCGAGTTGTTGGCCGAGGCCGACCTCGAGACCACCGGCAACCTTACGGACGCCCGTGTCCTGTTGGCGGATTCCAGCGAAACCCTGGCCGGTAAAGTCCAGAACTTCCTGGCTGAAGACGGTCATCGAACGCGCCACGTCAAGAGCAGCCGCGCGGCCCTGGAGGCAGCGCAGGAGGAGGCCTTCGATCTGTTGATCGTGAGTCTGCATTTGGGCCAGGAGGACGGCCTCAGGCTGTGCTCTCATTTCCGCTCGCAGGACGATACCCGGCACGTGCCGATCCTGCTGCTGCTGGACGAGGAAGACCTGCCGCGCCTGCCCAAGGGGCTGGAGATCGGCGTCACCGACTATCTGATCAAGCCGATCGACCGAAATGAGCTGCGCGCCCGTACCAAGACCCAGATTCGCCGCCGCCGCTACCACGACAAGCTGCGCGAGATGCTGCAGCGCTCGGTGGCGCTGGCCTATACCGACACCCTGACCGGCGTCTACAACCGCCGTTACATGAACGCGCACCTGGACCGCAAGGTCATGGAGATCGCCGAGTCGGTGAAACCGGTGTCGATCCTGATGTTCGACCTCGACCACTTCAAGGACATCAACGATACCCACGGACACAATGCCGGCGACGAGGTGCTCATCGAACTGGCCAAGCGGGTCACCAAAGGCGTGCGCGACATTGACCTGGTGTCGCGCTTCGGCGGCGAGGAGTTTGTCATCGTCATGCCCGACGCCGACGTCGAGATCGCGCTCAACGTCGCCGAACGTGTCCGCGCCCTGGTCGGTGAGGCGCCCTTTACGGTGACGAGCGCGGCGGTCGGCCGGCTCGAGGTCACGATTTCGGTCGGCGTGGCGACGACCCGGGATCCCACGGAGCCCGCGGAGTCGATTATCGGACGCGCCGACGAGGCGCTCTACCGCGCCAAGGCGCGGGGCCGCAACTGCGTCAACTCGGCCGAGCTCGAACAGCTCACGCAGCGCCAGGCGAACGTCCCCGCGGCCGGCGATTGATACTCCCCTAAAGCAGAACGGCCGCCCTGGTGGGGCGGCCGCCGGACTTCGCTAAGCAGGGAAAGCCTGCTTACTTCATCTTCGATTCCTTGAAGACCACGTGCTTGCGCGCAACCGGGTCGTACTTCTTCATCGCAAGCTTTTCGGTCATGGTGCGCGGGTTCTTCTTGGCCACATAGAAATAGCCCGTGTCCGCGGTGCTCACCATCTTGATCAGTTGCGTCGCTGGCTTGGCCATGTCCGCTATCCTTTAACAGAACTCATCGAGGTTGCCGGGAAAATACTGTGCCCTGGCCCGGTGTCAAGCTTGCTCGCGGGCGGGAAGGCGCGCCGCCGCATTTATAGGACGTTGTACCTAAATTTAGGAGCCGGAGCCGACCGGGGCGCTGTGGGTACTGGCGGCGGTGTCCGGCAGGCCGTGCAGGGCGCGGGCGTAAAGGCCGGGCTCTTCAAGCAGCTGGCGCGCCACCGTCACGTCGATTTCGGCATCGCCTTCGCGGGCCGGGCAGTTGGCGCGCAGGGCCTCGACGGCGTCGTCGTCGTTGCTGTCGATGTCCAGACGGCGCAGGTCCATCGCAATGGGCAGGGCGCCGCTGTTGATCAGGTTCATGACGTCGGCGGAAGTGGCGACGTCGCCGGTGGTGCAGATGTCCGGCAGCACGCCGCGGCGGTGCAGGGCATAGCCCGAAGGCGCGTGGAATCGCGCCCAGGTGAGGATGAACTCGCCGGTATTGGGCAGCGGCTGCACCGTTTGCACGGTGCCCTTGCCGAAGGAGGCGCTGCCGACCAGCACGGCGCGTCCTGAATCCTGCAGCGCCGCCGCGACGATCTCCGCGGCCGAGGCCGAGCCGCCGTCGATCAGCACCACCAGGGGCGCGCTCTTGGTCAGGTCGTCGCTCTTGGCGCGGAAGTACTGATGACTGTCGTTGTGGCGCCCGTGCGTGGAGACGATCCGGCCGCTGGTCACGAAGATATCGGATACGGCGATGGCCTGTTCCAAGAGACCGCCCGGATTGCCGCGCAGATCGAGGATGAAGCCGTTGAGATCGTCGCCAATCTCGTTCTGCGCCTGGCGGATCTTCTGGCGCAGGCCGTTGGCGGTGCCGTTGTTGAAGCCGGTCATCTTGATATAGCCGAGGTTGCCCTCGCGCCGGTAGGTCACCGTCTGCGGCACGATATGGGTGCGCACCACAGCAATCGAAATCGGCGTTGCGCTCTCGCGTTCGATCGACAGGGCGACCTCGGTGCCGGTGCGCCCGCGCAGGCGGTTGACGACCTCCCGCTGGGACAGGCCGGCGACGCTCTCTTCGTCGATGGCGACAATGACATCGTCCTGCTTCAAGCCGGCGTCCTGTGCCGGGGTGTCCTCCATGACGGAGAGCACGAGCACGCCCTCTTCGATGAGGCGGATGCGCACGCCGATACCGCCGAAACCTTCCCGGCTGGCGCGGTGCTCCCGGGCGGCGTCGCGCCCGGCATAACGGGAATAGCTGTCGAGCTGGCTCAGCAGGCCGTCGAACACCGTTTCGTAGAGCTGCTCCGGTTCGGCTGAGTTGAGATCCGGGGAGTGATAGCGGGCGGCGGAGATCACCGCGGCGGTCAAGGCGCCCCAGGCCTGGGCGTCGTCTTCGTCGGGCAGGGGATAGCTGGCCATGGAAATATCATTGATGCTGATCCTCAGGCGGTCGGCGTCGCGGTCGATGCCGATGGCCGGATCGATGCTGGCCAGACTGCTCATGCCGGCGACGGCGAGATCAGCGACGGCGACTTCCTCAATATAGATCTCGCTGACGTACTGATAGCTGGCGCTGAACAGGTGCTCCGCCCGGGCCTCGTCGTAGCCGATCGGCGCGGTGCTGTCCTGCGAGGCGCAGGCCACCATGAGGAACGCAATGCAGAGCGGCCCGGCCCGGCGAAGCAGGCCGTGAAAATCGAATACCGGCAACCATTGGCGGCTGAACAGCCCGAATGACGTCCGCAATCTCTGCAACCCCTTGCGCTCCCTGCGGCTTCGACAATAAACGACTTCGTTAACACTGCGCAAAGCGCAATTTCGTTTGTCTTGAAGCATTTGACCCGAATTAGCGCCCTATTTAGCCCCAGGCGGGGTCAAGGATTCGTTAACGCCCGGGTAACAGTCGGCTGGTCATCGCCGACGCTTGTTGCCCCCCGTCTTACGCGCCGCGGCTTTCGCCTTGCCTCTTTTGGTGCTTTTAGAGGCGCTTTGTGGCTTTTTTCGGGTCTGCGTGCCGGTTTTGACACCGGATCGGGCGGGAGATCGCCCAGCCGGCGTATTCGTCGAAGTTTTCCGGGCTCTTTGCGGCCGCTCCCCCCGGTTCTGGTCGGCTTCTTCGTCGAGGGCGAGAATCAGGCCGCCGGTCATCGGCTCGGCCTCCAGCAGCTTGACCCGCAGGCGGTCGCCGAGGCGATAGACGCGCCCCCAGCGTTCGCCCTCCAGGGCGTGGCGGGCCTCGACGTGGCGGTAAAAGTCGCTGGGCAGGGTGCTGATGGGAATGAGGCCGTCGGCGCCGCTGTCGTCGAGGGTGACGAACAGGCCGAAGCGCGTCACCCCGTTGACCCGCCCGGCGAAGCTGGCCCCGATCTGGTCGTGCAGGAAGGCCGCGGTGAAGCGGTCCACGGCATCGCGCTCGGCGGCGGCCGAACTGCGCTCGGTGGCACTGATGTGGCCGCCCATTTCCTCGAACAGGGGCTCGCTGCCGGGCGGCAGCCCGTCGTCGCCCAGTTTCAGGCCGCTGATCAGGGCCCGGTGCACCAACAGGTCGGCGTAGCGCCGGATCGGCGAGGTGAAGTGGGCGTAGTGGGTGAGCGCGAGGCCGAAGTGGCCGATGTTGTCGGGGCTGTAGACCGCCTGGCTCTGGGCCCGCAGGATGAGGTCGTTGACCAGCGGCGCCTCGGGCTTGCCCTCGACCTTGGTGAGCAACTGGGTGAGATTGCGCGGCCGCACCACCTGGGTGGCGGTGAAGCGCAGCCCGAGATCGCGCAGCACCTCGGCCAGGGCCGCCAGACGGGTCGGGTCCGGCTTGTCGTGGATGCGGTACATGCAGGGCAGACGCAGCCGCTCCAGTTCCTTGGCGGCGGCGACGTTGGCCGCGATCATGAATTCCTCGATCAGGCGATGGCTGTCGAGCCGCGTGCGCGCCTCGATGGCCGCCACCCGGCCATCCTCGGTGAGGCGGATCTTGCGCTCGGGCAGGTCCAGTTCCAGAGTGCCGCGGGCATGGCGGGCCTTCAGCAGGGCGCCGAAGGCGCCATAGAGGCCCGGCAGCACGGCATCCAGCACTTCCCCCTGCTCGCCGTCCCCCGCGCCGTCGCGCGCCGCCTGGACCTCCTCGTAGGTGAGGCGGGCGGCGGAGCGCATGAGGCCGCGCACGAACCTGTGGCGCCGCATCTCGCCCTCGGCGTCGATCCAGAAATGCACCGCCATGCAGGGGCGGTCTTCGCGCGGGTTCAGCGAGCACCAGCCGTTCGACAGCGCCGTCGGCAGCATCGGCAGGACACGGTCGGGAAAGTAGGTCGAGTTGCCGCGCGCGTAGGCGGCGCGGTCGAGGGCGCTGTCCGGCGTGACGTAGTGGGCGACGTCGGCGATGGCGACCAGCAGATGCCAGCCGCCCGGATTCTTCGGGTCTTCGTCGGGCTCGGCGAAGACGGCGTCGTCGAAGTCGCGGGCATCGGCGCCGTCGATGGTGACCAGGGGGAGGTCGCGCAGATCCTGGCGCTTGCCCAGCGGCGCCGCCTCGGCGGCCTCCGCCTCGGTCACGGCCTTCTCGGGAAACTCGCTGATCAGGCCGTGCTCGTGCAGGGTGATGAGGCTCAGCGACCGGGGGTCGTCGCCGCGGCCGAGCCGCTCGACCACGCGCACGCTGCGCAGGCCGAGGCTGTCGCGCTGGCGGCGCGCCGGCAGAATCTCCGCCAGTACCAGTTCGCCGGGTTCGGCACCCTGGGTATCCGACGACCGCAGAACGAAGTCTTTCTTCGAGCGTTTGTCGGTGGGCCGCAGGCGGCCGCCCTCGCTGCCGACCTGATAGACGCCGAGAACCCGCTGGGTCTGGCGGTCCAGCTTGCGGATGACCTGAGCCTCGTAGCTGTCGTCGTCGGCGCGCTTGAGGCGCACCAGCGCCCGCTCGCCGACCGCCAGGGCGGCGCGGCTGCGCTTTTCAGGGGCCAGGTAGATACGCGGCGGTGCGCCCTTGTCGTCATCCCAAACCGTCGGGCGGGCCAGCAGTTCGCCGTCCTCGTCCAGCCCGGCGATCTCGACCACCAGCACCGACGGCAGATGGCCCGGCGCGGCGAGGCGGCGCTGCGGCTGCTTCGCCAGCAGGCCGTCCTGGCGCATCTCCTTGAGCAGGGCCTTCAGGCGAATGCGTTCGTTGCTGCCTTTGATCTTGAAGGCGCGCGCGATCTCCCGCTTGCCGACGGGTTCGCCGCTTTCGTTGATGAAGGCGAGAACCTGTTCCTTGCTGGGGAAGGGAGCGGCGGCGGCCTTGCCGGCGGTATCCTTCTTTGCGGCCAAGGCTAGTCGACCGCCGTCTTATCGCCGGGCTTCGGTGCGGCGGCTTTCTTTTTCGCGGCGGCCTTCTTCTTTGCCGCCGCTTTCTTGGCGGGCGCCTTTTTCTTCGCCGCTTTCTTTTTCGTGGCCTTTTTCTTCGCCGGGGCTTTCTTGGTGCCGCCCTTGGCCGCCTTCTTCTCGGCCTGGACCCTCAGCAGCTCGAGCGCCTGCTCCAGGGTCACGCTTTCCGGATCGATTTCCGGCGGGATGGTGGCATAGAGCTTGGCGTGCTTCACGTAAGGGCCGAAGCGGCCCTTGCCCTGGCTGACCACCTTGCCGTCCTCCGGGTGCTCACCGAGCTGGCGGCCGGCGGCGCGGCGCTGTGGCGCCTCGGCGATCAAGGTGACGGCGCGGTTCAAGCCGACGGTCAGCACGTCGTCGCCTTCGGTCAGCGAGCGATAGACCGAGCCGTGCTTCACATAGGGGCCATAGCGCCCGATGCCGGCGGTGATCGGTTTGCCGTCTTCCGGGTGGGCGCCGACGTCGCGCGGCAGGGCGAGCAGGGCGAGGCCGGTCTGCAAATCGATCTCGGCGGGCGCCATGGTTTTGGGCAGCGAGGCGCGCTTGGGTTTTTCATCGCCCTCGGGCTCGCCGAGCTGCAGGTAGACGCCGAAGGGGCCCTTGCGCAGGGTGACCGGCTTTGCCGTTTCCGGATCGTCGCCCAGCACCTTTGGATTGGTCAGGTCGACGCCGATGTCATCTTCCTCGCCGGGCACCGCCAGCGGGCGGGTGAAGCGGCAGTCCGGATAGTTGGAGCAGCCGATAAAGCCGCCGTTGCGGCCGAGGCGCAAGCCCAGGCGGCCCTCCTGGCAGGACGGGCAGGCCCGCGGGTTCTTGTCGGGATTGTCCGGGTCGACCGGAAAGAAGTGCGGGCCGAGGTCTTCGTCCAGCGCGTCGATCACCTGGGTGATGGAGAGATCGCTGGCGCCCTCGACAGCGGTGTGGAAGGCCTCCCAGAAATCGCGCAGCACGAGCCGCCAGTCGACACGCCCGCCGGAGATGTCGTCGAGCCGCTCTTCCATCTCCGCGGTGAAATTGTACTGGACGTAGCGCTCGAAGAAGCTGGACAGAAAGGCGACCACCAGGCGGCCACGGTCTTCCGGCACGAAGCGGCGGCGCTCGAGGCGGACATAGTCGCGGTCCTGCAACACCTGCAGGATGGAGGCATAGGTGGAGGGGCGGCCGATGCCGAGTTCCTCCATCTTCTTCACCAGGCTGGCCTCGGTGTAGCGGGGCGGCGGCTGGGTGAAGTGCTGCTCCGGCAATACTTCCTCACGCCTGACGGCGTCGCCCTCGGTCAGTTTCGGCAGGCGCTTGTCGCCGGGCTTGCCGTTCCCGTCGTCGCTTTCCTTGTCGTCGCGGCTTTCCTGGTAGACCTTCAGGAAGCCCTCGAAAGTGACGATGGAGCCGTTGGCGCGCAGCTGGGCGACCTTGCCGTCAACCTCGATGTCCACGGCCACCTGATCGAGTTCGGCGCTGGCCATCTGGCAGGCCACCGTGCGGTTCCAGATCAGCTCGTAGAGCTTGCGCCCGTCGTCGTCTAGGTAGGAAGCCATCTCCTTGGGCCGGCGGAAGAGGTCGGTCGGACGGATCGCCTCGTGGGCTTCCTGGGCGTTCTTCTGTTTCGATTTGTACTGGCGCGGCGCCTCCGGCAGGTAGGGATCGCCGTAGTCGTTGGAAATCAGGGCACGGGCGCCGTCCAGAGCCTCCTGCGCCATGGTCACGCCGTCGGTCCGCATATAGGTGATGAGGCCGGTTGTCTCGCCGCCCAGATCGATGCCTTCATAGAGCCGCTGCGCCACCCGCATGGTGCGCGTCGCGCCGAAACCGAGCTTGCGCGAGGCTTCCTGCTGCAGCGTCGAGGTGGTGAAGGGCGGATAGGGATTGCGCTTGGACTGCTTGCGCTCGACCTGGACCACGGCAAAGCGCGTGGCGGCTTCAAGCTTTTGCACCGCAGCCTTGGCCGCAGTCTCATCGGGCAGGCCGAACTTGTCGAGCTTGGCGCCGTCGAGCTGGCTGAGGCGGGCGCTGAAGGGCGCGCCCTCGACATTCAGCAGGTTCACGTCGATGGACCAGTATTCCTGAGCCCGGAAAACTTCGATCTCGGCTTCGCGTTCCGCGACCAGCCGCAGCGCCACCGACTGCACGCGCCCGGCCGAGCGGCTGCCCGGCAGCTTGCGCCACAGCACCGGCGACAGGGTGAAGCCGACGAGATAATCCAGCGCGCGGCGCGCCATGTAGGCGTCGATCAGTTCCTGGTTCAGGCGGCGCGGATGATTGAAGGCCTCGACGATGGCTTTCTTGGTGATCTCGTTGAACACCACCCGCTCGACATCGACCCCCTCGAGGACATTGCGCCGTTTCAGTTCATCGACGATGTGCCAGGAAATCGCCTCGCCTTCGCGATCCGGGTCGGTGGCGAGATAGAGGTGCTTGGAGTTCTTCACCGCGTCGGCGATTTCACGCAGGCGCTTTTCGCCGCGCTCGTCGACCTGCCAGGACATGGAGAAGTCTTCGTCGGGGCGCACCGAGCCGTCTTTCGGCGGCAGATCGCGCACGTGACCGTAGCTGGCGAGGACGAAGTAGTCCTGCCCCAGGTACTTGTTGATGGTTTTCGCCTTGGCGGGCGATTCGACGACGACGACGTTCATGAGCTGCGGATGATTCGCTTTGCTGGTTACCAGGTTCCCAAAGGCCGGGCGCCGCTATGGCTGAGGCCCCGATCTAGGCGTCGCCGCGCGAGATGCCGCGGCAATGCGCCGAGTCAGGCAGCCGGCCCCTCCGGTGGGCGAGGCCCGTCCTCATAAAGGGTCGGCGGGGGCTTTGTAAAGCCGCGCAAAGCGGTTGCCGGGATGGCGCTCGACCCTTCCGGCCAGCTCCAGTTCCAGCAAAACGCCATGCACGGCGGCGATCGGCAGGGTGCTCAGCCGCACCAGGTCATCAACCGGAACGGGGTCCGCGCCGAGGAGTTCTTCAATGATGGCGCGCTCCGCATTGCCGGGTTCCGGCGGCGGCGGCGGTGCCTGGTCGAACTGCCGGCGGGTCGATGCGGGCGTTCTGGCGGATTGCCGCAGGGCGGTCAGACCGTCGATCACGTCGGCGGCGGATTCGATGAGGATGGCGCCGTCTCGGATCAAGCGGTTGCAGCCGGAAGCGCGCGGATCCAGCGGCGACCCGGGCACGGCGAAGACCTCGCGTCCCTGGTCGCCGGCACAGCGCGCGGTGATCAGCGAGCCCGAGCGCTTGGCCGCCTCGACCACCACCACGCCGAGAGAAAGGCCGGAGATCAGGCGGTTGCGGCGCGGAAAGTGGCGCGCCTGGGGCACCGTGCCGAGCGGCATCTCGGAGATCACCGCGCCGTGCTTTTGGATCTCCGCGTGCAGGACCTCGTTCTCGGGCGGATAGACCACGTCAACGCCGCCGGCCAGGACCGCCACCGTGGGTGCGGGCAGGGCGCCGAGGTGGGCGGCGGTGTCGATGCCGCGGGCCATGCCGGAGACCACCGAGAAGCCGGCTTCGGCGAGGTCCGCGCCCAAGCGTTCGGCCAGGCGCCGGCCGTTGGCCGAGGCGTTGCGGGCGCCGACGACGCCGACCGAGGGCAGGGCCAGGGTCGCCGGCGCGCCGAGAAGGCTGAGCAGCGGCGGCGCATCGTCGAGGGCGCCGAGCAGGGCCGGGTAGTCCGGTTCGCAGAGCGCCACCAGCCGGATGCCGGCCCTGCGGGCGGCGGCGGCCTCGGCCTCCGCGCCGGCGGCGGGGCAGACACGAATCTTGCGCTTGGCGCCGGCGCGGCGCGCCAGATCGGGCAGCGCCTCGAGCGCCGCGGCGGGATTGCCGTAGCGCTCCAAGAGTTGGCGGAAGACGACCGGCCCGACATTCTCCGAGCGGATCAGCCGCAGCCAGTCGAGGCGTTCGTCATCGCTTAAGGGTTTAGTATCGTTCTCCGCCATCGACCCAAGATCGTCGTAGCGCCAGGGAGAGGTCAAGGGGTTTGGTCCGTTCAGGCAGACGATCTAAACGTATCCGCGGCTCAGGGATGCCGCGCCTTGGCGTGGACGACAGCGACGATATGGACCTCGGCGCCTTCTACGCGAGAGATAATCCGGCAGACGCCATCGACGATCCGCTCACGGGTCCCGGGAACCCGACCAGGGGACCAGAGGTGCGGAAAGTCCCCCAACTGCTCGACGGCGTGGTCGATGTTCTCGTCCAACTCGAGCGCCGCGAGCGGATTGCGCTCGAAGACATAGTCGACGATGACTTCGCGCCCTTCAGTCGCCACCCGGGCCCAGGCGATCTTCATTCAGGACGCTTCTTGGCGGCCTTGTCGCGTTGTTGAAGGCGGGCTCGGCGATTCCCGGCGCGCTGCTTTACCTGCGCATGGGAAAGAATTCGACCTGCTGCGACATCGGCATCGCCTTCTGCGACCTTCTCCCGCACGAAACTGTCGTAGTCGCGTAGTTCTTGGCGCTCTTGGACGAAGCTGCGCATGAGTTCGCGCAGCACCTGGGAAGCGGGGCGGTCGAGAGCCTCCGCCTCGGCGGTGAAGGATTTGCGCAGCTCTGACTCGAGCTTGAAAGTGAAGACTTGGTCTTTTGGCATGGAAGCTCGAAAAGTCTATTGATGCTGACAAAGTATATACGACGTTAGTATATATCGGCAAGGGCCGGCGGTCGAATCGCATCGATGACCGATGGCGCGTCTGTTTTGTCTGGTCCGGTGGCGATGCCGAAGACGTGGAGATAGTCGACTGCCTTGGCTAAGAGGATCGCCACCCATCCCGGAGAAGTGCTGCACGAGGAGTTCATGGCGCCTCTCGGCCTCAGCGCCAACCGGCTCGACGGGTGCGCGGTCTACCCCTTCTTCCCGCCGATCTTCGATTCCTGGCCGGTCAGCAGGCGGCGGATGTTCTGGTGGTGGCGCAGCCAGACCAGGAGGGCGAGGGCGCCGGTCAGCTGCACCATCTGCAGGTCGCCGAGCAGGAACCAGGAGAGCAGCGGCGCGGCGGCGAGCGACAGCAAGGCGGCCAGCGAGGAATAGCGGGTCGCAAAGGCGACGATGAGCCAGAGCGCGCAGCAGGCGGCGCCGAGCAGCGGCGAGAGGGCCAAGAACACGCCGAGCGTGGTGGCGACGCCCTTGCCGCCCTTGAAGCCGAGCCAGACCGGGAAGAGATGGCCGAGCACGGCGCCGAAGGCGGCGGCGAGGGCCGTATCCGGGTCCCCCAGCTGCTGGGCGATGAGGACAGCGGCGGCGCCCTTACCGCCGTCGAGCAGCAGGGTGGCGGCGGCCAGGCCCTTGTTGCCGGTGCGCAGTACATTGGTGGCGCCGATGTTGCCCGAGCCGATCTGGCGCACATCACCAAGGCCGGCGAGGCGGGTCAGCAGCAGGCCGAAGGGAACCGAGCCGAACAGATAGCCGCCGGCCAGCGCGGCGGCGAGATAGGGCCAGACAAACTCCCAGGAGATCGGATCGGGCATGGCGCCTCAGTTGGCCTCGAAGAGGGTGCGGCCGTCGACCACGGTGCGCTTGACCCGGCCCTCGACCGGCAGGCCCTCGAAGGGCGAGTTCTTGGACTTGCTGGCGAACTTCTCCGGCTCGATCTTCCAGGCGCGCTGCGGCTCGAAGATCAGCAGGTCGGCGGGCGCGCCCTTGGCCAGACGCCCGGCCTTGAGGCCGAGAATCTCCGCCGGCTTCACGGTGAGGCGCGCCAGCACGTCCAGCAAACCCGCTTTTTCCCAATGCATCAACAATAGCGACAGCGGCAGCAGCGTTTCCAAGCCGACGATGCCCGGTTCGGCGATGGCGAAGGGCAGGCGCTTGGATTCCACGTCGTGCGGGGCGTGGTCGCTGGCCACCGCGTCGATGGTGCCGTCGGCGACGCCTTCCATGACGGCGACGCGGTCGTCCTCGCTGCGCAGCGGCGGCGAGACCTTGGCGAAGGTGCGGTAGTCGCCCACGGCGATCTCGTTGAGGGCGAAGTAGTGCGGAGCGGTGTCGCAGGTGACGTTGAGCCCGCGGGCCTTGGCGCGGCGGATCGCCTCGACGCTCTCGGCGGTCGAGACATGGGCGACGTGATAGCGCCCGCCGGTCATCTCGACCAGGCGCAGGTCGCGCTCGATCATCATCACCTCGGCCAACTTGGGGATGCCGGGCAGGCCGAGGCGCGTGGCCAGCTCGCCGCCGTTCATGGCGCCGCCGGAAAGGCTCGGCTCCTCGGGATGCTGGATGATGAGATGACCGAAGGTGGTGGCGTAGGCCAGGGCGCGACGCATGACCTGGGCGTCGGCCACCGGCTTCAGCCCGTCGGTGAAGGCGACCGCGCCGCTCTCGGCCAGCAGGCCCATTTCGGTGATCTCGCGGCCTTCCAGCTGGCGGGTCACGGCGGCGTAGGTGTAGACCTTCACGCCCTTCACCTCGCGGGCGCGGCGGGCGATGAACTCGACTCCGGCGACGTCGTCGATCACCGGTTCGGTGTTGGGCAGGCCGACCATGGAGGTGACGCCGCCGGCCGCCGCGGCACGCCCGGCGCTGTCCATGGTCTCCTTGTGCTCCTCGCCGGGTTCGCGGAGCTGCACGCGCATGTCGACCAGGCCGGGCGCCAGGCAGGCGCCGGCGCAGTCGACCCGCTGTATGCCCTCGGGCAGGCCGTCTGAGAACAGGCCGGGGCCGACGTCGGTGATCCTGCCGTCCTCGGCCAGCAGGCCGCCGGTCGCGTCGAGGCCGCTGGCCGGATCGAGCAGGCGGGCGTTCACGTAGGCGGTGCGGTGCTTAGGCGGAAGCGTTGTCACGGATGGATTCTCATTGGGCCGAATCTCACTGGGCTGCCTGCTCCTGGCGGCGGCGCGCAGCATGCAGGTTGTGGTTGAGCGTCTCCAGGCAGGCCATGCGCACGGCGACGCCCATCTCCACCTGTTCGCGGATCACCGAGCGGTGGATGTCGTCGGCCAGTTCGCTGTCGATCTCGACACCGCGGTTCATCGGCCCCGGGTGCATGATCAGGGCGTTGGGCTTGGCCGCCTGCAATTTCTCCTGGTCGAGGCCGAAAAAGTGGAAATACTCGCGGGTCGAGGGTACGTAGCTGCCCTGCATGCGCTCGGTCTGCAGGCGCAGCATCATCACGATGTCGCAGCCCTCCAGCCCCTTGCGCATGTCGCTGAAGGTCTCGACGCCGAGGCGCTCGACGCTGCCGGGCAGCAGGGTCGGCGGCGCGATGAGGCGGACCCGCGCGCCGAGCGCGTTCAGCAGATGGATGTTGGAGCGGGCGACGCGGCTGTGCGCGATGTCGCCGCAGATCGCCACTTGCAGCCCCTCGATGGTGCCGAGGCGGCGGCGGATGGTGAGGGCGTCGAGCAGGGCCTGGGTCGGATGCTCGTGGCTGCCGTCGCCGCCGTTGATGACGGCGCAGTTCATCTTCTCGGCAAGCAGCTGCACGGCGCCCGAATCCGGGTGGCGCACCACCAGCACGTCGGGGTGCATGGCGTTCAGCGTCATCGCCGTGTCGATCAGGGTCTCGCCCTTCTTGATCGACGACCAGGCCACCGACATGTTGATCACGTCGGCCGAGAGCCGCTTCGCGGCCAGCTCGAAGGACGTCCTGGTACGCGTTGAATTTTCGAAGAAAAGGTTGATGACCGTGCGACCGCTCAGCAGGTCGGTTTTCTTGTCCGCACCGCGGTTCAGGCCGACATAGCTGTCGGAGAGGTCGAGAAGAAAGAGGATTTCGCGCGCCGCCAGCCCCTCGATTCCGAGCAGGTGACGGTGCTGATAGCCTTCGTAGGAGGCCGTCTTGCCGTGAGGATCAGTCATTAAAGCGGTGTTATGACACCGGCCATGACCGGCGGCAAGCCGCCGTCTCCCCGGCGGGGGATAACTGTGCTCATGTATCCGATTAAATGACGCCTTTTCCGCGCAGTTGGGCACGTTCCTCAGGTCCGATATGAAGTAAATCCTCGAGGATCCGGTCGCTGTCCTGGCCGGCGCGCGGCGGGGCGAATCGGTATTCGACTGGGGTCTCGGAAAACTTGATCGGATTGCCGATGAGATCGACCGCGCCCTTCTGGCTGCCGCGGTAGGGCATTGAGATTTTCATGTCGCGGGCCAGCACCTGCGGATCGGCGAAGACCTGGTCGAGGGTGTTCACCGGTCCGGCCGGCACGGTCAGTTCGGCGAGGCCGTCGACCCAGAACTTCTGGGTCTTGTGGCGGGTGATCTCGGGCAGCAGGTCGTAGAGCGCGGCGCGGTTGCGCACCCGGTCGGCGTTGGTCCGGAAGCGCGGGTCCCGGGCCAGTTCGGGGCAGCCGGCGAAGCCGCAGAAGCGCGCGAACTGGCCGTCGTTGCCGACCGCGAGGATGAAGTAGCCGTCGGCGCAGGGCATGACCTTGTAGGGCACGATGTTGGGGTGCTCGCTGCCCTGGCGCTTGGGCACCTGGCCGGAGGTCAGGTAGTTGGAGCCCTCGTAGGTCAGCCAGGCGACCTGGCTGTCGAGCAGACCGAGGTCGATGTGCTGGCCCTGGCCGGTCATGCCGCGGTGGTGCAGCGCCGCCAGGATGGCCGAGGAGGCGTACATGCCGCACATGATGTCGGCGATGCCGACGCCGACCTTCACCGGTTCGCCCTCGGGCTCGCCGGTGAGGGACATGATGCCGCCCATACCCTGGGCCAGATAGTCGTAACCGGCGCGCGGCGCGTAGGGGCCGGTCTGACCGAAGCCGGTGATCGAGCAGTAGATGAGGCCGGGATAGCGGGCCTTCAGGTCGTCGTAGCCGAGGCCGTACCGGGCGAGGCCGCCGGCCTTGAAGTTCTCCACCAGAATGTCGCAGAAGCCGATGAGGTCGCGGGCCAGATCCTGGCCTTCGGGCTTGGCGATGTCGATGGTCACCGAGCGCTTGTTGCGGTTGGCCGAGAGGAAGTAGGCGCTCTCGGTGGTGTCCTCGCCGTCGGGGCCCGGCACGAAGGGCGGCCCCCACTTGCGGGTGTCGTCGCCTTCGCCCGGGCGCTCGATCTTGATCACCTCGGCGCCGAGATCGCCGAGCAGCTGGGTGCAGGTCGGGCCGGCCAGGATGCGAGTCAGGTCAAAGACCCTGAGGCCGGTAAGGGGAGCGGTCATCGGGCGGATTCCTAAGCGGCGAAGAGGACTGCCCGGGGTTTTGCCGCCGCCAAGGGGGCCGGGTCAAGTGATGAAAAGAATGAGCAGCGGCAGGGTGACGGCGGCGGCCAGGGTCTGCACCGTCAGGATGTTGGCGACGAGGCCGGGGGCGCCGCCCATCTGGCGCGCCAGGATATAGGAGGAGGTGGCGGCGGGCAGAGCGGCGAAGATCAGGGCGACGGTCCTGGCCAGGCCGTCGACGCCGAGCAGCCAGCAACTGGCGGCGGTGAGCAGCGGCAGCCCGGCGAGCTTCAGCACCACGGCGGCGCCAACCCGGCCGCCGCTGGCCTTGGCGGCGCCGAGATCGAGGCCGGCGCCGACCGCCAGCAGCGCCAGCGGCAGCGCGGCGCGGGCCAGGATGGTCAGGGTCTCGCCGGCCACCGGCGGCAGGCCGATGCCGCTGAGGTTCAGCGCCAGGCCGAGCAGGCAGGAGAGGATCATGGGGTTGAGCAGCAGGGCGCGCGGCAGGCTGGTGGTCTGGTTCTGGTTCGGGTTCTGGCCCACGTAGTGACCGCCGAAGCGCAGCAGGACGGTCACCGAGATGAGGTTGACGGTCGGCACCACCACGGCGACGGCGAGAGCGGCGACGGTGAGGCCGGCCTCGTCGTAGAGGGCGAAGGGGATCGACAGACCGATATAGGTGTTGGGGCGGATCGCGGTCTGGATCAGCGCCGTCAGGGCCGGGCCGTCGCGGGTGCTGCCGAGCAGGTGAAACAGCAGCAGCAGGACGGTCATGGCGGCGATCGCCAGCACCACGGCGCCGGCCATGGCGGCGGCCGGCAGGCCGGAGAAGTCGGCCTGGGCGAGGGTCGAGGTCAGCAGCGCCGGCAGCAGGAAGAAGTAGGCGAGCTTCTCGGCTGGTTGCCAGAACGCGGTGGCGATCCAGCCGCGCCGGCGGATCACGTAGCCGAGCAGGATCAGCAGGAAGACCGGCAGGACGGCGGTGGCGAGGGCCTGCACGGCTCAGGCCCGGTTGCGGCGATGGCTGGCGATGGCGTCGAGCGCGCCCTGCAGAATATAGGCGGCGGCCATCTTGTCGACCACCTCGCCGCGGCGTTTGCGGGTCATGTCGGCCTCGTCGACCAGGAAGCGCTCGACGGCGGCGGTCGAGAGGCGCTCGTCCCAGAACGCGATGGGCTGGGTGAAGCCGGCCTTCTCGGTGAGGTTGCGGGCCAACTGGCGCACCGACTGGCAGCGCGGCCCCTCGGTCCCGTCCATGTTCACCGGCAGGCCGATGATGAGGCCGCCGATGCGATACGCCTCGCAGACGGCGGCGAGGCGCGCGGCGTCCTGAGTGAACTTGGCGCGCTTGAGGGTCTCCAGCGGCGAGGCCACGGTGAGGGCGGAATCGGAGACCGCCAGGCCGATGGTCTTGCTGCCGGGATCGAGCCCGAGCAGGCGCTCGCCCCGCGCCAGGCGCTCGGCCAGAACTATGACGGCGGGGTCCATGCTGTGAAGGATGGTCTCCAAAGGATTGAAACAGCGGCTGGGGCCGTTATAGCAGGGACGCCGGGTCCGGCAAGGCGGGCACAGTCCCCGGTCGGCGGCATTTGCCCCATCCTGCCGTTCCCTCAGACTGTCATCCCGCGGCTTGCCTCCAGAACCCAGTGGCGCGGGACATAGCGGCGGCGCCGTAGATCCCGGGACGACACCTTGGGGGAGGTAAGTTTGCGCTTCTCCTGACCGAGATCATCAGGCCCGGGCCGGCCTCCCAATCTTGCGACCCCCGGGGGCCGGTGCTAGGTTCGCGGCGGTTTTTGATCGCTCCGGCGGCCGCTTCGGCGGGCGGAGCAATTTTTCCGGAAATGAGGGGTCGGGCCGATGTCGGTCGACAAGGATATTGTCGCGAAGATCGCGAGACTGGCGCGCGTTCGCGTCGACGAGAGCCAGAGCGAGGCGCTGGCCGGGGAGCTGTCCAACATCCTGGGCTGGATCGAGCAGCTCTCGGAGCTGGATACCGAAGGCGTCGAGCCGATGACCTCGGTGGTCTCGATGAAGCTGCCGCTGCGCGAGGACGAAGTGACCGACGGCGGCTATCCCGACCGGGTGACCGCCAACGCGCCGGAAGCCGCGCACGGCTTCTACGCGGTGCCGAAGGTGGTCGAGTGATGGCGGGGCTCACCGAGATCACGCTGGCCGAGGCGCGCGCCCTGCTGGCCAAGGGCGAGACTTCGTCCAAGGAGCTGACCGCGGCGCACATCGCCGCGGTCGAGGCGGCGCGGCCGCTCAACGCCTTCATCACCGAGACGCCGGATAAGGCGCTCGAGATGGCCGAAGCTTCCGACAAGCGGCGCAAGGCCGGCGAAGCGGGGCCGCTGGAAGGCCTGCCGATCGGCATGAAGGACCTGTTCTGCACCGAGGGCGTGCTGACCACCGCGGGCTCGCACATCCTCGACGGCTTCCATCCGACCTACGAGTCGACGGTCAGCCGCAACATGTGGGATGCCGGCGCGGTGCTGCTCGGCAAGACCAACCTCGACGAGTTCGCCATGGGCTCCTCCAACATGACCAGCCACTACGGCGGCGTGGAAAACCCCTGGCGCAAGTCCGGCGACAACCGTCCGCTGGTGCCCGGCGGCTCCTCCGGCGGCTCGGCCGCCGCGGTGGCGGCGCGCTGCGCCCTGGGCGCGACGGGCACCGACACCGGCGGCTCGATCCGTCAGCCGGCGGCGTTCTGCGGCATCGTCGGCATGAAGCCGACCTACGGACGCTGCTCGCGCTGGGGCATCGTCGCCTTCGCCTCGTCGCTCGACCAGGCCGGGCCGATGGCGCGCACGGTACGCGACAATGCGATCCTGCTCGGCGCCATGGCCGGTTACGACGCCAAGGACTCGACCTCGGTGAACGTTGCCGTGCCCGACTACGAGGCGGCGCTCACCGGCGACATCAAGGGCATGAAGATCGGCATTCCCAAGGAATACCGTATCGACGGCATGCCAACGGAGATCGATCAGCTGTGGCTGCAGGGCATCAAGTGGGTCGAGGACGCCGGCGCCGAGGTGGTCGAGATATCGCTGCCGCACACCCACTACGCGCTGCCGACCTACTACATCATCGCGCCGGCGGAGGCCTCCTCCAACCTGGCGCGCTACGACGGCGTGCGCTACGGCCTGCGTGAAGGCGCCGACGGGACGCTCGACGAGATGTACGAGGCGACCCGCGGCAAGGGCTTCGGCGCCGAGGTGAAGCGCCGGGTGCTGATCGGCACCTACGTGCTCTCGGCCGGCTACTACGACGCCTACTACAACAAGGCGCGCCGGGTGCGCAGTCTGATCGCGCGCGACTTCGACCAGGCTTACCAGAAGGTCGACGCCATCCTGACGCCGACCGCGCCCTCGGCTGCCTTCGGCATGGGCGACAAGATGGACGACCCCATCGCCATGTACCTGAACGACGTCTTCACCGTGCCGGCCTCGCTGGCCGGGCTGCCGGGCATCTCGATCCCGGCGGGGCTGTCCCAGGACGGCCTGCCGCTCGGCCTGCAGCTGCTTGGCAAAGCCTTCGACGAGGAGACGGTGCTGCGCGTGGCGGGCGTGCTGGAAGAGGCGGCGGGATTCACGGCCAAGCCCGCGTTTCTGGCGGCGTAGGGAAGATGTCGGCGGCGAGCGAGACGATAAGCGTGCGCCGCGCCGAGGCGGCGGACCATGCCGCGCTGCTGCCGCTGTTCGAGCGCTTTTACCGCGAAGAAGGTTTCGACGACGCGGTGGCGGTGGTGGCCGAAAACCTGAGGCAGATCCTGGCGCGCGAGGATACGGCGGCCTTTATCGCCGAGAGCGGCGGCAAGGCGGTCGGCGCGGCGGCGGTCAGCACGTCCTTCGGGCTGGAGGCCGGGCTCTATGCGGAGCTGGAGGACCTCTATGTCGATCCGGTCTGGCGCCAGCGCGGCGTCGCCTCGGTGCTGGTCGAAGCGGTGCTGGAATGGGCGAAGGCAAGGGGCTGCCGCGACGTGGAGATCGTGCTCACGCCGCGCGCCCAGGCCAAGGACGACCTGGCGCCCTGGTACGCGGCGCGCGGCTTTGTCGATACGGGGCGTTTGATTTACGAGCGGAGGCTATAGAGCATGGCTGCGACCACTCCGCCCGTCGCCCTCGGACCTGTTCCGAGGGTCCATGGGGCCGCAGCGAGTTGGTTGATCCATGGATACCCGGGTTCCCGGCATCAAGTGCCGGGGCAGGCAAGCCCGGTAATGACAAATGAGGTGGCGGCAAGATTGAAGCAAGCCGGTTGAAGAATTGAGAAGAGAACAAAGATGGCAACGATCAAAGGCAAGACGGGCGAGTGGGAGATGGTCATCGGGCTGGAGGTCCATGCCCAGGTGATCTCCAAGTCGAAGCTGTTCTCCGGCGCCTCGACCGAATTCGGGGCCGCGCCCAACAGCCAGGTCTCGCTGGTCGACGCGGCCATGCCGGGCATGCTGCCGGTGCTGAACAGGGCGGCGGTCGAGCAGGCGGTGCGTACTGGCCTCGGCCTCAAGGCCAAGATCAACATGACCTCGGTTTTCGAGCGCAAGAATTACTTCTACGCCGACCTGCCGCAGGGCTACCAGATCTCCCAGTACCTGCATCCCATCGTCGGCGAGGGCAGCATCATCCTCGACCTCGAGGACGGCGAGACGCGCGAGGTCGGCATCGAACGCCTGCACCTGGAGCAGGACGCCGGCAAGTCGATCCACGACCAGCACCCGACCCAGTCCTACATCGACCTCAACCGTTCGGGCGTCACGCTGATGGAGATCGTCTCCAAGCCGGACATGCGCTCGGCCGAGGAGGCCGGCGCCTACCTGCGCAAGCTGCGCACCATCCTGCGCTACCTCGGCACCTGCGACGGCAACATGGACGAGGGGTCCATGCGCGCCGACGTGAACCTCTCCATGCGCCGTCCCGGCGAAGATATGGGCACGCGCACCGAGACCAAGAACGTGAACTCGATCCGCTTCGTGCAGCAGGCCATCGAGCAGGAGGCCCGGCGCCAGGTCGAGGTACTGGAGGCCGGCGGCGAGATCAGGCAGGAGACGCGGCTGTTCGACGGCATGACCGGCAAGTCGCGCTCCATGCGCTCCAAGGAGGAGGCGCACGACTACCGCTACTTCCCCGACCCCGACCTGCTGCCGCTGGAACTGGATGCCGCCTGGGTCGAGAGCCTCAAGGCCGGGCTGCCGGAACTGCCGGACGAAAAGAAGAAGCGTTTCATGAGCGACTTCGGCCTGCCGGTTTACGATGCCGGGGTGCTGGTCGCCGATCAGGAAACCGCGACGTTCTTCGAGTCCGTGGCCAAGGGCCGCGATGCCAAGCTCGCCGCCAACTGGGTGATCGGCGACTACTTCGGCGCGCTGAACAAGAGCGGAGCCGAACTGGGCGCCGCGCCGGTCGACGCCGAGAAGCTCGGCGGCCTGCTCGACCTCCTCGCCGACGGCACCATCTCCGGGCGTATCGCCAAGGAGGTCTTCGAGGCGATGTGGGACAGCGGCCAGGAAGCCGCCGCCATCGTCGAGGCCAAGGGCCTGACGCAGATCTCCGACTCCTCCGAGATCGAGGGTCTGGTCGACGACATCATCGCCAACAACCCCAAGCAGGTCGACATGTTCAAGGGCGGCAACGAAAAGATTCTCGGCTGGTTCGTCGGCCAGGTGATGAAGGCGACCCAGGGCAAGGCCAACCCCGGCCTGGTGAACCAGGTGCTGAAGCAGAAGCTGGGCTGAGCCGACCCCGACCCAAACCTAAGTCAGCACTTCGTCGCGAAGTCGGTTGCCTGCAATCCCACCTGTGTCGACTGGCCCGGGGCGTTCTCGAGCTTGCGCAGAGAAACCGTCACGCAGCCGTCCAGTTTCCTGACCGTGAGCGTGGCGCTGCGCCTGTTCGCGGCGTCGCCGAAAAGCATGGATTGCGCATTGCCGGCGCTGTGCATCGAAACGAGTTGCCAGCTGCCCGCGGCATCCGGGTCCGAGCTCTTGAGGACGGACTCCGCCAGTTCCAAGGCGCGTGCTTCCGTCCAGGGAGGGTCGGCAAACTGCGAGAGGACTCCGAGCGCGAGAAGGAGCACCGCAGCCGTGCCGAAAGAGAAGTAGGAAATGTTCGCGGCCCACATCAAGTGGTTTTGATGGGTTCCGTGCATCAGCAGGCGCACCAGGTAGCCAGCGGAATACAGCGCGGCGGCGATCGCCACGAAGAGGCAAATCCATATGGCAATCAGCAGCCAGAATCCGCGCTCGTGAATTTCCGGTGGCAGGACGTTCTGCCAGAAGGTGACCGTGAAGGCGAGAAACGCGGTCGAGAGCGTGACGATGGTTTTCGAGTAGTCGTTGGTAACGGATTGCCAGCCTTCGAGGCTCATGGTTCGACGCCTTGCGACCCTTACTCGGAAGGGAAGGGACATATGGATTTGAGGTTGCTTGAGAGAAAGTGCAGCACGTTGAAGTAGGTGATCTCGTCCTTGATGCGGCCGTGCTCGGCTACCGCGCCGAGCAGCCCTGGCACGTCGCGCGTGGACCGGTCCGCGAAGGTTTCGAGCTCCACCATCGGCGCATCCCAATTGGGGTTGGGATCGTGCTCGATGGCATCGAGCGTCATGACGATGAGGTGACGTGCCATCTCGGAGACGCGCAGATGGCGCTCCGCTTCGAACTGCTGGATGTATCTCTCAACCCGGTCTGAATCCACCATCTGGCTAACTCCAGTCCTGTCGACGACGAACGAAACGGAAGACTGGCAGCCGCGAAGAGGTAAGGGAACGGCGAGGCCAGAATTCACGGTTCCGATAGGGAGAGGCAAACGCCGGCAGCGGCGCCAAAGAAAACACGCCACAAACCCCCTACTGTCAGTTGAGAAGGTTAGCACGGCAGGGGACGCGTTTCGAGTCGCTGTTGGCCCCCCGGCCGCCGCAAGCTCAATTGCAAAAAAGGGTACGCCGGCAGCGCGCGCGGCCGCGCCCGCGTGGGGGCCTCGATCCGGCGCGCCGAGGCGGTTGAGTTGGAAGAGCGCGGATTCCAGCTCTCTGGGCCTTTCCTTGGAGATTGAATTCGATCAGCATGCCGGTGCAGGCGGCAAGGTCTCGTGACAGGACGGGAAGCAAAGCAATGAACCTCGGCAATTTCTCGGTAAGTCTCGCCGTCGCCAATCTCTCAGTATCGCGCGCTTTCTACGAGAAGCTCGGATTTGACGTGGCCGGCGGCGACGCCAGCCAGGGCTGGCTCATCATGAAGAGCCCGAGCTGCGTGATCGGCCTGTTTCAGGGCATGTTCGAGAAGAACACGCTGACCTTCAATCCCGGCTGGGACGCCGCGGGACAAGAGCTCGAGAGCTTCACCGATGTCAGGGACATTCAGAAGAAGCTGAAAGCGGACGGTGTAGAGCTCGCCAGCGAAGCGGACGTGACGACGTCCGGTCCGGCAAGCTGCCTGGTCTTCGATCCCGACGGCAACCCAATCCTCATCGACCAGCACGTCTGACCGGGCGTCTGTGCCGGGCCGGTCAGGGTGCCAGATGATTGCGCTTCAGGTAGAGGGTGGTGTCGGCCGTGGCGGTGAAGCGACGCTCACTGCCGCGGGCTTCGCGCAGCCAGGCACCGGCGCCGTGACGGGTGTCGCCGCAGCGCAGAGTCCCCGAGACAACGAAGATCTCCAGGCCGCTCGATGCCGCCGTGGCGTCGACACAGTCGGCGGGCAGGGCCGTGCCGGCGGCGAGGCGCAGCAGGGTGATGTCCTCGGGGAAATCATTGTCGCGGTAGAGCGGCAGAACTTCGATGCCCGGCGCGGTCGCCCGCCAGTCGCCGTGAGCCGTGTCGATGACCACGTGGTCGCGGCCTTCGCCGGGATACTGACAGAGCTTCACGAAGATGACGCAGCCGTCCTTGGAGAAGGGGGCGTGGCGGAAGCCGGAGGGATTGAGCAGAAAGGTGCCGGCGGGATAGTCGCCGTGTTCGTCTGAGAAGACACCCTCGAGCACCAGGATCTCTTCGCCCTGGGGATGGCCGTGCTCGCGAAAAGCGGAGTCCGGATCGTAGCGCACGACGGAGGTGACGCGGCTGAATTCGCCATCCAGCAAATCCAGGCGTTTGCGCCAGACAGAGGGGCTGGGACTGGCCTGCCAGTCCATCGTGGCGGTGTCCAGGGCCGCCGCTTTGCTGAGGTCCGCGTTCAGGCTCTCGCTCATCCCGGTCTTCCTGGTTTGTCTGTCTATAGACTAGGTCGCTGTTAGGTGGGACCGGAAGTCGGCTTCGGCAAGTGCCGTCCTTCGTCCTTGCAATCGCGGCGTGTTGCCCGCATTTCAGAAAGCTGCGACTTTGGGTGGCCGCTGTTTTCTTGAAGTGGTTTCTTGGGGCAAGGGAGATACCGATGACTATTGAGCTTTATTCCTGGGCGACGCCGAACGGCCATAAGGTCCATATAATGTTGGAGGAGCTCGGGGTTCCTTACAACGTGCATGCGATCAACATCGGCGCCGGCGACCAGTTCGACCCGGACTTCCTGAAGATCAGCCCGAATAACAAGATGCCCGCCATCGTCGATCCCGACGGGCCCGGCGGTGAAGCGCTGTCGCTCTTCGAAAGCGGCGCTATCCTGATCTACCTGGCGGAAAAGCATGGCCGGTTTCTCTCCCAGGAACCGCGCCGCCGCTATACCACGCTGCAGTGGCTGATGTGGCAGATGGGCGGTCTCGGCCCGATGCTCGGCCAGGCGCATCACTTCCGGCAGTACGCGCCGGAGCAGATCGAGTACGCCGTGAACCGCTACACCAACGAGTCCAACCGGCTCTACGGCGTACTGGACAAGCGCCTGGGCGAGGCGCGTTATCTGGCCGGGGACGACTATTCGATCGCCGATATCGCCGCCTGGCCCTGGACCCGTAACCCGCAGCGCCAGGGCGTCGAGCGCGCCGATTATCCGAACTTCACGCGCTGGTTCGACGAGATTGCCGAACGCCCGGCGGTGCAGCGCGGCGTCGAGGTACTGGCCGCCGAGCGCAGCGACGGTTTCGACGAAAAGGCGCGCGACCTTCTCTTCGGTGCCGGCCAGTACGCTCGGCGCTGATGGCGCGGCCGGCGGCCGCGGCCCCGACCCCGACCCCGACCCCGACCCCAGCCTGACCCTCGGGGCGCTCCATCACAGTTGGCGCAGAGGAATGGGTCCGTCCGGAGCCGCCGGTCACGAAAGGACTGGAGATGACGCGGTCGTGCCCCGATACTGACGATCAGGCCGGGCAGGGGCTGTCCGGGCTGAAACATAGCCCCGTCCGCCGCGGGGCTATTCGTTTGGGTAGGTCAATCATCGGGAGAGCGGGTCTGTGACCATCGAACTTTACACCTGGAGCACGCCGAACGGCCGCAAGGTCTCCATCGGTCTGGAGGAAATGGGTCTCGCCTATTCGGTGCACCCCGTCAACATCACCCAGGACCACCAGTACGCGCCGGACTTCCTGAAAATCAGCCCGAACAACAAGATCCCGGCAATCGTCGATCCGGACGGCCCCGACGGCAAGCCGCTGGCGCTGTTCGAGAGCGGCGCCATCCTGCTTTATCTGGCGGAGAAGACCGGCCAGTTGATGCCGGTCGAGGCCAGGGCGCGCTACACGGCGCTGCAGTGGCTGATGTGGCAGATGGGCGGTTTCGGTCCGATGTTGGGGCAGGCCCATCACTTTCGCCGCTTCGCCAAGGAGCAGGTGCCCTACGCCATCGACCGCTACACCAACGAGACAAGGCGGCTCTATGGCGTGCTCGATAAACACCTGGAAGGAGCAGACTACCTTGCCGGTGAGTACAGCATCGCAGACATCGCGACCTTCCCCTGGGCGGCGCGCCACGAGTGGCACGGTATTGCCCTGGAAGACTTTTCCGCAGTCAAGCGCTGGTACGACGCGATTGCCGCGCGCCCGGCGGTTCAGAAGGGCATGGCGGTCCCAGGCTGAGCCGTCGGCTCAGATTGCTTCAGGCGGAGGGTCGGCGTCCGCGGCGGCGGCCCTTGGGCAGGGCGATAAGCTCCGCCGGCGCCGTGCCGCCCAGGCCGGCGAGGTCGCGCAATTCTTCTTTGCAGCGCTGCAGATTGACCAGCTCGCGAGAATCGTCGCGGTCGTAGACCTCGACGCAACTCAGTTTGATTTCGACCAGGTCAATGAGTGTTTCGACGGTTGATCGTGACAGGCTCATGACGTTCCCCTACATGAATTGATTAGCTCGACCTAGGCATTTTTGGGGTTAACCGGTTAAGGGGAGGTAAAGCCCGGGCAGAAGTTTGTGCAAAAGTATCAATCGTGATGACGTCACTCCGATGACTTCAGCGGGGGAGGCTCCGGGCGCGCGGTTTTCGGCGTTTTTCCAAAGACACGGCGCGGCAGCAAGCGCCCGTCGATCACCGCGAGGCCGCCGAAGATCAACAGCATGCCCAGCAGCGCCGTGGCGGTGAGTACCTCGTCCAAGACGAAGATGCCGAGCAGCAGCGCGGTGATCGGCACCAGGAAGGTGACCAGCAAGACGTTGGTCGCCCCGGCGCTGGCGAGGATGCGAAAGTAGAGAATGTAGGCAAAAGCGGTGCTGACCAGGCCCAGGGCCGCCAGGGCCGTCCAGGTCGCCGCATCGGGGCTGGCGGTCCACGGCCGGTCCAACAAAGCGGCCAGCGGCAGCAGGAGAACCGCGGAGGCGGTCGTCATGCCGGCCGCGGCGACGATGGGCGACAGGTGCCGCAGGCGGCGGCCGTAGATGCCTGAACAGGCATAACAGACGGCGGCGGCCAGCACCGCGAACTGGCCCCAGGACTGGCCCCCCAGACCGCCCAGGGCGCCGGGGCCGATGAGCACCAGGGCGCCGAGAAAGCCGACCGCGATGCCCAGCGCGCCGCGCCGCGTCATGCGCTCGTCGCGGGTCAGGAAATGCGCCAGCACGAAGGTGAACAGCGGCGTCGTGGCATTGAGGATCGAGGCGAGACCGCTGTCGATCCGGGTCTGGCCCCACATGATCAGCGAGAACGGCAGAGCATTGTTGATCAGGCCCATGAGGGCCAGCGCGCCCCAGTCGGCGAGGCGGGGGGGCAGGCGATGACCGCTGGCGGCGGCTACGGCCAGCAGCGCCACGGCGGCGGTGGCCACCCGCCCGGCGGCCACGGTCACCGGTCCGAAGTCGCGCAGGCAGATCTCGGTCAGGAAGAAGGACAGGCCCCAGACCGACGCCAGCAGGAAGATCTGAATCCAGTCGCTCGGTTTCATCTGAAGAGGGTGCATGGAGAAGCGGCCGGGCGCGGTGGCGGGAGGCGGCAGCATAGCGGGCCGGGCCGGCGAAGCTATCCGCTTCTTGCGATCCCGCGGTGGCGGGTCAGGAGAACTGGCGCGCCGCCGCGGCCAGGCCCAGGAAGGCCGCATCCTGGCGGCTGATCAGCAGGGTCGGAATGGCGCAGAGATAGGCGCGGAAACGGCCCTTGTCCTCGAAGCGGGCGCGGAAGTCCGAAGCCGCCAGGAACTCTGGGAAGCGCGGCAGGATGCCGCCGCCGAGGAAGACCCCGCCCCGGGCGCCATAGGTCAGCGCCACGTTGCCGGCGAAGCTGCCGAGCAGGCGGCAGAACTGCACCAGGGCGAGCCGGCAGAGCGTGTCGGAGTAGTCGAGGCCCCGGCGGGTAATCTCGGCCGGGTCGAGTCGCTCGGGCGGAAGCTTCCGGACCGCGGCGATGGTCCTGTAGAGATTGACCAGACCCGGTCCGGAGAGCAGGCGCTCGGCGGAGACATGGCTGTATTCCCGCCGCAGCAGGGCGAACAGTTCGCTCTCGAAATCGTCGCAGGGCGCCAGGGTGGCATGCCCGCCCTCGCTGACCAGGGGCAGGGGGTGCGGCTGCGCCGGGATCAGCGCCCCGACACCGAGGCCGGAGCCGGGACCGAGCACCGCCAAGGGGCCGTGCCTGGTGCCGGGCGGTTCCGCCGGCGCCGGGCCGATCGCGCGGGTATCGTCGCCGGTAAAGTGGTCGAGGCTGAGCGCCAGGGCGGCGTAGTCGTTCAACAGACGAATGTGGGTGAAGCCGAAACGGCGGCGCAGCTCGCCAAGAGTCGTGTCCCAACCGACATTGGTCATCACGGCTCGCGACCCGTCGACCGGGCCGGCGAAAGCCAGCACCGCGTCCTGGGGCACCGGGGAACAGCCGAGCCGCTCCAGAGCGGCGGCGGCGGCGTCGTAAAAGCTTGCGTAGCCGGCGACCGGCAGGTGAAGGACGGCGCCCGGCGCGCCGTCCCGCAGCACGGCGAAGCGCGCATTGGTGCCGCCAACGTCGGCCAGCAGCGCGGTGCCGGACGGACTGTCGCGGTTCAACGGACCGCAGGCTCTTGCTGCAGGGCGGCGAGGAACGCTTCGCGCCACGCCGTTACATCGTTCCTGGCGATGACGTCGTACATCGACCGCCAACGTTCCTGCCGGGCCTCCAACGGCATGGTCAGGGCTTCCTGTAGCCGTTCCGCGACCCCCTCCACATTGTAGGGATTGACGATCAGGGCAGCGTCCAGTTCCCGTGCGGCGCCGGCGAAGCGCGAGAGGACCAGGACACCGGGATCATCGGCCGACTGCGCGGCGACGAACTCCTTGGCCACGAGGTTCATGCCGTCGCGCAGGGGCGTGACCAGGCCGACCCGGCTGGCGCGGAAGAAACCGGAGAGGACGCGGCGGCTGAAGCTCTTGTTCAGGTAGCGGATCGGCACCCAGTCGTACTCGGCGAAGGTACCATTGACCTGGCCGGCCGTCGCTTCCAACTCGCGCTTGATGTCGGCGTAGTCGGCCACGTCGGAGCGCGACGGCGGGTTGATCTGCAGGAAGACGATCTTGCCGCGGTTCTCCGGATAGGCGGTGAGCAAACTGTCGAACGCCTCTATCCGTTTGACCAGGCCCTTGGAGTAGTCGAGGCGGTCGACACCGATAATGAGATCGCGCTTGCGGAGGCTGTCCTTCAGGCGGACGACCTGTCGGGAGTTTTCACTCTCGACCGCCATCTTGGCGAAGACCTCGGTGTCGATGCCGATGGGAAAGGCCAGCGCTTTCAAGCTGCGGCCATGGACCTTGATCGTGCCGTCTTTTTCGACCTGCCCGCCGGCCTCGCGCCGGATGTAGTCCTGGAAGCAGTGCAGATGGTCCTCGGTCTGGAATCCGAGCAGATCGTAGGCACAGAGCGCGCGCACGATTTCCCGGTGCATGGGAAGCGCCAGCAGGACCTCCAGCGAGGGCCAGGGGATGTGCAGAAAGAAGCCCATCTTCTGCTTGCAGCCGGCACTGCGCAGTTTATCGGCCAGCAGGGTGAAGTGATAGTCGTGAACCCAAACGACATCGGAGTCCTTCAGCAGCGGCTGAAGCCGATGCGCGAAGAGCGTGTTGACGCGCTGATAGCCGGCCCAGGTGCGCTGCGTGAACTCCGCCAGGTCGAGGCGGAAGTGGAACAGCGGCCAGAGTGTCGAGTTGGAAAAGCCGACATAGTAATCGTCATAATCCCGCTGCGTCAGATCGATGGTCGCGTAGGTGATCTTGCCGGCCTCGGTCAATGTCGGCTGCCCGTAGTCGCGTTCCAGGACCTTGCCGCTCCAGCCGAACCAAATGCCGCCGTGCTCACGCAGCGCCGCGCGCACGGCGACCGCCAATCCGCCTTCGGCTCCCGGGCGGGTCTGTTTGGCGGCGGCGACGCGGTTGGAGACGACGACGAGGCGGGTCAATAGGCGTCCTCCCAGGTTTTTGACAGGCGCATCGCCGAGTTGATGAGGCCCACCATGGAATAGGTCTGGGGGAAGTTGCCCCAGAGCTCGCAGCTGTCGGTCGCCATGTCCTCCGACAGCAGGCCGAGAGGATTGCGCGCGGCGAGCATGGTCTCGAAGAGCTCGCGTGCCTCCTCGCCGCGCCCGACGGCGGCCAGAGCGTCGACATACCAGAAAGTGCAGACGTTGAAGGCCACTTCCGGCGCGCCGAAATCGTCAGGAGCCGCATAGCGGTGCAGGAATCTGCCGTGTTTCAAGTGCTTCTCTATCTGCGCCAACGTCGCGAGGAAGCGCGGATCGTCGGCGGGGAGGAAACCGATCTCCTGCAGGCACAGCAGCGAGGCATCGAGGTCCTCGCCGTCGAAGGCCGAGACCAGAGACTTCAGGCGGTCGTTCCAGGCGCGCTCGAGAATGCCCTCGCGAATGCGCGCGGCGCCTTCGGCCCAGTAGGCATGGCGTTCCGGCATCTCGAGGCGCAGGGCGATCTTGGCCAGGCGGTCACAGGCCGCCCAGCACATCACGGCGGAGTAGGTGTGAATCTGCTGGCGGGTGCGCAGTTCCCAGAGTCCGGCATCGGGCTGGTCCCAGAGGCGCAGGGCGGTTTCGCCGAGCCGTTCGAGTTTCTCGAACAGGCTCACGTCGCCGGGGCGTTCGAGCCGGCAATCGAAGAAGCTCTGGGTCGACGCCAGGATGACGCTGCCGTAGCCGTCGTTCTGAATCTGCGTGTAGGCGCTGTTGCCAAGGCGCACCGGGCCCATGCCGCGATAGCCGGCCAGGGAGTCACAGGTAGTCTCGTCAAGCTGCGCCTCCAGCGAAATTCCGAAGACCGGCTGCAGGTGGCCGTCTGCCGCGTTGGCGCCGACATTGGAGGAGACGATGTTCGAGATGTAGCCGAGATAGCCTTCCATGGTCTTGGTGGCGCCGAGGCGATTGAGGGCGTGGACCACGAAATAGGCATCGCGCAGCCAGCAGTAACGGTAGTCCCAATTGCGGCCGGAATCGGGAGACTCCGGGATTGAGGTGGTCATGGCGGCGATGATCGCCCCGGTTTCCTCGAAGCTGCAGAGCTTCAGTGTGATCGAGGCGCGGATCACGGCTTCCTGCCATTCGAAGGGCAGGGCGAGGTAACGGCTCCATTCCAGCCAATATTCGTCGGTCTTGCGGAAAAACTCGCGGCTGGTTTCGTCCACCGGCGCCGTCAGGCTCTCGTCCGGTCCGAGGATGAGGCTCACCGGCCGGTCGAGAATGAAGGGGACTTCCTCGGTCAGATAGGTGATCGGCGCATCGGTCGTCAGGCGCAGCGCTTGACGCGGCATGACGTAGCGCAGGTGATTGCTGCCGCGGGTGGTCTGCGGAACGCCCTTGCCGTGGTCGTAGGTCGGGCGGACCCGCAGGCGGACGCGCGGACTGCCCGACAGCGGACGCAGGTGCCGCACGATGCTGGGGGGCCGGAAGATGCGGCCGAAGTGCTTGAAGCGCGGCGCGAAGTCGGTGACCTCCACAACGCCGCCGCCGTCGTCGTAAAGCCGGGTGACGACGACCGCCGAGTTGCGCCGGTAGTGCTGTTCGGAGCGGGCGAAATTCTGCAGTTCGATATCGTAAACGCCGCGCCCCTCGGGGTTGTCGCCGTTGAGCAGACCGCAGAAGACCGGATCGCTGTCGAAGCGCGGCATGCAGGACCAGACGATGCTGGCTTTTGAATCGATGAGCGCACCGAAGGTGCAGTTGCCGATGATGGCGAGATTGAGAGAATTCATTCCGCCTTGCCTCCCCCTTCGGCAGTGCACCAGGATTCGAGCCAGGCGAAGACCGCGTCTTCGTCGGCCAGACCGAAGACGGCGGCGGTCTCCGCCGCGGCGCCGACGCGAAGGGTCAGCCCGCCGTGCCGATTGACCGCCGCGAAGCCGTCTTCGTCGGTTACATCGTCGCCGATGAAGACCGGGGTGCGGCCCCGGAAAGGCGCTTCCTCCATGAAGGCGTCGATCGCCGCGCCCTTGTTGGCGCCGCCGGGCATCACTTCCAGAACCATTTTGCCCCGCTTTAGTTCCAGCGAAGATGAATTATCGTCGATGAGGCCGCGCAGAAAAGTCTCGGCCTCGGCTTCGTACTCCGGGGCGGAGCGATAGTGGAGGGCCAGGGAATGCCGCTTGTCCTCGACAGATAGGCCCTGCCGCGCCCCTGCGAATTGGTGGAGCGGCGGCCGCAAGGCCGCCAGTCGATCCGTCGAGGAGGTACGGTGAACCGCACCGTCCGCCGCCCGCCGCTCCAGTCCGTGCACCCCCGCTGCCGGCAGGATAAGTGGCGAGAACAGCCGGTCGAGATCGTCGATGGCGCGGCCGCTGATCAGCGCCAAGGCGCCCTGCAGGCGCCCCTCAAGTCGCCGCAACAAGGCCAGCAGCGGGGCGGGAACCCGCACGTCATCCGGCTGCGGCGCGATCTTCAGGAGCGTGCCGTCGACGTCGAGGAATAGGGCATGTCTGTCTGGAGACGCGGGCCGGTCCGGCACAGTCCGGCCGGAACCGCTGTGTTTTGCGAGGTGGCGCTGTGACGGCGGTGCCGCGTCAGAAATCAATAGTACTTCGGCCTTGCTTGCGAACCCAAGGCAGCGGCATAGGGTCAACCGATGCTGCTAATGACTTAGCGGCCGGGGCAGGCGAAGGCAAGGTATTGGTGGCATTCGCGTTCTAACGATCGAGCCGGGCCGTCGCCGAGCGCGCCGCCGCGCTTTGCTGTCGCCTAGCGGCCCTCACCGCGCGGCGGGCCGTGTGGGGGCCGCGCTGCCTGAGGCCGGCGCTGACCGGTGATCTCCGCGAAAATGGACTTCAGAAACCGGGTCTCGGCCTGGGCGCCGTTGTGGCGCCGGGACTTCGCCGAGGCGTCGGCCTCCGACCCGTCGCCGGCGTCGGCCGGCGGCGCGTCACAAGCGGTGAACAAAACGGCCCCGGTATCCCTGTCCTGCATTCATCGGCTCCCGGTCGCTCAACGTATTGATGCAGAAATAATTACAAAAATCGCAATTCGTTGCAACAGGTGATTGGATTTCGGAATATTTTTTCGCCAATGCCGTCGGGGGATGGTGTTGCTCTTCGCCCGCAACAGCAGACGATTTCTGGAATCCGCAACCCGGTGCGGCGGCCGCTCAGGCGCCGCCGCGCAGCTTCACCCAGGTCACCGGAGCGACCCAATCGACCGGGACGTTCTGTTCGATCGGCGTCGCCGAATTCACCGAAACCAGGGTGACCTCGCCGGGCCGGTTGCCGGGCTCGACGATCTTGACCAACTGCCGGCCGTCCTTGGTCTGGACGACGCATTCACGGCCAAAGCACTTCGCCAGATCCAGGCCCTCGTCGCGGGAGTAGCCGAGGTGCTCGCCATCGCGAAAGCGCGGCGCCATCGAGTGACCGCGGATTACCACGCAAATTCCACCGCCTTCGCCCTGCGGCGCGTCGATCTTGTAGAGGCCGGAACCCTTTTCGTGGTCGTCGACGGAGCGCACCGTCTCGCCGGCGCCGACGTAGCCGACCACCAGGCTGGACGGCCTGGCGCCGCCGCTGACCGCCGCCCCGAGCCTGGTCACCAGATCGTCGAGCGAGGTCTCGAGGTAGTCCGACATCTCGACGGCCTCCTCGATCTTGATGCTGCGGCTTTCATTCAGGATCTCGGTAATGCGCGAGGGGTCGAGCCCCATGTGTTTGGCGAGGCCACGCTGAGTCTTGCGGAGCTGGCGCAGCCGATCCTGAAACCATCGTTTGTCCATGGGCCAATATTGCGAAATTTGCTATTTGATGTCTATTGCGAAATATGCAATTCATATATCCGTAAAGTTGTGCTCTCCGCCGCGGTGGCGGTGAGGCTTTTGGCAGGAGGAATCATGAAGAACCGGATACGCGAAGAGGAGAACCTTGCTACTCAGCAGCGGCCGGCCCCGCGGAATGGGGCTTTTGCGCGGCGCACGACCGCCGCCGCCGTGCAGCAGGAGACCATGACCTTTCTGGCAAGCAATCTGCCGCCGGGCTGGACGAGCCAGCCCTTGGCGCCCGGCGGCACTGACGCGCCCGCAGCGGACATTCTGGTGATTTCACCGCGCGGGCGCTGTCATTTCCTGTTCGTCAGGGCGCCGGCGGATCGCTGGTGGGACGGCGGGCCGCATTCGGTGCCGGCGGAGAAAATTACCCGGAGCGAAGACGGCCTGGCGCGGCAGCTGCGTGCCGCCGGCCACCGCGCCCGGGCGATCTGGTGCGGCCGCGACCTGACCCGCGCCCTCAAATCCTGGGGCTGCCCGCTGCCGCGGCCGCTGAAACGGGGCCACAGTGTGGACGGTAGGGGGCCGCGGCCGCCGGTCTGCGGGCCGGCGCGGCCGACCTTGAAACTCGGTGCCTGGCGGAGTCCGGCCGATGCTTAAGGCCGCGGCGACAAAGGACGACGACGCGGCGGCGGTGCGGCGGATCGAGGCGGCGGTCAAGGCGGGGCTGCGCCTCGCGCAGCAGGCCGGGAAGGCAGAGCCCGGTCTGCGGGACGCGATCTGGGAGGTACTGCTGGAGGCGGCCGAGACGCTGCGGCGCCTGCCGGATCGCGAGCGGGGCTGGTTGACGGCAGCCTCGCGCGCCCACTGGCCCGACTACGTTCGCGAGACCGCCGCGATCTGCGGCGGCAGTATGGCGGCAGGGGCACGGTCCGGACCGCGGCCTGCCCCGGCCGGCGCGGCGGCCATTGAACGGCTGGATACCGTCTTGCTGTGGCTGCCTCAGGCCGGTGGCGCCCATCCGCGGCGCGATGTTTCAGTGCTCTTCGGCCTTGCCTGCGGCGCAAGGGCCGCGGCCCTGCAGCGCCGCCTTGGTTGCGGACGGCGCACGATCTATGACATCCGCGATCGAAGTCTCGCGCGAATCTGCGCTCGGCTGCGCCAGCAGAGCGACTTCTGCCGCGGACTCGGGTGAGGCCCCAGACTCGGCGGAGACTCGCCGGAGACTCGACCGGTCAGTTGGGCTGGATCTGTTTGGGAACGTATTGACCGTTCTTCAGGCCGTCGAAAAACTCGTCGACCTGCGGATGGCCGACGGCGGCACCGGTCTCATCGACGACGAGATTCTGCTCTGAAACATAGGCGACGTAGGCCGATTCTTCGTTCTCGGCCAGCAGGTGGTAATAGGGCTGGTCCTTGGTGGGGCGGATGGCCTCGGGGATCGCCTCCCACCATTCTTCGGTATTGGCGAAGGTCGGATCGACATCGAAGATCACGCCCCGGAAGGGGAAGAATCTGTGACGCACGATCTGACCAATATGAAACTTCGCGGTTCTCATGGGCCGGCGGCCTCGCTTCCTACTGCTATCTGCATTGTGGCCCTTCTTGCTTCATATGCGCGCCGCGGATGGGGAAACAAGCCTGTGATGACGGCCCCGCGCAGCGGCAGGCAGCATAAATCGTTTCGGAACTCCCGCAAAAGCGGCTCAAACTGCACCGATAATGTACTTTAAGTATTCCATATTAGATACTGAAATACATGAAACAAATAAATCAGCATATCTGCAGAGTTTGTGAAGAACCTGCGCGACCCCCGCCGCGTCCGGGGCGGCCTCGTACGGCGCCTTCGCGCTTAAGTCTTTGTTAAACGGAAAAGCGTCGAATCGCCCTCCAGGAGGATCAGGACCCGCAGCGCCACAACGGTACTACGGGCCTCCGCCAAGAGGAATGCGATGCTCGAGAATGGAGTGGTTCACAAAGCAGGCCGGGCCTGCCTGACGCTTGCCGCGCGGGGGTCACGCGCCGGCCGGTCGTTGGCGAAGGCGTTGGCGCGTTCCGCCGTCGGGACGGTGGCGCGGGACGACCGCGGCGCCGCGGTGATGGAGTTCGGCCTGGTGGCGACGCCCTTCTTCCTGCTGCTCGTCGGAACGCTGGAACTCTCGGTCATGTTCTTCACCAGCGCCGTCATCGAGGGCGCGACCAAGGAAGCCGCCCGGCAGATCCGCACGGGGCAGATTCAGGCGACTGGCGATCCCGTGGCGACGTTCCAGACCGAGCTCTGTGATTCGCTGTTCAATGTCATCGACTGCTCCGGAGTGGTCTTCAACGTTCAGACCTTCGCCAGCTTCGGCGCCGTGTCCATGCCGATCGAAGTCGACGAAGACGGTGAAGTGATCAATACCGGCTTCGCGCCCGGCGGCAGCGGCGCCGTGACCGTCGTGCGCACCATCTATCGTTGGCAGTTTGTCACGCCCTTGATCAGCAATGTCATACCGGGCGGACTGAGCGGGCACCTGTTGGTTTCGACGGTGGCCTTCCAGAACGAACCCTACAACGTGAACTGACGATGAAAGCGCTTCGACAAATCGCCGGCGACGAGCGCGGCAACGCGACGGTGGAACTCGCCTTTGTGCTGCCGCTCATGCTGATGCTGTTCATCGGTGTCGTGGAGGCGACCAACCTGTTGCGCCTCGACCGCAAGGTCGTCGCCGCCGCGCAGACAGCCGCCGATCTGGTGTCGCAGCGGCGCGATGTCAGCGATGCGCAGCTGGACGACATCCTGACCGCGGCGGCGTTGATCTTCGAACCCTATCCGGCGGCGCCGCATAGCGTCGGCATTGTCGGCGTGCGCTTCGACCCCGATACCGGCGATCCGACGGTCGACTGGACCAAGAGCAAGAACGGCGGCAGCGCCCCGGACGCGCTGACCCAGGCAGTCGGACTGGGCGCGCCCGGGGAGGGCGTCGTCGTGGTGCGCGTGACCTACAACTACACCCCGGTGTTCTTCGATTTCGTCATGAGCTCGGCCACCATCGGGGAAACCGCCGTTCTGCGCCCCAGGCGCAGTTCCTTCGTGGAAGGCCCGACACCTTAGGGCTTCCGGAAACCTAGAGCGGACGCCCTGAGCAGGGATGGAGAGACTGGAAATGCGATCAATTGCGACAACTGCCCTTGCGGCCATCGGCCGGGCCGGGGAGTCGATGGCAAGGCCGTTGAAAAGGGCGCGGTGCTGCGGTGCGCGCTTGTGGCGCGATACCCATGCCAATATCACCGTCCTCTTCGGCTTTGGCGCCATCGCGATCGTCGGCGGCGTCGGCCTGGCGATCGACACGTCGGTCGCCTACAACGTGCGCGCGCAGCTCGCGGCGGCGGCGGATGCGGCGGCGCTGGCCGGCGCCCGCGCTTTCGCCAGCCCGAACCGCGATGCGGACATCCAGAACTTCTTCAACGCCAACTTCGAGAACGGCTATATGGGCTCGGTCCTGGAGCCGCTGGAGGTCGTCACGGACAACGATGCGCGCACCGTCACGGTGACCGCGCGGGTGACCATACCGACCTTTTTCATGAGCGTTTTCGGCACCGATTCCACCGACATTTTCGCCACCGCCGAGGCGACGCTCTCGTCGCGCGATGTCGAGGTGTCCCTGGTGCTGGACGTTACCGGCTCCATGGCCGGGCAGCGCATTGTCGATCTGCGGGATGCCGCGAACGAACTGGTCGACATCGTCGTGCAGGACCTGCAGGTTCCGTTCTATTCGAAGGTAGCCGTCGTACCTTACTCGTCGGCAGTCAATGTTGGTGCCTTTGCAGACCAGGTGCGCGGCACCTACACCGCCGGCGCCACCTGCACCTATCCGACAGAGCCGACCTGCGAGACTTTTAATTTCCAGCGCGCGAGCGACGGTGACTGGACCGAGTTCGACATCAGCTCCTGCGTGACCGAACGCACCGGCGCCCAAGCCTACACCGACGCCGCGCCGAGCACGGCCTTCGTCGGCCGGCACTTCCCGCCGCCGGGCAGCTACAATCCCTGCCTGACTCCAGAGATCGTTCCCCTGTCGAGCAACAAGACGGCGCTGTACGCAGCCATCGACGCGCTGCAGCCCGCAGGCTCGACCGCCGGACAGATCGGCGTCGCCTGGGGTTGGTACATGGTGTCGCCGAACTTCGGCTATCTGTTTCCGGGCGAGGGCGCACCGGTGCCCTATGGCACGGTCAACCTGGGCCAGGAAGTGATGAAAGTCGTGATCATCATGACCGACGGCCAATTCAACACCGTCTATTTCGATGGCGTGAACTCCCAGAGTTCGACCAGCGGCTCAGGCAGCAGCAACTACAAGATCAACCAGAACGCCACGAACGGCAACGCCTACACCCAGGCCGAAACGCTCTGCGACAACATGAAGGCGGAGGGCGTGAAGGTCTATACCGTCGGCCTCGACATCAGCAGTTCCACCGCCGTCACCGACCTGATGAACAACTGCGCGACCGACGCAGAGCACGTCTACCTGCCGGAGACCGGCACCGAGTTGAAGCAGGCCTTCAAGGACATCGCGGTGCAGGTCTCCAACCTCCGGATCTCCATGTAGGCGGAAAAGGCAACCGGCCGGCCTGGTGGGGCTCTAGAAAAAGAAAATGCGATTTTCGCAATTTTTTCGTTGCACGGCTTGCACAGTTCAGGTAGCTTCAGAACATAGGGTCCGCGAAGTGGCGTCGTGATCGGGAGACGATCCCGGGGCGCCGCAGCGGGCCTTTCTCTGTTTCCACAGCAGCTCAAGGTATCGACGCCATGGCGAAGCGACACGGCGCGGTGGCGGCCCCTGCGGTGCTGCCGCTCGACTACATGCTGCAGGTGCTGCGCGACCCCGAGGCGAGCCCGGCCGAGCGCAAGTGGGCGGCGGAGAAGGCGGCGCCCTATCTGCATCCGCGCCTGCAGACCGTCGAGCACGGCGGTGCGGTGACGCTCAGCCACGAGGACGCGCTGGAGCTGTTGAAATGACGGCGCGGAAAGCCGCGCGCGCCACCGCGATCCGCCAGCGCCTGAAGGACGACCTGCCGCACTACGCCGAGCACTGCCTGACCATCCGCAGCAAGGGCGGACGTCTGGTGCCGCTGGTGTTGAACGAGGTGCAACGCTTCATCCACGACCGGCTGGAGACGCAGCGGCGCGAGACGGGCCGGGTGCGGGCGCTGATCCTCAAGGCGCGGCAGCCGGGGGTCTCGACCTACGTCGGCGCGCGCTTCTACTGGCGGGTGACCCACGGGCGCGGCTTGCGCGCTTTCATCCTGACCCACCGCGACCAGGCCACGGCCAACCTCTTCGCCATGGCCAAGCGGTTCCACGACCGCGCGCCTTCGGCGGTGAAGCCGGCGACCAAGGCCAGCAACGCCAAGGAACTGACCTTCGGCCTGCTGGACTCGGGCTATCAGGTCGGCACCGCCAAGGCGGCGGGGGTCGGACGCTCCGACACCATCCAGTTCTTCCACGGCTCCGAAGTCGCGCACTGGGCCAATGCCGAGGAGCATGCCGCCGGCGCCCTGCAGGCGGTGCCACGCGAGGCCGATACGGAAGTCATCCTGGAGAGCACCGCCAATGGCGTCGGCGGGCTGTTCTACAATCTGTGGCAGGCGGCGGTGCGGGGCGAGGGCGACTATCAGGCGATCTTCATTCCCTGGTTCCAGCACCCGGCCTATGCAAGCCCAGCTCCCAAGGACCGGCGCCCGCCGCCGGCCTTCACCGGCTACGCCGCGCTGCATCGCCTGACGGCGGCGCAATCGCATTGGGCCTGGGCCAAGAACGCCGAGCTGGCGGCGGCCGGCGGCGAGGCGGGCGACGAAATTACCTGGCGCTTCCGTCAGGAATACCCGGCCACGGCGCAGGAGGCTTTTCAGGCGAGCGGCCAGACATCGCTGATCCGTCCCGAACTGGTGGTGCGCGCCCAGGGCCACAGGGCGGGCGATCAGGACCACGCGCCGCTGCTGCTCGGTATCGACGTGGCGCGCGGCGGCGGCGATCGCTCGCACTTGATCGACCGCCAGGGGCGGGCGGCGGGACGCCGGCTCAACCGCTCGCTCGACTGCGCCGACACCATGGAACTGGCGGGCCTCATCGCGCGGGAAATCGATCGCCTGCAGCCGGAGATGACTTTCATCGACATGGGCTCCTTCGGCGCCGCGGTCTATGACCGCCTGGCCGAGCTCGGCTACCGGCGGCGGCTGCGCGGCGTGAACTTCGGCAGCCGCGCCCAGGACGCGCGGCAGTACGCCAACAAGCGGGCGGAAATGTGGGGCGGCCTGCGCGACTGGCTGGGCGACCCCGGCGGCGCCGAGCTGCCCGACGACCCGCTGCTGCACAGCCACCTCTGCGCGCCGGGCTTTCAGATCAACAGCAACCAGCAGATCGTGCTCGAGGCCAAGGACCGCCTCAAGGCGCGCCTTGGCCTGTCGCCCGACGCCGGCGACGCCCTGGCCCTGACCTTCGCCGAGCCGGTGCGCCGCGAACGCCGCGCGGCGCCCGAGCGCAGCGAAGCGCGCTATCCGGTGCACGGGTGGTAGGGCCATGCTCCGGGCACTCGTGGTATTCCACGGCGCGGGCTGCGGCTTCTGGCCGTGGCTCTGCGGGCGGCCGGGCTTTCGCCATTGCTTCGCGGCGCTGAACGACGGGCGCGCCTGGATCGTCGTCGATGCGCGCGGCGACGGCCTGAAGGTTGTGGCCGATGTCCCGGGGGCGTTCGATCTCGCCGCGCACTACCGCGCGCTGGGCTACGCGGTCATCGAGACGAAGCGGCGCGCGGAAGGGCGCCGGCGCTACATCCTGCCGTTCGCCTTTACCTGCGTCGAGGCGGTGAAGCGGCTGCTTGGCCTGCACGGCTGGTTCATCTGGACGCCCCACCAACTCTACAAGCGATTGGAGAACGACAGTATGGGAAGCCTCTTCTCGCCACCGAAACCGAAGGCGCCGCCGCCAGCGCCACCGCCGCCGAAGCCCGACGACCCGGCCATCGAGGCGGCGCGCAAGCGCGAGCGCGATGCGGCACGGCGGCGGCGCGGCCGCCAAGCGACGATCCTCACCAGCGGCCTCGGCGCGCCCGGTCAGCCGCAGGTGCAGCAGCCGAGGCTGCTGGGCTAAAGCGCTTTGCGCCTCATTTGACTCGATTCTGCTTTCGAGCGGTGCGGCGATCCGTCAGGAGGCAGGCGCCCCCTGAAGTTCCCCGGGCTTAGCGGCGCTATGGTCAAGCCAAAGCCCGCCGGTACTGGCGCAAATCCGCTCCGGCAGAATGGTTCAAATTGGGCGCAAACGGCTTTAGGCCGGCCTGGGCCGATTGCCTCATGGTGAGGAGGCCGTGCGACGGCCGTCTCGAATACTCTGCGCGGCGTACGCCATTCATTCACAGGAGAAACCATGCCCCGAGAGATCGAGGATGTCCTGGCGCGCCATAAGCGCCTGAAGGCGCAGCGCCGCCATTGGGAGAGTCATTGGCAGGAGCTGGCCGAGGTACTGCTGCCGCGGCGCGCCGACTTCACCGGCGACCGCGGCGACGGCGCGCGGCGCAGCGATCACCTTTTCGACGGCACGCCGATGCTGGCGCGGCGCGGCCTGGCGGCGGCCATCGACGGCCTGCTGAAGCCCAAGACCGCGCGCTGGTTCCGCATCAAGACCCTGGACGAGGATCTCGGCGAGGACGAGGAGGTGAAGCGCTGGCTGGAGGTCGCCGAGGCGCGACTCACCCGTGCGCTCTACGACCGCCGCGCCCGCTTCATCCAGCGCTCCGGCGAGGTCGACGAAGACCTGGTGACCTTCGGCACCGGCGTCTTGTTCATCGGCGAGGCGCGCGCTCTGAACCGCCTGCTGTTCCGCTCCTTCCACCTGAAGGACGTGGTGCTGAGCGAGAACGGCGAGGGAGAGATCGACAGCCTCTTCGTCAGCCTGCGGCTGACCGCCCGACAGGCGGCGGCGCGTTTCGGCGCGGCGGCGCTCGGCAGCGATACCCGCGCGGCCCTGAAGGCGGGCGAAGAGGATAAGACCTTCAGTTTCCTGCAGGCGGTGATGCCGCGGCAGGCGCGCGACCCGCGACAGCGCGGCAGCAGGAGCCTGCCCGTCGCCTCGCTGATCGTCGACGTGCAGTCGGAGCACCTGGTGAGCGAGAGCGGCTATCACGAGTTCCCCTTCGCGGTGCCGCGCTGGGACACCAGCAGCGGCGAGGTCTATGGCCGTTCGCCCGGCATGGTCGCCCTGCCGGACGCCAACAGCCTGCAGCAGATGGGCAAGACCCTGCTGGTGGCGGGGCACAAGGCGGTCGATCCGCCGCTGCTGGTGGGCGACGATTCCGTGCTCGGCACGCCCAAGACCTTTCCCGGCGGCATCACCACCTTCGACATGCAGGCGGCGCGCGATCTCGGCCGCATTCCCATCGAGCCGCTGCAGACCGGCTTCAACCTGCCGCTCGGGCGGGACATGCAGAAAGACACCCGCGACCAGGTCTGGGCCGCCTTCTTCCGTAACGTGCTGCAACTGCCCGTCGACGCGCCGAAGATGACGGCGACCGAGGTGCTGGAGCGCAAGGAGGAGTTCATCCGCACCATCGGTCCGGTCTTCGGGCGGCTGGAGAGCGACTACATCGGCCAGGTGGTGGAGCGGAGTTTCAAGATCCTGCTGCGCGCCGGCGCTTTTCCGGCGGCGCCGGAAATCCTCAAGGGCCGCGAGGTGATCTTCGACTACGCCTCGCCGGTGGAGCAGGCGCGGCGGCAGATCGAGGCGGCCGGTGCGGCGCGCTCGGTGGAACTGCTGGCACCCTTCGTGCAGGCCGAGCCGGGCATCCTCGACAACTTCGACGCCGACGCCATCGCCCGCGACACGCCGGAGATCTTCGGCCTGCCGCAGCGCTGGCTGCGCCCGCGAGAAGAGGTCGCGGCGCGCCGCGCCGTCCGCGGGCTGGCGGCGGCGGGCGGTGGAGCCCCTGCGGAATGATCGGCTGGCGCCGCCGGGCGCGATCCGGCCAGCCCGACCCCGAGGCCTTTTTCGAGGCGTTGCGGCGGGCGTCCTTGGGGCGGCGCTACACGCGGGCCGACCGCTATCGCGACTTCCGCGCCGTGTTCTTCGGCGAGTCGACGCCGCTGCAGGGCAAGCGGGTCCTGTGGCAGATCCTCGAATGGTGCCGCCTGTTCCGGCCGGTGAGCGCGCCGGGCGATCCGCATGAAACCTATCGCCGCGACGGCGAGCGCAACATCGGCCTGAAGATTTTCATGACCCTGAACGCAGAACCGGGCGAAACCCACGAAAAGGACCACAGCGCATGAGTGAGATGCCAAGCAGCGAAGAACCCGCCGCGGCGACGGAGGCAACGCCGGACTGGCGCGCCGCCATCGAGGCGCCGGAACTGCGCCGGGTGGCGGAAAAGTTCACCTCGCCGGCGGAGGTGGTGAAGTCCTACGCCGCGCTGGAGAGCCGCCTCGGCCGCTCGGTGCTGAAGCCCGGCCCGGAAGCGGGGCCGGAGGAGATCGCCGCTTATCGCCGCCAGCTCGGTGTGCCGGAGACGCCGGCAGACTATGAGGTGCGCCTACCCGACAATCTGGCGGACGCGTTGCGGGACGATCCCGCGGGCGCGGCGCTGCAGCAGGATTTCCTCAAGGCCATGCACGCCGCCGGGGCCGGCAACGAAGCCGTGCAGTCGGCGCTCGACTGGTACCACGGCGCCGCCGCCGCGCGCCTGGCGCAGGAGGAGAGTGCCGCCGCCGAGCGGCGCGCCGAGATGGACGCGGCGCTGCGCCGTGACTGGGGTGGCGACCACGAGCGCAACCTGGCCTTGGCGCGGCGCGCGGTGCAGTCCTTCGGTGGCGAGGCCTTCGCCGAATTTCTCGAAAGCCAGGACGCCGAGGGCGTCAAGCTGGGCGACCACCCGGCCTTCGTGCGCGCCTTCGCCGCCATCGGCGGCAGCCTGGGCGAGGACAGCGTCCTGCAGGGCGAGGGCGAGGCCGGTGGCGGCCTGCAGGCCCGCATCGACGCGCTCCATGACCTGCAGGACAGCGCCCCGCAGAAATATGCGTCGCGCGGCGTGCAGAGCGAACTGCAGGCGCTTTACGCCAAGCTCTACGGCGGCCAGCCGGTCGTCGGCAGCGAGGGGCGGCGGTTGTGAGATCGGGGGCAGCCTCAGGTCCAATTCAATGCCCCAAGAATTAGAATGCTGTGACGCTATTTCTGCTCAAACTGGACGATTGTCTGGCCGGCCAGTGTCCTGAACCTCGACCGCTACATCCGCTGGGCGGCGTGCGGCGAGCCCAACGGTATAGGAACACCTTCCGCCGTGGTCGCTGGAAAGGTGGTGCGAAGGTGGCAATATCGTGAATTTTCGGAGGTATTGTACCTCTTTGAACTATCCCAGGCACCTTTACTACTTATATAGGAGAGACGATACTCCCCACTTCTTCACAGGTTGTAAATCTTATCGGGGGTATCGTGAAAGGGTGGTTCAATGGGACCGAGAAGACGGTCCAGATCATCCCTAGTGCCGAACGCTTTATAGTTGGATTGGTCGGACCTGGCGCAACTCTCGCACCGGTCATGGCAGCGAAAGCAATGACGGTACAGGAAAAGGTTCAACCGATTGAGGTCATGCTTGACCTGACCAATGTCGGGATGTGGTTCATTTGGGCGCTGGCGTTTGTGATTACATGGCGAACGCCTGAGGACTCGGTTCTGAAGAGCGCCCTGACTGCAATCGGGTTGCCTGGCTTCCTAGTTGCATGGATCGGCTACGGCTCCCAGCTCATCGGGTGACAGCCGAAGAGGAGAACCCAAGATGCGTCTATACACCACAATGATGGCCTCTGGAATTGCGGCAGCTGTTGCGATCGCAGTGCTGCTAGCTGGCTATGGCTTTCAACTGAGCCCCGCGAGCGCCGAGGCTGAAAAGATGCGTCCGACCCCAGTGAAGGCTGGCGAATACCTGGAGTTTACAGGTTTTCGGAAGTTCAAGCTCGCGACGGCTGCCTACGTGAATCCCCAACTCTACAAGTCTGCTGAAGTCACGTACACCTATGACTTCTCAGTAGTCATGGGCTCGAGCCTAGTGGAAAAGCGAAGCTTCGATGATTTGGCTGGCGCACTGCAGAGCGGCATCGTTTGGCCGGCAGTAGCAAGTGTGGCGGGTGACGTGTTTGAAGTCGTGCCGGCTACTGAGCTAGATTGGGACGAATACACTGCTCAAGACGGCATTGCAGCTGAAGTGACGGAGCAGCAAGTCCAGGATTGGATTGACCACTTGACCGCCATGGGCTTCAAGGTCAAGTGGGTATCGAAGAGTGACGATTTCCTGGGAATGAAGCCAACCGGTGCGTTGATCTCATGGGATCCAAAGGAGCCGGTGGCATTACCGATAGCGAATCCAAAGCTGCCATAGTCTTCTTGAACGCATCGCATAAGTTCGGCTGCCTTTCAGGCAAGCTCGATATGCGCCAAGAGTCCCACAATCGGTCGGCCATGAGCCCGTAGCTGAAGCATCTCTCCGACCTGGAACCACTGAACTACTGATTGAGCTATCGCGGTGTTCCGCGCCGCTGGACGACGCCGGGAGCGGCGGCGAGGCCGGCCTCTGGGCGCGCATCGACGCGCTCCATGACCTGCAGGACAGCGCCCCGCAGAAATATGCGTCGCGCGGCGTGCAGAGCGAACTGCAGGCGCTTTACGCCAAGCTCTACGGCGGCCAGCCGGTCGTCGGCAGCGAGGGGCGGCGGCTTTAGTTCGCCTTCAGCTTTCCAGGTAATTTCGTCCCCGGCCTGGATTTGTCCTCTTTGCACGACGCCTCGTTATTGGTCACCGTGCATTCGGCCTTGATCAGCCCGGTTCCGCAGTTGAGGCCCTCTGGCCCCGAATTGCAGCCGGTGCAGCCGTTTGAGTTGCAGGAGTCACAGCAAGCCGGGAATTCCGTCTGCCCGGGAGGCGGTGCCTTGAGCAGGACGGAGCGGTTCTGCGCCTGGGCGAAACCGCCGGCCGCCAACAGCGCGCCGACGACGGTGATACAGAATAAGTACCTGATGGACATCGTTCGATCCTCGACTGTTGCAGCTTTTCACTCGTCCTTCACGCAGGTGGTCTCGTTGTTGACCATCTGACATTTGGCCTTGATCAAGCCGGAGCCGCAGCTGAGGCCCGAAGGTCCGGAGTTGCAACCGGTGCAGCCGCCCGCCGGACAGGAATCACAGCAGGCTTCAAACCGCTGCTGGCCCTTCGGGGCCGCCTTGAGCGACGACGGACCGCTCACTGTCGGCGGGGGAGGCGTTGGCGTGCCGGTGGTTTTCTGTTGTGCTTCAACAGCGCCCGAGAGGGCCATGAGCCCGCAGACCAGGATGACGGAAATCAGGTTCTTCAAGTTCATTGTCTGAAATCTCCTCAACGGAAGGGCCAATGTATCCAGGTGTTTGAATTCGGTCATTTACCCGGGAATGAATCCTTGCCTTCAATATGCGGCCGTAGAATACGATCTTCGAAAATGCGACGACGCTGCCCGGATCTGGCTGGGCGCCCGCAGGCGCCTTCGACAGGAGTTGGGCCGCTGGCGGGGCATGAAAGGCGCATGATAACCGCACCCCGCCGCTTAAATCCAAGAAAAGCGGTTCAGTGGAGAGGCCGGCACACCGAGTCCGCCGATTGCCGAGGCCTGTCCGCCGATGGCGCGTCCATGGGCGGCCTGTTTGCTCGTTGACGCCGAGGTCGAAAGGGGTTTATTCCAGCCGGAGCCGCTCGCCGGGCGCCGCGTCGATTTCTCGGTTCTGGAGCGGACAGTCCGAGCAACCGAGGGGAGTCCAATTCATGAATGCAGCCGAGGTCCTCACTACGGAATTGCGCCTGTTGACCTATACGGCGCTCATCTGCCTGCTTCTCTGGATCCCCTACATCCTGTGCGAAATCAAGCAGCGGGGGCTGTCGCGGGCGGTCGGTTATCCCAGCGGCGTGGTCGACGACCTGCCGCCCTGGGCGCAGAGGGCGTACCGGGCGCACATGAACCTGGTCGAGAATATCGGGCCCTTCGCCATCCTGATCCTGGTGGCGCATGTCCTCGGCATCTCCAACGCCATGACGGTGCTGGGCGCCCAGCTCTTCTTTTGGGCCCGGATCGCGCAGACCGTGATCATGTATGCAGGTATCCCCTGGCTGCGGACCCTGACTTTCGCCGCGGGGCTGGTCGGCAACGTTCTGATCTTCCTGCAGATCGTATTGCACTGACCGGATGGCCGGTGAGGCTGGGCGCTTGAGGCCAGTCCATTCTCAGACGGGATAACCCTCTCGGCCCCGTCAACACTTCATTAGCACTCCCAAGGCCCTGATGTCGCAGGGCGCGGCCCGCCCCCCTCGCGAGGGGGGCGGGGACCCGCGCGCGCGGCTGCCGGGACAACCGGCCGGACTGCTCACCTCCCATTCCCTTTCCCGAAAAGGAGATGTGCGTTGAGCACTTCCATCGATCTTTCCTTCGTGAAGCAGTTCGAACGCGAGGTTCACGAAGCCTACCAGCGCCAGGGCTCGCTGCTGCGCGCCACGGTGCGTTCCAAGAGCAACGTAAAGGGCGCCTCGACCACCTTCCAGAAGGTCGGCAAGGGCGTCGCCTCGACCAAGGCGCGGCACGGCAAGGTGACGCCGATGAACGTCGACCACACGCCGGTCGAGTGCAGCCTGCAGGACTTCTACGCCGGCGACTATGTCGACAAGCTGGACGAGGCCAAGGTCAACCACGATGAGCGCATGGTCATCGCCAATGCCGGCGCCTGGGGCCTCGGCCGCAAGACCGACGAGCTGATCATCGCCCAGGCCGACCAGACGACATCCTTCGTCGGCGCCTACGCGGGCGGTCTCAACCGCGGCCTGCTGCTGCAGGCGGTGGAGGCGCTGGACGACAACGATGTGCCGGACGACGGCCAACGCTGGGGCCTGCTGACGCCCCGGCAATGGTCGATCGCGCTGACCATCGCCGAGTTCGCCTCTGCCGACTTCGTCGGCAGCGACCTGCCGTTCATGCAGCGCAACCGCACGCGCTCCTGGCTCGGCGTCAACTGGATGCGCCACACCGGGCTGCCGGGCAAAGGCACGGCCAACGCGGTCTGTTTCACCTATCACCGCAACGCGCTGGGCCACGGCTCCGGCGCCGACGTCACCAGCGACATCACCTGGCACGGCGACCGGGCGGCACATTTCGTCAACAACATGATGAGCCAGGGCGCCTGCCTGATCGACAGCGACGGCGTGATCGAACTGCGCCTCGACGACACCGCCGCCATCCCGGCCTGAGGAGACCCGATCCATGGCATACAACGCAAAGTACCTGACCCTCATGGCCCACGGCGCCGGCCAGCAGTGGTGGTCCTACCGCACCGCCGATGCGCCCGCGGCGGTGGACTCCGCCGGCTATTTCAGCGGCGCGGCCGTCGCCATGCTGAAGCTCGGCGACCTGATTTTCGTGCAGCAGGTCGACGACCCGGCGGCGCCGGGCAGCGTCACCGCGGCGGGCTGGCACCTGGTGCTGTCCAACGACGGCGCCACGGTGGATGTGTCCGACGCCACGGCCGTGGCCACCACAGATACCGACTGAGGCAAGAACCTCCCTGCCGCCGATTGGCGGGCGGCCCGCCTGGGCCGCCCGCTCTTTTATTTCCAAAACTCCAGAAAAAGGGAAGCCGCTCCATGCCCAAGGCGCTGTCGCAGAACCTCGAAACCATCGCCGCGCTGCAGTCTTTCTGCGTCTTCGGCTACCAGACCGACGATCCGCTCACCGCCGTGGCCAAGGAGTCGTATTTCGCCGGCTGCGCCACGCGGCTGATGGCCAACGACCTGATCCTGGTCTGCGCCGATGCGGCGCGGTCGCCGGCCTGGGGTCTGTTCCTGGTGAGCCGCGTCAGCGCGGAGGGCGTGGCCCTGGAGAACGTCGCCGGGCTGACACCCGACACCGTCGAGGGCCTGACCTTCCTGCGCAGTCCGCTGCCGATGCGTTTCGACGGCAAGAAGCGGGCGCGGCAGACGGCGGCCTGAGGAGAGACCCCATGGCTGACGTTACCGGGATCTGCAATTCGGCGCTCGCCAAGATCGGCGCCGCGCGCATCACGGCGCTGGGTGAGGGCAGCAAGAACGCCAACATCTGCGCCGAACTCTATGAGACCTGCCGCGACGACCTGCTGCGCGCTCATAGTTGGAACTTCGCGATGGCGCGGGCAAAGCTGGCGCGCGACGCCGCGGCGCCGGCCTTCGGTTTTGCCTACACCTATGTCCTGCCGGCGGACTGGATCCGCTGTGTTCTGGCTCAGGCCTCCGAGAGCGTGGCGGCGCCGCTGTCCTACAGGATCGAGGGCGGGCGCCTGCTGAGCGACGCGGCGGCGGTCTATCTGCGCTATGTCCGCCGGGTCGAGGCGGTGAACCTGATGCCGGCGGACTTCCGCGAGGCGCTGGCCTGCCTGCTGGCGCGCGAGTTGGCGGTGCCCATCGCCCAGTCCAATACCCTCGAGGAAAAACTCGAAGCGCGGTTCCGCACCCGGCTGCGGCGCGCCCGCACCACCGACGGGTTGGAAGACCAGGCCGAGCCGCTGCCGCTGGGCGCCTGGGCGGAGGCACGATAGATCATGACACGCGCAAATCCGCTGCAGGCCGCTTTCAACGCCGGCGAGATCGGCCCGCGCCTGGCGGCTCGGGTCGACTTCGCCAAGTACCGCAACGCGGCCGCACGGCTGGAGAACATGATTCCGCTGCCCCAGGGCGGGCTGACCCGCCGGCCCGGGACGCGCTTCGTCGCGGCGGCGGCGGAGCACGACAGACGGCCAAGGCTACTGCCCTTCGAGTTCTCCACCGAGCAGGCCTATGTGCTTGAAGCGGGCGAGCGCCGCTTCCGCTTCTTCCGCAACAAGGGGCAGATCGTGGTCTCGCCGACCGACGCCGCGATCGCCAACGGCGCCTTTGACGAAGACATCAGCGGATGGAACGACCTGTCGAGCGGAGGCGCGTCAATCGCTCATGACCTGGTCGATGCCGGCGGTGTCGACACGCTCAAGTTCGCGCAGATCGCGCAGCGGCAGTGGGGCGACAACGCCGGCGCGCGCAACCACATCGGCCTGAAGTGGACAGCCGACGAGAGCGGCGACGTGAAGGCGGTCACCGTCGCCATTCCCTCGCACAGCAGCAGCATCGCGGCGGTCGCCTCGATCTGGACCGACAATGCCGGCAGTCCAGGCACGCAGGTCGGCGGCGACAGCGGCGTGGTGAATATTGTCAGCAGCGGCACCTACAGCTTCACCTGGGCAAGCAAGCCGGAGATCTCGCAGGGCGGCACCTACTGGGTAGTGCTCAGCGATACCGGTTCAGGGCTGGTGGTCATCAGCCTCTGTGCCGACCAGGGCGACGGCTTTGCTTCCGGCAGCGCCGACGTGATCGCCGACATCACAGACGTCGGCCCAGGCGGCATCCCCACGGCCAGCGAGGACCTGAGGGTCAAGGTGCTGGTCGAGACGCCAAGCAGCAACGGTGTCCTGGCCTTGGTCGGCAACGGCAGCGATGTGGCCGCGGCGGAACAGACGGTGACGACCAACAATGCGGGCAGCGAGCATGTGCTGTGTTTTCGCGTGTTCGGCCTGGCCGGGGACAAAGCGATCCTGCGCGTCGGCAATACCACCGGGGGCGACCAGGTGCTGGCGGACATGGAGGTTACCGCCGGCTGGCACTGCGTTGCCTTCACGCCTGACGCGGGCACATTCCACGTCCAGTTCCGCAATGCCGCGAACAAGATCGTTCACATCGACGATGTCGCCCTGATCGGGTCCGGCGCGGCCGTGGAGACGCCCCTGGAACTGGCGACACCCTATGCGGAAGCGGATCTGGTCCGGCTGAAGTGGGCACAGTCGGCGGACGTCATGTATGTCACGCAGCCGGACCATCCGCCCATGAAACTGAGTCGGCGCGGCGATACGACCTGGTCCCTGACCGAGGTCGCCTTCTTCGACGGCCCCTACGCGGAGGAGAACGGCGACAGCGCCAGAACGCTGAAGCCGACGGCGGTCAATGGCGGGACCGTGACGGCGGCCGGTCACGCCCCCTTCGGGCCCGGTGACATCGGCCGCCTGCTGCGCATCAAGCATGGCAGCACCTGGGGCGCGGCGCGGATCCGCGAGGTGCAGTCGCCGGAGAGCGTTGTCGTCGAGCAACTGAGCGGGCTCGACTTCGGCGGCACCGGCGCCTCCGCGGCCTGGCGGCTGGGCGTCTGGTCGTCGGATCTCGGCTACCCGAGCGTGGTGACCTTCTTCGAGCAGCGCACGGCCTGGGCCAATACCAGATCGCAACCGCAAAGTTTCTGGATGTCGCAGTCGGGCGACCTGGAGAACATGCGCCCGGACAGTTTCGAAGGCGGCGCCGTCGAGGTGCAGGACGACGACGCACTGGACTTCACCATTGCCGCCGATCAGGTGAACGCCATTCGCTGGCTGTCTCCGGGCCGGCAGCTGATCCTCGGCACCTCGGGCGGCGAGTGGTCGGTCACCTCCGACGGGCCGGTGGTGACGCCCACGGACATCGAGGTGAAGCGCGAATCCACCAACGGCAGCGCCGACGCCCTGCCGCTGCGCATCGGTTCCATCGTGCTCTTCGTGCAGCGGGCCCGGCGCAAGCTGCGCGAGTTCGTCTTCAGCCTGGAGACGGACGGATTCCGGACGCCGGATCTGACGGTGCTGGCCGACCATGTGACCGAGGGCGGCCTGCGGGAGATCGTCTATCAGCAGGAACCGGACAGCCAGGTGCATTGCCTGCGCGATGACGGCGTGCTGGCCACGCTGACCTACCGGCGCGAGCAGGATGTGGTGGGCTGGTCGCGGCACATCCTGGGCGGCAGCTTTGCCGGCGCCGCGCCGAAGATCGAGAGTCTGGCGACCATTCCCGGCAACGCCGCCGGCGGCAGCGAGAACCGAGACGAGGCCTGGGTTGTCGTGAAGCGCAGCATCGACGGCGCGATCTTCCGCAGCATCGAAGTTTTCGAGGCGCCTTTCGAAGGGCCGAACCCGCAAGCTTTCGACGATGAGGGGGCATTCGACGCTGAGGTGCTGGCGCGTCAGAAACGGGCCTTCTATGTCGACAGCGGGCTCAGCTATAGCGGTGCCGCGACGCAGACGCTTGGCGGACTCGATCACCTGGAGGGCGAGACCGTGGCGCTGCTGGCCGACGGCGCCCTGCATCCGGACCGCATCGTCGCCGGCGGTCAGATCACCCTTCAGACGCCGGCCAGCGTGGTGCAGGTTGGCCTGCCTTACCGGCACGTCTTCGTCTCTCTGAAGCTGGAGGCCGGCGCCGCGGCGGGCACGGCGGTCGGCAAGGTGAAGCGGGTGCATGGGATCGTGCTGGTGCTGCTGCATGCCCTGGGCCTCAAGATCGGGTCTTCGCTCGCCGAGCTGGAGGAGGTGCCGCTGCGCGACGTGGCCGACGCCATGGACAGCGCAGTGCCCCTGTTTACCGGCGAGCGCCATGTGAGCTTCAAAGGCGACTTCGAGCGCGATGCGCGCATCGTCATCGCCGGCTCCGCGCCGCTGCCCTTCACCCTGCTGGCGGCGGCGCCGGAGTTGAAGACCAACGAGTTCGTATGATGGCGCGGGCCTCGATCCTGGCCTTTGAGCCGGCGCACCTGGCCGACCTCGACCCGCCGGTGTTCGACCGCACACAACTGCGGCGCTTCGCCTCGGCATACAGGGCCGCCGGACCGGCCTTCACCCTTGTGCAAGAGGGCCGGGCGCTGGGCTGCGGCGGGCTGCTGGTCGAGGGCGACCGGGCCCAGGCCTGGGCGTTTCTTTCCGAAACCCTGCGGCGGCGTCCGATGCTGTTGCACCGGACGGTGCGGCGGGCCCTGCCGGCCCTGATCGCGCACTACGGCCTGACGTCGGTCAGCGCAGAAGCGCATGAGGACTTTGCCGCCGCCCGGCGCTGGCTGGAGCGGCTTGGCTTTCGCCAGGTCGAAACGATTCCGCAGTTCGCGGGTTCCACCGAAAACTATGCGAGGTATCGATTATGGGTGCTCTGACTCTGGTAGGCGCCGCGCTGAGCGCGGCGAGCGCCGTCGCCGCCAGTCAAGCCAATGCCAAGGCGGCGGACTTCACCGCGGAGATGGCGCAGCAGCAAGCCGGGCGCGAGAAACAGATGGCGGCGCGCGATGCGGCGGCGCAGCGGCGGCGCGGGAGCCGGCAGCTGGCGACGGCGCGCGCCCAGCGTGCGGCCAGCGGTGTGACGGCCCAGGGCTCGCCCCTGCTGGCCGACGAGGCGCTCGCCGCCGACATCGAGCTGGGGGCGCAGGAAATTCTGGCCGACGGCGCCGCCCGGGCGCAGCGCCAACAGCAAGAGGCGGCCTTGTCGCGGGCTCGCGCGCGCAGCACCAGGACGACCGGCTTCCGGAGCGCCGGCAGCACGCTGCTGACCGGCGCTGGCGGCGGCGGCTTCGACCTCGGCATTCGGATCTGACCCATCGACCCAGGAGCCCCGCATGACGATCTCGACGACCACAGCCAAGAGCCGCTACGCCGGAGACGGCGCGACAGCAAGCTTTCCGACCGGCTTCAAGTTCCTCGACAACGCCCAGGTCCGCGTGATCCTGCGGGCCGCCGACGGCAGCGAGTCCCTGTGGACGGAAGGCAGCGAGTACAGCCTGAGCGGGGCCGGTGCGCCGGGCGGCGGAACGGTCGAGGTGGAGACCAGCCCGACCGACCACACGCCGGCTGCCGGCGAGACCCTGGTGGTGAAGCTGTCGGTGCCGCCCCTGCAGGAGACGTCCCTGCCGCTTGGCGGGGCGTTCCCTTCGACGGCGGTCGAAGCCATGGCCGACCTGGCGGCGCTCAGGGACCAGCAGATCGAGGAAGCCCTCAGCCGCGCGCCGAAACTCAAGGAATCGACGGCGCTGGCGGACATCCAACTGCCCGAGCCGGAGGCCGGCTGGCTGGTCGGCTGGAACAGCGGCGGCACCGGGCTGGAAAATATCGCGCCGCCCGCCGACGGCGCCGATGGTGCTGATGGCAGGACGGTGTTGAACGGCAGCGGCGCGCCTGCCGCCGGGCAGGGGAGCGACGGCGACTTCTACATCGACACCGCGGCGACGGCGCTCTACGGCCCCAAGGCGGCGGGCGCCTGGGGCGGTGCGACCAGTCTGCTTGGTCCGCAGGGGGCCACCGGCGCCGCCGGCGCGACCGGTGCGACCGGTGCGACCGGTGCGGCCGGCGCGAACGGCACGGACGGCGCGGACGGCACGGACGGCACGGACGGCAAGACGGTGCTGAACGGCGCCGGCGCGCCCGCGGGCGGCACCGGCGCGAACGGCGACTTCTACATCGACACCGCGGCGACGGCGCTCTACGGGCCCAAGACCGGCGGTAGCTGGGGCAGCGCCACCAGCCTGCTTGGTCCGCAGGGGGCCACTGGCGCCACCGGTGCGCCCGGCGCGGCAGGTGTTGACGGCGCCGACGGTGTGGGCGTGCCCGCCGGCGGCAGCACCGGCCAGGTGCTGGCCAAGACCTCGGGCACGGATTACGCCACGGGTTGGGTGGGGCCGGGTCTCGCCGACCTCGCCGACGACGCCACGCCGCAGCTCGGCGGTGCGCTCGACGGCCAGGGCAACACCAGCGAAGACGTGGCCATGAAGGTGGCGGCGGCCAAGACCGCCAGCTTCACCTTCGCGGCCGCCGAGGCGGGCATCCTGACACCTTGCAACGCGGCCGCGGCGATGAACGCGACGGTGCCGCCCAACGCCTCGGTGGCCTACGCGGTCGGCACCACGCTGGCGATCTGGAACCAGGGCGCCGGTGCCGTCACCTGGGTGGCCGGCGCCGGCGTGACGTTGAGCAAGAACGCGGCATTGACCCTGGTGTCGGGCGGACAGCACAGCGTTTCCTTCGCCATCAAGACCGCCACCAACGCCTGGGTGGTGTCCGGCGACCTGGAGGCGGCCTGATGCTGAACAAGACGATCCTGCTGATGTCGGCGGCACGGACTGTGGCGGCAGGTGCGCCAACAAGCCCGCAAGCCTTCACGACGAGCGGCGACTTCGTCGTGCCCTCGGGCGTCACATCGATCACCGTCAAGACCTGGGGCGCCGGCGGCGGCGGCGGTTGCGGGAGCAACACCAACCCTGGCGGCGACGGCGGCGGCGGCGGCTTCGCCCAGGCGACGCTATCGACGACGCCGGGCGAAACGCTTCGGGTAGAGGTTGGCGCCGGCGGCGGCGGTGCCACCGATACCACGAGTAACGCAGCGGCGGGCGGCGGCGGTGGGCTGACTGGCCTATTCCGGGGCGCGGTCACGCAAGGCAACGCGCTCATCATCGGCGGCTCGGGCGGCGGCGGTTCCGGCGCCAACACCTCGGCAGGAACGCGCCACGGCGGCGCCGGTGGCGGGAGTAGCGGCGAGGCGGGTACCCCCACAAATAGTGGCGGCGGCGGAACGCAGGTCGCGGGCGGAGCAGCGGGTGGCGCCGGTGGCAATGTGGCCGGTTCCGCTCTGACTGGCGGCGCCGGGTCTGACGGCGACGGATCGAGCCTCGGCGGTGGCGGCGCGGGTGGGTCACTCAATGGCGGCGACGGCGGCGACGCAGGAACGACAGCGGGCGACTATGGCGGTGGCGGCGGCGGCTCCGGATACTATGGCGGCGGCGGTGGTGGCAATGGCGGCACCTCTGGCGGCGGCGGCGGTGGCGGCGGCTCCGGTTTCGTCACCGGCAGCAGCACCACCTACACGGCCGGCAGCGGCGCTAGCGTCGCCAACTCAGGCGATGGTGACTATGTGGCCGGCAAGGGCGTTGGCGGCGGCGGCGTGACTGACGGCAACAACGTCACGGCGGGTGGCGACGGCTATGTCTTCATTTCCTGGACGTAACGCAGAACGGCCTCTGGTTTTTGATCTTAAAAGGCGATAAGTTGGCGGAAGTTTCAACCTCAATATGGCCGAAGCATTGGACGTTCACCCTGAAGTCAACCGCACCGGCGGCGCCTGTATCTTTGGTGTCGACGATCCAACATTGCCGTACCTCGCGGCCAGGGTTTTTCCGGCGGCGCAGCAAATTCCGCTCGCGGTCGGTCAAGATGCCGACAGCGTCGTCGGCCAGTTGGGGCCGGATGTGCGATGGTTCGTTTGGCATGCACTGCCTACCCACAAGGGCGGGATGCCGCGTCACCGCGAAGCTCTACGCCGGATGCTTCGCGAGCGGTCGATCTTCGGCATCAATGAGAGGGTCGTTGACATCTCCAAGAGAAACACTCAGGCGGTGTTGGCCGGCCTGGGGCTGCCGACGACAGAGGCGGCGCGAGGGGGCGAACCTAGCGAAAAGCTCTTTCTCAAATCGAACCACAATTATGGTGGGCGAGCCGAAAGGTTGATGTCGCAAGAATTGCGCGACTACTTCGGCGTTGCGGTGCCACATCCGCAAACGCCGGAGTTCAAGCAGTATCGAGTCGTCGAGAGGCGGCATGTGCAGTCATTGGCGTTCAATCTCGCCGATGTCTTTGTGGAGCGCTTTGTCGAAAACTCCGCTGAAGTCTTCTATCGCGCTTTTATCGTATTTGATGCGGTTGTGTTGAGCCGCATCGTCTGTGGAGGGGTGATTAAGAAAGCCCTCGGTGCCGAGCAGCGCGACGACTATTTTCTGAGTTTTTCCGATGCGGACAGTGGCTTTGCGTCGGCGCCGGATGACACGGTACGGAAGATCATGGTGGACTTGGCACGTTTCTGTCCGACTTTTGGTCTTGACTTGGGGGCAGTGGACATTCTCCCAGACGATGACGGGGTGCCGCACATCATTGATGCGAACCCGACAGCTTGGGGCGGAGAGAACTGTGACCGACCAGGATTTCTCGATCACCTCACAGCTGTATTGGTCGGTCGGAATGCCGCTGCTCCTAGCTAGTTGGCGTGCGTCTCAATGTACTTGGATATAACTAAGCGCTGCGAGTAATCCTGCCGTGCGGGCATCCAGCCGGTCTGCGCGCTCGCCTAGATCCTTTGTCTCGCGCGCGATCCGGTGCGCCATCACCTGGATTTCCTTGGCCGCTTCGAGGGTGTCGGCGCTGCGGTGGATCATCGCGTGACGCCGAAACGCAGCGCCGGCTTCCTGACACCACCCAATGTTTGTCGGTGAGGAAGTTACGCGGCTCCGGACGACCGGAGAATCTTGGCGGCTTGAGTCAAATTCTTCCGGGAATTGCCATGGGGAAACGGATCCGTAGGCACAGGCGCATCTAGAAAGCGGCACAGCGGTTCCCAACCATCGCCACCAATGATGTCCATGACAAGTAAGCGGCTTTCCGGCACGAGCTCTTGAACACGTGCATTGTGTTCTTGATAGACTTTCCGATAGGTAAACTCCCGCGGGTCGGCGGATCCGTAGACAAGGCAGCGGATGTCCCATCTAAGTGGATCTTGATCCCGCGAACTGAGCGGAAATATTTCCCGTGTATGCGCTGAGATGCTGCGCCACCAACTGTCCTCCTCGCGAACCGTCAAGATGCACTTCGCTTCGGGATAGGCATCGAGCAGCTCTCTATAATACCAAGCAGAAGGAAGGTCGACGACCGCATCAATGTCTTCGTATCGGCGAAAGTCGGGCCGTGGCACGGTGCCGTCAATGACATCGTTGAGCCGCAACATGTCATTGTGAATCGTGCCGTACCCCAAAAGTCTGAGGGCATGGGAGAGGGTCATCGTGCCCGTCTTGCTCAGGCCTGCGCCAACGACTTTCATGGGGCCCCCGATCTGGTGATCAATTTTGCCGATTCCTCACGGGTAACCGCAACTCTAAAATGAACTCTTGAGTCCAGGTCATCCCAAGCCTGCGAGGATGATCGGCACTCTGACCCGTGCTGTTTCGAGCCCGGATTTGCGGCCACGAAACCGATCATCAAATCCCTAGCGCCGGCAGCGCGGTACAGCCGGCATGGGGCCGCTGCGCTGTCCTGCTTCGGCGCGGACTCACAGTCAAGCTTCCGCACCCATTCTTCATCGAGGAGTTTTAGCGATGGCCAGTCGTTGCTGGGCGCTGCCGTTGGCGGTGCCGGTTGTATTTCTGGTGGCGGCCTCCAAGCCGGTTTCCGCCGTCACGCTGAACTGCGTCGCCCGCGATGCGGTCTTTGAGAAGCTGCGCGAGACGAAGGGAGAAGTGCCGTCGCACGCCGGCCTCGCCGCCAACGGTTCGCTGCTGGAAGTGACGGTGAACCCCGACGGCAGCTGGACGGCGTTCTTCACCTTTCCGGATGGCCTGACCTGTCCCTTCGCGACCGGTGAGGCCTGGCGCGATATCGCCGAGCCCGTCGACGATCCGGCTGCCTAGCATGGCGGAGGACCGCATCGCCCGCGAACAGGCCGCTGTCGCCCATCAGAAGATCGACTCGCACGAAGACCGCTGCGGCGAAAGATGGCGGGAAGCGCGTGACGAGCTGAAGGATCTGCGCCGGCGGATCTTCGAAACCCGCGTCGCCATGGAGCAGGGCCACCGGCGGCTGACCGGCTGGGTCATCGGCGGCCAGGGCGGCGTGATCCTGCTGCTGGCCGGGGTGCTGCTGACGACGACCTTCTATTGAACCTTGCCGTCCCGCAGGCGGGGTGACGCCCGTTTTGCCGGACACCCCCTTCAAGCAACCGAGATATGGAGCGCTCATGTTCACCGCTTACGACAAGGCGGCGGCCGCCGCTATCGCCACGGCCGTCACAACAGTCATCGCGGCCCTCACGCCGCTGGACGGCGAGGTGGTCGGGGCCATCGGCACCCTGCTGACGACGGGCCTCGTGTGGCTGGTACCCAACAGGAAGGGCGCCCCGCGATGACGGCCGGCGCACGCGGGCCGCGCGGCCACGCCGGCGCCGCGTTCTGCGGCCTCGCGCTCTGGGGACTGCTGTTGGCCGGCTGCAGCACCTTCGGCCCGACCGGCCAGCAGAGCCTGGAGATGGAGTCCAGGGCCGGTGGCGCGGAAGCCTCCTACTCGCCGTTCAACTGGTCGCCGCCGAACTACGCGGGGATGACGGCGGGGCGGATCATCTATCCGGGCCAGGACGGCGGCGCCCCGGTGGTGGCGGAATGGCTCTCCGGGAAGGAGGCGGAGAGCGCCAACATCACCTTCGCGACCCCGGACGGCAATATCATCAGCTATAGTGCCAGCGGCCTGCGCGCCTTCGAAGGGCAACTGGCGCGGGCCCAGGTGGAAAGCGACCTCGCGGCACAGCTATCGGACCTCTGGCAGAACATCGCGCCGGAAATCAGGACCGGCCTGGTCGATGCCGTCTGCCTCTATGTCACCAAGGGGCTGTGCAGCTGAGAGTGGGGGGCGTCGTTGGGGCGCTGCCCGGGCCGCCGGGGCCGAGCGGTTTATCGTGGTCTATCGTGGTTTTCCGGGGCCCGCGGCCTGAATTCTCGCCGCGAGGCCACTTTGAGCTTGCGCCGGCACCGCGCGAGACGCTAGGAAAACAGCCGCTTTCCCGGCGAGGACAGGTGGCCGAGTGGCTGAAGGCGCTCCCCTGCTAAGGGAGTATGGGGTTAATAGCTCCATCGAGGGTTCGAATCCCTCCCTGTCCGCCAGTTTTTCCGTGGTCCTAACGGCGCTGGGCCAACTTTGGCCCGCCGGTCACCATGAATCCGGGTTAATCCGCTGTTAGCGCTGTTACCCTTTGATGACACAGGCTTTTTAGGCCGGCCTTCATGTTGTCTTAGGATTCGGTCTTCATAGTTGCTTCAGAAATACCGTGCGAACAGCGTGGCGGTGTGACGATTGAGCGGTCCTTTGATGGATTTCCGGCCCTTTCCAGGTTCGGCTCGGGGACCCTCACCCAGGCACTTTTCGGCGCTGTCAGCAATTGCGTTCAATGGCTTAGCGAGCGCGCTGGAAGCGTGATCGCGCTCACTCCGCGGCCGGCTGGCCCGGCGGGCGGCGAGGGCAATCGCGTGAGAGGGAGGACGTGCCGCGACATGTGGAATGACGTGAAGGCCAGAATCGCTGACCTTCTGGACCGGGTTTTTGTCCCGCGCGAGATGATTCTGCGCGCCAATGACCAGGTGACGGTCATTCGGCTGCCGGTCCGCACGCAAAAGCTCGCCGCGCTTGTTGTCGTCACCCTGCTCGGCTGGTCGCTGATCGCCGTTGGCGCCCTGGTGGTCCAGCAGGTGGTGATCTCCGGCAAGAATTACGCCATTGAAGGCCACAAACTGGCCTATTTCGAACTTCTGAAGGAGGTGTCGGAATACCATGACCAGTTTGCCCAGATCACCCGGAACCTCGAGAGCAACCAAACTTTCCTGCTGTCCATGCTGGCCAGCGGCGCCGAAGCGGAGGCCGATATCGCGGCCATCGAGCGTCGCCTGAAAGACAACACGACAGAGGAAAGCCGGGTGACGGTCGCCCGGAGTGGCCTGCGTGACAAGTTGAAGCGTTTCGATAACGAACTGAACGACATCGTCGGGCGCAACCTGGAACTCCGCGCCGAGGTGGAAGCGATCCGCGATGCCCTGACCGACACCGAAGCCGAGAAGGCCCGGGTGGCCGGCGCACAGGAACTGCTGGGCGAGCGGCTGCAGGCGCTTCAGGAATCGCTGGCCAGGGCGACCGACGAAAAGCGCCAGCTTTCCCTGACCGTGGCGGAACTGCGGGCCGAAATCTCCCAGTCCCGCGCGCAGTTGACCGCGGCTGAAACGGTTCAGGAGACCCTGAAGGGCGAGATCACCCTTCTCGGCGATCATCTGGCGGATGCCGGCGAGCGCCGCGACGGTCTGCAGCGTCAGGTTGCGGGACTGCAGGAATCTCTCGAAAATTCCCTCTATCTCAGTGACGGGCTGCAGGCACAGCGCGAGAATCTTCAGGGCCAGGTGGCGGAACTGCGCCAACGCATGGTGGATATGCGCCAGGCCCAGCACAACATCGTCCAGAACCTGCGCGATCGCACGGAACTCAGCGTCGACACCATCGAGCGCACCGTGGCGATGACGGGGCTGAAGCTGGACGAGCTTCTGGCGTCGATCGGCGACCCCGGAACGTCGCAGGGCGGTCCCTTCGTCGCCGGTGACTACACCGGAGACTTCGACGGCGACGCCGAGCTGGAAATCGCGTTGTCGCTTTTGGACTTGCGGCTCAATCGCTGGTCGGCGCTGCAGCGCGTCATGCGTACCCTGCCGCTGAGCATTCCCATGGAGCAATTCCAGGTGAGCAGTGTCTTTGGTCCCCGGACGGACCCCATCAACCGTCGCAATGGGGTGCACAGGGGCCTCGACTTGCGCGGGCCGATGAGGGCCCCAGTCTTTGTCACGGCGCCGGGCAAGGTGACATTTGCCGGATGGAGCGGCCCCTATGGCCGCATGATCGAGATTGACCACGGCCACGGCATTCGCACACGCTACGCACACTTAAAAAAGATACTTGTCAAACAAGGGCAGACTGTTGCTAATCGAGAGAAGATCGGGCTTGTCGGCTCATCCGGCCGCAGCACCGGTCCACATCTTCACTACGAGGTGCGCTACAAGGGCGTTCCGCTAAACCCCCAGAAGTTCCTCACGGCAGGTAAGCATGTTTTCAAAGACTAAAGACAGCACAAGCACTCCTGAAGCGGCGACTTCGACTTCGAGCATTTCGGAGCCCAAGCGAAGCATCAGCCAAGGTGGAGTTCCATCGATCATCAGCGGCGACCTTCGCATCACCGGCAATCTAAAGAGCGACGGTGATATCCAGGTCGACGGCTATGTCGAAGGCGATATCGACAGCGCGACCCTGACAGTTGGCGAAGGCGCCAATGTGAAGGGTCACATCAGCTGCGAGACGGTCCGGATCTGCGGCACCATCGACGGCGCGGTCAAAGCGAAGTCCGTGGTGATGGCCAAAACGGCCCGGGTCATCGGCGATATCATCCACGACAGTCTGGCGATAGAGGCCGGGGCCTTCATCGAAGGCAATATCAAGCGCCTCGAAGGTGCGGGCCGAGCTTCAACCGTTGCCAGCAGCAGCCCGTCGGCTACGACGGGCAGTTCGCCGAGCTCCGCCAGCGGGTCGAATACCGCGACCCCCGCCGCGAAGACCCTGGCAAGCTGATTTTCTGGCTAGCCGTCCTCGGCGAGGATGGCCTGGTACAAGTCGGCGTCGACGTTGCCGCCCGACAGGGTCAAGCCTGTCACGCGGCCGGCGACGTCGATTTTACCTGCCAGAACCGCGGCGAGGCAGACCGCGCCCCCTGGCTCGACCACCAGCTTCAGGGTCCTGAAAGCAAATCGCATCGCCGCCTTCACCTCCTTGTCGGTGACGGCCAGGCCGTCGCATACTCGCGAGCGGTTCACGGCGAAGGTGATGTCGCCGGGTCGCGGCGTCAGCAAGGCATCGCAGATCGAACCGGGGGCTTCGCCATGCGGCACGGGCTGCCCCGCTTGCAGTGACAGCTGGGTGTCGTTGTAGTCGGCGGGCTCAACGGTGTAGAGCCGCGTTGCCGGCGATAGAGCCTCAAGGGAGAGGGCGCAGCCGGCCGTCAGGCCGCCGCCCCCGCAGCAGACCATCAGGGCGTCCAGTTCCAGGCCGCGGGCCTTCGTCTGTTCGATGATTTCCATGCCGCAAGTGCCCTGTCCGGCGATCACGCCGGCATCGTCATAGGGTCGCACCAGCGTCGCCTTGCGCGCCACCGCGATTTCGTCGCCGATCGCCTCGCGCGACTCTCTGACCCGGTCGTAGAGGACGACTTCCGCGCCGTAACCCCGAGTGTTCTCCACCTTCATTGCCGGGGCGTCGCTTGGCATGACGATCACCGCCGGCAGTCCCAGCAGCGCCGCCGCCGCGGCAACGCCTTGGGCATGGTTGCCGGAAGAATAGGCGACCACGCCGCCGGCCCTGTCGGCTTCCGGGATTTGGCTGATCCTGTTGAAGGCGCCGCGAAACTTGAAGGAGCCGGTGCGCTGCAAGGTCTCCGCCTTCATCAGCACCCGCCCGCCGACAAGGTCGTTGAGCGCCGGAGATTCCAGTAGAGGGGTGCGGACCGCGAGCCCCTGCAGGCGGGCTGCGGCGGCGCGGACATCGTCAAACGTCGGCAGGGTGATTTCGCGGTCGCCAGCCGCGGCTTGCATCATCTGAGTCATCTTGGTTTTGTCCGGGTTCTGTTTACTGGGGCAGCCCGAGAAGAGGCGGCAGTTCATCGAGACGGTGGATGGTCGTCGCCAGATCGCCGGGAAGGCGCTCCATTTCCCGATTGAAGCGATTGATCCAGGCGACAGCGAAGCCGAAATGCGCGGCGCCCTTGGCATCCCAGCCGTTGCTGGAGAGAAAGCAGATTTCCCGTTTCTCGACGCCCAGGCGGTCGACCGCCAATTGGTACACCCGGGCGTCAGGCTTGTAGATGCCGACGTCTTCAATCGACAAATTGGCGTCGAGCAATTGCGTCAAGCCGGAGGAACCGACGGCGGCATCGAGCATCCGGGGGCTGCCATTGGAAAGGATTGCCGTTTTCAAGCCGCCCTTCTTCAATGCCGCCAGGGTCGAACTTACTTCGTCATAGGCGTCCAACGACAGATAAAGCTCCATGAGATCGCCATGCAGTGTCCGGTTATCCACGCCCGATGCGCTCAGCGCGAAATCGAGTGCCTCCGAGGTCACCTGCCAGAAATCCACATGGGCGCCCATCAGGCTGCGCAGCCAGGTGTATTCAAGCTGCTTCGTGCGCCAGAGTTCCGATACGGCGGCGGCCTTGTCGCCTAGAGTCTGACCGCCCTTGCGGACGGCAGAGTGGACATCGAACAGCGTGCCATAGGCATCAAAGACGCAAGCTTTCACGCCTTCGAACTGGGGTAGGCGACCGTCAGGCATGCCGGGGGCTCCTCGGTAATGGTAGCTTCGCGCCGTCCAAGTCGCGCATCAGGCCGGGTGTCGCATCACTACGAAGCGCTCGCCGGAATCTGAAGCGCCCAGCGGGCTTTTTCAACCGGCAGCCCCTCCCGATAGACGACGAGGCTTTCGAGAATGCGCTGTACGTAGTTGCGTGTCTCGCTGAAGGGAATGCGTTCGATCCAGTTGATGGGGTCGACGCCTGGGTCGCGCGGGTCGCCATAGAGCTCGATCCAGCGCTGCGCCCTCGACGGCCCCGCATTGTAGGCGGCGAGCGCCAAGATGTAGGATCCGTCGAACTGCTCCAGCAATTCGCTGAGGTAGGCTTGGCCGAGCCGGGCATTGTAGTCCGGATCGCTGGTCAGGCGATCGCGGCTGAAAGGAAGGCCAAGCCGCTTTGCCGAATGCTGTGCCGTGGCAGGCATCAGCTGCATGAGACCGAGGGCGCCCACCGGACTGCGCGCCTGAGAATAGAATTCACTCTCCTGCCGCATGAGCGCCAGAACCAAAGCCGGTTCCGGAGCCGGCCCCACCGGCAGTGCGCGCCGGGGATAGAGCAGGGGTTGAAGGTCGTGATCGTTGCGCCGTGCGGATTTGGCCGTGCGCACGGCGATGTCCTGGCGGTCCAGGCTGTTGGCCAGCTCGATGATCAGACGATGATCGAACTCGTCCTCGGCCTGCTGGCGCAGCTTCGCAAAAAACTGGTTCTGCAGCCGAGGCTGTTCCAGTTCTCCGAGCAGGCGGATGGCGTTCACCAGTTCGCTGGCTTCGAAAGCCTGACGTTTCGGTGCCGGCATGGCGGGCAGTGCGACCCGGGTGGAGCGTCGCTCGACGCCAATGCGCTGGCTTGCGAGCTGTCCGTAGAAGGTTGCCGGAAAGGCCGCGGCGGCGCTGTACCATTTCCGGGCTTCCTCCAGGCGCTTCAGTTCGCTCGCGGCCTCTCCGGCCCAGAAGGCGCCGCGCGATTTGCTGATGTCGGAGGTGACGCCGTCGTGCAGCCTCACGAAATGCTCGAAAGCGACCTGTGGCTTATCGAGATAGCGCAACGCTGTCCAGCCGGCCAGCCACTCGCCCTCGGCGAAAGCGAGCCCTTCGGCGTTGCCGTGGCGCGCGGCGATGCGATAGGCGAGGGCGTGGTTGTTCTGGTCGAGCGAACGCCAGACAACCCAGTTGCGCAGGCGCCACCAAGCCGCGGATTGCGACGCGTCCGATGGCAAGCTGTCGAGCAGTTCGACCACGCCTTCTAGCCGGCCGCGTTTTTGCCGCCAAACCGCGCGATCATAGGTCAAGCCCGGGTCGTTTCGAAGGCTTGCCGGCACCCGGCCGATTAAGGCATCGACACCCGGGCGGCTGCCGATAACGGCGAGCCGCGCCCGCGCCAACGCGGCAGGCCCCGCCGGCACCCGCTGCAGCTGACGCGCCGCCGCAGTCGTCCGCCGGTCCCAGATAAGCCGGTCCAGCCGCGCAATCTCATCCTCTTTCGTCAGCAGCATCTTGAAGCGGGCGCGGAAGGCGTCTTCTTCTTTGGGGTCGAATTCAATGCTCCTCCAGTATTGGCGCGCCGCCGTTCGGGCCCGATCCTGCTGTCCGCTTTCCCAGAGCGCCCCCACGTGGCGGAGAGCCCCGGCGCCGGTGATCGGGAGGCGTTCGCCAAACCAGATCAGAACCTGCGTCGGCGTCAGGGCCTCAGGCAACTTCAGCTCGGCATTGCGATAAATGGGATAGAGGCGAGGCCAGTCGGGATTGGCCTCTAGGAAGGCCGAAATCTCATCGAAGCCGCGGTCGGAGTCCCGGCGGCCGAGGTCGAGCCAGGTGACGATCTTGGCCGCCAGGGGATGGGAGCCCTGTTTGGCGAGGGCGAGCCCGTGGTCTTGCTGGCCGTTGTCGAACAGCGTGAGCGCCGAGGTATAGATCTGGCGGTCCTTCGCCGAGAGCTGCGCTGCGCTTGCAGACGCTCCGAAGGGCGCCGCGACGGCGCCGGTCAGGACGGCAAGAAGGATCAGAACGACGGCAGGGCCGCGCTTGCCACAAAACAGGTTCACCGCAGACTCCGCCAGCAGTCCAAAAGGAGGCTGAGGGTAATGTGCGGAGCGGCCTGATCGCAAGCGCTGCCGCCGCCCGGTGCCGCTTGCCCCAAATCGGGGCAGCGGCTATGGTCCCCGGGCATGGCCCCCGCTATGGGCCGCGGAAATCTTACCGATTCAAGGAATTCGATTATGTCCGGCCCTATGTTCTCGGGCTCCATCACCGCGCTTATTACACCTTTTCGTGATGGGCAACTGGATGAAGACGCCTTTCAGCGCTTTGTGGAATGGCAGATTGAAGAAGGTACTGCGGCGCTGGTTTCTTGTGGGACCACGGGGGAATCCCCGACCTTGACCCACGAGGAAGACATGCGCGTGACCGCCCTTTGCATCGAAGCCGCCAAGGGCAAGGCACCGACGATCGCCGGGACCGGATCGAATTCGACCGACGAAGCCATCATGCTGACCCGGCACGCCAAGGAAGCTGGCGCCGATGCCGCTCTGATCGTTACGCCCTACTACAACAAGCCGACACAGGAAGGTCTCTACCAGCATTATCGGGCCATCCACGACGCGGTTGAGATCCCGATCCTGATCTACAATATTCCAGGGCGCTGCATTGTCGACATGTCGGTTCAGACGATGGCGCGCCTGGCCGAGTTGCCCAATATCGTGGGAGTCAAGGACGCGACGGCCGACTTGACCCGGCCCGCGCGGACCCGGGCCGCAATCGGCAATGGCTTCGCCCAGCTATCAGGCGAGGACGCGACCATCGTACCCTTCCTGGCCCAGGGTGGGCATGGCTGCATTTCGGTTACTTCCAATGTCGCGCCGCGCCTCTGCGCCGAGCTTCACGCGGCCTGGAAAGCGCGCGACCTGGATCGTGTGGCCGAGCTGAACGACCGACTGATGCCGCTGCATGAAGCGCTGTTCATCGAGTCCAACCCTGCCCCCGTGAAGTACGCGGCCAAGCTGCTCGGCCACTGCGATGACGAACTGCGCCTGCCGATGATCCGGGTTCAGCCGGAGACGCAGGCCAGGGTGCGCTCGGCCATGGTTCACGCCGGGCTCCTCAACTAGTACAGCGGGATCGTGACACCATGAATGCGGGCGCGAAGCAGATCGCGGCGCAAAACCGGCGAGCGCGCCACGATTACATGATCGAGGATCGCTTTGAAGCGGGCCTGGTGCTGATGGGCAGCGAAGTAAAATCGCTGCGCGACGGGCGGGCATCGATTGCCGAGGCCTATGTCACCGAGCGCGGCGGCGAGCTGTTTTTGCTGGGCGCCCATATTCCGGAATACAAGGCGGCGACGCATAACAATCACGAGCCACGCCGGCTCCGCAAACTGCTGGTGGGCCGCCGCGAACTGGCAAAGCTGGTCGGGCAGGTGCGCCGCCAGGGCTACACCCTCATTCCCCTGGCGATTTATTTCAACGAACGGGGCATCGCCAAGCTGGAAGTCGGCCTGGCGCAGGGCAAGCGGAAAGCCGACAAGCGCGAAGACATCAAGGCCCGCGACTGGGACCGGCGCAAATCACGTCTTCTCAGGGAGCGCGGATAACCGACTTCGGATCTGCGCGAAGACGTCCTCGAACATGCTTTCGCTAAGGCGCCCGGTGTTGGTGTTGTAGCGTGAGCAGTGATAACTGTCGGCGACGGTCAGGCGTCCGATACGATGCGTCGCGCCATGGCCGAAGGGGAAGCTGACTTTTCGCGCGCCAAGCGTCGTCATGACGGCGTTGTGGGAGAGGCCGCCAAGACAGAGGATGATCTGCAGCTGCTCCATTGCGGCGATTTCCTGAACCAGAAACGGCCGGCAGTTCGCCGCCTCAGAGCCGATCGGTTTGTTCTCGGGCGGAACGCAGCGCACCGCGTTGGTCACCCGACAATCGATCAGCCGGAGCCCGTCTTCAGGGGTTTTGCCATAGGTGCCCTCTGCGAAACCGAACCGGCCCAGGGTCCGGTACAGCAGATCGCCGGCATAGTCGCCGGTAAACGGTCGGCCGGTCTGGTTCGCCCCCTTAAGGCCGGGAGCCAGGCCGACAATAAGCAAACGCGCCTGCAGGCTGCCGAAGGCGGGGACGGGTCCGTTGTGAAAAGACGGGTGAGCTGCCTGGTTGGCTTTGCGGAAGGAAACCAAACGCGGGCAGAGCGCGCAGTCCCGCGCCGGCTGACTGGGCAACATCTGCATGAACATTGACGCCTAGACGGCTTCATCCTCGTAGTAGTCGTCATCGTCGAGATAGTGGTCTTCGTCAGACCCGTCGTGTCGCAGCCGTTCGCCGCTGCGTGAGCGGTCTGACGGAAGTTGCCGGGCGATCTGCGATTGCAGCTCGGCCAGGTCGATGAAGATATCGGCCTGCCGCCTCAACTCGTCCGCCACCATGGGCGGCTGAGAGCGCAGGGTCGAGACAACGGTGACACGACGCCCGCGCCGCTGGACGGACTCCACGAGCCGGCGAAAATCGCCATCCCCCGAGAACAATACGATGTGGTCGAGGTGATCCATCATCTCCATGACATCGATCGCCAGTTCGATGTCCATGTTGCCCTTGACCTTGCGGCGCCCAGCCGAATCGGTGAATTCCTTGGTCGGCTTGGTCACCATGGTAAAGCCGTTGTAGTCAAGCCAATCGACGAGAGGGCGAATGGGCGAGTATTCCTGATCTTCGATGAGAGCCGTATAGTAGAGCGCCCGAACTAGGTTACATTGGTTCGAAAAAACTTCGAGCAAGCGTTTGTAATCAATATCGAAACCAAGCGAACGGGCCGCCGCGTAGAGATTTGCGCCGTCAATAAAGAGGGCAACCCGTTCCTGATCGTAAAATTTCATAACCTACCTTTCGGATGAACTGCGCAAAGATTTCAGCGATGATTCATCCAGAATCTCAGATTGAGACTAAAACCAGCTTTAGAATTTCGAACAATATGGGATAACCAACTCAAATTCTGGCACGTTGCCATGTGCTGGATTTGGGCTTTCGTTGGTTGTGCACAAGAGCGGTATTATCGATGTCGGACCCGGTCTGGGAAACATGATTCTTGTGGCGCTGGGGTCGAACCTCGTTTCCGCCGAATTCGGTTCTTCGCAGAGACTCTTAGAATCATCTCTCAACTCTATGAAAGAGCACGGAATTGAGGTCGTGAGACGGTCGTCTTGGTACCGCAGCGCGCCGGTGCCGGTCTCCGACCAACCGTGGTTCGTCAACGGCGTCGTGCAAGTGAGGGCGGACTGGCCGCCGGAGCCGCTGCTGAAAGCCCTTCATGCGGTCGAGACCGAATACGGGCGAGTTCGATTGCGGCGCAACGAGAGCCGCACGCTGGATCTGGATCTGCTGGCCTACGATGATCGGATCATCGATCAGCCGGACAAACTCGTGGTGCCCCACCCGCGCATCCAGGACCGCGCCTTCGTCCTGCTGCCTCTGGACGAACTGGTGCCGCGCTGGCGGCATCCGGTATCCGGCCTGACCGCAAGAGAAATGCTAAGATCTCTGCCGCCTGGGCAGGTTGTCGAGCGCCTCTCGTCGGACTGAGGTGTCGGGCGCTGGCTTGGGGCTTGCGAAGCCGGTGTTCGAACCATATATTCCGCGCCGCTGGGCCCTTGCGCGGGCGCGGTACACTTATCTGTGGAGATTCTAGTCTATGGCACGCGTTACGGTAGAAGATTGCGTTCTCAAGGTCCCCAACCGTTTTGAGCTGGTCATGAAGGCCGCGCAGCGGGCCCGGGACGTTTCCTCGGGGGCGTCGCTGACCGTCGAACGCGACAACGATAAGAACCCCGTTGTGGCGCTCCGCGAGATTGCCGACGAAACGGTGAGCCTGGATATGCTGGGCAATGCCCTGATCCAGGGACTGCAAAAGCAAAGCGAGCAGGACGAACCGGAAGAAGATATCGTCGAGTTCGACACACCGGTGATGCCGGTAATGGGCGAAGACTCCAGGGAAGCCGAACCGGCTGCTGCTGCACCGGAGGGCGAGGACAGCGACGCCGCCAAAGAAAGCGAGTAGCTGTCCGGCGCGCCCGGGCCTTTGCTCTGGGCGCATTTCCGATTCCGTGCCGGAAAACATACACTTGGCGGCCTGTGCCCGGTCGCGTATGCTGGAATCGTTTTAATCTTGGAAATGGCGGCGGCCGCAGGTCGGGCACAGCATGATCCGGCAGTTTGAACTCGTCGAGCGGGTCAAATCATACGATCCGGGCGCGGATGAGGATGCCCTCAACCGCGCCTATGTGTTTGCTATGAAAGCGCACGGCTCACAAAAACGCGCCTCCGGCGATCCGTATTTTTCCCATCCCATTGAAGTCGCGGGCATTCTTACGGAACTGAAGCTCGACGACTCCTCGATCATTACGGCGTTGCTTCATGATGTCGTCGAGGATACCGACTCCTCGTTGGAGGACGTCGAGGCGATTTTCGGCAAGGATATTGCCCGCCTGGTCGATGGCGTGACCAAGCTGGGCCGCTTGGAGTTGCAATCGGAGGAGACCAAGCACGCGGAGAACTTTCGCAAGCTGCTGGTCGCCATGTCGGAAGATATCAGAGTACTGCTGGTCAAGCTCGCCGACCGGCTGCACAACATGCAGACCCTGCATTTCATCTCGGCGCCCGAGAAGCGCCGTCGGATCGCCCGCGAAACCATGGATATCTATGCGCCTTTGGCGGAGCGCATCGGTATGCACGGCTTCAAAGACCAACTGGAAGACCTGGCCTTCGAAGAGCTGAACAAGGACGGCCGCGAGTCGGTCCTGGCACGCCTGGAATTCTTGCGTGGACAGGGACGGGACCTGTCGGAGCGCATCGTTGGCGAATTGCACGAGCGCTTGGCGGAAGAGGGCGTCACAGCGGCGGTTTCCGGCCGTATGAAGACGCCTTATTCGGTATGGCGCAAGATGCAGCGCAAGAACATCACCTTCGAGCAGCTGTCCGACATCATGGCGTTTCGCATCGTGGTTGACGATCTGGGCGACTGCTATCATGCGCTCGGATTGCTGCACAGCCGCTATCCCGTCGTTCCGGGCCGCTTCAAGGACTATATCTCGACCCCCAAGCCAAACGGCTACCGGTCGCTCCACACGACGATTATCGGTCCCGAGCGGCACCGCATCGAAGTGCAGATCCGCACCAAGGAGATGCACGAAATTGCCGAATACGGTGTCGCGGCCCACTGGCAATACAAGCAGGACAGTCCCCAAGTCGAAGGCCGCCAGTACCGCTGGATGCGCGAACTGCTCGATATTCTCGAGCATGCAGACAACCCCGAAGAGTTTCTGGAACACACCAAACTGGAAATGTTTCAGGACCAGGTCTTTTGCTTCACCCCGAAGGGCGCCGTTATTGCGCTGCCGAGTGGCGCGACCCCGGTCGACTTCGCCTATGCCGTCCATTCTGAGGTCGGCGACACCTGCGTCGGCGCAAAGGTCAATGGGCGCATGGTGCAGCTTCGCGCGCCGCTGCAGAACGGTGATCAGGTCGAGATCATCACGTCGCGGGCTCAAACCCCGTCGCCGGACTGGGAGCAGTTTGTCGTCAGCGGCAAGGCCAAGGCACGGGTGCGGCGCTTCGTGCGCCTCAAGCAGCGCGAGCAGTACATGGAACTGGGCCGCCAGATCCTTCAGAAGTCATTTCGCCAGGAAGGCTATGAGATGACGGAAAAGGGGCTGGAATCGGTTCTCAAACGCTTTAAGAGCGAGTCCGTCGCCGATCTCTGCGCGGCGGTCGGGCAGGGGCATCACACCGGTCGTGAGATCGTCACGGCGGTCTATCCGGGCACCAAGGACGACGCCAAGGTTCAGAATATCGTTCCCATCGCGCGGGCGCGGGCGCGGCAGGGCAAAGGGCAGGAAACCTCGGTTCCCATCAAAGGGCTTATCCCCGGAATGGCCGTACACTACGCGCAGTGTTGCCATCCGCTGCCCGGGGACCGCATCGTCGGGATTGTCACCACCGGGAAGGGCGTGACGGTCCATACCATCGATTGCGACACCCTTGAAAGCTTCCAGGCGACGCCGGAACGTTGGGTCGACCTGTCCTGGGATGTGGATGACGGCCTCGAACACCGCATCGGCAGGCTGCACGTCATCGTCGCCAACGAGCCGGGCAGTCTCGGCAGCTTGTCGACAATCATCGGTAAGAGTCACGGAAATATCAGCAATCTTAAGATCACGAACCGTTCAATTGATTTCTTTGAAATGCTGATCGACGTTGAAGTGACGAATGTAAAACACCTTTCGAATATTATTGCGGCCCTGCGGGCGATGCCAGTGATCACATCGGTGGAACGAGCGCGCGGTTAAGGCAGAGGCCATCTTCGTCTGGTAGATTGAAAAGATGTTCAAACGGCGTAACCCTCTGCCAGTTCACAAACGCGCCGGCGCACTGCTGTGGCCGCAGATCGGCTGGCGCCGCTCCAGTACCTATGTAGCGCACCGCCTGCGCCGCTTGCCGGGGACGCCTTATCGGATCGCCGCCGGCTTTGCCAGCGGAGCGGCGATTTCCTTTACCCCCTTCATAGGGCTGCACTTCGTGGGCGGTGCCGTTCTGGCGATCCTGGTCCGGGGCAATCTCATGGCTGCGGCAATTGGTACAGTCGTGGGGAATCCCTGGACCTTTCCGCTTATATGGCTTTGGATCTATTCGCTCGGAAGCTGGATCATGGGCGGCCAGGGCTTGACAGAACTGCCGGAAGACCTTTCATTCCATGACTTCCTCGCTAGTCCGCTCGAGGTGTTTTTGCCTATGGTTGTGGGCGGTATCCCGACGGCCATAGTGGCGTGGTTTGTGTTTTTCTGGCCTCTGCAGCGGACCATTGCCGAATACCAGAAAGCCAGGCGGCGGCGCCTGCGCAGGCGGCTGCGTAAGATGAGCGAGCGTGGCGAAGGCAAGCCACATAGGGTCGACCAGGATGAGACCCTCGGTGAAGCGAGACAGTACGAGAGGCAGCGATGACGGGTTACCTGCGCCTCGGCGTTAACATCGACCATGTGGCGACGATCCGAAACGCGCGCGGCGGAGGGCACCCGGATCCGGTACGGGCGGCGCGGGTGGCGGCTTCAGCCGGGGCCGACGGGATCACCGCGCACCTGCGCGAAGACCGCCGGCATATTTCGGACGGTGACATCGCCAGGCTGACCGAAGAAATCGATTTGCCCCTCAACCTCGAAATGGCGGCAACCGACGAGATGCTGGAGATCGCCTTACGTCATCGCCCGCACGCCGCCTGTATCGTGCCGGAGCGCCGTGAGGAGCGGACCACGGAAGGTGGTCTGGATGCCGCAGGCGGGCATGATCACCTGAAGCCTTTTGTCGAGCGTCTCTCTGCAGCCGGCTCCCGGGTTTCCTTGTTTGTCGAACCGGCCGCGGCGCAACTGGAGGCAGCGGTCAAGCTGGGCGCTCCCGTGGTGGAGCTGCATACGGGCGCCTACTGCGATGCATTCATTGAAAACCCAAAGAGCGCGCGGACCAAGGACTGCCTGGAGCGGATCCAACGAGCCGCGGTTCTCGCCGAAGAATTGGGTCTGGAGTGTCATGCCGGGCATGGTCTGACATTCGACACGGTGGGCACCGTCGCGGGGATTCCGTCTGTTGCCGAGCTGAACATCGGGCATTTTCTGGTCGGTGAAGCGATCTTCAGCGGTTTCGACAGTGCCATTCGGCGCATGCGCGCGCTCATGGACAAGGCGCGCGCCGCTGCGGATGGCGTGCGCAGCGCATAGCAGCTCAAACGGGGTTCGGAGCGAGAGCGGTGATTCTTGGACTGGGAAGTGATCTGATCGATATCAGACGCATCGAAAAGACGCTCGAGCGTTTCGGCGAGCGCTTCACCGAGCGCTGCTTCACCGATATCGAGCGCGGCAAGTCGGACCGCCGGGCACAGCGGGCGGCCAGCTACGCCAAGCGCTTCGCCGCCAAAGAGGCCTGCGCCAAGGCGCTGGGGACCGGGGTGCCGCGGCGCGGTGTCCACTGGCGGGACCTGGGCGTCGTGAACCTGCCGAGCGGCAAGCCGACCATGGCGCTGACCCGGGGCGCCGCACAGCGCTTGGCGGAGATGACGCCAGCGGGTATGAAGGCCCAGATTGACGTTACCATCACAGACGACTATCCCCTTGCGCAGGTTATCGTCATCATCTCCGCCCTACCGGAAGATGGCTAAGCGCTTTGATTTGGCTTAGGAAGCCAGCTTTCCGGCCGCCGCGGTCGGGAAAGAATGAAAATGGAAAAATTGATGCCTGATAATGGGCCGGGTCAGAACCCGGAAGACAAGCTGCGGCAAGATGGGCTTGAAGATAGCGAGCCGACAGGGAATGCCTGGATGGAAACGTTAAGAACGATCATCATTGCGGTACTCATCGCCGTGGGCGTCAGGACTTTCGCCTATGAGCCGTTCAACATTCCCTCGGGTTCCATGGAGCCGACGCTGCTGGTTGGCGACTACCTCTTCGTCTCGAAGTTCTCGTACGGATACAGCCGGCATTCGATCCCGTTCGGCCTGCCGCTCTTCAAGGGCCGCGTTCTATCCTCCGAGCCGGAAGTCGGCGACGTTGCGGTGTTTGTCTTCCCGCGGGACAACAAGACGGATTACATCAAGCGCATTGTCGGCCTGCCGGGTGACAAGATCGAGGTGCGGAATGGTGTTCTCTACATCAACGATGTCGCGGTAAAGCGTGAATTGCTTTCTGCTTCGGAGATCGCCGATCTCGGCTACTACGACCCCAATGGTCTGCTCTACTACGAGACCCTGCCCAATGGGCGCCGCCACCTGATCCACGAAGAGAGCGACACCGGTACCTATGACAACTTCCCCCCGGTCGTGGTGAAGGAGGGGCACTTCTTCGCCATGGGAGACAACCGCGACAACAGCCTCGACAGCCGTGCCAATGTCGGCCAGGTGCCCTTTGAAAATCTGGTTGGACGCGCGGACATGCTGTTCTTCTCGCACGACAGTTCCAGCGCCTGGTGGGAGTTCTGGACCTGGCCGAGCGCAATCCGCTTCGGCCGTATTTTCAATGGCATCGAATAGGCGGCGCAGTGGATCCCGCGCGCAAGCGGCGGAAGACGAGGCGCTGACGCGCCTGCAGGACCGGCTTGGGCACCACTTCGCGAAACCGGCATTGCTGCAGCGGGCGGTAACTCATCCCTCGGTCTCCGCCGACCGCAGCAACAGGAGCGGTGATTACGAGCGCCTCGAGTTTCTTGGCGACCGCGTGCTCGGCCTTGTCATCGCCGAGATGTTGTTTGACCGGTTCCCCCGGGAGGCCGAGGGCCTTCTCGCCCGGCGGCTCGCAAAGCTCGTCGGGAAGGAGACGCTGGCTTCGGTTGCAGCGGACTTGGACCTGGGCAGCGTGATGCGATTTTCCATGGGTGAGGATGAAAAGCAGGGGCGCACGAACCCGAGCCTGCTCTCCGATGCCTGCGAGGCGGTGATCGCCGCGCTTTATCTCGATGGTGATCTGTCCGTCGCCAGAAAGTTTATCGTCGGCGCCTGGCAGCGGAGAGTCGAGGAAGACCGGGTTGCGCCCTCGGATGCCAAAACCGAGTTGCAGGAGTGGGCGCAGGGCCTCGGTTTGCCCTTGCCGAGTTACAACGAAATCGATCGTGCGGGGCCACCGCACGATCCTGTCTTCACCATTTCCGTGGCGGTCGAGGGGCATCCGGCACAGCTTGGCAAGGGGCGCTCGAAGCGGATAGCGGAACAGGAAGCGGCGACGCAACTGCTCGCCCTGGTGAAGGGTGAGGGCCGTTGAGCGAAGCGCCAAGCCGGCAACGCTGCGGCTTCGTGGCCGTACTTGGGGCGCCCAACGCCGGCAAGTCAACGCTGGTGAACCGGCTTGTCGGCGCCAAGGTGTCGATCGTCACCCATAAGGTACAGACTACGAGAACGCGGGTCCGCGGCATCGCCGTCCAGGGCGACAGCCAGATCGTGTTTATCGATACGCCGGGCATCTTTACCGCCAAGCGGCGGCTGGAGCGCGCGATGGTGCAGGCGGCCTGGGCAGGTGTCGAGGGCGCCGACGCGGTGCTGGTGATTCATGACGCCGGCCGTAAAAACATTTCCGATGACGCCCGGCAGGTGATCGAAGGACTCGCGAAGGCCGGCTGCGAAGTGGTGCTGGTTCTCAACAAAGTCGATCTGGTCAAGCGGGAGAAGTTGCTGGATCTGGCGGCTCGGCTCTCGGAAATGGCCAGCTTCGCGAAGGTTTTCATGATCTCTGCCCTCACCGGTGACGGCCTTGATGACCTGGTGAACTATCTGGCCGCGCGCATGCCCGAAGGTCCATGGCATTTCCCCGAGGACCAGCTCTCCGATGTATCCCTGCGTCTGCTTGCTGCCGAGATCACACGCGAGAAGCTGTTCTTGAACCTGCATCAGGAACTGCCCTATGCCCTGACCGTCGAGACCGAGACCTGGGAAGAATTCAAGGATGGCTCGGCGCGCGTCGAACAGACCGTCTACGTCGGCCGGGACCAGCACAAGGCCATGTGCCTGGGCAAAGGCGGGAGCACCATCCGCGGTGTGCGCCAGGCCGCGCAGAAGGAGATGGAGGAGGCTTTCGGCCATCCGGTCCATCTCTTCCTCTTCGTGAAAGTGCGCGAGAACTGGATCAACGATCCGGAGAGATATCGCAATCTTGGCCTGGACTTCGATGCCTAAGCTCTGCTCCTTTGAGGCTGAAGGGCGATGAAGTGGGATGACGAGGCCATCGTTCTCGCCGCCCGGCCGCATGGCGAGACCTCGATCGTGGCGCAGTTGCTGACCCGCGCCCATGGCCGCCATGCCGGGCTGGTGCGGGGCGGACAGGGCGCGCGCCTAAGAGGCATCTATCAGCCGGGCAACCGCGTTACCGCGACCTGGAGCGGCAGGCTGGCCGAACATCTGGGCAGCCTGGAATGCGAGTTGGCCTGCTCCTATGCCGCCCGGGTCCTGGACGACTCGGATCGCCTGGCGGCGCTCAGCGCGGCGGCGGCGGTCTGCGAAGGCGCCATGCCGGAGCGTGAACCCCACGCCGCCTGCTTCGACGGCCTTGTGGTGTTGCTCGAGGCCCTGGAAGGTGAGCATTGGGCCGAGGTCTACGTCCGCTGGGAGCTCGCCTTTCTGGCCGAACTCGGGTTCGGGCTCGACCTTTCGGGCTGTGCGGCCGGTGGGGAGAACGACCAACTGGCCTATGTCAGCCCGAAGTCCGGCCGCGCGGTTTCTCTTTCCGCCGGCCTGCCTTACCGAGAGAAGCTGCTGGCCCTGCCGGGGTTCCTCGTCGGCTTGGGTGAGGGCGGGCGCCCAGCGGTGGCCGAAGGGCTTGCCCTGACCGGCTTTTTTCTTGAGCGCCATCTTTTCCACCCGCATGATAAGCCGCTGCCGGCAGCCCGTCAGCGCCTCGAGCAGCGTTTCATTGCCGCCCGAAGCGCCCCCTAAGCAGTGATCTTGCAGCCCCGCCACCATCCGCAGTTGTCCCGAGCAGTTCAGCGATGCAACCAAACGATAAAGAACCTGTAGTCGTCGTCGGGGCCGGCATCGTCGGCGTATGCTGCGCGCTATATCTGCTGCGCGACGGACATTCTGTCGTCATGGTCGACCGTGGGGCGCCGGGCGAGGGAACTTCCTTCGGCAATGGCTCCATCATCACTGAAGAGGCTGTGGTGCCGGTGCAGACACCGGGCGTGGCGCGCAAGGTTCCCGGCATGCTGGCCGATCCGCTCGGGCCGTTGGCGATCCGCTGGTCCTATCTGCCAAGGATTGCGCCCTGGCTGGTGCAGTTCGTACGCAACAGCAGCCCCGCGCGCGTCGAGGAAATTTCCATCGCCCTGGGGCGCTTGCTCGAAGGCTCGCTGAACGCCTATGACCCGCTGCTCGAGGCCGCCGGGATCCGCGATATGGTGAAGCGCTCCGGCTGGGTTTCGGTTTACGAAACCGAAGCCGGCTTCAAGCGCTATGAACCGCTGCTGGAACTGCAAAGGCGCCGCGGCGTGAACTTCGAGATTCTCCCGGCGGAGGAACTACGGCAGCTCGAACCCGGTCTGGCGCTGGTCTTCTGTCGCGGCGTATTTTATCCGGACGTGGCGCACACGGTGAATAACTTCCGCTTCGTCCAGGAACTCGCGGCGGCCTTTGTGCGGCTGGGAGGCGAAATTCGCCGCGGCGCCGTGGTCGGCTTCGACGAGAGCGAGGGCGCCGTTCGCTCGGTGCTGACGGAAGACGGCCCGATTGCCTGCAGTGGCGCCATCGTCGCCGCCGGCGCCTGGTCGAAATCGCTGACCGCCATGCTGGGCAGCCGGCCGCCGCTGGATACCGAACGCGGTTACCACCTGACCCTGCCGCATGCCGGCGACAAACTGCGCATGCCGGTCTATTCGACGGAGCGCGGTTTCGTCTGCACTCCGCTGGAGAATGGCCTCAGGGTGGCCGGCACGGTGGAACTCGGAGGTCTCGAAGCCGCGCCGGACTGGCGCCGCGCGGAAGTGCTCTACCAGAACGCCAGCCGCTGGTTCCCGGGCCTCGACCGCCGGGATGAGAGTCGCTGGATGGGGTACCGGCCCTCGATGCCCGATTCGGTTCCGGTCATCGGTCTGTCGCCCCGGCATCGGAATGCCTTTTTCGCCTTCGGACACGGGCATTGCGGCCTCAGTCTCGCGGCGCGCACCGGCGATCTCGTCTCGGCCCTTGTCGCCGGCCGCGATCCGGGTATAGACATGTCTCCTTACCGGGCCGACCGCTTCTGAAAACCCAGGCCGTCCGGGCAATCTGTTGCGTACAATGAGACGATGACTACTATATTTGGTGGTCTTATCTGGAGTCGTGAACGAAGATATGAGCGCTTCGCCAAACGGTGAAATTCGCGATGTGAAGCTCTCCGACGCCCTGTCGGAGCGCTACCTCTCCTACGCCCTCTCGACCATCATGGCGCGCTCCCTGCCCGACGTGCGAGATGGTCTGAAGCCGGTTCACCGGCGCCTCCTCTTCGCCATGCGGCAACTGCGCCTGGACCCAAGTTCGGGCTTCAAGAAGTCCGCGCGGGTGGTCGGCGATGTCATCGGTAAATTCCACCCCCACGGCGACCAGGCGATTTATGACGCACTGGTCCGACTGGCCCAGGATTTCTCCCTGCGCTTTCCGCTGATCGACGGGCAGGGCAATTTCGGCAACATCGACGGCGATAACGCCGCGGCCATGCGCTATACCGAGGCGCGGCTGACTCAGGTCGCCGCCGTCATGCTGGAGGGGATCGACGAGGACGCCGTCGATTTCCGCCCGACCTATGACGGCGAGGCCGACGAGCCGGTGGTCTTGCCGGCTGGGTTTCCGAATCTGCTGGCCAATGGCGCCCAGGGCATTGCGGTCGGCATGGCGACGTCGATACCTCCCCACAATGTCGGTGAGATCTGCGACGCGCTGCTGCATGTCATCAAGGCGCCGAACGCTACCATCGACAAGCTGGCCGAGATGATGCCCGGTCCCGACTTTCCCACTGGCGGGGTACTGGTCGAGGCACGCGCGAGCATCGTCGAGTCCTACAAGGTGGGCAAGGGCTCCTTCCGGCTGCGGGCGCGCTGGGAAGTCGAGAAGATCAAGGGCGGCGGCTATCAGGTCGTCGTCACCGAAATTCCTTTCCAGGTGCAGAAGTCGCGGCTGATCGAGAAGATCGCCGAACTGCTGATGGCCAAGAAACTGGCCATGCTGGCCGATGTGCGCGACGAGTCGACGGACGAAGTGCGCCTGGTGCTGGAACCGAAAAGCCGCAACGTCGATCCGGAAGTCTTGATGGAGTCGCTGTTTCGGCAGACCGATCTGGAAAACCGGATCAGCCTCAACATGAACGTGTTGGATGCCGAGAACACGCCGCGCGTCATGAACCTGCGCGAAGTCCTGCGCGCTTTCCTCGATCATCGCCACGAGGTTTTGAAACGCCGCACCAGTCACCGGCTCGACAAGATCGCGCACCGCCTGGAGGTGCTTGACGGTTATCTCGTCGCCTATCTGAACATCGACGAGGTCATCCGTATCATCCGTGAGGAGGATGACCCCAAGGCCCGGATGATGAAACGCTGGAAGCTGACCGATGTGCAGGCGGAAGCGATTCTCAACATGCGTCTGCGGGCGTTGCGGAAGCTGGAAGAGGTCACCATCCGTGAAGAGCATTCTGCCCTTTCCAAGGAGCAGAAGGAACTCAAGCAGCTGATGAAGAACGAAAGCCGCCGCTGGGCGGTGGTCGCCGATCAGGTGAAGGAGATCAAAGCTCAATTCGGTTCCAGAACGGAACTGGGCAGGCGCCGTACCGAGATCGGCGCGCCGCCGCTGGACGTGGTAATCCCGCTGGAAGCCGTGGTGGAACGCGAGCCGGTGACCGTGCTGTGTTCTTCCAAGGGCTGGATCCGGGCCCTGAAAGGCCATCAGGAGGACACCTCGGACGCCAAGTACAAGGAGGGCGACCGGGAGCTCTTTGCCGTGCTGGCCCAGACCACCGACAAACTTCTGGTCTTCGCCACCAACGGCCGCTTCTACACGCTGGGCGTCGACAAGCTGCCCGGCGGCCGTGGCTTCGGCGAGCCGCTGCGCCTGATGACCGGATTGCCCAACGACCAGGACATCGTCTCCCTGATGGTCCACGAGCCCGGCCGCAGGCTGCTGGTCGCTTCCTCGGATGGCCGCGGCTTCGTGGTGCCCGAAGACGAAGTCATCGCCCAAACCAAGAACGGCAAGCAGGTTCTCAATCCCGGCCAGGGGGTCGAGGCCGCCGTCTGCCGGCCGGTTGACGGAGACTACGTCGCCGTGGTCGGCGAGAACCGCAAGTTGCTGCTGTTTCCTCTAGCCGAGGTGCCGGAGATGACCCGGGGCCGGGGCGTCATTCTGCAGAAGTACAAGGATGGCGGGCTGTCCGATGCCAAGACCTTCAATCGCAAGGCAGGGCTGACCTGGGCCGCGGGCGCCGGACGGGTACGGACCGAGACCGATCTGCGGGCCTGGCTCGGCAAGCGCGCCCAGGCAGGTCGTTTGCCGCCAAACGGTTTTCCCAGATCCACCAAGTTTGGTTGATTTTTGGGCAATTCATCGTTGTCGCAGGCCGTTCCGCGGCCTATAAGCGCGGTCTACAAAGAAACCCAAGAAGCTTTCGAACAGGTGCTGGGGGAGACGGCCGGTGTGCCGGAGCGATCCGCAAACAGTTGAGATTCCGTCGAGTGTCGTGACTGCCACCGATTGATAGTGGTTCCTGAAACCCAGGGACAGCCGGTCGGTGTGGGCCATGGCGGCCGTTCGGTTGGATTCCACAGTGGGACTTTGACATCAGAGTGAACGGGCTGATCGCCTTTGTGAACCTAGTGGACCGGCTGAACGAACAGGTCGGCCGCGGCGTCGCGTGGATGACGCTGATGATGGTCCTGATCACCTTCGTCGTCGTGATTCTGCGCTATGTCTATGCCATCGGCTGGGTCTGGCTGCAGGAATCCTATGTCTGGCTGCACGGCATCGTCTTTATGCTGGGCGCGGGCTATACCCTGCTGCACAACGGTCACGTAAGAGTGGATATTTTCTACCGGCCCAACAGCGTCCGCTACAAGGCCATCGTCGATCTCGTCGGATCCTTGGTTCTGCTCCTGCCGTTGGTCGCCGTCGTGTTCTTTGTCAGCTACGACTTCGTGCTGGATTCCTGGCTCCGGCTGGAGGAATCCCGTGAAGCCGGCGGCCTGCCGGCCTTGTTCGTGCTGAAGACCGTGATTGTCCTGTTCTGCCTGTTGATCGGCCTTCAGGGCCTGTCGCTGATGGCGCGAAGCTTTCTGGTTCTGGCCGGCCACCCGGAATTCCAGCCGGCAGAAGAAGAAACCGGACCGATTTAGCCATGGACCCGTCTCAGATCGGCGAAATCGTCTCTCTCGTCATGTTCGCGACGGCCTGCGGTGTCCTGCTGCTGGGCTTTCCGGTCGCCTTCACGCTGGGCGGCGTGGCATTGCTGTTCGCCTTCGTCGGCCTTGCCGCCGGAATCTTCGACGTTCGCCTCCTGGGGGCCCTGGCGTCGCGCTATTTTGGCGTCATGTCGAACGAACTGCTGGTGGCGGTGCCGCTCTTCGTCTTCATGGGCGTCATGCTGGAGCGGTCCAAGATCGCCGAGGAACTCCTCGCGACCATGGGTTTCCTGTTCGGCAAGCTGCGCGGCGGCCTCGGCCTCTCGGTGATCTTCGTCGGCATGCTGCTGGCGGCCTCGACCGGTATTGTCGGCGCCACCGTGGTGACCATGGGTCTGCTGTCGCTGCCGGCCATGCTGAAAGCCGGCTACGACCCGAAGATCGCCTGCGGCACGATCTGCGCTTCCGGCACCCTGGGCCAGATCATTCCGCCGTCGATCGTATTGGTTCTATTGGGGGACATCCTGCAGGGCGCCAATACCTCTGCACAGCTGGCGCTCGGCAACTTCGCGCCGGACCCCGTCTCGGTGATCGACCTCTTCGCCGGTTCCTTCCTGCCGGGCATGATGCTGGTCGGCCTCTATATGCTGTGGATCCTCTTCAGCGCCTGGCGGAAGCCGGAATCCTGTCCGCCGGTCGAGCGCCTCGAGAGCGACACCGAGGGACTCGGTGCAAAGGCGCTGCGCGTGTTGCTGCCGCCGGGCGGCTTGATCGTACTGGTTCTGGGGTCGATCCTGATCGGCGTGGCGACGCCGACAGAGGCGGCGGCCATCGGCTGTATCGGTGCGCTGCTGCTGGCCGGCCGCGCCGTCACCGAGGGCAAAGGTCAGGCCTGGCCGGTCTATGTGGCAGCGGGCTGCATGGTCGCCCTGGTGCCGCTGGTTTCGATCTTCGATCTGCGCATGCAGCGCGACGTGGTGCCCTTTGCCGATCTGGCCGCAGCGGTGGTTGCCGGCCTTTGCATTCTGGCAATGTTCGTGGGCGTATGGATTTCGTTGAAGCGTGTCTACCGGAGCGGAATCCTGGTCGAAGTGATGCGCGCCACGACAAAGATCTCGGCAATGGTCTTCGTGATCCTGCTGGGGGCGTCGGTCTTCTCGCTGGTGTTCCGAGGCCTCGGCGGCGACAAGATCGTTGCCGATGTGCTCGAGTCCATGCCGGGCGGCGCCTTTGGCGCGATGTTCGTGGTGATGGCCCTGATGTTCGTAATGGGCTTCTTCCTGGACTTCATCGAGATCGTTTTCGTCGTGGTGCCGATCGTCGGGCCGGTCCTCTTGACCATGGGGCTCGATCCCATCTGGCTCGGCGTCATGATCGCCGTGAACCTGCAGACTTCCTTCCTCACACCGCCCTTCGGCTTCGCCTTGTTCTATCTGCGAGGAGTCGCGCCGCCCAGCGTCACGACGATGGACATCTACCGCGGCATCATGCCCTTCGTGCTGATCCAAATCCTCGGACTGGCGCTGATCGCCACATTCCCGGCTCTCGCGACCTATCTGCCGAGCGTACTTTTCAAATAGACATATCCGTCCGGTGCCGCTTTGAGAGCGGAGCGAAAATTCCAATCAGGACTTGAAAAAAGGCCGGCGGGGTTGCTCCCGCCGGCCGCTTTTTTGTGTCCGCCGTCAGGGCGAAGAAGGTGAGACAGCGTGAGCCTACTCGACCCATTTAAAGGGCAGACCGCGGGCGTTGTAAAAGGCCTGCTCCGAGACCTTCGCGTAGGCGATCGCCTGCTTGCGGAAGGTGATTATGGAATCCATCACCTCACGGCTCAGCGGATCGCCAGCCGCCAGTTCGCCGATGACCTGACCCGAGAGAGCGCCGAGAGAATTCAAAACCTCATCCGGGAACTTCTTCAAGATGACGCCGTGCTCGCTGACCAGGGTGTTGAGCGCGCCGTTGTTCTTCGCGACGAACTCGTTCAGCACATAGCCGTTGGCGAAGGCATTGGCGGCCGCGACGACGGCCTTGAGGTCGTCGGACAGCTTTTCCCAGGCCTGCAGGCTGATGAAGTTGTCGAGCAGCGTGGCCGGCTCGTGCCAGCCCGGGTAGTAGTAGAACTTGGCCGACTTGTAGAGGCCGAAGGCCAGGTCGTTGTAGGGACCGACCCATTCGGTGGCATCGATCGCGCCCGACTGCAGGGCCGGCGGAATTTCGCCACCGGGCAGATTCACCACGTTGCCGCCAGCCGCCTTGACGACTTCGCCGCCGAGACCGGGAATGCGCATCTTCAGGCCCTTGTAGTCCTCCAGAGAATTGATTTCCTTGTTAAACCAGCCGCCGGCCTGCACGCCGGTGTTGCCCGAGGCGAAGAACTTGCAGCCGAGTTCGCGATAAACCTTGTCGGCAACCTCCTGGCCGCCGCCGAATTGAATCCAGGCGTTCTGCTCTTGGGCATTGAGCCCGAAGGGAATGGACGCGATGAACTGGCTGGCCGCAACCTTGCCTTTCCAGTAGTAGGGCGCGCCGTGGCCCATTTCGATGGTTCCGCTGGAGACGGCATCCATGGTCTCGAAAGCCGGGACGATTTCACCGCCGCCAAAAACCTCGACGGTCAGCTTGCCGCCGGAAGCCGCGCCGATGTACTCGGCGAGCTTGTTCGCGCCGGTACCGAGGCCCGGAAAATTCTTCGGCCAGGTCGTCTGCATGCGCCACTTCATGAGGCCCTGCGAAATGGCCGGCGCGGGGAAGCTCGAGGCAGCGATCGCCCCGGTGGCCGCGGCGGTGGTCGCTGCCCGCTTGATAAATTGGCGACGTTTCATTCTTATCCTCCCCGATGTGGTCACTGTTAGTTGCCTTGATTGATGTCCGGGCCGCAGAGACTGTCCCCAAATCCGAGTGTTCATGGTGACCCAAAAACACCTGTCAGCATAGGTGCCCGCCGGCTCCCGCGCAACTGAGGCGGTCAATCGGCGCGGTGCTATTGCGGCGCCGATCCGGCCTGGGGCGCCTGGTTGCCGGAGAGCCGTTGCCACCCTTGAGGTCCGAAACCCTCGAGCGGTTGGAAGCGCGTCTTGTAGGCCATCTTCCGACTGCGATCGATCCAGTAACCCAGATAGACATGCGCGGCGGTTTCGCGCGTGGCGGCTTCGATGAGCCAGAGAACCACATAGGTTCCCAGCGAGCGGCGCGTCTGGCCCGGTTCGAAGAAGCTGTAGACCGCCGAAGGACCGTCCGCCAGCCAGTCGAGCAGGCAGACGGCGATCAACTCGCCTTCGGTTGTCCGGAACTCGCCGATGCGCGTATCGATGTCGCTGGATTCAACCATAGAGAGATATTCTTTTTCTGACATTCCCGCCATCTCGCCGTCGCCGTGGCGCGATTGGATGTAGCGGCGAAAGAGGGCGAACTGCTCGTCGGTGGCCCGGCCGGGAGTCATGCGGACGGTCAGGTCCTCGTTGGCCCGAATGATTCGACGCAGGGATTTGCCGGGCTTGAACGCATCGACCACCACGCGGACCGGCACACAGGCATTGCACTGATAGCAAGCCGGGCGGTAGGCGAAGCGGTGGCTGCGGCGAAACCCGGCCTGGCTGAGGGTGTCATAGGCGCTCTGGGCCTGCGGACCACTGGTTTCGGTCAGCAATTTGGTTTCCAGGCGGCCGGGGAGATAGGGGCAGGGGTTCGGCTCAAGAACGTAGTAGTTCCGAAGCGGCCCGAATGCCGGGGGCTCCGCCGATTGCAGTCTATCGGTGCTGCGTTCTGGTCTCATGGCGGTAATCTGCGTCGCCCGCGCCCTGGCGTCCAGTCTCTCTGCTTCAAAAATTTGGCGGCCGGCAGCGTGACGTCATTGGCCGAGCGGGACCGGCTCAGCCAAGGGCGCCTCGTCTTCCAGGGCGGGATAGCCGAAATAGGCGGCGCCCAGTTCGCCGTGGATACGGCTGAGCTTAAGCTGAATCCAGTCGATGAACTCATGCATGCCCTTGTCGATGACCTGGTCGATTTCGACGTCGTCGAGGACCGAGCACAGTTCATCCAACTCTTCCTGGGCCTTGGATCCGCCGCTCAGCCGATGGCTGGAGCGCAGTTGATTCATGCGATCGGAAATGTCGCGTATGCAGGCCCGGACAGACCGTGGAAAGCGGCTGTGGAACAGCAGGAAACCGGAGACGTCGGCCTGGGTCATGCCGCTGGGTTGCACCCTTCGGAAAGCGTGATAGCCGGCTGCGGAACGGAGAACGGCGTTCCATTGACTGACGTCGAGCGGCGAGCCGACGGCTTCAACCCTGGGCAGAAGAAGGTGGTACTTGACGTCGAGCAGGCGTGTTGTCTGATCGGCGCGCTCGATGCTGCGACCGATCTGATAGAAGAACCAGCTTTCGTCCCGGTAAAAAGTCCCCTCGGTAATGCCGGTGTGCGTTTGGCAGGCTTCCTTCACATGGCTGCAGAAACGCGTCAGGCGCGGTTCGCTCAAATCGTCCCGCGGCATGGACTTGAGCTTGTTCGAGAACATGTTGAGCTGGATCCACATCTCCGTCGAGATCAGCGGGCGCAGCGTCCGTGCATTGCCGCGCGCCAGGTTGATGGCGGAAATAATGGAACTGAAGTTGCGCTGATCCAAGGTGTAGAAGTAGATCACGGCGTCGGCGTCGGCCTCGTCATGCTCTTCAAGGAACCGTTCTTCGTCCTCATAGAGCTCCAGGATGGAGCGCCAGTTCTGCCAGCCGCGGCTGTCGCGGCTGAAGGTTTCGTTGACGTCGAGAATGCGCGCCAGATTTTCAGCGCGCTCGACGTAGCGGGCCAGCCAGTAGATCGACTCGGCGTAGCGTGAGAGCAGCCTATTCAAGGACCCAGGTATCCTTTGACCCGCCGCCCTGCGACGAGTTGACGATGATCGATCCCTTGGTCAGGGCGACGCGCGACAGTCCGCCGGGCAGCACCCAGGTCGACTTTCCGGTCACGACGAAGGGGCGGAGGTCGACATGGCGCGCCTTGACCCCGTCATCGGTCAGCGTCGGGCAAACCGACAGATTGACCATTGGTTGGGCGATGTAGTTCGCCGGGTCGGCGGTCACTTCCGCACGGCATTTCGCCAACTCGCGTTCGCTGGCGCGCGGGCCGATGGTGATACCATAACCGCCAGCCTCGCCGACCGGTTTGACAACGAGCTTGTCCAGGTTCGCAAGAGTATAGGCAAGGCCCTCCGGTTCCCGGCAGATATGCGTCTCGACGTTCGACAGGATCGGTTCCTCGTCGAGATAGTATTTGATGATGCGCGGCATATAGGCGTAGACCGCCTTGTCGTCGGCGACGCCGGTTCCAATGGCGTTGGCCAAGGACACATTGCCCTTGGCATAGGCCCGCATCAGACCGGCAGCGCCGAGGACGCTGTCGGGATTGAACGCCTCGGGATCCAGGAAATCGTCGCCGACGCGGCGATAGATCACATGCACCGGGTCGAGACCGTTGATCGTCTTCATGTAGACCTTGTCGTCTTCCACCACGAGGTCCATGCCCTCGACCAAGGGGACGCCCATCTCCCGCGCCAGGAAGATATGCTCGAAGTATGCCGAGTTATAGGTGCCGGGTGACAGCAGAACGACTTGCGGGTCGGATACGCCGGCGGGCGCCGTCTCGGCCAGCGCTTCATGCAGTTTCTGGCCGTAGTTCGATACCGATCGGATACCGATCTTGCTCATCAGGTCCGGGAAGCTGCGCTGCATGAGATGGCGGTTCTCGACGACATAGGAAACCCCGGAGGGGCAGCGCGCGTTGTCCTCAAGGACGACGAACCTGCCGTCGTCGCCGCGCACCAGGTCCGTGCCGTTGATGTGAACATAGGTACCGAAGGGCACGTCGACGCCCTGCATCTGCTTGCAGTAGTTCTTGTTGCCGAGGACCAGATCCGCCGGAACGGTGCCGTCGTTCAGTATCTTCTGGTCGTGATAGATGTCCCAGAGGAAGAGGTTAAGCGCACTGACCCGCTGGGTGACGCCGCTTTCAATGGTGTTCCAGGTTTCGGCGGAGATGACCCGCGGAATAACATCGAAGGGCAGTATCCTGTCGATGACGTCCTTCTGGGAATAGACGGTGAAGGTGATGCCGAAACTGTAGAGTTCCAATTCGGCATCCCGCGCACGCCCGCGCAGCACCTCCAGATCGAGCCGATTGAGTTTCTCGCGAATAGAGAGGGTGTGTTCGGCGGGTTCATTCTGGCCGCCCAGCATCTCACAGAAGAAGCCGTCTGGATCGTAAGCCGTCAGGGGACCGGATGCGGAAGGGGCTGCTGTCGCCAAGTAGTACGCTCCCTGTATGCACAGTCTCAATTCGAGCTATTCGATAGCTTCTCTTGGGATGAGGCTTGGTAGCGCGGCGATTATTGCAAGGATTCAGGCTCTCTGGCCAGCACTCAATGAAAATGTAGGTGAACGGTCGATGGCGGTCGCGCCGGTCGTCCGGCCGCAGCGGGTCATGTTCGCCGTCGGACAACCACAGTGCCGGCCAGTATGTCGTGGAGCGCGCGGCCGCGATCGGTGAAAAGGACGACGAGAAGAATTAGCCAGGCAGTCAGCGCGATGGAAACATAGAACAGCAGTACCACGAGAATTGCCTGTGCCGGTTCGACGGCCTTGCCGCTCCAGTCGCGCAGTTCCACATCCAGCAGCCGCATGCCCGGAGTGGCGCCGCGGCGGGCGATGAAGTAGCTATGGTAGGCCAGCGGCCATAACGCCAGCGCGATGACGGCGAGCGGGCCAAGCAGGCCGAAGCTCAGGAGGCCGACGATCGACAGGGCGAAGGCAAGGACCAGACCCAGGATGCCGACAATGAGAACGTCGACCAGATAGGCAAAGCAGCGGCGCAACACCAGGCCGGCATAGAGTTGAGGTGTGATCGAGGGGGCAGGGGGCTGGCCGCGCCACGGTCGGGCCTCGTGGCGGCGGCTGGAATCGTCGACGGTCATACCTCAAGCCTAGGCTCGCCGGGGTGGCGGGTGCAAGTGCCGCTTCTGACCCTGGGTCCGCTCAGCGAGTTAGTTGTCGGATTGATACCGGGGAGTTTCGCTCCCCTGCGCTTGGCGCAGCAGCACGATGGATATCCGCCGGTTACGCGGTGAAAAGGGGTCGTCGGGAATGAAGTGCTCCTGATCCGCGCGGCCGACGACCGAAGCGATGCGCGAGGCTGGCAGACCCGCCGAAAGCAGGGCGCGGCGGCTGGAGTTGGCGCGATCTGTCGACAATTCCCAGTTAGAATAGCCATCGCTGTTCGAGAACGGCGTCGAGTCCGTGTGCCCCTTGATGGCGATGGGGTTGTCCGTCTTCCTGATCGCGTCGACCACCAGGGCCAGCAGGCGTTGCGTGTGCTGGAACATGTTGGCGGAGCCGGAGGCGAACATCGAGCGGCCCTCATGATCGATGATCTGGATCCGCAGGCCTTCCGGCGTCTGGTCGACGACTAGATTCTTCGAAAAATCGCTGAGGTCAGGGACCGATTCGAGTGCCTGCCGCAGTTCCGCTTCCGCCTCATCGAAGCGCTCCTGTTCCAGTTCCTGCGCCAGGCGCTCGGCTTGTTGCGCGTCGTCGGCCTGGCTCGGATCTTCCGGAGGCTTGCCCGGGCTTTGACTCGAATTGTCGTCGTCGGTCGGATCCTCCAGTCCGGCTTCGTCCTGCCGCTCGGAGTCATCCTTGGCCACCGGAAGGGCGATGGTGATCCCGATCGGTGCGGTATCGCTCGCCAGGGCGCCGTCAGTGGTCATACTGCGCCCGCCCATGACACCTCCCGAGCCGCTGTCGCTCCGCGAGACACTGTCGGGGCTGAGGGCGGAGGCCGGTGTGAAATAGTCCGCGATCCCCTGCTTCTGCTCTTCGGTGGTGGCGTTGAGCAGCCAGAGCAGCAGGAAGAATGCCATCATGGCGGTCACGAAGTCGGCGTAGGCGACTTTCCAGGCGCCGCCATGGTGGCCGCCGCCGCCGCCCTTCTTGATCTTCTTGATGATGACGACCGTTGCGTCGTCGTTCCCTGCCGCTGCCATGCCGGCGCTTCTCCGTCAACCCGGGGGCGGCAGGGCGCCGACCGCTTCTTCGATCTCATAGAAGGTCGGGCGATCATGGGACTGCAACGCCTTGCGTGCGAACTCGACGGAAACCGCCGGCGGCGAGCCGTGCATGTGGGCCAGCAGGGCGGCCTTGATGCAGTGCAGGTACTTGATCTCGGCGTTGTAGACCGATTGAGCCTTGGCGGCGATCGGGGCAAGAAACCCGTACGACACCCAGACGCCAAGGAAGGTGCCGACCAGGGCGCCGCCGATCAGCTTGCCGAGGATCTCCGGCGGCTCGGTGATCGATCCCATGGTCTTGATGACGCCCAGCACCGCGGCGACGATGCCCAGGGCGGGCATGCCGTCCGCCATGGTCTGCAGGGCGTGGGCGACTTCAGAGTGCTCGTGGTGAACGACCTCGATCTCCTCGTCCATCAAGGTTTCCATCTCATGGGGATCTTCCGAACCGAGGGTCATCATGCGCAGATAGTCGCACATGAAGGTCACGGCGGTTTCGTTCGACATAACTCCGGGAAACTGTTGAAAGAGGGCCGAGTCCTGAGGCTTCTCGATATGCTGCTCGAGACCCAGGTTGCCCTTGGTTTTGGCGACCTTGAGAATCTGATAGAGCAGGCTGATCAGTTCGACGTAGTCCTCTTTCTTGTACTTGGACCCCTTAAGGGTCTTGCCGAGGGCCCCGCCGGTATGCTTCACAACCGCAGCGGGGTTGCCGATGATGAAGGCGCCGAAAGCCGCGCCGACAATGATAACGGCCTCGAAGGGCTGCCACAGCACCCCAAGTTTTCCGCCCATCGCCATGTAACCGCCGAGGGTACAGCCGAGAACGATCAATATGCCTACGATAAGCCCCATGGAGCCCCAATCCGTGCGCAATTCGCTGGTCTGCAGACCGTCCTGAGAAGACGGCCTTCGAAGGTGGCTGATTTAAGTTAAAAAGTGGTTTAGTTCGGGGGCTTAGCCATTGGAAATGATTGGATTGTGGTGGCTTTTGACTTTGCCCTGACATTAAGATCCGGTCCGCCGACGACAGGAGCACGACAGCCGAGTGGATACGATGACCTTTGATTCCCTTAACTTTCGCCAGGCTCTGGGCAGCTTTGCCACCGGCGTTGCCGTGGTCACTGCCAGCGACGCCGCGGGCGAAAATTGCGGAATCACGGTGAACTCCTTCTCCTCCGTATCGCTGGATCCGCCGCTGATTCTGTACTGCTTGGACAAGGCGGCGATGAGCTTCGAGACCTTTCGGCAGGCGGACCGCTTCGCCGTTAACGTCTTGCGCGAAGATCAGCACGAGCTGTCGGTTCGCTTTGCAACTGCGGCGATCGATAAGTGGGACGGGGTCGCGCACGACCTCTGGAGCGGCGGCCTGCCGGTGCTGCGGAGCTGCCTGGCAAACCTCGCCTGTCGGCGTGAGAGCCTCTATGAGGGCGGTGATCATGTGATCATCGTCGGCAGGGTCGAGCGTTTGCACCTCGGCGGCGGCGGCGAGCCGCTGGTCTATTTTCAAAGCAGGTATCGCACCATCGGCCCGTCTGTCTGAAAGGCCGGGCGGCCGGAGCGTCAGGCAGGAACGTCAGGCCAGAGCGTCAGGCCAAGGCGTTCTGGAGGTCGGCGATGAGGTCGTCTTCGCCCTCGATGCCGACCGAGAGCCGCACCAGACCGTCGCTGATACCCAGCGCGGCCCGATTCTCCGGCGGGATCGAAGCGTGCGTCATGATCGCCGGATGCTCGATCAGGCTTTCGACGCCGCCCAGGCTTTCGGCGAGGGCAAAAACCTCGACCCGTTCGAGGAAACGCCGGGCGTCATCGAGCCCGCCCTGCAGGAACGCCGTGATCATGCCGCCCGGTGCGTCCATCTGCTGATCCGCAAGGCGATGCTGTGGATGGCTGGGCAGGCCAGGATAGAGAACTTTCTCGACCTTGGGATGGCCTTCCAGGTATTCGGCGACGGCCATCGCATTGGTGCAGTGCCGCTCCATGCGCAGCGCCAGCGTCTTCAGGCCGCGCAGCGCCAGGAAGCTGTCGAAGGGGCCCTGGATGGCGCCGACGGCGTTGTGCAGGAAGGCGAGTTGCTCGGCCAGGTCGGCGTTCTTCCCGACGACAAGTATCCCGCCGACCATGTCCGAGTGGCCGTTCAGGTACTTGGTGGCGGAGTGCATGACCACATCGAACCCCAGTTCAATCGGTCGCTGCACCCAGGGGGTCGCGAAGGTGTTGTCGCAGGCGGTCAGGATCCCGTGCTTCTTGGCGAGCGCGGCGACGGCTTCGAGGTCCACCAGCTTCAGCAGCGGGTTGGTCGGCGTTTCGACCCAGATCAGTTTCGTCTCGGGACGAATGGCGTTTTCGAGGGCGGCGAGGTCGGCCATATCGACAAAGCTGAAGTCGAGGCCGGCCGAGCGCCGCCGCACGCGCTCGAAAAGGCGGTAGCTGCCGCCGTAAAGGTCGTCCATGGCAACGACGTGGCTGCCACTGTCAAGACAGTCGAGCAGCGTGGCAATGGCCGAGAGTCCTGAGGCGAAGGCATAGCCGCGTTCGCCGCTTTCGAGATCGGCGATGCAGCGTTCATAAGCCATGCGGGTGGGGTTCTGGGAGCGGCTGTACTCAAAGCCTTTGTGGACGCCGGGGCTTTCCTGAACATAGGTCGAGGTGGCGTAGATCGGCTGCATGATGGCCCCGGTGGAGGGATCGGGGGCTTGTCCCGCGTGGATGACGCGGGTGGCGAAAGCGGGCCTGTTTCGGTTCCGGGTTGAGTCGGGCATTGATCTTTACCTCATCCGTCGGCGTAAGTGATTGAGCAGGTCGATGCGGGTGATCAGCCCCAGGAAGGTATCGTTTTCTACGATGATCGCCACGAAGTCCTTGGCGAAGATCGGCAGCAGGGAATCGATCGGCCGATCAGGCGAGATAGTCTCGATCCTGGCCGTCATCGCGCTTGAGACACGGTCCTTGAAGTGCTCATCGTTCTCGAAGACCTTCAGCAGTATGTCGCTCTCGTCGATGATGCCGACGACCTTGCCGCTCTTGTCGAGCACGGGCAACTGCGAGATGTCGTAGAGTTTCATGCGGCCATAAGCGATCAGCAGGTTGTCATCCGCTTTCACCGTGACCGTGCCGTGCTCGTCATGAAGGCGGCTGATGAGATCGCGAAGATCGCCTTTCTGTTCGCGTTCGATGAAGCCTTGATCGATCATCCAGTAGTCGTTGAACATCTTGGAGAGGTACTTGTTGCCACTGTCGCAGACCAGGGTGACGACCCGTTTCGGTTCTGTCTGTTCGCGGCAGTATTTCAAGGCGGCGGCGATCAGGGTGCCGGAGGAGGAGCCGGCGAGGGTGCCTTCGCGCAGCAGCAGCTCGCGGGCCGTCAGCAGGGCTTCCTTGTCCGAGATGACGTAGGCCTTGTGCACGCGCGAGAAGTCGGCGACGTCCGGGATGAAGTCCTCGCCGATACCTTCCACGATCCAGCTGCCGACGTCCTTACTGAGAACACCGGTTTCGACGTACTCCGCCAGGATCGAGCCCTCGGGGTCGGCCAGGACCATCTCCGTCTTGTCCGAGACGGAGGCGAAGAAGCGCGCCAGCCCGGTGATGGTGCCGCCGGAGCCGACGCCGCAGACGACGGCGTCGACGTCGTGCGCCATCTGCTCCCAGATCTCCGGCCCGGTAGTGGTTTCGTGGGCGTGGGGGTTGGCCGGATTGCCGAATTGGTTGATGAAGATGGCGCCGGTTTCGTCGGCGATCCGTTGGGCCATGTCCTGATAGTATTCCGGGTGTCCCTTGCCGACGTCGGAACGGGTGAGGAGAACCTCGACCCCCAGGGCGCGGAGGTGGAAGATTTTCTCCTGGGCCATCTTGTCGGGGACCACCAGCGTCAGGTGATATCCCTTCTGCGCCGCCACCAGCGCGAGACCGAGGCCGGTATTGCCGGCGGTTGCCTCGATCAGGCGGCCGCCGGGCTTCAGGCTGCCGTCCTTCTCGGCGGCTTCGATCATCGACTTGCCGATGCGGTCCTTGATGGAGCCGCCGGGGTTCTCGCTTTCGAGCTTCAGAAACAGACGGCAGGGACCGGTATCCAGATGGGACACTTCCAGCATCGGGGTGTTTCCGATGCGCTCCATGACACTGTGGTAGACGGCGCCGGACGAGGCCATTGCGGGATTCTCCAGATTTGCGCGGCGACTTTCTTCGCTATCCCCTAAGGGATCGCGCGGTGCGGCGCAACAGCCGCTTTGGCGGCGCCACGGCCGTCAGGCGCCGTCGGCAGAATGCGCCGACATCACCCTGGTCGGAAACCCGTTCTGTTCCAGGTTGCCGACGATCTCCTTCACGTGGTCGGAGTTGCGAGTCTCCAGCACCACGTCGACGTCGGCGCGCTTGGCCGGTACGTCGTAGAACAGCCGTTGATGATAGACCTCGATGATGTTGGCGCTGCTGCGGCCAATGACGTCGGCGATGCGGGCCAGGATTCCGGGCTGGTCGACGATGCCAATGCGCAGACGCACCATACGGCCGTCGCGCACCAGGCCTCTTGCAAGCACGCCCGAGAGCAGCCGGACATCGATATTGCCGCCGCAGATCACCGTGACGACCTTGCGCCCGGCGAAGCGCTCCGGCTCGTTCAGGATCGCGGCGACTCCGGCAGCGCCGGCTCCCTCCGCGACGATTTTCTGTTCCTCAACGAGGCGCTGGACAGCGGTCTCGATGATCTGTTCCGGCACGATGGTCACGTCCTCGACCAGCCGGGAGATGATCTCTCGGGTCAGCTTCCCTGGATTCTTCACGGCGATGCCGTCGGCCAGACTGCTGCCTCCCGGCACCTCGCCGCGTCCCTTCAGGGCATTCAGCATGGAGGGATAAAGTTCCGTCTCCACCCCGATGATGCGAATGTCGGGCTTGGCGTCCTTGGCGGCCAGGGAGATGCCGGAAATCAGGCCGCCGCCGCCGATCGGCACCACGATGGTGTCGGCATCGGGCAGGTCTTCCATGATCTCCAGGCCGATGGTGCCCTGGCCGGCGATGACGTCGGCATCGTCATAGGGATGCACGAAAGTGAGGCTTTCTTCCTCGGCGATCTGACGGGCGGCTTGGGCCGAGGCATCCAGGGTGTCGCCGGTCAGGACGACACGGGCGCCGAAAGACTTGGTGCGCTCGACTTTGGAGAAGGGCGCGAACTCAGGCATGACGATGGTGGCGGGAATGCCGAGGCGCCGGGCGTGGTAGGCGACACCCTGCGCATGGTTGCCCGCCGACATGGCGATGACCCCGCGCCGGGCTTCATCCGGGTCGAGGCTCGAGAGCCGGATATAGGCGCCGCGGTCCTTGAAGGAGCCGGTGCGCTGGAGGTTCTCGAGCTTCAAATAGAGTTCGCATCCCAGCACTTCGGACATACGGGCCGCGGGCACCAGGGGTGTCCTGATGACCTGGCCCTCCAGGCGGAGGGCTGCCGCGCGGATATCGTCAATGGTCGTGGTCAAGGCCTGGCTCCCCGGAACGGCGCTTTTCGACTCAGTTGCGCTTCTGGACCTATGGTTGGCTATTTTGCGGACGGCAGCAAGTCTAGCTGTTCTGCCAACGCCCAGGAATCGGGGGACAGCGACAAGGTCATGCCGTCACGCCAGCGCCGCGCGAGGTTGCCGTAGGTACCGGAGAGCGGGTTGCCGGACTGGCCGGTCGCGATCATGAAGCGCGAGCGATCCAGGTCGCTGAGGTCGTAGACGCTGCGCAGACCCGCGCCGTGAATGGCCTCGAAGCGGTCTTCCGCACTGCCGCCAAGTCGTGCCGTGGCCCGGTTGATCGTATCGTTGCCGCCGTCCGCCTCGACGCTGTAGGTGAAAAAGTCTCCGGCGACCGGGAGGCGGCTCAGGACGGGATGCGTGAACCGAGCGACATGCGCCGCGCCCCAACGCCACGCCGCCATGTCGTCGCCGAAGCGGTCGCTGAGATGGTCGAGGGCGCGCTCAAGGGCTCGCGCGATCTGGCTGTCGCAATCCTCGATCTCCGTGGTGCCGATGTTGTCGCACCATGGACTGTCGCCGGCGATGAGGCGCTGCACCGTATAGCTGCCGCCGTTGGTGTATTCCAGATATTCGGGCCCGAGTTCGTCCGCCAGGATCGCTTCTCCCAGGGCCCAGATCCAGGCCTGGAATATCAGCGGCTCGGGTGCGTTGCGGTGCATCTGCCGGTCCCAGACAGAGAGCATCGCGGCGGCCTGGCGCGCACGGTCGCTGGCCGGCTCGGCGGCCAGGAGGCGGGGCAGAATGTGATCCGCCGCGGAGGCGACGATGTCCTGTTGCAGGGCGACCGATTCGGTGACGCCGTGGTTGCCTACTGCGCCGGCAAGGGCCTGGGCGATGCGCTCCGCGCGATACGGCGGCGGCCAGTCGACGGCGATGAGGTGGGCGTAAGAATCGGGGACGATCTTGTTGTTGGCGTTGATGACGAGGCCGTCGCGCGGATTGTTCCGCGACGGCAATTCCTCGAAGGGAACGAAACCGATCCAGTCGAACTCGCCGCTCCAGCCCGGTACCGGGTACTGGCCATTGCCGCTGCGTCGGACCGGGACGCGGGCCGGCGCCATGAAGCCGATGCTCCCGGCGGTATCGGCGTAGATCACATTTTGCTGAGGCGAATGGAATTGGCGCAGGGCCTCGCGAAATTCGACCAGATCCTGCGCATGGTTCATGGCGTAGAGGGCGTCGGCCGTGCGGTCGTCCTCGCGCAGCGCCGGCCACGACAGAGCCAGGACGGCGCCCGCCTCGCCGGAACCTTGCGAGACAACGTCGCTCATCACCGGGCCATGACGGGTCTGGCGTACCACCAGCGCTTCCGACTCGCCGCCGGGCAGACGAATGAACTCGTCGCGCACCTTGAACTTTTCCACGCCTTCGGGCGTTACGTAGAAGTCGGGACCGTCCGGCGCGATCCGCTCAATGAAGAAGTCCTGGGTATCGCTGTGCGTGGTTGTCAAGCCCCAGGCGATCCGCTCGTTGTGCCCCAGCAGCATGAAGGGCGTGCCCGGCGCGGTGGCGCCGGCCAGGGTAATGCCGGGCGCCTCCAGGCGGGCCAGGTACCAGATTCCTGGCGCCTCCAGAGGCAGGTGCGGATCGTTGGCGAGGATCGGACTGCCGGTGGCGCTGCGGTTGCCGTCCAGCGCCCAGGCGTTGGAGGCGCCGGTCGGCTGAAGCGTCGGTGGCAGCAGGTTGGCCAGTTGCTCGGCGACGGAGCGGTCGATCAAGCCGCTCGATTGCTCCAGCGTCACCGGGGCATCCTCTGGATAGGCCGGCCACAGCTCGGCGATCTGCTCCGGGCTGAAGCGCCCGACCAGCCGGGCACGGCTCAGTTCGTCGCGCCAGTTGTCGGACAGCCTGAGGGCCATGAGCCGGCCCCAGAGAAGGGAATCCGCCGGTGTCCAGGGTTCCGGTTCGTAGCGCAGGATCTGGAATTCCAGGGGCAGAGGACCAGAGCGGGTGGCGAGGAAGCCGTTCACGCCTTCCGCATAGGCCTGCAGCGCCGCCAGGGTCTGCGGCGTGAGGTAGGCGAGATTGGCTTCCGCGATCTGCCGGAAACCGAGAGTTCGAAAAAAGCGGTCTTGCGGCAGGGTGACCCGGCCCATGACCTCCGACAGGCGGCCCGACCCGATGCGGCGCGTGAAATCCATCTGCCACAGGCGGTCCTGGGCGTGGACGAAGCCGAGAGCACGGTAGAGATCCAGTTCGTTCTCGGCCTGGATACGCACAATGCCGTCGCTGTTGCGCAGCACCTTTACCGGCGCGCTGAGCGCCGCGATGCGGAGCGCGCCATCGGTCAGAGGCAGGGAACCACGCAGCCAGAAATACCCGCCGGCCGCCACGATCAGTGTCAGGACGACGATTACGCCAAAGGTTCTCAACAGGATACGCCGAATCGTTCTCATGCTTCCTTATACCGCCTTTGCCGCAGGGCTCCATTCATCTTGCCGCGAGCCGAAGCATTTCAGATTGTCGTCGCAAACCTTGATAGATCGTTTCCACGTCCCGACCGCCTCGGGTATGTTCCCCTGAGTGCCCTGCCGGAACGCGGGCAACAGCCAGAAAATCGGAGAGGGGCGTTATGGCAGGACAGGGTTCCAAGAAGGTGATTATTGCGGCCCTGATCGGCAACTTCCTGATTGCCGTGACCAAGTTCGGCGCCGCCGCCTTCACCGGTAGTTCGGCTATGTTTTCCGAGGGTATTCACTCCACGGTCGATACCGGCAACCAGGTGCTCCTGCTGCATGGATTAAAGCGGTCCGCACGCCCAGCCGATAAGCGGCATCCCTTCGGCTACGGCAGCGAGATCTATTTTTGGGCTTTCGTGGTGGCGATTCTGATCTTCGCGGTTGGGGCCGGGATCTCGATGTATGAGGGATATTTGAAGCTTCTGGAACCGCATCCCATCACCAACGCCTACGTCAACTATCTGGTTCTCGGCATGGCGATGGTGTTTGAGGGCGCGGCTTGGTGGATCGCTTATCGCGAGTTCAAGGCCGGCGTGGGCAATCGGGGGTATCTGAAGGCCATACAGGTGAGCAAGGATCCGTCGATCTTCACGGTGCTGCTGGAAGACACAGCGGCGATGCTGGGACTGATCGCGGCGTTCGTTGGAATCTTCCTGGGCGAGCTGCTGGGTATTCCCGAACTGGACGGGGTCGCCTCGATCGTGATCGGCTGCATCCTGGCCGCGGCCGCCGTGTTCCTGGCCTATGAAACCAAGGGGTTGCTGATCGGCGAGGGCGCCGACCCGGCATTGGCCGCGCAATTGCAGAGCATCGTCGAGGATCACCCGGCCGTCCTCAGAATCAACGAACTGTTGACGCTGCACCAGGGGCCCAGCGATCTTCTGGTGACGATCAGTGTGGACTTCGACCCGAAGGTCACCTCCGATGAGATCGAGGCGGCGGTCTCTGAGTTGGAACAAAGGATGAAGCAGGCCGATCCCGTGGTCCGGCGGGTGTTCATCGAAGCGCAGTCGTGGCGCGCCCACGATTTGGACGCCAGCAGTGAAGAAACGTAGGCTGCCGGAGGGTGACTCCAATTAGCCTGTTCGTGATCTGGCGGCGGTAAATCGGAGATTCTTGCCGGAGTTGCCACCGGTTGAGATGGATCATTCCGTCGCCACCTGGACGCCGCTATGACTTCGGGTAGCTTGTTGCAGCATTGCAGCTGATTGCGGCGGCCGGAGGATCCGTTGAAAGACATTTCGAAGTGGTGGCCCATTTTTCTCGTGGGCCTGGCCCTGCTGGCTTTCAGCTACAGCATGCGGCAGGCGGCGCCGCCCTCTGCTCCGCCCACCGAAATTGCCTATAGCGAATTCAAGCAGTTGCTGCGCGATCGTCGCGTGGCCGAAATTCTCTTGAGCGCGAAGACCGCGACGGCGACGGTCCGGTCCGCCGGCGGTACGCAGGACGATGCGGCCGGCCACAGCAGCGTTCTGGTCAACCTGCCCGATCTCGACGACCCGGAACTGATGCCTCTGATCGAGTCCAGCGGCGCCGTGATGACCGTCAAGGCGGTCCAGGAGGAGGGCGGCTCCTGGCTGTTGAGCCTGCTGCCCTGGCTCGTCTTCCTTGGCATCTATCTGTGGTTCTGGCACCGCATGCAAAGCAATCTCGCGGGCCGGTTCGGCGGGCGAGACCCGTCGGAATTTCTTGCCGGCTCCTCGGGCAAGGAACTGAAGCGCCGCAAGCGTACCACCTTCGACGATGTCGCCGGCCAGGACGGCGCCAAACGCGAAGTCGCCGAACTGGTCGACTTTCTGCGCGACCCGGCGCGCTATCGCGATCTTGGGGCCGAACCGCCGCGCGGGGTTCTTCTGATGGGGCCGCCCGGTACCGGCAAGACGTTGCTCGCGCGCGCCCTGGCCGGAGAGGCGGATGTGAATTTCTACCACACCTCCGCTTCTGAATTCATCGAGATGTTCGTCGGCGTCGGCGCTTCGCGTGTGCGCAAGATGTTCGAGGAGGCCAAGAAACGGGCGCCCAGCATCATCTTCATAGACGAATTGGATGCCGTCGGTCGGGTGCGCGGCACCGGGCTGGGCGGCGGCAATGACGAACGAGAGCAGACCCTGAACCAGATCCTCGCGGAGATGGACGGCTTCAGCGGTCGCGAGGCGGTGATCGTCCTGGCGGCGACCAATCGTCCCGACGTCCTCGACCCGGCCCTGCTGCGACCGGGGCGTTTCGACCGCCACGTGACGCTGGACTTGCCCGATCGGGAAGCCCGCGAGGCGATCCTGAAGGTCCACACCAAGGCCATGCCGCTGGCGCCGGATGTGGCGCTGGATGTCATCGCCGCCGCGACGCCGGGATTCTCGGGCGCCGATCTGAAGAACCTGGTGAACGAGGCCGCGATGGCGACGGCGCGCGCCGGGCGGAGCGCCATCGCCATGAACGACTTCGACGAGATGCGCGACAAGGTGATGATGGGCACGGTGCGCAGCCTGGCCATCCGCCCCGAGGAAAAGCACCGACTGGCGGTGCACGAGTCAGGACATACCGTGGTTGCCCATTTCCTGCCGACCGCCGATCCAATCTACAAGGTCACCATCATTCCGCGTGGCCGGGCGCTTGGCGGAACACATATGCTGCCCGAGGAAGATCGCCACACCTTGCCGGAGGACTACCTGAAGGACCGGCTCGCGGTCATGCTCGGCGGGCGCACGGCGGAAAAAGTGCTTCTGGGTAACGTCAGCTCGGGTGCCGATGACGACATCAAGAGAGCCACCGAGACGGCCCGCGCCATGGTGTCGCGCTGGGGCATGTCCGAGAAGATCGGGCCCGTCGACCTGCGCCAGAGCGAGGAACATCCTTTTCTCGGGCGGGAGATCGCGCAGCCCCGGCGCTTCAGCGAAACCACCGCGCATGACGTGGACGCGGCGGTCTCGGCGCTGCTGCGCGAGGCCGAGGCGCGGGCGGCGGAAATCATTGCCGCCCGGGCCGCCGGAATGAAGAGCTTGGTGCAACGCTTGGAAGAGCGGGAAACGCTCGGCGCCGAGGAAATCGCGGCCTGTCTCGGAACGGCAAGGGAGCGCGGCTCCGCGGCCTGACTTGAAAGTCAGACCGCCGTCTTTGTGGCCGGATTGAAACTATCCTTGAAGCGTTCGCGCAAGGCGTTCTTCTGCACCTTGCCCATGGCGTTGCGCGGCAGTTCGTCGACGAAGAACACGCGCTTGGGCACCTTGAAGTTGGCGAGCTCGGCCTTGGCGACTGCCTGGATGCCCTCGGCCGAGATTTCGTCTTCCGCGGAGGCGCGCTTGACCACCGCCACGACAGCCTCGCCGAAATCCGGGTGCGAAACGCCGATCACGGCCGACTCCTCGACGCCGTCGATCCCGTCGACGCAGAGTTCCACTTCCTTGGGGTAGACATTGAAGCCGCCGGAGATGATCAGATCCTTCGAGCGTCCGACAATGTGAACGTAGCCGCGCTCGTCGATCTTCGACAGATCTCCGGTGATGAAGAAGCCGTCTGGGCGGAACTCCTCGGCAGTCTTTTCCGGGTTGCGCCAGTACCCGAGGAAGACGTTCGGACCCTTGACCTCCAGCACGCCGACCTCGCCCTGGGGCAGGGCCTTGCCCTGCTCGTCGGCGATGCGGACCTCTACGCCGGGTAGGGGGCGGCCGACGGTCCCGGCGATTCGCTCTCCGTCCAATGGATTGGAGGTGCTCATGGTGGTTTCGGTCATCCCGTAGCGCTCGAGAATGCGATGGCCGGTGCGCGTCTCGAAGTCCTTGAAGGTTTCCGCCAGCAGCGGGGCCGAGCCGGCCACGAAGAGGCGAATACCGGCGCAGGTCTCCTTGGTCAGGCGGGGGCTGGCGAGCAGCCGGGTGTAGAAGGTCGGCACCCCCATCATCGCCGTGGCGCGGGGCAGCAGGTCGATGACGGTGTCGGCGGCGAAGCGGTTGAGAAACAGCATGCGGCTGCCGCTCATCAGCACGCAGTGGGTGGCGACGAAAAGGCCGTGGGTATGGAACATCGGCAAGGCGTGAATCAGTACGTCGTCTGCGGTGAAGCCCCAGTAGTCGCGCAGGGTGAGGGTATTGGTGCCAAGATTGTCGTGGCTCAGCATGGCCCCCTTGGAGCGGCCCGTGGTGCCGCTGGTATAGAGGATCGCCGCCAGGTCGGTGCCGTCACGGGGGATCACTGCGACATCCGGATCCAGGTCGCGGCTGCGCTCCAGCAGGCTGCCGTCCCGCTGTGTTCCCAGGGTCAGGACGATGCCGGTTCCGGCCGTCTCGGCCGTCGCTTTCAGGGTTGCCTCGGCCGAGGGATCGCAGACCAGCACTCGGGGTTCGGCGTCGCCCAGGAAGTAGGCGACCTCGCCGCCCTTGTAGGCGGTGTTGAGCGGCAGGTAGACGGCCCCGCTGCGCAGCACGGCGAGATACAGCAGCAGCGCCTCCGGCGACTTCTCGATCTGCGCTGCCACGCGGTCGCCGGGTTCGACGCCGCAATCGATCAGCAGACGGGCGATGCGGCCGGAACCGGCTTCCAGGTCGGCGTAGGTCCAGAGCTGCCCATCGGGCGTTTCCAGGACGGTCTGCCCGCGGTCGCTGGGAAAATTCCGGCTCAGTTGGTCGTAGAGATTGGTCATGATTCCATTCTGTCTCTGCGGCTTGCTTTTGGCATCAGGCGGTCATGGCGTCGACGAAGGTCTCCGGCAGCGCGGAGATCAGGTCGGTGAAGACATCGCCCTGGATCGTCACATGGTGCGCCATCGCGCCAGCCGCCGCTTCGGCGTCGCCACTCTCAATGGCGTCGACCACGGCCTGATGCTCCTTCCAGGACTTCAGGATACGGCCGCTTTGGTGCAGCTGGAAACGCCGGTAGGCGGAGAGGCGGTTGCGCATGCCGCGCGTCGTCTCCTCCAGGTAGGTGTTGTGCGACCCGGCGTAGATCACTTCGTGGAACGTCCGGTTGGCGTCGTAGTAGGGATAGGTCTCGCCCTGCTCCGCCAGGTCGCCGCAGTGGGCATGGACCTCGGCCAGGTGGCGGCGCTCGCGGTCCGTCATGCGCCGCGCCGCAAGTTTGGCGCACAGCGATTCCAGTTCCGCCATGACCTCGAACATGTGCAACAATTGAGTCACCGTCACCGTGGCGACCACGGCGCCCTGGCGTGGCCGCAGTTCGACAAGGTCGGCCGCCGCCAGTTCCCGCAGCGCTTCGCGGACCGGCGTGCGCGACACGCTGAAGTATTGGGCCAGCTTGCTTTCATCCAGGCGTGAGCCTGGCGGACGCTGTCCGGAGAGGATCTCCGCTTCCAGGCGGTTTCTCAGGTCACGGGCCAGAGGTGCGGGCTTTGTCGTCATGCGGTAGATTATATCCGCATGCAAAAGAATCCATCAAGCATGCACTTTTGAGAATATTGTATACATCGCTGGACAGCCCCTCAGGGCGGCGCTAGAGTTTTGGCCAGAACAAGAGGCAGGCGCCCGAAATTGGGTGCGAGGCCAGGAATTAATCAACCGGGAGGAATCAGCAATGTCCAAAACAATGTCCAGGTTAATTTCCACGACCGCGCTGGTTGTGGCAGCCGCGGTGGCCGGCTCGGCCATGGCCGCGGAAGTGAAGTTGAAGGCCTCGCACCAGTGGCCGGGCGGCAAGGGCGATGTGCGCGACGAGATGGTGCAGATTATCGCCAAGGAGGTCGCCAAGGCCGACGTCGGCCTGGAGATTCAGGTCTATCCCGGCGCCTCGCTGTTCAAGCCGAAGGAACAATGGAATGCCATGGTCAAGGGGCAGCTGGATATCTCCGCTTTTCCGTTGGACTATGCCAGCGGCCGCCATCCGCAGTTCAGCGCCACGCTGATGCCGGGCCTGGTGAAGAACCATGAACATGCGCGACGTCTGAACTCTTCGCCGTTCATGGCGGACATCAAGAAGATCATCAACGATGCCGGTGTCGTCGTTCTGGCCGACGCTTGGCTTGCCGGCGGTTTTGCCTCGACGAAGAACTGCATCCTGGACCCGGCAAGCATGCAGGGGCAGGTGACCCGTGCGGCCGGACCGGCCTTCGAACAGATGCTGGTCGGCGCCGGCGCTTCAATCGCCTCGATGCCGTCGTCGGAAATCTACACCGGCATGCAGACCGGCGTTCTGGACGCCGCCAACACCAGTTCCGGCAGCTTCGTCTCCTATCGCATCTATGAGCAGGTGAAGTGCCTGACCGAGCCGGGCGACCACGCTCTTTGGTTCATGTACGAGCCGATCCTCATGTCGAAGAGCAGCTGGGACAAGCTGGACGAAGCGCAGCAGAAAGCTTTGATGGCGGCCAGCAAGAAGGCCGAGGACTACATGACGGCCGAGGCCAAGGGGCTCGATTCCGCGATGGTTGACGTGTTCAAGAAGGCCGGCGTTGAAGTCGTGAAGATGTCCGCCGACGATGCGGCGGCCTGGCGCGCGATCGCCAACGAGACGTCCTACAAGATCTTCTCTGACAACGTTCCCGGCGGAAAGGAACTGATCGAAAAGGCCCTGGCGGTCGAATAGGCGCCGTCGTCCGCAAAGTTGGGGCGCCGGAATCGCAGACTGCCGGCGCCCCCTCGTTTTTCGACAGCATCTTCGTGACAGTTCCCTGCCTGTGGAGCCGTCGCTGACATCCCAGCAGACTCGAGGCCGTTTTGGACCTTTTCGTTGCCACGGTACGCCGGCTTTCGCTGCTTTGCGGCGTCGCTTCGGCGCTGACACTCGGCGCGGCCGTCCTGGTGGTTTGTCAGATGGTGTTGTTGCGCTATGTGCTGAACGAGTCGACGATCTGGCAGACCGAGTTCACCACCTACAGCATCGTCGGCGCGACCCTGATCGGCAGTCCCTATGTGCTGCTGCGCCGCGGCCATGTGAATGTCGACCTGCTGCCGCTCTACCTGCCACACCGCGCGCGGCTGGCCCTGGCCTTCCTGGCCTCCTTCCTGGCCCTGACGTTCTGCGTCGCCTTGACCTACACCGGGGCCGAGTTGTGGCTCGACGCCTGGCGGGGCGGCTGGACCACGGACTCGATCTGGGCCTTGCCTCTGTGGATCGCCTATGCGCCGATCCCTCTCGGCATCGGGATGTTGTGCCTGCAGTACGTTGCCGACATCCTGTGTCTGGCGACCGGCCGGGAAATGCCCTTCGGGCTTAAGCCGGGAGAACGGCCATGACCCCGCTCGAGATCGGCCTCGTCATCGGCATAGTGACTCTTCTCGTCCTGGCGACGGGTATTCCCATTGCCTTTGGCCTGGGGATCGTATCGCTCGGCTTCCTGATTCTCTTCGACGGCTGGGGCAGCCTCGGCATCGTCGCCGACACCTTTTTCGGGGGGATCTCGGATTTCACCCTGGTATCGATCCCGATGTTCGTGCTCATGGGGGCCGCCGTGGCGTCATCGCCGGCCGGCAAGGATCTCTATGAGGCCCTCGACCGCTGGCTGCATCGGGTGCCGGGCGGACTCATTATCTCGAACATCGGCGCCTGCTCGATCTTCGCGGCGCTCTCGGGTTCCTCGCCGGCGACCTGCGCGGCTATCGGCAAGATGGGCATACCGGAAATGCGCCAGCGCGGCTACCCCGATGGCCTCGCCACCGGGGCGATCGCCGCCGGCGGCACGCTCGGCATCCTCATCCCGCCCTCGGTGACCATGATCGTCTACGGCATCGCCACGGAGACCTCGATCGGGCGGCTGTTCATCGCCGGCCTGCTGCCGGGGCTGTTGCTGACCACCCTGTTCATGGCCTGGGCGCTCTTTGCGGCGTGGCGCGGGGGCTACCGCTTCAGCCTCAACGAAGCCGGCTACAGCCTGCGCCAGAAGCTGGTGGTGCTGCCCCGCGTGCTGCCCTTCCTGATGATCATCGCCGGGGTGCTCTATGTGCTCTACGGCGGCGTCGCCACGCCGTCGGAGGCGGCAGGCGTCGGCGCGTTGCTCTGCCTGCTGGTGGTGATCGTCGTTTACGGCCTTGTGTTGCGCAACTGGTCGCCGCTGCGGATCTGGGAGATTCTTGCCGACACCATGCGCGAGTCGGTGATGATCCTGATGATCATCGCCGCCTCGGCGTTGTTCAGCTACACTTTGTCGAGCCTCTTCGTCACCCAGTCGATCGCCGAGTGGATTGCCGCTTTGGACGTCAACCGCTGGGTCCTGATGGCGATGATCAACCTGTTTCTGCTGGTCTGCGGGTTTTTCCTGCCACCGGTCGCGGTGATCCTGATGACGGCGCCGGTTCTGCTGCCCATCGTCACCACCGTGGGCTTCGATCCTTATTGGTTCGCCGTCATCTTCACCATCAACATGGAAATCGGATTGATTACTCCGCCGGTGGGCTTAAATCTCTATGTGATCAACGGAATTGCGCCGGACATCTCCTTGCCGACGATCCTCAAGGGGGCCTTGCCCTTCATGCTCGCGATGGCGCTGGGGATCGTTCTGCTGTCTTTCTTTCCGGAGATCGCTACCTGGCTGCCGGACGCCGTAATGGGGCCGGCGATCTAGAAGGAAGGCTCGATGCCCGAGGCGCCGCAGGAAAACTTCGTCGAACGGACCCTGTCGAACATCGCGACGGGGTGGCGGGACATCGCGCAGTCGGCGGCCCGCACCGTCGGCCTGTCGAAGGCGCCGGCCTCGGCCCGGCCGGCCTCGCTGATCCGCCTGATGAAGGATTGCCTGGAAGCGCGCGGCGGCGAGGTTTCGGCGCGCATGCGCGCGGCCGCCCTCGGCCAGCTCTACCTGGAAATGGATGCGGAGGGGCGGGAGCGCTTTCTCACGGTCCTGGCGCGGGAGTTCGCTGTGCCGTCCGACCAGGTCGCCGAAGCCGTCGCGATCTACCAGGCGTCGGTCAGCGATGCCGATCGCTTGAACGCGGAAGCTCTGCTGCGCCAGGCGCTGCAGCCGCCGCGCCTGCGCCTGCTGACCCAGTTCAACGCCCTGCCGGAGGGGGTGAAGTTTCTGGTCGACCTGCGCGCTGATCTGTTGTCCCTGCGCAGCGACGACCCCTATCTCCAGGGGCTCGACAATGACCTGCGGCGGCTTCTGCTGTCATGGTTCGACACCGGTTTTCTCGACCTGCGGGCCATCGACTGGGATTCGCCGGCCTCGCTGCTGGAAAAGCTGGTCGCCTACGAGGCGGTGCACGAGATCACGTCCTGGCAGGATCTGCGCAACCGTCTCGATTCCGACCGCCGCTGCTACGCCCTGTTTCATCCGCGCATGCCGGAGGAGCCGCTGGCCTTTGTAGAGGTTGCCCTGGTCAAAGGCATGGCCGGCTCGATCCAGGCGCTGCTTGACGAAACGGCGCCGAAAATGGACCCCAAGGCGGCGGACGCGGCGATTTTCTATTCGATCTCCAACACCCAGAAAGGTCTGAAGCAGATCTCCTTTGGCGATTTCCTGATCAAGCGGGTGGTCCAGACGCTGTCGCGCGAGTTTCCCAAGATCAAGATCTTCTCGACTCTGTCGCCGATACCCGGCTTCCGGCGCTGGCTGCAGTCGCTGCCGGAGGCGGAGCTGTCCGCCGGCTTCGAGGCGGATACCCTCGCGATGTTGCCGACGCTGACCAGCGAGCGCGGCCTGAAGCAGACCCTCGCGCAGCTGCTGGACGACCCGAACTGGCCCGATAACGCGACCGTTTCGACGGCCCTGCAGCGGCCGCTCACGCTGCTGGCGGCGCGCTATCTGATGTCGAAACGCCCGGACGGCCAGCCGCTGGATACCGTGGCGCGTTTTCATTTGCGTAACGGCGCGCGCCTGGAGCGGCTCAATTGGCTCGGCGATGTCTCGGCCAACGGCCTGGCCAGCTCGATGGGCCTGATGGTGAACTACCGCTACCCGATCGACGATATCGAAGCCAATCACGAAGCCTACATGAAGGATGGCCATATCGCGCTGGGCCAGGAGATGCGCGGTCTGTCGCGGTCTGTCGGGGAGAGTTCGGGTTCACCGCGACGCCGCCTCGGCCTCGGCTGAGACGGAACGCGGAGCCGTTTCTGCGGCCACGAGGCTTGATTCCTCTGGAAAAGGCTTCAAGCTTGGGCTCCCCCATTTCCCTCCCGCAGGCGCAGGTCTTATTCAGTGGCGATTGACAAAGGACAGTTCAACGACGTGGCGGCGGTGGCGCGAGCGCTGCGGCCGAGTTATCCGGTCTACTGCGTGCGGCCCGACGTGCTGACCACCGCCGCCAAGCGCTTCATCAACCAGTTTCCCGGCACCGTTCTCTATGCGGTGAAATGCAATCCGCACCCCCTGGTGCTGAACGCCCTTTTCAAAGGCGGGGTGCGTCACTTCGACACCGCCTCGCTGACCGAGATCGCTCAGATTTCCGACAGCTTCGACGACGCCCACACCTATTTCATGCATCCGGTGAAGGCGCGTGCGGTGATCAAGTCGGCTTATAAGGTCTACGGCGTGCGGCACTTCATCGTCGACCACATGGACGAGCTGACCAAGATCATCGACGAGATCGGCGCTCAGGGCATCACCATCATCGTCCGGGTGAACACGCCGCCGGCCAACGACGCGCTCTATCATCTGGCGGCCAAGTTCGGCGCCACGCCGGATGAGGCCGTCGCGCTGATGCGGGCGGCGCAGAAGCAGGGCTGCGGCGTCGGCCTGGCCTTCCATGTCGGGTCGCAATGCCGCAGCCCGGAGGCCTACGGCACGGCGCTGCAGATCGTCGGCGAGGTGATCGCCCGCGCCGGGATCGAGCCGGCCTGTATCGATGTCGGCGGCGGTTTCCCGGCGGCTTACGGCGATCGCCCGGTGCCGTCGCTCGACGCCTATATGGATGCCATCAGGCACGGCCTGAAACAGTTGAAGCTGAGCCCGACCGTCGAAATATTCTCGGAGCCCGGACGGGCGCTGGTCGCCGACGGCTGCTCGCTGCTGACCCAGGTACAGCTGCGCAAGGACAACCGCCTCTATATCAACGACGGTATCTACGGCAGCCTTTCCGAGATGTCCCAGGTCGCCGTGCGCCTGCCCGCCCGGCTCATCCGGCTCGACGCCCCAGTTTCCGAGGACACCGGCGAATTCGTTCTCAATGGCCCGACCTGCGATTCGCTGGACGTCCTGCCGGGCACCTTCACCCTGCCGGCGGACGTGCGCGAGGGCGATTGGATCGAGATCGATCAGGTCGGCGCCTATTCCAATGCCCTGGCGACCCGCTTCAACGGCTTCTACCCGGAAACCTTCGTGCAGGTCTTCGACGCGCCGCCGGCCCGGGCGGCGGCCTGAGGGATCCCCGAACAGCGATGGCCGAGGTCCGCGCCGGCAGGCTGTCCTGCCTCTCCAAGACCGGTTTCCATGAACTGGCGTATCGCGAGTCGGGTCCGGGCCATCCCGTGCCGGTCGTCTGCCTGCACGGCCTTGGCCGCAACGCCCGCGACTTCGACAACCTGGCGGCGGCGCTGGCCGCGGCGGGCCGGCGGGTGGTCTGCCTCGATGTGGTCGGGCGTGGCGACAGCGCTTGGCTGCGCGATCCCATGGACTACAGCTACCCGCAGTACCTGGCCGACACGGCGGCCCTCATCGCGCGGCTCGACTGCGCCCGGGTGGACATTGTCGGCACCTCCATGGGCGGGCTCATCGGCATGATGCTGGCCGCCCAGCCGGGCAATCCGATCCGCCGCCTGGTGATCAACGACGTCGGCCCTTTCATTCCCAAGGCCGCCCTTGAGCGCATCCTCGACTACTTCGGGCGGGATCCGCGCTTTCCGGATCTCGAGGCCGCCGAGGCCTACCATCGCGCCACCTACCGCGGCTTCGGCGACTTGAGCGACGCGCAGTGGCGCCATCTCACCGAGACCTCGCTGCGGCCGGACGGGGCGGGCTGGCGCCTGCACTACGATCCCCGCATCGCCGAGCCGCTGCGCGCCGCCGAACTCTGCGATGTCGATCTGTGGCCGCTGTGGGATGCCATTACCTGCCCGGTGCTGGCCCTGCGCGGCGCCGAATCGGACCTGCTGCTGGCGGAGACCGCCGCCGAGATGGGCGCGCGCGGTCCGCGCGCCGAGGTTGTCGTCGTCCCCGGCTGCGGCCATGCCCCGGCCTTGCTCGAGGCCGGCCAGATCGACCCGCTGCGGCACTGGCTGTCGGCGGGATGACCTTGCCGGACGCAGGCGCCGCCTTGGATGCCGGCAGCTTCCGGCCGCGCTTTCCCTGGCTCGGTGGCGATCTCCAGACCTTGCGGAATTTTCTGCTGCGCAGCCGCCATCCCCTCGACGCCTGGCCGGCCGAACGTCTCGAACTGGCGATGCGCGACGGCAGCGGCGACCGCCTCGTCGCCTCCCTGCACCGGGCGGGCAAGGGCGCCGCGCCGTTGGTCGTTCTGCTGCATGGTCTGACCGGTTGCGAAGACAGCATCTATATTCGTGCCTCGGCGGCTTTCTGGCTGGCACGGGGTTTCACGGTGCTGCGCCTCAATCTGCGGGGCACCGGACCGTCGCGCCCTCTGTGCAAGGATCAGTATCACGCCGGGCGCAGCGGCGACCTTCGGGACGCCCTCCTGGGCTTGGAGCCGGTGGCCGGCTTCGGCAAGGGCCTTTTTTTTATCGGTTATTCGCTGGGCGCCAACATGCTGCTGCGCTTCATGGCGGAGGAGGCGGCGCAGTTTCCGGTCACGGCGGCGGTTTCAGTCTCGGCGCCCATCGACTTGAAGGCGGCGCAGCTGCGCATCATGCAGCCGCGCAACTGGGCCTATCACCGCTACCTGATCACCCGCATGCGCGAAGAAGCCCTGGCGTCGCCGCACGAACTATCGCCGGCGGAGCGCGCGGCCATCGCCAGCGCCGACAGCGTCTTCGCCTACGACGAGCAGGTGATCGCGCCGCGCAATGGTTTCGCCGGCGCCGACGACTACTACCGGCAATGCTCGGGCCTGCGCTTCCTGCCGGCGATCAAGCAACCGACCCTGCTGGTCTACGCCAAGGATGACCCCTGGATCCCTTCGGCGGCTTACGAAGGCTTCGACTGGGCCGGGCATCCCGCCGTCACGCCGCTCTTCGCCGGAAGCGGCGGGCACGTCGGCTTTCATGGCCGTGACCGCGAGGCGGCGTGGCACGATCTCGCCGCCGAGGCATTCTTCTTGTCGCTGGACAGGCAAGGGTAATCGCCGACCTCCAACTCGTCAGGCCCGGAACCCCGGGTCTCGCTGCGGCGGCCCATGGCGGCCCATGGCGGCGCGGCGCCGCTGTTCGATGATGAAACCCCCCGTGCATGGGAGCCATGCACAATCGGGCGTGGCGACGCCGCGCCGCCTTGTCCATGCTGGCGCCATGGGGAAAACGGAAGCGGTGCCCTTGATCGGGCCGGCCCTTCTGGGCATCGGCTGCATGGTTTTCGTCGGTTTCGCGAACACCTTCATGCTGTCGGCGGTCAAGCACGCGGCGCAGACGCTGCATCCCTTTGAGATCAGTTTCTTTCGCTGCGCCATCGGCTTCGTCATGCTGCTCCCGATCATCTGGCGCGCCGGCGGCCGCTCGGTCCTGGCGACCCGCCGCCCCGGCCTCCATGTCGTTCGGGGCCTGCTGAACGCCGGTGGCATGCTGACCTTCTTCCTGGCGATCAGCCTCGTATCGCTGGCGACGGCCTCCGCCATCAGTTTCTCGGCGCCGCTCTTCGCCAGCCTCCTGGCGGTGATTTTTCTGGGCGAGAAGATCGGGCTCCACCGCACGGTCGCCCTTGCGATCGGCTTCATCGGCACGCTGGTGATCCTGCGTCCCGGCGGCGACGTCTTCGGCGGCGGCGCGTTGCTGGCCCTGGTGTCGAGCCTGCTCTGGGCCGGTGCCATGATCACCATCAAGCGCCTCACCTTTACCGACAGCCCCTTGTCGATCACCGCTTGGGCGGCCTTCCTGGTCGGCCTCTTTACCCTGGTGCCGGCGCTTTTCGTCTGGCGCTGGCCGACGGTCGAAGAGTGGGGCTGGCTGATCCTCATCGGCGGCCTGGGCAACGCGGTTCAGTTCGGCTTCTCCAAGGCTTTCTCGCTGGCCGACGCCACCGTCGTTCTGCCCTTTGACTTTCTGAAACTGGTCTGGGCCAGCATTGTCGGCTTTCTCATCTTCGCCGAATTGCCGGACATCTGGACCTGGGTCGGCGGCGCGGTGATCTTCGTCGCTTCCTTCTACGTCGCCTACCGCGAGCGCCAGAAGGGCGTCACCGTCAAGATCGAAGAGCCGCCGGGCTGACCCGCAGGCGACAGGTCACAGGAAGTGGCAATGGCCGGCGCGCTCGCGGGGATCCTTCTCTTTCATCTTGCCGTGCGGATCAGGCGGGCGATCTCCGCATAGCCGCGTGCTTCGGCGTGGGAAAGCGGCGTGACGCCTCCTCTGTCGGCGATCGCCGGGTCGGCGCCGGCCTCGACCAGGGCGGCGACCGTCGCGATGTGATCGGGGCCGCCGTCGCCCAGAACGACCGCCTCCATCAAGGCCGTCCAGCCGAGATTGTTGACATGGTCGAGCGGCGCGCCACCGGCGATCAGGCGGCGCACGACCTCGTGGTGTCCGAGATGCGCGGCGGCGATCAGGGCGGTGCCGTCGTAGGGACTGGTGATCAGGTCGGCGCGGTTGCCCAGTTCGATGGCGAGCGAGACCATCTCGGGATCGTCGGCCACGGCGGCAATGGTGACGACGTCGTAAAAGCGGTGCTCCAAGGCATTCATGTCGGCCCCGGCTTCGGCCAGCGCGCGCAACGCCGCATCGTTCGAGGCGAAGGCCGCGATATGCGCGGCGGTGCGCCCGGATCGATCCCGCGCGTTCAGGTCCGCGCCCGCCGCGGCGAGGCGCGCGACCTCGGCGGCATCGCCGCGATGAGCGGCACGATGCAGCCCGCTGTAGGCGGCGGCCTCATCGGACGTCGGCGCTGTTTGCGCTTGAGTCGACGTGGGCAGCGCCAGGAAAACGATCAGCAAAGTTCTGCGCAGCATGGGCGTTGTCTCCGTCGCTCGACAGCCTGACCGGATCGTCAGGCTGCAGCGGCGCCGATCCGCTTGGCGATCCACCAAAGAAAGGCCGGCACCCGTGCGGGGACCGGCCTCTTTCTTTTGTTCGAAGCGGACGTCAGGCGCCGGGTTGTTTCACCAGGCGCAGGTAGGGCTTCTTTTCTTCCCAGCCGTTGGGGAACAGCTCCTTGGCCTGCTCGTTGTTCACGGCGGGCACGATGATGCAGTCCTCGCCCTGCTTCCAGTTGACCGGCGTCGCCACCTTGTGCTTCGCGGTCAGCTGCAGCGAGTCGATGACCCGCAGGACCTCGTCGAAGTTGCGGCCCGTGCTCATCGGGTAGGTGATCATCAGCTTGACCATCTTGTCGGGGCCGATGACGTAGACGTTGCGCACCGTCGCGTTGTTGACCGCCGTGCGCCCCTGGGCCGTGTTTCCGGCGTCGGCCGGCAGCATGCCGTAGAGCTTGGCGATGCTCAGATCCGGGTCGCCGATCATCGGATAATTCGGGGCGGTGCCCTGGGTTTCCTCGATATCCTTGGCCCATCGCTTGTGATCGTCGACCGAGTCGACGCTGAGGCCGATGACCTTCACGTTGCGCTTGTCGAAGTCGGCCTTCATCTTCGCGACATAGCCGAGTTCGGTCGTGCAGACCGGCGTGAAATCCTTGGGATGCGAGAAGAGCACGGCCCAGCTGTCGCCGATCCAGTCGTGAAAACTGATCTTGCCTTCCGTCGTATCCGCCGTGAAATCCGGTGCGGTATCACCAAGTTGTAACGCCATGGTGGTTTCCTCCTTGTTTGGTGCTGTTTTCAACACTTGGGGCTTTCCGCAAAACCCGCAATGGGTAAATAGGGGTGCGCCCGGTCGATGACGCGCCTCAGCCGGCGCGCAGCAGCTTGGCGGCCTCCAGCGCCGCATAGGTCAGGACCGCGTCGGCGCCGGCCCGCTTGAAGGCCATGAGGCTCTCCATCACCGCCCGGTCGTTGTCGAGCCAGCCGTTGCCGGCGGCGGCCTTCAGCATGGCGAACTCGCCGCTGACCTGATAGGCGAGGGTCGGCACTCCGAAAGTCTGCTTCACGCGCTGAATGATATCGAGGTAGGGCAGGCCGGGCTTGACCATCACCATGTCGGCGCCCTCCTGCAGGTCGAGCGCCACCTCGCGCAAGGCCTCGTCGCTGTTGGCCGGGTCCATCTGGTAGGTCTTCTTGTCGCCGGTCAGGCGGGCGCCGGAGCCGACCGCTTCGCGGAAGGGACCGTAGAAACAGCTCGCGTACTTGGCGGCGTAGGAAATGATCTTCACGTCCTGCAGGGCGACGCCGTCGAGCGCCTCGCGGATGGCGCCAACGCGCCCGTCCATCATGTCGGAGGGGGCGACCGCGTCGCAGCCCGCCTGCGCCTGGACGACGGCCTGCCGGCACAGCACCTCGACCGACTCGTCGTTGAGGATGCGCCCGTCGCGCACCAGCCCGTCATGGCCGTTGCTGTTGTAAGGATCCAGCGCCACATCGCAGATGATCCCGATGTCGGGCAGGGCCTGTTTCACCGCGCGCACCGCGCGGCAGACCAGGTTGTCCGGATTGAGCGCCTCGCGGGCGTCCGGTGTCTTCAGGCTTTGCTCGGTATAGGGAAAGATCGCGATGGCCGAGATGCCGAGCTCGCCGGCGGCGCCGACGCTGTCGGCCAGGCAGTCGAGCCCCAGCCGGTCGACCCCAGGCATGGCCTCGACGGCCTGCCTGCCGCCGCCGTCGTGGACGAAAACCGGCCAGATCAGGTCTTCGGCGCCGAGGCGGCTTTCGGCGACCATGCGCCGCACCCAGGCAGCACTGCGGTTGCGCCGCAGGCGGACCTGGGGGAAGGCGCCCAGCGCCTCGGGGCGGCCTGCCGTGGCGGCCGGGTCCTGGCTCGGCACTTGGCGCAGCGCGGCGCCGCGCTTTCGGGTCAGATCGGTCATCGCTGTTGTCTCTCCACCCGCCAGTCTGTCAGGAAACCCGTGCAAGGCGTCAAGTTTAGGCTCGGGCGCGAGCGGCAACAAGCACCCTGGCGGCATCCAAGACCTCCGCCGTCGAGGTCACTGTGGCGTACTCGCCGTGCAGATGCGCCAGGCTCAGCGCGTGGACATCCTCGGCCGGCCAGTAGCGGCCGCTGAGATCCGTCACGCCAACGCTGGCGGTCGCGTCCGCCGGCAGGCGCACGTCGAAACCCAGGTTTCCCGCCATGCGCACACTGGCGTCGACCGAGTTGTGCAACAGCACGCCGGCCACCACCAGAATGGTGATTCCGCGGTCGCGCAGGGCGGCGGCGAGGCCGGTGTCGATGAAGGCGTTGTTGGTGCGCATTTGCACCAGAATTTCCCCCGGCCCGGGTTTCAGGGCGTCCTTGAAGTCGCAGCCCGGCTGACCCGGCCGATAGGGCGAGTCGGCTTCCAGTGATAGATGCTGCACGTGCACCACGGGCCGCCGCGTCTCCCGCCAGGCGGCGAGCAACTCGGCGCAGCGGATTTCGGCTTCCGGATTGTTACGCCGGCCCCATTTCGGGTCATCGATGCCTTGCTGGAAGTCGATGATCACCAGGGCCGCGGTCTCGGCGAGCGGTTCCGGCATTTGTACGATCCTCCGGCGGGGGAGGTTGCCGTCGCAACCTCCCTGCCTGCTACAGGAGCTCTATTCCGCGGCGGCGGCGCCGCGCGAGGCCGCCAGGGCCTGATCCAGGTCGGCCAGGATGTCGTCGATATGCTCCAGGCCGATCGACAGGCGCACGTAGCCGTCGGTGACGCCGGTGGCCAGCTGGTCCTCGGCCGACAGCTGGGAGTGCGTCGTCGTCGCCGGGTGGATCGCCAGGCTGCGCGCGTCGCCGAGATTGGCGACATGGTAGAACAGCTGCAGCGCGTCGATGAAGCGCCGCCCGGCCTCCAGGCCGCCGGCCAGCTCGAAGCCGACGAGGCCGCCATGGCCGCCGGAGAGGTAGGCATCGGCCCGCCGCCGGGCCTCGCCGTCCTGCTGCGAGGGGTGGATCACCTGGGTGACCTCGGGATGGCCCTTCAGGTACTCGGCCACCGCTGTGGCGTTGCGGCAGTGCTCGCGGATCCTCAGCGGCAGGGTCTCCAGGCCCTGCAGAAACAGGAAGGCATTGAACGGGCTCATGGCGTAGCCGAGGTCGCGTTGCAGCGTCACCCGGGCCTTGAGGATATAGGCGATCGGGCCAAGCGGCTTCACCGCCTCGGTCCAGATCGCGCCGTGATAGCTCGGGTCCGGCTGGTTCAGCGAGGGGAAGCGCGCGGCGTGCTTCTCCCAATCGAAGGTGCCGCCGTCGACCAGCAGGCCGCCGATCGAGGTGCCGTGCCCGCCGATGTACTTGGTGGTCGAGTAGACGACGATATGCGCGCCGTGCTTGAGCGGCTGGCAGATCACCGGCGCCGCGGTGTTGTCGACGATCAGCGGCACGCCCAGTTCCTCGCCGATGGCCGCGACCTCGCTGATCGGGAAGATCTTGAGCTTGGGGTTCGGCAGGGTCTCGGCGTAGTAGGCGCGGGTGCGCTCGTCCGTCGCCCGGCGGAAGTTTTCCGGATCGCTCGGGTCGACGAAGCGCACCTCTATGCCGAAGGTCTTGAAGGTGTTGGCAAACAGCGTCCAGGTGCCGCCGTAGAGGTCGGTCGAGCTGACGATGTTGTCACCCGCGGCGGCGATGTTCTGGATCGCTATCGCCGAGGCCGCCTGGCCGGAGGACACCGCCAGGGCGGCAACGCCGCCGTCGATCGCCGCCACGCGCTTTTCCAGCACGTCGCAGGTCGGGTTCATGATCCGCGTGTAGATGTTGCCCAGTTCCTTCAGCGCGAAGAGGTTCGCCGCGTGTCCGGAGTCCTGGAACTCGTAGGAGGTCGTCTGGTAGATCGGCACGGCGACCGCGCCGGTGTGCGGATCGCTGCGATAGCCCGCGTGCAGGGCGAGGGTTTCCGGATGGGTCGTGGCTTTGCTCGTGTCCGCCATGGTAGGGGCCTTTCAAGTCAAACGGTTGCTGTTTCTTCCACCGAGGGGCCCCAGCAGGGACTCGCTTTTAGCTTTTGTTGACGCGGAGCAAGCTGCCCCTCAAATCACCGCGGGCCCCGGCACTCAATTGAGCGTGGGGCCAAAACGAAAAAACCGCCACGGCGGGCCGGGCGGTTGGAACCACTCGTTTAGCCGCATTTTTAAAGCGCCCGCAAGCTGAGAACAAATCGGCGCAACACCAGGATAAAAGCGCCGCCGCCGCATAGTTGTCAAGTCCGTTGTGCGCCGCCGCCGCGCCACGTTGACAGCCGGAGGGGGCGGACTATCATCGCGGCTCGTTTCTGAATCAGCCGGTCAGAGACCGAAGCAGGCGGTTTCCCGATGAACTTTGAACTGAACGACGAACAGCGCGCCTTCCAGGACATGGCGCGCCAGTTTGCCGCTGAAGAGGTGGCGCCCCGGGCCGCGGGCTGGGACGAGGCCACCGAATTCCCCGTCGCGACGCTGCGCAAGGCGGCGGCTCTGGGGCTGGCCGGCATCTACGTGCGCGAGGCGTCGGGCGGCAGCGGTCTGACGCGCCTCGACGCGGCCCTGATTTTCGAGGAGCTGGCCGCGGCCTGCCCCTCGACCGCCGCCTACATCTCGATCCACAACATGGTCGCCTGGATGATCGATTCCTTCGGCAGCGCGGCCCAGCGCGCCACTTGGCTGCCCAAGCTGCTGACCATGGAGCACTTCGCCAGCTATTGCCTGACCGAGCCGGGCGCCGGCTCCGACGCCGCGTCGCTGCGGACCAGGGCGGAGCGCGACGGCGACGACTATGTGCTGAACGGTTCCAAGGCCTTTATCTCCGGCGGCGGCGCCAGCGAGGTCTACCTCGTCATGTGCCGCACCGGTGGCCCGGGGGCGGAAGGCGTCTCGGCGGTGATCGTGCCCAAGGACACGGCCGGTCTTTCTTTCGGCAAGAAGGAGAAGAAGCTCGGCTGGAACAGCCAGCCGACGGCGGCGGTGATCTTCGAGGACGCCCGCGTGCCGCGCGCCAACCGCCTGGGGGAAGAGGGCGAGGGTTTCAGGTTCGCCATGCAGGGCCTCGACGGCGGCCGGGTGAACATCGCCGCCTGTTCGCTCGGCGGCGCGCGGGCCTGCCTGGAGGCGGCCAGGGATCACCTGCGCGAGCGCAAGCAGTTCGGCAAGCCGCTGGCCAGTTTCCAGGCGCTGCAGTTCCGCCTCGCCGACATGGCGACCGAGTTGGAGGCGGCGCGCTTGATGGTGTGGCGCGCCGCCCAGGCGATCGATGCCGCCGCGCCGGACAAGACCCAGGCCTGCGCCATGGCCAAGCGCTTCGCCACCGATGTCGGCTTCCAGGTCTGCAACGAGGCGCTGCAGTTGCACGGCGGTTACGGCTACATTCGTGAATTTCCCATCGAGCGCATCTTCCGCGATCTGCGGGTGCACCAGATCCTTGAAGGCACCAACGAGATCATGCGCGTCATCATCGCCCGCAAACTGCTCGAGGAGTGAGCCGCCCCGGCTCGCCCCGCGTCACCGAAACGAATTTCAATGAGTGAGACTTCATGAATCAGTCGAGTGACATTCTGTTCGAGGTGACCAACGGCACCGGTTTTATCACGCTGAACCGGCCTCAGGCCCTCAACGCCCTGACCCTGCGGATGATCGGCGACCTGATCCCCCAGCTTGCTGCCTGGCAGGAGGATTCCGAGGTCAAGGCGGTGGTGGTCCGCGGCGCCGGCGAGCGCGCCTTCTGCGCCGGCGGCGACGTACGCGCGGTCTGGGAGGCCGGACGCAGCGGCGACCGCCTGACCGAGGACTTCTTCCGTGCGGAATACCGCCTGAACCGTCTGATCCACGTTTTCGCCAAGCCCTATGTGGCGCTGATCGACGGCATCACCATGGGCGGCGGTGTCGGGCTGTCGGTGCACGGCAGCCACCGGGTGGCCGGCGACCGCACCATGATCGCCATGCCGGAAGTCGGCATCGGCCTGTTTCCCGATGTCGGGGGAACTTATTTCCTGCCGCGCCTGCCGGGCCGCACCGGTCTGTTCCTGGCGTTGACCGGCTGGCGGCTCAACGGCGCCGATGCGGTGTACTGCGGCCTGGCCACCGACTATGTGCCCAGCGATCGCCAGGGCGAACTGGCTGCCGCTTTCGCGCAGGTCGATTGGGACGAGGCGGCACCGGAGACCCTGGTGGACTCTGTCATCGACCGTATCAAGATCGCGCCCGAGCCTTCCGATCTCGCGCCGCGTCAGCCGCTGATCGATCATTGCTTTTCGGCGGGCTCGGTGGAATCGATCCTGGCGGCGCTCGACGAGGCGGGCGACGAGGCGGGCGACGACTGGGCGGCCAATATCGCCGGGACCATCCGCAAGCAGTCGCCGACCAGCCTGAAGGTCACTTTCGCGCAGTTGGAGAAGGGCGCGTCCCTGGACTTCGACGCGGCGATGATTCAGGAGTACCGCATGAGCCAGGCCTTCATGGCCGGCGAGGATTTCTACGAAGGCATCCGCGCCCTGCTGGTCGACAAGGACCGCCAGCCGAAGTGGTCGCCCGCTGAACTGGCCGAGGTCACGCCGGCGCTGGTCGAGGCGCATTTCCGGCCGCTCGGCGCGCGCGATCTGACTTTCAACTGAGCGGCGCTTATGCTGTAAGGGCGCTACGAGAAACCGCTGTCATCTAGGGAGGAAGCTATGGCGCGCATCGGATTTCTGGGTCTGGGCAACATGGGTTTGCCGATGGCCAGGAACCTCGCCAAGGCGGGTCACGAGATCATCGCTTTCGACCTCTCCGAGGGCGCCCGCCAGGCGGCGGCCGAGGCCGGAATGACGGTGGCGGCCGATGCCGCGGCGGTGGCGGGCGAAGCCGAAAGCGTGATCACCATGCTGCCGGCGGGACAGCACGTGCGCGCCGTCTACCTGGGGGACCAGGGCCTGCTCGCCAAGGCGGCCAAGGGCACCCTGTTCATCGACTGCTCGACCATCGACGTCGCGAGTTCGCGCGACGTCCATGCCGCGGCGGCGGAGGCGGGCCACCCGATGCTCGACGCGCCGGTCTCCGGCGGGGTCGCCGGCGCCGAGGGCGGGACGCTGACCTTCATGGTCGGCGGCGGCGACGCGGCCTTCGCGCGCGGCAAGGCCTTCTTCGAGATCATGGGCCGCACCATCGTGCACGCCGGCGGCGCCGGCAACGGCCAGGCGGCGAAGATCTGCAACAACATGATCCTCGGCATCTCGATGATCGCGGTGTCGGAAGCCTTCGCGCTGGGCGAGAAGCTCGGCCTCGATCCGCAGAAGCTCTTCGACATCAGCTCCAAGGCCTCCGGTTCCTGCTGGGCCATGCTGAACCACAACCCGGTGCCCGGCATCGTCGAGACCGCCGCCGCCAACCGCGACTACAAGCCGGGCTTCGCCGCGGCGATGATGCACAAGGACCTGAAGCTCGCCCAGGCCGCCGCCGATCACGTCGGCGCGGCGACGCCCCTGGGCGCCGAAGCGGCGGCGCTCTACACGCTCTTCGTCAATGCCGGCAACGGCGGCCTCGACTACTCGGCCATCATCAAGCTGATCGAGGGCGCCAAGGACTAACGCCGCCGGCTGCCGCTAGGCGGCCGGGTCGGATAGAGGAGCCGGTGAAGCGTGATTTATCTTCTCCGTCATGGCGAAACTCTGTGGAACCGGCAAGGGCGTCTCCAGGGGCATCGTGATTCGGCGTTGACGGCGCATGGCCGTCGGCAAGCGAATCTCATGGGTCAAACGCTCGCCCGCCTGGTCGGGCCCGCCGACGGCTTCTCCATGATCTCCAGTCCTTTGGGCCGTGCGCGGCAGACCGCTGATCTGGTGGCGCGGGCCATGGGCAGGGACCCGGCCGGGATCGAGGAGGAGCCGCGGCTGCGTGAGCATGGCTTCGGCACCTGGGAAGGGGAAATCTACGCCGATCTCAAGGAGTTGTTTCCGGACCAGTGGTCCGCGCGCGAGGCCGACAAGTGGCACTACCGGGTGCCGGAAGGGGAGAGCTATGCGCTGGTCGCCGCGCGCGCCGGTGCCTGGCTCGAAGAACAGCCGGAATCGGCGAAGCTCATTGTGGTGAGCCACGGTCTGACGGGGCGCATTCTCCGCGGCCTCTATCTCAAGGCCACGCGTGACGAGATTTTCGACCTGACCGAGCCACAAGACGCCCTCTACCGCTTATCGGAAGGTAGCGCGGCGTGGATTGTCACCGCCGGCGCCTGAAGCCAGTCCGGCAGGGCCCCTTACAGGCGGCAACGCGCCTCTTGTGGGCAGCCTGTGGCAATTATCGTAAATCCAATAAAGTATATTATATTTCAATGAGATAATTCATTCAGCCGTTAAGTAAAGTTTAACGGGCTTGCGGCTAGTCTTTGCAACAAAGCCATCGGTTTTCCGGTTCACGAGTCATGCGAGGGTAACGTGAAATCCAAGTATCTAGAATTGATCGGTCTGGTCGAACGCCTGCACCGTCAGTGCCTTGAGGTGATCAAGTCGGATCTCGATCGCCAGGGCATCCGCGACCTGAACAACGTTCAGGCGCTCATCCTGTTCAACATCGGCGAGGAAGAGCTCTCCATCGGCGAGCTGACCCAGCGCGGTTACTACCTCGGCTCGAACGTTTCCTATAATGTGAAGAAGATGGTCGAGAACGGTTATCTGATCCAGGAACGTTCGCCACACGACCGTCGCTCGTTCCACGTGCGCGCCGCCGACAAGGGCGTGGCCGTCTACCGCAGCCTGTCGGCGCTCTTCGACCAGCATTCGACGCAGCTGGGCGACATTCAGATTTCGGAAGAGAGTCTGGACTCGGCCAACCACGCGCTGCGGCGCGTCCAGCAGTTCTGGTCGACCCCGGCCAGCATGGCGCGGAACCTCAGCCCCGCCGCCTGACGGATTTCCCCTGGCGCCCCGCGGCGGCTTTCCGCGGGCGCCTTTCCAGCACGCATCCCTCGTACGCAGCGAACGCCCCGGCCACCCGGCCGGGGCTTTCCGCTTTTGTGGCGCGATGTGGCACCCTTCGAGACGGGCCTGTCGGCCGTCCTCAGGGTGAGGCGAGAAAAGAGGACCTCATGCTGAAGAGCCCCACAGGGGCGTCTCGAATCACGAGGTCCGGCGCCGCCGCTTAGAAGAACGCCTGGATGCCGGTCTGGGCGCGGCCGAGGATCAGGGCGTGGACGTCATGGGTGCCCTCGTAGGTGTTCACCGCCTCCAGGTTCATGACGTGGCGAATGACGTGGTACTCGTCGGCGACGCCGTTGCCGCCGTGCATGTCGCGGGCTTGGCGGGCGATGTCCAGCGACTTGCCGCAGGAGTTGCGCTTGCACAGCGAGATGGCCTCCGGCGCCGCCTTGCCGGCGTCGAGCAGGCGGCCGAGCTGCAGGCAGGCCTGCAGGCCGATGGTGACCTCGGTCTGCATGTCCGCCAGCTTCTTCTGAATGAGCTGGTTGGCGGCCAGTGGGCGGTCGAACTGCTTGCGCTCCAGGGTGTAGTCGCGCGCCGCGTGCCAGCAGAACTCGGCGGCGCCCAGCGCGCCCCAGGAAATCCCATAGCGCGCCTTGTTGAGGCAGCCGAACGGTCCTTTCAGGCCCGAGGCATCGGGCAGAAGGTTTTCCTCCGGCACAAAAACGTCGTCCATGACGATCTCGCCGGTGATCGAGGCGCGCAGCGAGAACTTGCCTTCGATCTTGGGCGCGCTCAGGCCTTCCATGCCCTTTTCCAGGATGAAACCGCGGATCTTGTCGCTGTCGTCCTTGGCCCAGACGATGAAGACGTCGGCGATCGGCGAGTTGGTGATCCACATCTTGGCGCCCTTCAGGCGGTAGCCGCCGTCGGCCGCCCTGGCGCGGGTCTTCATGCCGCCGGGGTCGGAGCCGTGGTCCGGCTCGGTGAGGCCGAAGCAGCCGATGAGCTCGCCGCTGGCAAGGCGCGGCAGGTACTTGCGACGCTGCTCCTCGCTGCCATAGGCGAAGATCGGGTGCATCACCAGGCTGGACTGGACCGACATGGCCGAACGATAGCCTGAGTCGACCCGTTCGACCTCGCGGGCGATGAGGCCGTAGCAGACGTGATTGACGCCGGCGCAGCCGTAGTCCTCCGGGATGGTGGCGCCGAGAAAGCCGAGCGCGCCCATCTCCGTCATGATGGCGCGGTCGAAGGTCTCGTGCCGGTTGGCCTCGAGGATCCGCGGCATTAGCTGTTCCTGGCAGTAGGCCCGCGCGGCGTCGCGCACCATGCGCTCTTCCTCGCTCAACTGGTCCTCGAGCAGCAGGGGATCCTCCCAGACGAACTTCGCCGGGGAGGCATCAGGGCCGGCGGCGGCGGGGCGGGAGCCGGTGGCGGCGGGGGCCTGGGACATGGTCGCGTTCCTCGAGGGGGTGGCTGCTGCCTCACATATATCGCAATTGGGCGGCCGTCAAAAGCCAAGCGCGCCGGCGCCCGCCCGACTGTGGAAAGGCGGCCGTCGTCGGCCGGCCGGCACGAAGACAGTGGAGCAATGATAAAAATAAATAAACAGTCGGTTTCGCAGAAATGATCATTCTCCTTATTAGTTGAACTCTGTTGAATTCTACTTCCGCCGCGGGTCGTGAATAGTTTCCCCATGGGCTCAGAAGCCGGCAGTCCGCCGGCGGTCGAGATGAAAGACCATCAGGGGAGATCACATCATATGTCTTTTCGTGGCAAAGGCGGCTTGCTGTCGGGAACCGCCCTTTTCACTGTCATCGTGCTCGCCGGCGCCCTGCCGGCGGCGGCGCAATCGAACAAGGAACTGAAGGACGAGATTCAATTTCTAAAGCAACGTCTGGAACAGCTCGAACAGAAGCAGGAACAGCTTGAGCAGAAATCCTCCGTCGAGGAGGAAAAAGTCGTGAAATCGGGCAGCGACAAGGTCAGACTGTCGGTTTCGGGTCAGGTGAACCGGGGCGTCCTCTACGGTGACAACGGCGATGACGCCGAGTTTTTTCACGTCGACAACGACAACTCGTCGACCCGGCTGCGTTTCGTCGGTGAAGGCGAGTTGGACGAAGACGTCACCGTCGGCACCCAGATCGAGGTGCAGTTCGAATCCAACTCGACCGCCGCCATCAGCTTCGATCAGGATTCGCCCGCCGGCCCCAACAACTTTACCGAACGCAAGCTCGAGCTCTTCGTCGATAGCAAGACCCTGGGCCGTGTGTGGATCGGACAGGGAGACACCGCGTCCAACAGCACTTCGGAAGTCGACCTCTCGGGCACGTCGGTCATCGGCTATTCGGGCGTCGGCGATCTCGCCGGCGGGCTCGAGTTCAGCGAAGGTGACGGCGTCTTGGGCCCCAGCATCGGCGACGTCTTCAGCAACTTCGACGGTCTCAGCCGTGACGATCGCATCCGCTACGATACCCCCAGCCTTTACGGCTTCAAGGGGTCCGTCTCCGCGGTCGATGGCGGCGCCTGGGACGGCGCGGTCACCTTCGGCGGCGACTTCAACGGCGTCAAGGTTGCCGCCGCCGCCGCCTATGCGAATGCGAACTCGCGTGGCGGGTTCGAGCAGTACAACGGATCGGTCTCCGTGCTGACCCCCATGGGCATCAGCGTCACCGCCGCCGCCGGCACGCGCGACGACGGCGGGTCGGGCGACGATCCCATGTTCTACTACGGAAAACTGGCCTACACCTTCGATGCCATCGACTATGGCAGCACGTCGTTCGGCATCGACTTCGCCGAGACCGACGACCTCGATGTCGAAGGCGACGAATTCCGCTCCTATGGCATCTTCGCCGTGCAGAACATCGATGCCATCGGGACCGAAGTCTATATCGGCGCCCGCAATCACGAACTGGACCGGGAAGGCGCCAACTTCGACGACCTCTTCGCCATTCTGGCCGGCGCCCGTGTGAAATTCTGATCTGGGAGACACCGCGATGTCAGAAAGAATCAAGGCGCGTCCATCAACCGGCATGCCGCTGCGGCGGCGGCCGGCGGCCTGGTCGCTGCTGCTGATCCTGGCCGGAGTCGTCGCCGGCTGCGCCGAAATGAAGCCCCTGGACTATGCCGCGACTGACGAAATCAAGCCCGGTCCAGGTTTGCTCACCGGAGAGGACGGTGAGTTTGTCCTCTACGGGTCATCACGAAAGTCGGTGTTGAACTGACGGCCAAGCCATGGACTTGACGGGAGGGCTCTGCCCTCCCTTTTTTTGTCCGGCCGGTTCTTCATCGCCCCCGGTTCTGACCGCGAGATGCCGTCTCGCGATGGGTTCAACTACAAGTTCTTGTGAGCAGATGTGATTGGAGCGCCGGAAGCTGGATGTCTAAACCAAATTTGGTACCGCACTGAAGATGATCAAGGCATCTGCCTGACTCTTAGACTCGGCAGGGCGGTCAAGTCCTGTAATGCCTGGTGCGAGACATGGCCGAGTCCCACGATCTGACGCATATCGCCGTTTTTGCCACCGTGGCGAAGCTGCGCAGCTTTACCGGCGCGGCCAAGCAGCTTGGACTGTCCAAGCCGACCGTCAGCAAGCACGTTTCGGCACTGGAAAGACACCTCGGCGCACGCCTGCTGAACCGCACGACCCGCTCGATCCGCCTCACCGAGGTCGGCTCCCGGTTCCTCGCGCGCTGTCAGACGATCCTGGCCGAACTCGAAGATGCCGAATCGGAGGTCATGCGCTACCGCGACCGCCCGCAGGGCCGGCTGAAGGTGACGGCGCCCGCCTCGTTGGGATCGAGATACATCGCTCCTTTTCTTAGAAAGTTCCTCGATCGCTATCCGAAAATCGAACTGGACATGGAGATGTCCGAAGGAAAGGTCGACCTCGCCACCTCGGAGGTCGATCTGGCCATCCGGGTCGCCGCCAGCCCGCCGCTGGGCGGGTGGCTGGCGGAACTGGCGTCCTGCCGGCAGATCGTCTGCGCCGCCCCCAGCTACCTCAGGGAGCGCGGCAGCCCTTCCGAACTCGGCGATCTGCGCGGCCATAGCTGCCTGACCTATGCGTTTCTTTCCTCAGGCGAAACCTGGCCGTTGCGGGGGCCGCAGGGCGGCTGCAGCATCGAGATGCAAGGCCGCGTGCGGTGCGACAGCGGCGAGACCATGCGACGGGCGGTGTTGGGCGGGGCCGGCGTGGCCCTGATGCCGACCTTCCTGGTCTCCGAGGATGCTGCCCGCGGCGCCCTGGTGAACCTGTTCCCGGCCTATCGTTCCGAGGTGCACAAGATCTATGCCGTCATACCGCCCGGCCGTGTCCTGACGGCCAAGGTGGACGTCTTCGTGGCGCACCTCGCCGAAACATTCGGCGCGCCGCCCCGCTGGGACGTGGCCCTTGCAGGGCCGCGCCCGTGTCATCAAATGGCAACAGAATGCTGTTAATGAATTGTTTGCCATAGACGATTATGATTGGGGCCATGCCACAGACACGTGAAATAATCTTCGAGTTCCAAAGGGTCGGCGGATACGTGAAGGTCTCCGCCGTCGATACCCTGACCTCCGCCGAGGTCAGCATCGTCGGCCCGCCCTCGGCCGGCCAGGTGCACCTCGAACGGCTGGCTGCCCGCAAGCTGGAGTACGTGCTGGAGAAGCGCGCCACCGGCCGACGCGGCGGTCTTATCGCCTGATCTGAGCCTCCGGCGCCGCTTTGGCGCCCCAGCGACACCAATTACCTTGATTCCGGCGCCGCGAGACCTTGTGGCGCCTTTTCATCAGATTGCGACATATGGTAGGGTCCGCCGGTTTTTCCGAGACAGGCAGGCGTTCCAGAATTATGGCGTTCAAGTCGATAGCCATCGGCTCAGACCACGCCGGTTTCGACCTCAAGGCGAAGCTGGCGGAGGAGTTGCGTTCCGCCGGTTATGAAGTCCTCGACCTCGGCACCGGCGACGGGACCACTTCGGTCGACTATCCCGATTTCGGCAAGGCGGTGGGCGAAGCCGTGACCTCCGGCAAGGCCGACGGCGGCGTCGTGGTCTGCGGCACCGGCATCGGCATCTCGATCGCCGCCAACCGTCAGGCCGGCGTCCGCGCGGCGCTGTGCCATGACGAGACCTCGGCCCGGCTCAGCCGCGAGCACAATGACGCCAATGTCCTGGCGCTGGGCGCCCGGCTCATCGGCGAGGTGGTCGCCAAGGACTGTCTGCACACCTTCCTCAATACCGAATTCGCGGGCGATCGCCATGCCCGCCGGGTCAAGAAACTGGGCTGAGGCCCCCTTCTAGGAGTAGCACGCGACGATGACTGCTGCGAACGCCGCCAAGAACGTGCCGTTGAGCGACGGCTTCTTTTCCGCGCATCTGAGCGAGACCGATCCCGAACTGGCCGATGCCATCCGCGGCGAATTGCGCCGTCAGCAGGACCAGATCGAGCTGATCGCCTCGGAGAACATCATCTCCCTGGCGGCGCTCGAGGCCCAGGGTTCGATCCTCACCAACAAGTACGCCGAGGGCTATCCGCATCGGCGCTACTATGGCGGCTGCGAGTTCGCCGACATCGCCGAAGAACTGGCGATCAAGCGCGCCAAGCAGCTTTTCGGCTGCGAATTCGCCAATGTGCAGCCGCACTCCGGCGCGCAGGCCAATCAGTGCGTTGCCCTGGCGCTGCTGCAGCCCGGCGACACCATCCTCGGCATGGCGCTTTCCGCCGGTGGCCATCTGACCCACGGCGCCAAGCCGAACCTCTCCGGCAAGTGGTTCAATGCCGTGCAGTACGGCGTGCGCCGGGACAATGGCCTGATCGATTACGACGAGTTGGAGAAGCTGGCGCTGGACCACAAGCCCAAGCTCATCATCGCCGGCGGCTCGGCCTATCCGCGTTTCATCGACTTCCCGCGCTTCCGCGAGATCGCCGACAAGGTCGGCGCCTACTTCATGGTCGACATGGCCCACTTCGCGGGGCTGGTGGCGGCCGGGGTGCATCCCAGCCCGCTGCCGCACGCCCATGTGGTCACCACCACGACTCACAAGACCCTGCGCGCCGGGCGCGGCGGCATGGTGCTGTCCAATGACCCGGAGCTCGGCAAGAAGATCAACTCGGCGGCCTTCCCGGGCTTGCAGGGCGGCCCGCTGATGCACGCCATCGCCTCCAAGGCGGCGGCCTTCGGCGAGGCCCTGCGGCCGGAGTTCAAGCTCTATGCCCAGGCGGTGGTCGACAACGCCAAGGCCCTGGCCGCGGCCCTGATCGACGAAGGCTTCGATATCGTCACCGGCGGCACCGACAATCACCTCATGCTGGTCGACCTGCGGCCTAAGAAGCTGACCGGCAACATCGTCGAGGAGAGCCTCGACCGCGCCGGCATCACCTGCAACAAGAACGGCATTCCCTTCGATCCGGAAAAGCCGACCGTGACCTCGGGCATCCGGCTCGGCACGCCGGCGGCGACCACGCGCGGTTTCGGGACCGCGGAGTTTAAGCAGGTCGGCGCCTTCATCGGCCGCGTGCTCGACAACCTGGCGAAGGACCCCGAGGGCAATGCGGCGACCGAACAGAAAGTGCGCGAAGAGGTGAAGACGCTGTGTCATCGCTTCCCGATCTATCCTGATATGAAGATCTGAGACCGAGTTTTTTTTTGCGATTGCGGCCGCGTCGGCGATGCGGCCGGGAAGAGGGGGATAAATGCGCTGTCCGTTTTGCGGTAATGAGGACACGCAGGTTAAGGACTCGCGGCCGACGGAAGACAACTCGGCCATTCGGCGCCGCCGTCAGTGCCCGAACTGCGGCGCGCGCTTCACGACCTTCGAGCGGGTGCAGCTGCGCGAACTGACGGTGGTCAAGTCCACCGGCAAGCGTGAGCCCTTCGAGCGCGACAAGCTGCTGCGCTCCATGTCGCTGGCCCTGCAGAAGCGCCAGGTCGATCCGGAGCGCATCGAGCGGGTGGTGAACGGCATCGTGCGCCGCCTGGAATCCTCCGGCGAGACGGATATTCCGACCAAGCTGGTCGGCGAGCTCGTCATGGACGCCCTGGCGAGCCTCGACCAGGTGGCCTATGTGCGCTTCGCCTCGGTCTACCGTAACTTCCGCGAGGCCCGCGATTTCGAAGAGTTCATCGGCAAGCTCGGTGACGGAGACGACTAACACCCAGGATATCCAGTTCATGCGCGCGGCCCTGACGCTGGCGGCGCGCGGACTGGGCCAGGTCGCGCCCAATCCGGCGGTCGGCTGCGTGATCGTCGGGCGCGGCCGCGTCGTCGGGCGCGGCTGGACCCAGCCGGGCGGCCGGCCCCACGCGGAAACCGAGGCCCTGAAGCAGGCCGGCGCGGCGGCGCGGGGCGCCACCGCCTACGTCACCCTGGAGCCCTGCGCCCATCACGGCGTGACGCCGCCCTGTGCCGAGGCCCTGGCCGCGGCCGGGATCTCGCGCCTCGTGGCGGCGGTCGAGGATCCCGATACGCGGGTCGCGGGCCGCGGCTTCGCGATCCTGCGCGACGCCGGCGTCGCCGTGGAGACCGGCCTTTGCCGCACCCAGGCCGAGCGCCTCAATGCCGGGTTCCTGAAGCGCGTGCTGAAGGGACAGCCCCTGGTGGTCCTGAAGCTGGCCACCTCGCTCGATGGCCGCATCGCCACGCACAGCGGGCACAGCCAGTGGATCACCGGCCCGCTGGCGCGCCGCCGCGCGCACCTGCTGCGCTCGCGCGCCGACGCCATCCTGGTCGGCAGCGGCACGGCGGTGCTCGACAACCCGCGCCTCGACGTGCGCCTGCCGGGACTGGAGGACCGCAGGCCGCTGCGGGTTGTGCTGGACGGGCGGCTGCGGCTGCCGCTGACCCACGACCTGGTGGCGCGGGCAGCTGAGGTGCCGACCCTGCTGATCACCCACGACGGCAACCCGGCGGAGCGGCTTGCGGCCTATGAAGACGCCGGCGTCGAGGTGGTCCAGGTGGCGAGCGATGAATCGGGACACGTCTCCCTCGATGCGGCCCTGAGTTTGCTGGGCGAGCGCGGAATTACCCGGCTGTTGGCCGAGGGCGGCGGCCATCTGGCGGCGTCGCTGCTGCGCGCCGGCCTGGTCGACCGCCTCGCCTGGTTCCAGGCGCCGCTGATCATCGGCGGCGACGGGCTGGCGGCGGTCTCCGGCTTTGGGGTTGACCGCCTGGACCAGGCGCCTAGGTTCCTGCAGGCCGCCATGGCGCAGCTCGGGCACGACCGCATCGACATCTTCAGCTTGGACAGATAGTTCAACCCATGTTCACCGGCATCATCACCGATCTCGGCGCCGTCCGGGCGATCGAAGCGCCTGAAGGGGGCCAGGCCGACAGCCGCTTCGTGTTCTCGACCGGTTACGACACCGCGGCCCTGGAACAGGGCGCCTCGATCGCCTGTTCCGGCGTCTGTCTGACGGTGGTCGACAAGGGGCCCGGCTGGTTCGCCGCCGACGTTTCGGGCGAAACTCTCTCCCGCACCACACTGGGGGATTGGGCGCCGGGGACGCCGGTCAACTTCGAGCGCCCCTTGAAAATGGGCGACGAACTGGGCGGCCACATGGTTTCCGGGCATATCGACGGGGTCGCGCGGGTGGCCGGCCGCCGCGCCGAGCAGGGCTCCCTCAGAGTCACCTTCGAGGCCCCGAAGGATCTGGCGGTCTTTATTGCCTCCAAAGGGTCGGTGGCGCTAGACGGTGTCTCGCTGACGGTCAACGAGGTCGAGGGCGCGTGCTTCGGGGTCAACCTCATCCCTCATACGGCGGCGGCCACCACTCTGGGCGGAAAGCAGCCGGGCGACCGTGTTAACCTGGAAATCGACATGCTCGCGCGCTACGTTCAGCGTCTCATGACAGCATCACAAGGATAGTAGGGTCACGATGAGCACGACCGAGGAGCCCTGGCGGCTGAGTTTCAGCGAGATGGTTTCCCCCATCGAGGAAGTCATCGAGGAAGCCCGCAACGGCCGCATGTTCATCCTGGTCGACGATGAATCGCGCGAGAACGAGGGCGATCTCGTCATCCCCGCCCAGATGGCGACGCCGGACGCGATCAACTTCATGGCGCGCTACGGTCGCGGGCTGATCTGCCTGGCCATGACCCGCGAGCGCATCGAGGAACTCGGCCTGCCGCTGATGGCGAGCAAGAACGAGTCCCGCCATCAGACCGCCTTCACCGTGTCCATCGAGGCCCGCGAGGGCATCACCACCGGCATCTCCGCGCCGGACCGCGCCCGCACCGTGGCCACCGCCATCGACCCGACCACGGGCGCCGAGGACATCACCACTCCGGGCCATGTCTTTCCGTTGCTGGCGCGCGAGGGCGGCGTGCTGGTGCGCACCGGCCATACTGAGGCGGCGGTCGATCTGGCGCGCCTGGCGGGGCTCAATCCCTCCGGCGTGATCTGCGAGATCATGAACGACGACGGCACCATGGCGCGGCGCGACGACCTCATCGCCTTCGCCCAGCGTCACGGCCTCAAGGTGGCGACCATCGCCGACCTCATCTCCTACCGCCGGCGTTACGATCACTTCGTCGAGCGCCGCCTGGAGAGCCGTTTCACCAGCCGCTACGGCGGCGAGTTCAACATGGCGATCTTCGTCAATACCCTGAACTACGCCGAGCATGTGGCGCTGTGGAAGGGCGACATCGCCGGCGGCGAACCGGTGCCGGTGCGCATGCATGCCATGAGCGTGCTCGACGACGTGCTGGGCGACACCTCCAGCGGCAAGGCCGGCGATCTGCAGCAGGCCATGCGCATGATCGGCGAGGCCGGCCGCGGCGTGGTGGTGCTGATCCGCGAACCCTCGGCCGACGCGCTTTCGGCTTCGCTGCAGTCGCGGCTTGGCGGCCAGCCCAAGGCCGGCGGAGATCTGCGCGACTATGGCGTCGGGGCGCAGATCCTGCTCGATCTCGGAGTCCGCGACATGGTGCTGCTGTCCAACACCAAGCGCACCATCGTCGGCCTCGAGGGCTATGGCCTCAGGGTCGTCGGGCAGCGCGCGATCGAGGCGCTCGGAAAAGCATGACGGGCGGAAAAGCATGACGGGCACCTGGACATGAGTGAGGGCAACAGCTTCAATCCGCATATCCTGGTGGTCGAGGCGCGCTTCTACGAGGATATCGCCGATGCCCTCTATGACGGTGCCGGTACCGCTCTGGATGCCGCCGGGGTGACGCACGAGCGGGTCGCCGTGCCGGGCGTCTTCGAGATTCCCGCGGTCATCCGCATGGCCGTGCGCTCGATGGACTTCTTCGCCGGCCGGCGCCGCTTCGACGGCTACGTCACGCTCGGCTGCGTGATCCGCGGCGAGACCTCGCACTACGACTATGTCTGCAGCGAAAGCGCGCGCAAGCTTCAGGATCTTGCCTGTGAGCACACGCTCGCCCTGGGCTATGGAATCCTGACCTGCGAGACCAAGGAGCAGGCCTGGGTCCGCGCCGCCGTCGACCAGAAGAACAAGGGCCGCGATGCAGCGGAAGCCTGTCTGGCCATGCTCGAGGTGAAGCGGCGCTTCCACCTGTTTCCCCGCTGACCTCACAACAGTTTTATTTCGGATTCCCATGACGTGACCGATACGCCCACACCCAAGCCGGCTTCCGGCGGCAAGCGCAAACGGCCCTCCGGCCTCAGCGCCGCGCGCCTTCTGGCCGTGCAGGCCCTCTACCAGATGGCGGTACGCGAACAGAGCGCCGCCGATGTGTTGCGCGAGTTTCTCGACCACCGGGTCGGCGAGAGCATCGAGGGCTTGAAGCACGGCTCGGTGAACCGCGAACTGCTCACCGAACTGGTCGAGGGGGTCACCAGGGAGTCGGCGGATCTCGACGATATGGTGGCGGCGGTGCTGGACGAGGAATGGACCATCGAGCGGCTGGAGATTCTGCTGCACGCCCTGCTGCGCGCGGCGACCTTCGAACTCTCCGAGCGTCTCGATGTGCCGGCCCGGGTGGTGATCTCGGAGTACGTGGATCTCACCAATGCCTTCTTCGACGGCCGCGAGACGAACTTCGTCAACGGCCTGCTCGATCGGCTGGCCCATGTCCTGCGGGCCGAGGAATTCGGCGGGACCGATCTTTCCAAACTGAGTTGAGCGCGGGAGGTATCCCTCTTGGGTTCGGGTGACGGCAGCAAACGTCCCGGCAAATCCGGCCCCGGCAAATCCGGCCTGGGCGAATTCGAGCTCATCGAACGCTATCTGGCGCCCCTGGCCGCCGGGGCCGAAGGCGCCTTCGGTCTGCATAACGATGCCGCGGTGCTGCCGCTGGCGCCCGGCGAGCGCCTGGTCACCACCGTCGACACCCTGATCCACGGGCGCCACTTCCTTGACTGCCCGCCCGATCTGGTGGCGCGCAAACTGCTGCGGGTAAATCTCTCCGACCTGGCCGCCATGGGCGCGGAGCCCTTCGGGTATCTGCTCGCCGTCGCCTGGCCGCGCGATATCGAGGAGGCCTGGGTCGCGGCTTTCTGCGACGGCCTGGCGAGCGACCAGGAGACTTTCGGCGTCACGCTGTTCGGTGGCGACACCACGGCGACGCCGGGCCCCATGACCCTCAGTCTCACCGCCTTCGGCAAACTTTCCGGCGCGGCGGTGCTGGACCGCGGCTCGCTGCAGCCCGGCGACGACCTCTATGTTAGCGGCACCATCGGGGAGGCCTTCCTCGGACTCTGTGTCCTGCGCGGCGAACTCGACGGTCTCGACGCTGCGACGCGGGCCGCTCTCATAGGGCGCTATCGCCTGCCGGAGCCGCGCCTGGCGTTGGGGCAGGCGCTGCTGAATGAGGGGCTGGCCCGCTCGGCGCTCGATGTCTCCGATGGCTTGGCCGCCGACCTCGGCCATCTGCTGGAGGTCTCCGGCGTCGGCGCCGAGATCGAACTCGCGGCAATTCCCTTTTCCGCCGCTGCGCGGGCCGGGCTGGCGCGCCTCGGGGCGGCGGCGCCGCGCCTGCTGGCCGGTGGAGACGACTACGAATTGCTCTTCGCCGCCCCGCCGGCGCACCGGGACGCGCTTCAGAGCCTGGCCCGCCGGCTGGACCTCGACCTTGCGCGCATCGGCTCTGTCCGGCGCGAGCCGGGATTGCTGCTGCGTGATGCCACCGGCGGCGAGATCCCCTTGAAGGAGACCGGCTGGACGCATTTTTAACCGCTATTCCAGCCTCTTAGTGCTTAACGCCATCTTTACCCCGAAGGCCTATCACGAAGCATTGCCAAACGGGCTTCTTTTCGGATACGGGCGTCTTGCGGATCGTCATTCTCATTGTCGTTGCTTTCATTCTGCTGCTGGGCGGCGGCGGGGCGGCCTGGTGGTTTCTCATGGGGTCCGGTGCCGAGCGCACCACCGAGCTGATCGCAGAGATCAGCAAGCCGGAGCCGGTCTATCTGCCGGTCGCGCCGGATCTGGTGATCTCGCTGATTCAGGAAGGCGAGGTGACGCACCATGTCACCATGAAGTTGACGCTGCTGCTGAACGACGAATACGACGCCGGCATGACCATTCAGAACATGGCGCGCCTGCGCGATGCCTTCTTGACCGAACTGCACAGCCTTTTTGCCCTGCGCCTCGTGCGCGGTGCGGGGTTCGAGTCCGATCTGGTCAAGCAGCGCCTGCTCGATGTCTGCGAACGTTTGCTGGGCAAGGATGTGGTCGGTGATATCATCCTGCGCGAAGTGGAGCGTAAACAGCCGCGCACGAGTTGATGCGGCGCCGCGCTTGCCACTTTTGACGCGGGGCTGCCTTGTCGGCGTGGCTGGGTTAGATTGCCGCCATGGAGTCGACCCGGCCGCAAAGATCCAATACCCGCAGTGTGATGATCCTGGCGGTTTGCCAGGCCTTGGGCATGAGCTGTCTCGCCCTGTCGATCACCATCACCGCCCTGGTGGGCAGCATCCTGGCGCCGACGCCGGCCCTGGCGACCCTGCCGCTGTCGCTGCAGTTCGTGGCCACCGCCATGGTCACTATTCCCGCTTCCCTCTTGATGGGCCGTTGCGGCCGGCGCCTCGGGTTCACCCTTGGCAGCCTGTCCGGCATCGCCGGCGGCGCGATCTCCTGCCTGGCGGTGTTTCTGAACGATTTCTGGCTGTTTTGTGTCGGGGCGGCCTTTGTCGGCGGCTTCGCCACCCATGTCGCGCTCTATCGCTTCGCCGCCGCCGATGTCGCCGGTCCGGACCGACGCAGCCAGGCCATTTCCTATGTCATGATCGGCGGCGTCGTGGCGGCCTTCCTGGGCCCCGAGGTGGCGAAGCAGACCAAGGATCTCTTTGCCCCGGTGACCTTCGCCGGCGGATATGCGGGTATGGCCGTCCTTGCCTTTGGCACCCTGGTTCTGATTCAATTGGCGGACCTGCCCAAGCCGCTGTCGCGCCGGGAGCGGGGCCGCGGCCGGCCGCTGACGGCGATCCTGCTGCAGCCCAAGCTGATGGTCGCCGTGCTCTGCGCCATGGTGGCCTACGGCGGCATGAACCTGATCATGGTGTCGACGCCGCTGGCCATGGTGGCGCACACCCACCCCTTCGAAACGGCGGCTTTCGTCATACAATGGCACGCGGTCGGGATGTTCGCCCCGTCGTTCGTGACCGGCCACATCATCCACCGTCTTGGCGCCCTGCCGGTGATCGTTGTCGGCGGGCTGCTCATTCTGGGCTGCGCGCTGGTGAACCTGTCGGGCGTCGAGGTCCTGCAGTTCTGGTCCGCGCTGGTCCTGCTCGGCGTCGGCTGGAACTTCATGTTCATCGGCGGGACCACCTTGTTGACCGAGACCTACCGGCCCGAGGAGCAGTCCCGGGTCCAGGCCTTCAACGAATTCATGGTCTTCAGCACCACGGCCGTGACCTCCCTGGCTTCCGGCGCGGTTTTCAGCGCTTTCGGCTGGCAGGCGGTCAATATGGGCGTGGTGGCGCCGGTCATGCTGGCGACCGCGGCGGCCCTGTGGCTGCGCCTGCGCCGAGCCCCCGCGGCGGCAGAATAATCAAGACGATGACGGCCATCTCTGCGGCGCCGCTCTAACAGTTGCCTTCCCTGGGCGGTTCTGGCATTTTCCGCGCGATTTCGGGGCGCCGCGGTTTCGCGGCCGAGTCTCTATGCCTGGCCCGTTCGTCCGGCCGGCGGTATTTATCTTGAGGGAATCCCATATGTACATCGAGCTAATCTTGGTGCTCCTCTGCGGAGGGCTGGCGCTGGTCTATGGCGGCTGGGCATCGAAGGCTGTGCTCTCGGCACCGGCCGGGAACGAGCGAATGCAGCAGATCGCCGGAGCGGTGCAGGAGGGTGCGCAAGCCTACCTCAACCGGCAGTACCGGACGATCGCCATGGTCGGCGTCGTCATCTTCATCCTGCTCTCCGTGTTTCTCGGTGTGAAGGAAGGCATCGGCTTCCTGATCGGGGCGTTTCTCTCCGGCGCGGCCGGCTACATCGGCATGCACGTCTCGGTACGGGCCAACGTGCGCACCGCCGAGGCCTCGCGCACCGGACTGGCCGAGGGGCTGTCCATCGCCTTCCGGGCCGGCGCCATCACCGGCATGCTGGTGGCCGGTCTGGCCCTGCTGGCAGTCGCCGGCTACTACCTGGCGCTGTTGGCGATGGGCGTCGGCGAGCGTGAGATTTCCGTGGCGCTGGTCGCGCTGGGCTTCGGCGCTTCGCTGATCTCCATCTTCGCGCGCCTAGGTGGCGGTATCTTCACCAAGGGCGCCGACGTCGGCGCCGACCTGGTGGGCAAGGTCGAGGCCGGCATTCCCGAGGACGATCCCCGCAACCCGGCCGTCATCGCCGACAACGTCGGCGACAACGTCGGCGACTGCGCCGGCATGGCCGCCGACCTCTTCGAGACCTACGTGGTCACGGTGGTCGCCACCATGGTGCTGGCCACCATCTTCGCGGTCAACGATCCGAACATCGGCGCGCTGGTGCTCTATCCGCTGGCCGTGGGCGCTGCCTGCATCATCACCTCCATCATCGGCACCTTTTTCGTGAAGCTCGGCGCTTCGCAGAGCATCATGGGCGCCCTCTACAAGGGCTTCATCGCCTCGGCGGTCCTGTCCGCGGTGATCCTCTGGCCGGTGACCGACTACATCGTCGGTATGGACACGGTGATGACCGCGCGCGGCTTCAGCTTCGACGGTCTCGACCTCTACCTCTGCGGCCTCGTCGGCCTGGTGGTGACCGGCGCGATCATCTGGATCACCGAGTACTACACCGGCACCGAGTATCGCCCGGTGCGCTCGGTGGCCCAGTCCTCCGTGACCGGCCACGGCACCAACGTCATCCAGGGCCTGGCGATCTCCATGGAGGCGACGGCGGTGCCGGCGCTGATCATCTGCGCGGGCATCCTCAGCACCTTCCTGCTGGCCGGCCTGCTCGGCATCGCCATCGCGGTGACCACCATGCTGGCGCTGGCCGGCATGGTCGTGGCCTTGGACGCCTACGGCCCGGTGACCGACAACGCCGGCGGCATTGCCGAGATGGCGGACATGGATGCCGACGTGCGCAAGACCACCGACGCGCTCGACGCCGTCGGCAACACGACCAAGGCGGTGACCAAGGGTTACGCCATCGCCTCGGCCGGTCTCGGCGCGCTGGTGCTGTTCGCGGCCTATACCTCCGATCTGGACCTGTTCATCGCTGAGGGCGCTATCCGGCTCGCGCCCGGCGAATCGGTGAACTTCTCGCTGGCCAGTCCTTATGTGGTGGTCGGGCTGATCATCGGCGGCCTGCTGCCCTATCTCTTCGGGGCCATGGGCATGACCGCGGTCGGCCGTGCCGCCGGCGCGGTGGTGGTTGAAGTCCGCCGCCAGTTCAAGGAGATTCCGGGGATCATGGAGGGCACGGGCAAGCCGGAATACGGCAAGTGCGTCGACCTGCTGACCAAGGCGGCGATTAAGGAGATGATCATCCCCTCGATGCTGCCGGTGCTCTCGCCCATCGTGCTGTACTTCGTCATCCTGGCGATCGGCGGTCAGGCGGCGGCGCTGTCCGCGGTCGGCGCCATGCTGCTCGGCGTCATCGTGACCGGCATCTTCGTGGCCATCTCCATGACCGCCGGCGGCGGTGCCTGGGACAATGCCAAGAAGTACATCGAGGACGGCAATCACGGCGGCAAGGGCTCCGAGGCGCACAAGGCCGCGGTGACCGGCGATACCGTCGGCGATCCCTACAAGGACACCGCCGGGCCGGCCGTCAACCCGATGATCAAGATCACCAACATCGTGGCCCTGCTGCTGCTGGCGGTGCTGGCTCAATAGACCCCGGCGCGGCCTCTTCCCGCACGGGGCGGGAGGCCGCGGTGCCTAAAGAAAAAGGCTCTGGAAGCGTTCGCTTCCAGGGCCTTTTCTCGTACCTCGCTGCGGTCGCGGGCGTTGCCTTACAGCGGATTGGAGAATCTGCCGATGTTGCCGAAGAGCTGTTGGATCAGGGTCAGGTCGCGACCCTCGGTCGGCGTCGTCCGGCCGACCGGATCGACATCCTGGGCGTCGGCCATGGTGTAGTTTGAGGTGCCTTCCACCAACCCGGATTCGTCGAAGGTGATGACCAGCACCTTGCGGTCCAGAACCTGCGGCTTCATGAAGGCGATTTCCTGGGTCTTCTGGCCGATGTAGTACCACTTGCGGTCCTGGAAGGTCGACACAGTCGAGGGCGAACCCAAGAGATCGATAATGTCCTGGCGGCTGTGCACGCCCGGCTGGATCTCCGCGACGTCTTCGGGCTCCGGCGTGTTGCCGCGCTGTTGTATGCCGCTGCCGCAGGCCGTCAGTACGATGGCGGCGCAGGCAAGCACTGCGCAGGCCCTCAGGCCCGGCAACCGACCGCCCAAGCGGCGCTGGTTCGTCGCTTTCACGTCATACCCCTCGTTTGTCCCCGAACAGCTTGATTAAACCCGCGGGTGGTGCCATTTCAAGACCCTAATTCGAGACAGGGTCGCCCGCGGCCAAGATCCCACACCACTTGGCGATGTAAACCGATGATTTGGAAGCGCCTCTTCGCCTCTAAGCCGCGCAGCGAGCAGGCGCTGACACTCTACGAGATCATCGTCGCCCAGGCGCGCTCGCCACGGCTGTTTCGGGATTTCGGCGTGCCCGACAGCCTGGATGGCCGATTCGAGTCCATTGTCCTGCATCTGATCCTGGTGCTGCGGCGCCTGAAACGCGACTTTCCCGAGGGACTCGACCTCGCGGAGGCTCTGCAGGAGGCTTTTTTCGCCGACATGGACCGCTCGCTGCGCGAGATGGGGGCGGGCGACCTTGGCGTCGGCAAGCGGGTCAAGCGCATGGCCGAAGGCTTCATGGGCCGTCTCTCTGCCTATGACGCGGCCCTGGACGCGGCCCAAGCCTCGGCCCAGGCGCAAGCGCCGGGAGATGAACTGGAGGGCGTTTTGCGGCGCAACGTCTTCGGCACCCTGGCACCGGGGCAGGGCGATGCCGACGCCCTGGCGGCCTATGTCCTGGACCAGGCCGCGGCGCTGGAGCGCCAGCCGGGCGCGCTGCTGCGCGACGGGCGGCTGGCCTTCGCGGGAGACGGCGGCGAGGGTTGAGAACTGCCTGAATCCGGGCGGTTCAGCCGGGGCGGCAAAGGGATTGACCCGTCCTGGCACAGCCCCTATGGTGCGCCGCTTTTCGGCACCGGTAGCGGAGGTTTGCCGTGTCTGGATCTGCCGTTGAGGCGACCAACGAGTTTTCGCGGATTGTGACGCCGGATCGCCTGGGTGGTCCGCCCTTGACCGAGTCAGTGGAAGCCTCGGCGGCCGAGCGGCTGGCAGTGGCGCGGCGCCTGGGAATTTTGTCCGTGGACCGACTGACGGCCGAGGTGACGGTCAAGGCTCTCGGCAGCCAGTTGTTCCGCGTTGCGGGGGTGTGGGCGGCGGAGGTCCGGCAGGCCTGCGTGGTCACCCTGGAGCCGGTGGCCGAGGCGCTGACCGGCGATTTCGAAGCCTCGTTTGAGGTCGCCGAGCGCGCGGCGGCGCGGGACGGCGGCGATGTCGAGATTGATCCTGAGGCGGCCGATCCCGCGGAAATCCTCCCGGAAGAGGGGATCGATCTGGGTGAATTGGTGGTGCAGGAACTGGCGGTTGCCTTGAATCCCTACCCCAGGGCCGCCGACGCGGAGATCCCGGCGCAGTACCGCTCTGCGGCGGCTGAGGAAGAAAGTCGTCCCTTTGCGGCGCTGAGAGTGCTGAAAGGTGACAAATAGGTTAAGCTTTATCTGCGACTTCGGTCCGGCTTTGCTTGCTGCGGTGGCCCAGATTGGCTAATTAGGCGCTTGCGAAGGCGGCAGTCGCCCGACGATGAAAGACAAAGATCATGGCAGTTCCAAAGAGTAAAATTTCCAAATCCCGGCGTAACCAGCGCCGGGCCCACGACGCCCTGTCGGCCGGCAGCTATCACGAGTGTTCCAACTGTGGCGAGTTGAAGCGCCCGCACCATGTCTGCTCGGCCTGCGGTCACTACGATGGCCGCGAAGTCGTGGACAGCGAGGGTCTCTAGGCAGATGTTCTCCGGCGGTCCTTTGGGACCGTCTTCGAGGTGAACCTGCCTGAGGGGAATTATGGGCAAGGCGCTGACAATCGCATTGGATGCCATGGGCGGTGACGCCGCCCCGAAGATGGTGGTGCGCGGCGCTTCTATCGCGCTGGAGCGCTTCCCCGAGACCCGCTTCATCATGTTCGGCCGGGAAGCCGAGATCGCGCCGCTGCTCAAGAGCAAGGGGCGGCTTCAGGATGTCACTACGCTGCATCACACCGACGATGTGGTGAGCAGTGACGCCAAGCCGTCGGTGGCGCTGCGCGCGGGGCGTCAGTCCAGCATGCGCCTGGCCATCGATGCCGTGCGGTCCGGCGAAGCGGACTGCGTCGTTTCCGCCGGCAACACCGGTGCTTTGATGGCCATGGCCAAGTTCGTCTTGAAGACCCTGCCGGGGATCAACCGTCCGGCCATCGCATCGTTCTTTCCGACTCTGCGCGGCGAATCGGTCATGCTGGACCTCGGCGCCAATGTGCAGTGCGACGCCCAGAACCTGGTCGACTTCACGGTCATGGGTAATGCCTTCGCGCGCTCGGTCCTCGGCCTCAAGGAGCCGACCTACGCGCTCTTGAACGTCGGTTCGGAAGAAATCAAAGGCCACGAGTCGTTGCAGGAGGCCAGCACCGTACTGCGCGCCAGCAACCTGCCGGGGCGTTTCCTCGGCTTCGTCGAGGGGGACGACATCGCCAAGGGCACGGCGGATGTGATCGTGACCGACGGCTTCACCGGCAACGTGGCGCTGAAGACGGCGGAAGGCACCGCCAAGCTGATCAACGAGTACCTGCGCAACACCTTCCGCTCGTCGCTGTTGGCGGGTCTCGGCTATCTGCTGGCGCGCCCGGCGATGCTCAAGCTGCGCAAGCGGGTCGACCCGCGGGCCTATAATGGCGCCATGTTCCTCGGCCTCAACGGCATTGCCGTGAAGAGCCATGGCGGCACCGATGCATTGGGGTTCGCCAACGCGATCGGCGTCGCGGTCGACATGCACCGCCATAACATCATCGAAAAGATTCGCTCCGATCTCACGCTTCTGGATCGTAGTCCCGGTAACGCTCAGGCGGCTGTCGTTTAAATATGTACCGTTCTCTCGTCACCGGTTGTGGGGCCTATCTTCCGACCCAGGTCGTCACCAATCATGAGTTGGCCCGCAGGGTCGATACCGACGACGAATGGATTCGCCAGCGTACCGGCATCTGCCAGCGGCACATCGCCGCCGATGGCGAGATGACTTCCGATCTCGGTACCGCCGCCGCCAAGGAGGCCATGGCTCAGGCCGGGGTTTCGCCCGCCGAGGTCGATCTCATAATCTGCGCCACCTCGACGCCGGACGAAACCTTCCCGGCGACGGCGACCCGTATCCAGCACCGCCTCGGGATCACCCGGGGCGCCGCCTTCGACGTTCAGGCGGTGTGCAGCGGCTTCGTCTACGGCCTCTCGGTGGCCGACAACTTCATCAAGGTCGGCCAGGCGAAAACCGCGCTGGTCATCGGCGCCGAAACCTTCTCAAGGATTCTCGATTGGCAGGACCGCACGACCTGCGTGCTGTTCGGTGACGGCGCCGGCGCGGTGGTGCTGCGGTCCACCGCGGGCCCGGCGGGGGCCAATGGGTCCAGCAGCCGGGGCATCCTGTCGACCCATCTCTATGCCGACGGCAGTCACCACGATGCCCTCTATGTGGACGGCGGGCCGTCCTCCACGGGCACGGCCGGGCATCTGCGCATGGAAGGCAAAGAGGTGTTCCGCCACGCCGTGGTGCGCATGGCCGAGGCGATCGACGCGGCGCTGGAGGCCAACGGCCTGACGCCGGGCGACATCGACTGGCTGGTGCCGCACCAGGCGAACATCCGCATCATCGAATCCATGGGCCGGCGCCTCAACCTGCCGAGCGACCGGGTGGTGGTGACGGTGGACCGCCACGCCAATACCTCCGCCGCCTCGATCCCCCTGGCGTTGAGCGAAGCCGTCGGTGACGGCCGCATCCGTGAAGGCGACCTCATCTGCATGGAGGCCATGGGCGGCGGATTCACCTGGGGATCCGCCCTGGTCCGCTGGTGATTCTCCGACTTTTGCGGGAAGATCGGGGCAACCCTTCGGAGTTTGCCTCAAAAATTAGCCGCATCCCACGGTATTCGCTGGATAATTGACCGCAATTTTCCGCTGAGCTAAGCTTCGCTGTTGGTCGAACGCGAGAGGAGGGGGGAATGACCGGTGGGACGATAACCCGGGCGGACCTGAGCGAGGCGGTTTACCAGGAGGTCGGACTGTCACGCAATGAGTCGGCGGAGTTGGTCGAGTCTGTCTTGAACGAAATTTCCGATGCCCTGGTGCGCGGCGAGATGGTGAAGCTGTCGTCATTCGGCAGTTTCTCGGTGCGCGAAAAGGGCGAACGGATTGGCCGCAATCCGAAAACCGGCGAAGAGGTTCCGATTTTGCCACGCCGGGTTCTGGTATTCCGCGCTTCGCATGTGCTGAAGAACCGCATCAACGGCGCCCTCAGCTCGGCGAAGACTGAAGTTGAAGCTTAGCGTCTTCGGATAGCTGGACGAAATAAAGGTCACAATGCCAGCAAGTCGCCCCGCCGGAAAATCCGCAGCAGCCTTTCGTACGATCAGCGAAGTCAGCGGGGAACTCGACGTTCCGCAGCACGTCCTGCGGTTTTGGGAAGGCAAGTTCAGCCAGGTCAGGCCCCTGAAACGCGGCGGCGGACGCCGCTATTACCGGCCCGAAGACATCGACCTGCTGCGCCGCATCCGCGATCTGCTCTACAGCGAAGGCTATACCATCAAGGGTGTCCAGCGCCTGCTGCGCGAGGGGCGTGGCAAGGATGGCGAGGCAGAGGACGGCCAGGAAGCGCCACCGGCAAAGGCTGCGGCGCCGGTCCCAGCCTCGGGCGCCAAGGCGGATCCGAGGGACGATGCCAAGGCGGAAATCAAGGCGTTGATCGACGAGTTGGGTAAGCTCCGGGATTTGCTGAAGCTGGCCGGAAAAGGCGGCTCCTGAAGCGGGCCGCGAGGGCCCTCGGGCGGCGGCGAGGCAATCGTTGCCATCCCCCGGCGGCCCGGCTATACAAGGCCGCGACGGACCGACACGTCCGGGATCTGGCGGAGCGTAGCGCAGCCTGGTAGCGCACCACACTGGGGGTGTGGGGGTCGTAGGTTCAAATCCTGCCGCTCCGACCAAAACATCGAAAAAGCCGCTTTGGTCAGAGCCGGAGCGGCTTTTCTTTTGGGCCCTGGGCCGGACCCGCGTCGCTCTGGACGGCAAGGTAAAAAGAATAAGAAATATCAATGGAAACCGCCTTTTTCTTTGTATCCAAGATTGCCTGGTTTCTGCTGAAGCCTCTGCACAGCCTCGTTCTGCTGCTGTTGTTGTGGCTGTTCAGCAGGCGCCTGGGCTGGTCCCGCCTGGCCCGCCTGTTCTTCGTGACCCTGCTGCTCTACAGCGCCGTGATCTTCGCAACGCCGCTGCCCGAATTTGCGGTCCGCAGCCTGGAGAGCCGATTTGCCGTGCCGCCGTTGGCCGCCGGCGACATCGCCGGGATCATTGTGCTCGGCGGGGCGACCGATGACGGCGCGGTGGCGGCCGGGCGCGAACAGGTCGGGCTCAACGGCGCCGCCGAACGCTTGACCACGGCGCTGGCCCTGCACCGGGAGATGCCGGAACTGGAGATCATCGTCTCCGGCTTCTCCGGGCACCTGCGCCCACGCGGGTGGAACGAGGCGGAGATCACCCGGCTGTTCTTCGCGCAGCAGGCGGCCGATCTTTCGAAGGTCCGCTTCGAGGCCGAGTCCCGGAACACGGCGGAGAACGCCCGTAATACCGCGGCGCTGCTGGAGACCGGCGCGCGGCCCTGGCTGCTGGTGACCTCCGCCGCGCACATGCCGCGCGCCGTCGCCACATTTCGCGCCGAGGGGCTTTCCGTGCTGCCCTATCCGGTGGACTACCGCACCGAGCCGGACAATCTCGTCTGGCCGCGCGATCTTGGCGGCTCGCTGAGCGATGCCGGGGTGGCCCTGCACGAGTGGCTGGGGCTTGTCGTCTACTATGTGACGGAGCGCAGCAGCGCGCTGTTTCCGGCGCCTTAAAGGCGCCCACTCAGGACTGCGGCTGTGGCGCCATGACGCTGCAGTATTGCTTGGCGTTTTTCGCCTTCACCTCGGCGCAGGTCTTCCTGGCGGCGGCCTTAGAGGGCAGGGGGCCGGCCAGGACGCGATAGAAGGTCCCCTTGTCCCCCAGTTCGGTGCGCCGGATTTCCACCGCCATCGATCCCAGGGAGTCGGGGAAGGCGCTCTGCAGGTCGCTCCATTCCCGCTTGGCCGCCTTTTCGCTGCGCAGCGATGAGAGGTGGAGCACCATGGCAACAGCGTCACCGGGTTTCGCGGCGGTCGCGGGCTTGGCGCCCATCCCCGGCTTTGCGGCGCCTTTCGGTTTGCGCCGCGGCAGTGGCGGCAGTTGCGCTTCGGCAGTTTTTGTCTGCGCTCCCGGAGCCGCGTCGGCGCTCGGGGCCGGCTCGGTTGCCAGCGTCGCGGCGGCCGTCGAGATTTCTCCATTGGCCTCGCTGGGCAGCAGGTCGTATCCCGGCGCGCCCTCGTCGCCCTCGTCGGAGAGTATCGGGACGGGAGTGCCCTCGGGCCGCGGCAAGGGGTTTAGCCCGGCCATCTGGTTACCGCGTGCGGCCGCGGGTGGCCGCGGCCCGCCGGTCTCAGGCGCGGTGTGCAGGGTGTCCGGCGCCGCTTCGTCGGCGGAGATGTCCCTGGCGGTCTCGAGGATCGAGGCTTCCAGGCGGTTGGCCCAGCCCTTGGTGTTGTCATAGATGCCCTGGCAGCCGCCGAGCAGCAGCAGGGCGGCCCCGAGGATCAAGGCGGCGGCGGGGGCCGGGAGGCCGTGACGCTGTAGCATTGTTTGGCCTTTTTTGCTGGGGGCCGCGCCGGCATCCGAAGGAAACCGGCCGATTGCGCGCCCAGCCTAGTGGCCCAGGGTTTAGAATCCTTAAATGACCGGGGGTTAGGCGCGTTTGTTCAGATTCGATCCTTTGTCATTGCTTAACGTCTGCCTGCAATGATTTAGGCCGGTTTCGGGCCACTTTCGGGCCTCGACGGAGCGCAAGGCGGCAGTTATGCAGACAGTGCAGCAGATGGACCTTCCACAAGCCGCGGCGGCGGACTTCACGGTCGGACATATCATCTCGGTGACCGGGTCCAAGGTCACGGCCAGTCTGGTCTCGGTGGCGCCCGGCCCGGAGGCGGCGCGGCAGCTCAACGACGCGGTCCAGATCGGTGCCCTGGTGAAGATGCCGACCTCGGGATCGGTGTCCTTCGGCATCGTTTCCAGCCTGGCCACCGGCAACCCGTCGCCGTCGCCGGAGTTCGGTGAGCAATGGGTGATGGAGATCGATCTGTTCGGCGAATACCTGACGCCGGACAGCGCTTCCCCGGACAGCGCCGGCAGTTTCGACCTGCTGCGCGGCGTCTCGCTCTATCCGGGCCTCGGCGACGACGTCTATGCCATCACGCCGGCCGAGATGGAGCAGATCTACAAGCGGCCGCGGGGCTCCAACGTGAAGATCGGCACGCTGCATCAGGACGCCCGCCTGCCGGCCTACCTGGTGACCGACGACCTGCTGGGCAAGCACTTCGCCATCCTCGGCACCACCGGCTCGGGCAAGTCCTGCGCCCTGGCCACGGTGCTGCATGCCATCCTGGGCGCGCATCCCTTCGGTCACATGGTGTTGCTCGATCCGCATAACGAGTACAGCCGGGCCTTCGCCGGCCTCGCCGAGGTGGTGACGCCGGAAAACCTGCAACTGCCATACTGGCTGCTGAACTTCGAGGAGATGGTGGAAGTCCTCTGCAGCAGCGACGACAACAGCCGGACCTCGGAATCGTTCATCCTCAAAGACGCCATACTCAGCGCCAAACGCGCGACCGTCGACAGCGAGGACGAGCGCCGCTACCTCACGGTCGACACGCCGGCGCCCTATCCGCTGAGCGCTTTGCTGCAAAACATCGAGGCGGCGATGGGCCAACTGCAGAAGGCGGAGCAGGCCAAGCCCTATCTGCGCCTGCGCTCGCGCATCGAGAACCTGCGCAGCGATCGCCGCTATTCCTTCATGTTTTCCAGCCTCTCGGTGCGCGATACGCTGCCGGGCGTGATCTCCCGCATCATTCGGGTGCCGGTCGAGGGCAAGCCCCTGACCATCTTCGATCTCTCCGGCGTGCCCTCGGAAATCGTCGATGTCGTGGTGTCGCTGCTGTGCCGGACGCTGTTCGACTTCGCGGTCTGGAGCGACCGCAACGAGGCTTTGCCGGTGCTGCTGGTCTGCGAGGAGGCGCACCGCTATATCCCCAATGAGACGGGCAGGGGCTTCGAGCCGACTCGCCGGGTAATTTCGCGCATCGCCAAGGAGGGGCGCAAGTACGGCCTCTCTCTCGGCCTGGTGTCGCAGCGCCCCTCGGAATTGTCGGAGACCATTCTGTCGCAATGCTCGACGCTCTTTGCGCTGCGCATGGGCAACCAGCGCGACCAGGAATTCGTGAGCCAGGCCCTGCCCGAAAGCGCCGAGGGCATGCTCTCTTCCCTGCCGGCCCTGCGCAACCAGCAGGCCGTGGTGGTCGGCGAGGGCGTGGTGCTGCCGATGCGCATCCGCTTCGACGACCTGCCCGAGGACAAGCGCCCGCAGAGCGACACCGCGTCCTTCGCCGAACAGTGGCAAAGCGACAACGTCGCCGAGGGCTTCGTGGCGCGCACCCTGGAGCGCTGGCGCAAGCAGATCCGTTAAGCCTTACGCTGCAACGCCTTGTCGGCTTGGTCCCCGTTTGATATGTGGATTCTGCTCTTTCGCCGTTATTCTCATACGGAGAATTTCTTCGATATAGGAAAGGTTCTCCAGAATGGATGACGCGACCAGAAAGAAATACGCGGAAAACAGCGAGGTGGCCTGGAACGAGGCAGCCGAGGTGCAGAAGTCTTATAACTATCAGCGTTTGCTCGACGGGTTTCGCACTGCCGGCTTCATCTCGATGCCAAAAGGCCGACTGCGCATCCTGCGCGAGCATGGTGTGGCAGGACGGTCGGTATTCCAGCCTTGCTGCAACAAGGGGCTGGATCTTCTTTCCCTCAAGAACCTCGGCGCCGGCCGTTGTTTCGGCTTCGACATTTCAAGCGAGTTCATCAAACAGGGAAATGAGTTTGCCGAATCTGGCAAGATCGATTGTGAGCTGATCCAGGCCGACGTCTATGACCTCGACAGCAGCCGGGACGGCCAGTTCGATATTGGCCTGATCACGCTGGGCACCTTCATGTGGATGCCCGATCTCAACGATTTCTTCGCGGCTCTGAAGCCGCTATTCCGCCCGAACGGATGGCTGTTCATCCACGAGTTCCACCCGATGTCCGAGGTGTTGAGCTTTGAGCAGCGGCCAAAGGGCGTCCGGATGAATCTCACCGGCAACTACTTCGACCAAACGCCGCGTCATTGGGACAAAGGGCTGGACTATTTTGGCGGCAAGCAGTACGACGCCACGCCGACTCACCGGTTCTTGCACAAGATTTCGGACATCATCGAGGCGATGGTGAGCAACGGATTCGCCATCGAGTCGTTCCGCGAGCTCGAGGAGAACATGAAAGAGAGTATGTTTCGCGAGGCGCAAAGATGTCCGATTCCGCGCAGCTATACTCTGACGGCCAACTACCGCCCAGACAGGTGATCCCAAGGCTAAAGAATCCGCCTCGACCGAGGCCAGATCCAGTCCGGTTCAGACGAAGAGATCGTCGACCAAGTTGCGCTGCCGGACGTCCTGAGGCTCGGCGTCGTCGTCAGCGGCCTGAGCCGTGAGGTCGACATCCTGGGCCAGCTTGCGGCCCTTGGCCGTCAGGCGGCAGACCAGCCAGTCGGGCTTGATGGGGTTCTTGAACCAGGGTTCCGCCCAGCCGTGTTCGACACTGCTTTCGATGGTGCGGCTGTCATATCGCTGGCCGTAGCGGTCGAACAGCGGCAGCTTGCCGCCGGCCTGTTCGAGGCCGCGGCGCAGCCACGCCAACTGCGTCACCGTGGGGCGGGTTCTGCGCCGCCTTGTGCCGAGCGTCTGGGCCGTGGGGGACATTCGGTCCATGCTCTCTCTCCCTGATTTCAAGCCTATGCTACGCTAGCTTGACGCAGAAAGCGACTCGGGAGGTCTAAGCCCGTATGTCCGTTAACTTTTCCCACTGTCTGGTCTATGTGACCACCGCCGATGCCGAGGAGGCCAGGGCGATCGGCCGCGCCATGGTGGAGGCGCACCTGGCGGCCTGCGCCAACGTGTTTTCCGGGATGGTGCCGATCTTCGGTTGGGAGGGCGCGGTTCAGGAGGGCTCAGAGGCGGTGCTGATCCTGAAGACCAGCGCCGAGCGGGCCGAGGCTCTGGTCAAGGCTGTGGAAGACCGGCACAGCTATGACTGCCCCTGCGTGGTGATGCTGCCGATCGCTGGCGGCAGCCGCGGCTTTCTCGATTGGATCAGCAAGGAAACGCATGCAGGTCCAGGCGTTTAGCTGCCGTTCTTGAGAAATGGTCTCATGAGGCGGCGGTACTCGGGATCCCACACCAGGCGGTCGAGATCGATCTCCGGAGCGGCCGGGCCGGCGGGCGGGAGCCGTTGCGCGCCGGCATTTTCCACTTCACGAAGAGGCTGCTCAAGACTGACATCCATCGAGGGGGCTCCCTGCCGCGGTGATTTGTGCCTGATCATCTACCGTCCAACTTAGTGGAGGATCTGGGCAAGTTCGGGGCGTCTTGGGGCCGCCGCATGATCATATTGCGGCAAAATCTGGGCGCGCCGCGGGACAGCCATGCGTTGCGGCGCCTTGTCCGGCGGTGCGTTTAGTTTTATTCAAAATCCATGCAGCCAAACGAGGCCTTGCCCAAGAAGCCGCAGTCGGCGCGCCTGGCGCTTACCTTCTCGTGCCTGGGCCACGCCTACATGCACCTCTTCACGGCGTTCTACTTCGTCATCGCCCTGTCTCTCGAGGCCGACTGGGGAATCCCCAACTATGAACTGGTGAAGCTCTGGGCCCTGGGCTCGTTGCTGGTCGGCCTGGCGGCGCTGCCGGCCGGCTGGCTCGGCGACCGCTGGTCGTCTTCCGGCATGATGACGGTATTCTTCACCGGCCTCGGCATTTCCGGCATCGTCTGCGGTCTTGTCGACTCGACCACGGCGTTGATGTTCGGCCTCGCCGCCATCGGCCTGTTCAGCGCCATCTATCATCCGGTCGGCATCGCCTGGGTGGTCAAGAGCGCCTCCGCCCGCGGCATGGCCCTGGCGGTCAACGGCATCTTCGGCTCCCTGGGGATCGCCACCGCCGGGCTGATCGCGGGGGTTCTGATCGACGCCTTTTCCTGGCGCGCCGCCTTCATCGTGCCCGGCGCGGTCTGTCTGCTCACCGGACTGGCGCTGCTGGTCGCGCTGCGCTGCGGCTGGGTCAGGGAAACGGTGGCCGCGCGCGAAGCGGAGGCGACGCACTCACGGCACGATATGTTCCGGGTCTACGGGGTGCTGCTGATGACCATGATGGTCATGGGCCTGCTGTTCCACGCGACCCAGGCCTCGCTGCCCAAGGTCTTCGATCTGCGCCTGCGCGATCTCGCGGGCGAGGGCGCCTTGGGGGTCGGCGCCCTGGTCGCCCTGGTCTACACCAGCAGCGGTGTCATGCAGCTTGTCGGCGGCTGGCTCGCCGACCGCTTCCCCCTGAAGCCGATTTATCTCTGCTCGTTCCTGTTCCAGATCCCGGTGCTGCTGCTGCTGTCCTCGGCCGCGAGCAGCCCGCTGCTGGCGCTGGCCGTCATGACGGTGATGCTGAGCGCGGTCGCCCTGCCGGCGGAGAACATGCTGCTGGCGCACTACACGCCGCAGCGTCATCGCGGGGTCGCTTTCGGCGTGAAGTTCGTGCTGGCCTTCGCCATCGCTAACCCGGCGATCCTGCTCGCCTCCTGGGTGGAGGGCCGCAGCGGCGAGTTCGGCGAACTCTACCTCATCATGGCCGCCGTCGCCGCCGTGGCCGCCGGCGTCACGCTGTTCCTGCCGGGCCGCCGGCGCGGCACCGTCGCCACCGTTCCCGCCGAGTAGCGCGGCGCTTCACGCCCCGTCACACGCGAGCTGCGTCGGGGATGTCGCAGCGGAAATCATGGAACTTGCCGCCGGCGCTGCGCGGGATACGGTCGTGATAGGTGACGCGCGTGGGAAAGGTGTGGCCGCAGCGTTCCTGCATCCAGCGGCAGAGGTCGGCTTCCTCCGCCGGCGTCAGGATGCGGTCCGCGACCACCTTGATCTCAATGTCGTCGACGGCATGCTGGACGACCTGAAACTGGCGGATACCCGGAATCCTGGTGTACTGGGATGTGCCCAGCAGGGCCCAGGCCTTGCGGCCGTCCGGATAGACCAGCACGTCGCGCGTGCGCCCCAGGACGCGCTTCAGCACCGGCAGGCCGCGGCCGCAGGGACAGGCTTCTCCGACTTCGGCGAGATCGCCCACGGCATAGCGCAGCATCGGCATGGCGAAGTTATGCAGCGAGGTGACCACCACCTGGCCGACCTGCCCGGGCGCGCAGGGCGCTCCGTTGTCGTCGAGGACCTCCAGGATAACCGCTTCCGACTGCACGTGGTAAGAGCCTGCCTCCGGGCATTGAAAGGCGAGGTAGCCGCTCTCCTGGGTGCTGTAGACGTCGGCGATCTCCAGGTTCCAGACCTCGCGGCAGAGCCGCCGGGTTTCCGGGTCGAGCAGTTCGGAGACGGTGCGCACCTGACGCAGGCCGGGCAGGCGCAGCCGCCGCTCGCGGCAAAAGACCAGGAGTTCGCGCAGGGCCGAAGGATAGGTCAGCAGGTAATCCGGCTGCTCGCGCTGCAGCCACTCGGCCTGGTCCTCGATCTTGGTGCCGATGTGCAGGCCGACGGCGGGGCCGTCACCGAAAATCTCCTTTATAGAGCGGCTCCAGTGCGGCGACCGCGCGCCGGCCGGGTAGTCCGCGCGGCCGTTCGGGACCGAACGGATGGCGGCGAGCTTGGCGGCGAAATCGCGGTCATGCCAAAGATGCTCGCGCAGGGTCAGGACGTCCCAGACCACTTGGACGACCGCACTGCTGCGCGCCTTGATCGGGCGGCCGGTGGAGCCGCTGGTCGTCAGTTCGAAGGTCTCGCCGTGACCCTCGGGCATCTCGCTCGCATAGAGCTTCGGCCCGGCCTCCTGCAGCGCCGCGCGGGTCAGCAGCGGGATGCGGGCCCAGATCTCCGGCGTCAACGCCCGCCCCAGGACGAAGCCGGCCCGATCCAGCCGTTCGCGATAGAACGGCACCTGCCGCCGCGCAAAGCCGAGCAGCGCTTCGGCCTGGCGCAGCTGCTCGACCTGCAATGCTTCGGCGGGCCACCATTGGCTCTGGTCGAGCTGCTGAAGCATGGCGAGCGTTCGCGCCGCCTGGGCACTTGGCCGGGCGGGCCAGACCAGGGTCGCGTCGGCGCCCACCGGGGGCCGGTAAGCGGACTGTCGTGGACGGTGCGGCAGCGGCATGGCTACCCCGATAGCACCGTTTGGCTGGTAGGCGCAAAGCCTCGCTGGCCGGGCGAGCCGAGTTCCCTGGTCCCTCCCGTCATGGTACCGTGGCGTCGCCGGCCGGCGCCCCGCCCGCCGCTTCTGTCAATCACCGTGGTTTATGTCCGGCGAAGATCCCCACAGCACCCAGAACGACGCGGACCCGGTTTCCGGCGCCCCGGCTTCGCTGGTCGACCGGGCGCGTGTCACGCGCCGCCGCTGGGCGGCGGCGTTGCTGCAGGCCGGCCTGCTGCCGGTCGGGCTCGATACGGAAACCCTGTCGCGGCAGGTCGCGGAGACCGGCCGCGAGATGGTCGCCCGGCTCGCTCTTGCGATGCTGCAGGAGGGGATGCTGCACGGCGCGGCTTGCGGCGGTGGCGAGACCGAGGTCGCGGTCCCGCGGCGCGGGAATGAGGGCGCGGTCCTCACGGTGCGCGGGTTGTATCCGGAACAACCGGATCTCTTTCCGCGCCTCCGGTTGTTCCGCCGGGAGGACGAGGGGATCGCCGAGCCGATCGAGGACCCCATCGAGTTCCTGGAGTTTGTCGCGCCCGCGCTGCACGGCGCGCCGCTCTCGGCCCTGTCCCGCTTGGCTGACGAGGTGACCGACGCGGTGCTGAACGATGTCCTGTGCTGCGCCTATCGGTCGGCCTGGAACGAGCGCTTGCGAGAGTCCGTCGGCGCGGCGCGGCGGGCGAGCTTGTGGGACTGGCTCAAGGATCGGCCGGAGCCGCAGAACCAAGCGATCCTGCTGGAACAGTGGGGCGCGGTCGGCCACCCCTATCATCCGACCCACAAGGCGCGGCTCGGCATGTCGCCCGCCGAGGTGCTGGAGTTCTGCCCGGAGTTCGAACCGCGGGTGGCGGTCGCGCTGGCCGCCGCGCGCCGTGAACGGCTGCGCGGCGAAACCATGGCCGGGGCGCCGTCGAGAGAGACCTGGCTGGACCATCATTTCCCCGCCCAGGCTGTGGCCTGGCGGCGCGCGCTGATCGGCCAGGGGCGCGATCCCGGTGAGTACGTCGCCCTGCCGGTTCACCCCTGGCAGGCGCGGCACGAGATCCCGCGGCGTTTCTCCCGATCCATCGCCCGCGGCGATCTCGTTTTGCTTCGCTCTCCGGTGATTCCCTGCGCGCCCCTGGTTTCTGTCCGCACGCTGGTGCCCAGCGGACAAGCGGACGCGCCGCACCTCAAGCTGTCCCTCGGCGTGCGGCTGACCAGCGTTGAGCGCACCATCTCGCCGCGCTCCTGCGAGATGGGTCCGCGTATCAGCAAGCTGCTGCAGGACCTGATCGCGCGCGACGCCGCGCTGTCGCCGTCTCTGCGCATCCTGCCCGAGGAGGCAGGCATGTATTATGCCTCGGCGGACCCGGAAGAGTTGGAAGAGGCGCGGCATCTGGCGGCGTTGCTGCGGTGCAATCCTTCCCGCCTGTGCGGCGACGACGTCATCGTCATCCCCGCGACCGCCTTGACCGCGGCCTCGCCGATGACCGGCGCGCCCCTGTTCGTCGAGCTCGCGGCGGCAGCGGCCGGCGCCGGCCCAAGTGCGGTTCAGGCGCATTTCGCGGACTATGTCGAAGCTTTCCTGCGGCCGCTCTTGACGCTCTATCTGCGCTACGGGATCGGCATCGAGGCGCATCAGCAGAACACCCTGGCCCTCTACAGCCGCGCCGGCGCGCTGCGGGGTTTCATGTTCCGCGACTTCGGCGGTATCCGCATTCACGAACCCTCGCTCCGCCGGGCCGGCCTGGAACTGAAGGTACACCCTGACCGCTTGACGGTCGTCGATGAGTGGCGGGATGTCCGCAGCAAACTGATTTCCCGCGCCCTGCACCGCCATCTGGGGTTCCTCATCAGCCGGATAAGCCTTCATCTGCAGGCAAGCGAAGGTCCCCTGTGGGCGGTCGCGGCGGACGTGGTGCAGACGATACTGGACGAACTGCACGGCGACGTCGCGGCGGCGACCTGGCGGCGGGAGCGCGCCGCCCTGCTCGACGACGACTGGGACTTGAAAGCGAACCTGCGCATGCGCTTCGAAGATCTATCGCAGGATGTTTACGTTCGCAGCACCAACCCCCTGCGGCGGGCCGGCTAGCCGCGCGGTCCTTCGAGGTCTCGCTGATCGGCGGCCGGGTTCGGGTGGCAAAGCGCTTTAACTGGCAGAACTAACAGGCCGCCGCCAGGGCCTGCTCCAGGTCGGCGATGAGGTCTTCTACCGTCTCCAGGCCGATGGAGAGCCGCACCACTTCGGGGCCAGCGCCGGCGGCGGCCTGCTGCTCCTCGCTGAGCTGGCGGTGGGTGGTCGAGGCGGGATGCAGGATCAACGAGCGCGCATCGCCGATGTTGGCGAGATGGGAGAACAGCTCGCAGCCTTCCACCATCTTCACACCGGCGGCATAGCCGCCTTTCAGGCCCAGGGTGAAGACCGAGCCGGCGCCCAGCGGCAGGTATTTCCGCGCCAGCGTGTGATAGGGGCTCGAGGGCAGGGCGGCGCAGGACACCCAGGCGACCGCCGGATGGCTCTCGAGGAATTCGGCCACCACCTTGGCGTTGGCGCAGTGCCGCCCCATGCGCAGGCTCAGCGTCTCGGTGCCGAGCAGCGTGTGGAAGGCGTTCTGCGGCGCCATGGTGGCGCCGAGGTCGCGCAGGCCCACCGCGTGCGCCTGCATGGTGAAGGCCATGTCGCCGAAGGTCTCGTGGAAATTGAGGCCGTGGTAGGCCGGCTCCGGCGCCGCCAGTCCGGGAAACTTGCCGCCGCTGGTCCAGTCGAAGCCGCCGGAATCGATCACCGCGCCGCCCATCGAGGTGCCGTTGCCGGAGAGGAACTTGGTGGTCGAGTGCACCACCAGATCGGCGCCCCAGTCGAAGGGCCGGCAGAGGTAGGGCGTGGCCATGGTGTTGTCGACGATGAGCGGGATCTCCGCTTCCCTGGCCACGGCCGCCAGGGCCTCGATGTCGCTGACCACGCCGCCGGGGTTGGCGAGACTCTCGACGAAGATCGCCTTGGTTTTCGGGGTAAGCGCCCGGCGCACGGCCTCGGGGTCGTCGACGTCGACGAAGTCGGCCTGCCAGTCGAACTTCTTGAAGGTTTTGCCGAACTGCGTGATCGAGCCGCCGTAGAGCCGGGTCGAGACGATGAAGCGGTCGCCGGGCTCCATGATGGCGAAGAAGGCGAGGATCTGCGCGGCGTGGCCCGAGGCGCAGCAGGTGCCGCCGCGGCCGCCCTCAAGGTTCGCCAGGCGCTCCTCCAGCGCCGCCACCGTCGGGTTGGTCAGGCGCGAATAGATGAAGCCGAAGCTCTGCAGGTTGAACAGCGAGGCCGCGTGGTCGGCGTCGTGGAAGACATAGGAGGTGTTCTGGAAGATCGGCGTCTGGCGCGCGCCGGTGACCGGCTCCGGCTGTGTGCCGGCGTGGATCATGCGGGTCTCGAAGCCGTAGTCGCGCTCGCCCGGCATTTTCGACTCCTTGCTCATGACAGCTTCATCCGGCGCCGCTTGGCGGAGATGATGCGCGAGTTGAAACCGCCCCAGGAGAGCTCCGCGTTGAGGCGCCCGAACTCGATCTTCGGGCAGCGGTCCATGACCACGGTAAGGCCGGCGGCGCGGGCTCTCACCGCCGCCTCGTGACTGATCACGCCGAGCTGCATCCAGATCACCTTGATGCCTTTTTCTTTGGCGACGGCGATGGCCTCGTCGGTGACCGGGCCCGCCGCTTCGGAGTTGCGGAAGATGTCGACCATCTCGAAGCTGCCGGGGATCTCGCTCAGCGTGGCATAGACCGTCTCGCCGAGGATCTCCTTGCCGGCTTGGCCGGGATTGACCGGGATCACGCGGTAGCCTTTTTCCTGCAGGTACTTCATGGCGAAGTAGCTGGGCCGGTTCCACTTGGCCGAAGCGCCGACCATGGCCAGCGTGCGCGTGTCGCGCAGGATGGCGAGCAGTTCGGCATTGCTGTAGGCGAGGGGCGAGGTCATGACGTCACTCCCCGTCCTTCTCGGCGTTGCCCTTCTCGGCGTCGCCCTTCTTGGCGTCGCCCGACTGGGGGCCTGGTTCCTGGTTCATTTCCGCCGCCTCCTTGCGGCCCTTGCCGTCCTGCGGTGGGGCGGACCGGCGATGCTCGATGCTGCGGTCGCCGGTGTCCTCGGCGCCGCGTCGGTCCGGCGGCACGAAGGCCTCCGGCGTGTCGTCCGGCAGGGTCTCAAGGTAGAGCGAGCGGCTCGGGAAGGCAAAGCCGGTGCCGGCTTCGTGCACGACGTTCATGATGTGGTAGGCGAGTTTCTCCTTGATCTCCAGCCACTCGCCCCAGTTGGTCGTCTTGGTGAAGCAGTACAGCAGTATGTCGATCGAGGAGTCGTTGAAGCTGTCGATACGCACGAAGGTCGAGGCCTCCTCGGGCTGGGCGAAGTCGCCGTTGCCGACGATGTGCGCTTCGATGCCGTCGCGGATCTTCCGCAACTGTTCGACGGTGGTGCGGTATTCGACGCCGATCACCCAGTTGATGCGGCGGTGAGTCATGGCGCTGAAGTTGGTGACCGCGTTGTCCGACAGCTTGGCGTTGGGCACGAATACCGGCGCCTTGTCGAAGCGGCGGATGCGGGTGGAGCGGAACCCTATGGTCTCGACCACGCCTTCGACCACGCCATCGACAAGGATCCAGTCGCCCGGATTGAAGCGCTTCTCGGCGATCACCAGGATGCCGGCGATGAGATTCTTGAACAGGTCCTGTGCACCCAGCGCCACGGCGACGCCCAGCAACCCGGCGCCGGCCAGAATCGGCCCGACCTGGATGCCCCAGAGTTCGAGGATGATGGCGCCACCGATGAAGGCGATGCCGACCTTGGTGGCCTTGACCAGCCATTCCACCATCGGCTGGGTAAAGACCCGCTCCAGCTTGGCGAAGACGAAGGAGAACGGACCGACCGCGGCGAAGAGGAACCAGAAGATGGTGAACACCACCAGCGAGCGCAGCAGGTTGTCGGCGACGGTGCCGAGGCGGCCCTCGACGCCGAGGTAGCCGATGGCGACGAAGATGCCGATCACCAGGGGAACGAAGCGGATCGGCGGCGCCAGCGCATCGACCGCCTGGTCGTTCAGCCCGCCTTCGCTGCGCTCGGCCCAGCGCCGCAGGCGGCCGATGACGATGCTGGTGAAGAGGTGGCGGAGAATGAGGAACAGGATAACGATGCCGAGGGCGATCAACAGGCGCCCGACGTCGACACCCAGGACTCCGCGGTTCCAGACGTCGACGACGAGGGACCAGAATGATTGCAGTTCTTCGGTCAAGGAAAGCACTCTCTAACGCTGTGGGGCCTAACGCTGTGGGGCCAAACGCCGTGGGACGGCTGTCCCGCTGATCTGCTGTGCGTGGCGCGGCGGTGTGTGGTTTAGCGGCGCGCGGTTCACCTGCCCTGCCACCGGGGTTCGCGTTTCTCGATGAAGGCGTCGATGCCTTCTTCCGCGTCGCGGGCCAGCATGTTGGTCGCCATCACCTGGCTGGTATAGGCATAGGCCTCGACCAGGCCGTATTCGATCTGCCGGTAGAAAGCTTCCTTGCCGATTTTCAAGGTGAGGGACGACTTGCCGGCAACCTTCCTGGCCAGCGCCAGGGTCTCGTCCTCGAGCGCCTCGCTTGGCACCGCCTTGTTGATGAGGCCGATGCGCCGGGCCTCCTCCGCGGTCACGGTGTCACCGGTCAGCAGCATCTCCATGGCCTGCTTGCGCGGCACCGCGCGCGACAGGGCGACCATGGGCGTGGAGCAGAACAGGCCGATGTTGACCCCCGGGGTGCCGAAATGTGCGTCCGCTTCGGCGACCGCCAGGTCGCAGGTGGCGACCAGCTGGCAGCCGGCCGCCGTGGCGATGCCGTGCACCTTGGCGATCACCGGCTGCGGCAGGGCGGTCAGCGTGGTCATCAGCCGGCTGCACTGGCGAAAGATCGCCTGATAGAAATCCCGGTCTCCGCTGTGCTTGCGCAGCTCCTTCAGGTCGTGGCCGGCGCAGAAGCCGCGGCCGGCGCCCTCGACGATCACGGCGCGCACGCCGGCGTCCTCGGCGATCCCCTCCAGGGCCGCCTGCAGTTCGGTCATCAGTGCCGCGGAGAGGGCGTTGTAGCGACCTGGGCGGTTGAGCGTCAGGCGGGCGATGCCGTCGCTGTCGGAGCGCAGCAGCAGCGCGGAGTCGGCGGAGAGGGCGGCTTCGGCGGACATATTTTCCTCGCTCTATCGGCGGTTCTTCATCTGCGGTAGAAAGACTTTGGCGCTTCCACCGGCGGGAGTTCAAGGAATAATAGGACAGCCTGCCGGTGAAGACCGCCGCCCTTACCAGGAACCGCGCGAGACGATGGAACAGACAGACCAGACAGCTAAGATCACCGTTGCGGCCTTCAACCGTTTGCTAGATGAGAGCGCGCCGTTTCAGAAGATCTACGGTTTCGTCACCGAGGAGATCGGCCACGGCACTGCGCGCGTCCGCCTGCCGGCCGGCGAGCTGCACATCCGGCCCGGCGGCACGCTCAGCGGGCCGGCGCAGATGGCGCTGGCCGATTTCGCCATGTACGCGGCTCTGCTCGGCGCCATCGGCGAGGTGCCGCTGGCGGTGACCACCAGCCTCAACATCAATTTCCTGCAGCGGCCGCGCCCCGGCGACCTGCAGGCCGATTGCCGGCTCCTCAAGCTGGGCAAGCGCCTCGCCGTGGGCGACGTCATGCTGCATTCGATCGGCCTGGAAACCCCGGTGTCCCATGCCACGGCGACCTACTCGATCCCGCCCGGGGTCTAGGGGGGCGGCGACTTTACGAAGTATTCCAACGGCTTGGAAGAAGGGCGTCAGGTCAAGCAGTTAGCAGTATGGTATTACAATACCGCATAGCTAAGATATTCGCTTTTCAGGCGCTTTTTCGCGTTGACTTACCCTGGCGCGGACCCTAGAAATCGCGGCTTCGGAACACCGGCCGCCGCCAGGGCAGCCCCTGATGATGGGATGCCGGGCGTTCCTTCCCGAATTCAGCGACGAATGGTTGGCAAAATGAAGACCTATTCCGCCACTCCGTCGGACATCGAGAAGAAATGGATCTTGATCGATGCCGACGGCGTTGTCCTTGGCCGCCTCGCTTCGCAGGTCGCCAAAATCCTGCGCGGCAAGCATAAGCCGAGCTTCACGCCGCACATGGACTGCGGCGACAATGTGATCATCGTCAACGCCGGGAAGGTCAAGCTGACCGGCAAGAAGACGAGCGACAAGGTGTACTACTGGCACACCGGCCATCCGGGCGGCATCAAGCAGCGCACGGCCGGGCAGATTCTCGACGGCGAACATCCCGAGCGGGTGGTCGAAAAGGCGGTGGAACGCATGATCACGCGCAATCGTCTGGGACGCCAGCAGTTGAAGAACCTGCGCGTCTATGCCGGGACCGAGCACCCCCATGAGGCTCAGCAGCCGGAGGTCCTGGACCTCCAGGCGATGAATGCGAAGAACAAGAGGAGCCTGTAAGGATGGCCGACGAGACTCAAACCCTGAGTGATCTGGGCGATCTGGCCGAGGCCACCGGCATTGCGCCGGAGGCGGCGGCCGAAACGGTGGAGCCGAAGCGCGATGCCTTCGGCCGCTCCTATGCGACCGGCAAGCGCAAGGACGCGGTGGCCCGCGTGTGGATCAAGCCGGGCAGCGGCAAGGTGACGGTGAATGGCCGGGACCAGGCCGAGTATTTCGCGCGCCCCGTGCTGCGCATGATTCTGGCTCAGCCGTTCCTGGTGGCCGACCGCGGCGACCAGTTCGACGTGGTCTCCACGGTCAAGGGCGGCGGCCTCTCCGGCCAGGCCGGCGCGGTGCGCCACGGCATCTCCAAGGCGCTGGTGCTCTATGAGCCGGGCCTGCGTCCGGTGCTCAAGCAGGGCGGCTTCCTGACCCGCGACTCCCGCGTCGTCGAGCGTAAGAAGTACGGCCGCGCCAAGGCCCGCCGCAGCTTCCAGTTCTCCAAGCGCTAAGGCGCAGGGCGGAACCAGCGGACGAAGGGCCTGCACTCCTGGTGCGGGCCCTTTTTCTTTGTGCCTGACGCAAGGCTTGCCCGAATTGCGAAAGCAAAGAACTCAGGATGATCCAGCCGCTGGGCGGGTGATCTGCTCATAGAGATTAATTCTTAATCCCAAAGCAGCCGAGCCCTCAACGCTCAGGTGGCCCTCGTCACTGAACAGGGGTGTATCCCCGATCGAAGCCGAACAGGTGTCAGCGTCGCAAATTGCGTCGATCATCGAGACGACATGGAAGGATTGGCGGATTCGTTTCAGCAGCATCTCAGACAGAACGGTGTCGTTGCTGAACTGGTCCCTTGAGAAATTGCAGTTCGCCAGAGGTCTGTTGAGGAACATAGCGCCAAGCAGGCACTTTCCCAGATTCTTACCGCTGCGTGGGGTCGGAGATACGACAACCGGAACGGCACCGGTGGCCTCGATTGTCTTCAACGTTTCCACGAACCTCTGCTCAATGAAGTCGAGGTTCGATTTCCGTACAGTGCCATTCGCGAGGATCAAGTCGTATCTGGAATCGTCTAGGTAGTTGAAGATACTCGAAACAACAACGTACTTGACGGAGTTACTGCTTCGAAGCCAATCCAAAACACTGCTGTTGAATTCGATGCACTTTGTTGCCCGCCCAGCGGAAAGATTCCTAGCCGGCGAGAATTTGGCAACGCCAAACAAGGGCGCGCAGCCGGAGTTTGTCATCTGTACCAGCGCTATACCTTTCTTGGACTCGAGGAGCGCCGGGATCAAATGCATAGCAAAGCTGTCACCCCATACCAGAATCTCTGGAGTGTCGCCTGTCCGGCATTTGGGCGACAAGGTGAAATCCCGCGTACAGTCTTTGCTGAGGCCGAAGTTCGGCTCGGTGAATTTCGCCTCGGTGAAGCTGAAACCAAACGAATTTTTCCTGGTGGGAAAGCCATCCTGAAGATGGCCGATCAGTCCAACGGAGATAAAGATGCTGGCTACGATGACGCTTATGCCGAGACAGCGATTTGGCGATGTACTGCGCAGCGACGGAGCGTAGCGGAAGGGGCGTTCGACGAAGCGCCAGCTCAAGAAGGCAAGGATAAGAGAACCAGCCGCAAGCGAAGTCATCACAATGTCAGAGGGTTCGCCCAGACTGCGAACGCGGGCGAAAGCGAAGAGGGGTTGATGCCATAGGTAAGCGCTGTAGCTGATCAATCCAATGCTGACAAAGGGGCGCAGCGACAATATCCTTGCAGTCCAGGTACTGCTGCCGCCAAAGAGAATGATCAGGGCCGTGCCACCGACCGGAGCCAGTGCAAAGACGGAAGGAAAGGGTGTCGATTCATCGTAAGCGAGGACGGAAAACAGGACGAGAGTCAGTCCTAGAAGCGAAAGCACGTTACTTGGCTTCAGCTGTCGGCGATACAGGAAGAACGCGCAAAGGGAGCCTGCCAGCAGTTCCCATGCCCGAGTTGGCGCCAAATAGAAGTTGGCGAGTGGCTCGTTGCGCCAGCCCCATTCGCTGAGCAGTAGGCTGGCGATTGAAATCAGGACAATTGAATAAATTAGTGGCTGACGCCCGAAGCGCCACATGAGCAGGATGAAGATTGGAAAGACCAGATAGTACTGCTCTTCGACTGCAAGGCTCCAGGTGTGCAGGAGCGGCATGTCGGCTGCGTCCGCGTCAAAGTAACCGCTCTTCCGCCAGAACAGGATGTTCGATAGGAAAACACTTACAGCGACGATGCTTTGCGCAAAGTTTTCGAGTTGCAACGGCGACAACCAAAGCCAGGCAAAAGGAATTGTGCAAAGCATGACGAGGAACAGAGCTGGAAGAATTCGCCTCGCCCTGCGCTCATAGAACTTCAGCAGGGAAAAGGAGTTGTTGGTGCGCTCGTTGATGATGATCGACGTGATCAGATAGCCGCTAATAACGAAGAAAACGTCGACGCCGACGAATCCGCCGCTAAAGATCTCAAAACCCGCATGAAAAAGGATCACCGGGACGACGGCGACCGCACGAAGCCCGTCGATTTCTCGTCTGTATTGCATCTCAGCTCGTGAACGGCGCTTGGGTCTTGGGGCCTGACCAGGAGGACGAATGACAGCTTGAAAAGTAGCTGAAATGTATCCGATTCCCGCCGCATTGAAAGCGGGACATAGCGAAATTCGCGGCCAAACGAAGGCCGCAACCGCCATTTCCCGGATCTGTTTCGAGTCGGCGGCAGGCCCTTGACAGCGGCTAGCGCTCCAGGCAGTCGCCCCTGCTGCAGTCGTGTCTGATCTTCATGTACTCGATGAGCTTTTCCTTGTCGCCGAGGACGCTCTTGGCGTTTTCTGCCAAGCCGCCGCAGCCCCGCATGCCGTCGAAAATCCGCATCTTTGCCATGCCGAGCTTGCCGTAGGGGGTAAGGTCGGCAATGGCCTGGATTTCCCGCGACATTTCATAACGGCGGCAAAGTTCCAGGCCTCCGGCGATCCGGCCGATGTTGTATTCGAAGGTTTGCATCTTATCCCAGCTCTCCTTGGGCTGGGTGCCCGGGCCGGTTGCCGCCTCTGCCGGCTGGGCGACCGGTCCAAAGGCCATGCTCCCCAAGATCAAGATCAAAGAAAAAGTAAGAAATCGCATTCTTCGCTCCCCGAGATGCCTGCGCGTTCGCTCCATTGTGGTAAACTCTTTCTATCACACGTAGAAAGTGAAGTGGCGGAAAAGCGTAGATTACGTCTCGATTCCTTCCCGTTATGGTTAATGCTGGCAGGAGATATCGGGAAAGTGACAAGAGCCGTCAAAAGCTGCTGCGGCAGTTCCGCTCGACCGTCGTAAAACAACTTCCTATCGCTCTACTGCATCGTGTAAACGAGGTCACCAGCCTGTCCTGGTAGCCGCACGCGGCGGCAAGGCGCGGCCGGGCGCCGGCAAAGTCCAGCCGGATATCTCGCAACAAGAGGAAAAATTCATGAGCGGTCACATCCCGCCCTCCCGCGGCCGCTGGCCGAAGATCCATCCCGGCGCCGTCGTCGGCGGCGCCGTCATCGCCGACGTCGACAAGAGCCGCGTCGGGAACAAGATCCGCGTTGGGGCAGGGATCGACCTGCAGGACCGCACCATTGCGCAGGACAATCGCGACTGGGCCGAAGCTGCCGCTCTCTCGGCGAAGAAAGACGAGCGCGGCTCACAGGCTGTGCGATGAGCGGCTCGAAGCGCAGTGTCGACGCTGACGTGGCCCGGACGCGCTTTGAAGCGGCGCTTGAGGATCATGAGCAGGTTTTCGAGAAGTTTTTTCTCGCCCGCCTGATCGGCCTGGAGTTCGCGTATCTTCCCGCAGATGCGGCCGACGCGGAGAAGGATACCTGCCGCATCGAGTTCGATATCTCCGAGATGCTGATGAACCCTCAAGGCACCCTGCATGGAGGTATCATCGCGACGGTGATGGACATATCCATGGGCCATCTCGTGAACCGGATAGCCGGGCCGGGCGCGACGATCGAGATGAAGATACAGTTCATGCGGCCGGTCGGCGCGGGCCGTGCCGTCTGCGAGGGTCGTTTTCTGCGCCGAGGCCGCTCGCTCTCCTTCATGGAAAGCCGTTTCTACGGTCCAGACGGAAAGCTCGCCGGTCTCGCCACCGCTACCTGGAAGATGCCCTGATCAGCCGGCTTCCCTCTTGTCTGCCGCGCGACGCCCCAATCGCTGGATCAGCGGGATGAGGATGAGGATCGCCAGGGTGATCGCGATGATCGACAGCGAGCCGGGGCGTTCGATGAAGATCATGAAGGATCCGCGAGAGATCGTGAGTGTCTGGCGCAACGCCTCTTCGGCGAGCGGACCGAGTACGAGTGCCAGGACTAGGGCCGCGGGCGAGAATCCGAAAAGACGCATGAAGAAGCCGGCGATCCCGGCGAAGAACATCAGCCAGACTTCGATGATCGAGCCGCTGACGCTGAAGGTGCCGAGGGTGCAGATCACGATGACGCCGGGCGCCAGGATGCGGTAGGGAATCCGAATCAGCCAGACGAAGACGGGGATCGCGAAGATGTTGATGGCGAGGAGCGCCATGTTGCCGAGATACATCGAGGCGATGAGGCCCCAGGCGAATTCCGGGTTCTGCGCCATCAGCAGGGGCCCTGGCCGCAGGCCCCAAAGCAGGAAGGCCGCGAGCAGGACGGCGGTGGAAGCCGAGCCCGGAATGCCCAAAGTCAGCAGTGGGATCATCGCTCCGGAGGACGCGGCGTTGTTCGCGGTCTCGGGCGCCACCAGCCCGGCCATCGCGCCCTTGCCGAATTTCTCCGGCGTCTTTGAAACCGAGCGCTCGACGGAGTAGGCCATCAGCGAGGCGATGGTCGCGCCCGCGCCGGGGATGACACCGACGACGAAGCCAAGCAGGGAGCCGCGCACCATGGTCATGCGAGTCTCGATCCAGTCGCGCGCTTCCGGCCAGAAGCGCTGGTCCTTGGTGTACTGGACGATGGTCCCAGAGCCCCTGGCGTGCAGTCCCTGATAGAAGGCGAAATAGAGTTCGCCGAGACCGAAAAGGCCGATCGCGATCGGGATGAAGTGGATTCCGCCGATGAGCTCCGCCGAGCCGAAGGTGTAGCGGCTCTGGCCGGTCTCAAGGTCGACGCCCACGGTGCCGAGCGCGAAACCGATCAGTGCCGAAATCACCCCATAGCGCCAATTCGAGCCGATCATCACGACCAGCGTCAACATGCCCATCATGGCGAGCAGGAAGTACTCGGGAGGGCCGAAATTCCGGGCGACCTGGCTGAACAGGGGGGCCAGCAGGGTGATCAGGATGACCCCCACGGTGCCGCCCACGAAGGAGGCGGCTGCCTGCATCACCAGCGCGGGGCCGGCGCGGCCCTGCTGCGCCAGCGGAAAGCCGTCGAAGGTGCTGGCGACGGTCGCCGACTCGCCTGGCGTGTTCAACAGGATCGAGGTGATCGTGCCCCCGTACATGGCGCCGTAGTAGATGGCCGCCAGCATCATGACCGCGCCGATCGGATCCATGCCGAAGGTCACCGGCAGCAGGATCGCGAGGCCCGCCGAAGGACCGAAGCCGGGAATGACGCCGACGACCATGCCTACCATCGCGCCGATCAGAAGATAGAGCAGGTTGATCGGGCTTATCGCGACGGAAAGGCCCATCCAGAGGTCGGAGAAGATTTCCACTTGTACGAGACTCCAGCAGGCTTGGGCGTCAGGGGCGCAGGTGTTGGAGGACGGACGTCAGAACGGCAGCGCCATTACGCCGTCGGGCATCGCGGCGTTCAGCAGCCTGTCGAACAGCAGGTAGATGCTGCCGGGGAAGACCACCGCGACGGCCAGGTTCTGAAGATGGTGCCCCCGGTTGAGCAGCGAGAGGGAGACCAGCAGAAAGGCCGCCATCGCCAGGACCCCGCCCAGTAAGTTCAGCGAGAGGACGAGGCCCCCCGTCAGGACCACCACCAGGCCGCTGGTGCGCCAGTGCGAGGAGGCTCTCTCGACTTCACTGCGTCCCCGCTTGAATTCCGACCAAAGACCCCAAAGGCAAAAGGCCATCAGCAGGATCCCGATGAGGCGCGGAAAGAAGCCGGGACCCAGCCGTCCCGACACCGACAGGAAGGCCAGGTCCGCGAAGGCCACGTAAGTATAGAAACCGCTTGCGAACAGGACCACGAGCAGGAAGGCTACTCTCATGGGCATCGAGTCCCCCTAGACATCGGCAGCCCGGTGGCTGCCGATGTCCGGTCGTTGGGTTGCCATGTCTACTTGATGACGCCCTGCTCGCGTAGAATTTCAGCGAAGCCTTCCTGAGTCCGCAGCAGGAACACCTTGAACTCATCGCCGTACTTGATGTTCTCAGTGAGTTGGTTCTTCTCGATGTAGTCATCCCATTCCGGCGTCTCGACGACCTTTTTCATGGTCTCGATCCACCAGGTCTGCGCTTCGCCCGGGGCACCCGGGGCGAGGATCAGGCCGCGCGGCATCGACACGCCGATGTCGTAACCCGCTTCCGCCAGTGTCGGCACGCCCTTGAGGGCGGAGGGCGTCTTCTCGCCGCTGAAGGCAATCGCCTTCATGTCGCCCGACTCGACAAGTCCGAGGATCTCGCCCGGGTTCGCCACCATGGCGTCGAGCGCGTCGGAAAGCAGCGCCGTGTTCATCTCGCCAAAGGCGTTGAACGACACGTAGTCGAAGTCGAAGCCGGCTTTCTTCGAGAACAGCTTCGGAACGATGAAGTCGACATTCACCGTGCCGGTGCCGCCGATCGTCGGCGGGCTCTGCTTGGCGCTTTCGATGAATTCGTCCAGCGTATCGATCTCTGAGGTGCCGTTGACGACCAGCACGAGGTCGTCCGTTGCCAGCAGCGCGATTGGGGTGAAGTCGTCGGGACCCCAAGGCGTGTCCGCCTGCAGCGGCGTGGTGATAAAGCTGCCGCTGGTGGTGGAGATGTCGTAGCCGCTGCCGGACTTCGAATAGAGGTAGCCCCATCCCACGGCGCCGCTGCCGCCGGGCCGGTTTTCGGCGGAGATGTCGTCGGGATAGAGTTTGTATTTCGTGAGAATGTCGATGAGCGTGCGCGACATGATGTCATTGCCGCCGCCCGGCCCAAAGGCGATGGTCCATTCCAGCGGCTTGCCGGGATAGCTTTGCGCCTGGACATCGCTCATCCAGACGGAAGCCGTAATGCAGGCGGTGATCACGGCGCCCATTCGCAGCGCCCTGCGGGCGCCGGATTTCTGTTCAAACATGCTTTTTCCTCCCTTGTTCGGATTGCTCCCGACAATCGGCTCTTGCTGGGCCGCTCGCAACTCGTCGGATGTTTGTCGACCTACTCCATTATTTCAAACCAGCAAACTTCGGCATCCTCGTGCGGCTTTTTCCAAGACAGCGCGCGTCACCGTCACGCCATCACGCCGGGAGAGCCGCTCCACTTCGCCGACAATTCCTGCCGGCGGGGCTTTCACGCAAATACGTCGGTCTCAGCGCAGAGACTTTCCTGTTCAGGCCACCTGATTGTCAACAATAATTCCCTCCAATCATATACCAGAGGCGTTTAAGGCCGCAAAGGCGCGGATCTGTGGTGCTTAGTGCTTCTACTGTCATTGATTGCGAAACGGAACGTGTTGACAATTCGCGGGGCGCCGACGCAGTTTCTTGACACTGGAGCGACACGCGGGAACCAGGGAAGGAAGTGCACCGTGAACGACAACGAGGCGAAGGACGTACTGCTCTTCGAAGCGAAAGACGGCATTGGCTGGATCACCTTCAACCGGCCCGAAGCCCGGAACGCGATGACCTTCGCGATGTACGATCGCCTGACGGAGATCTGCAACTTTGCCCAAGAAGACCGCGGCATCAAGGCATTGGTGCTGACGGGGGCCGGCGAAAAGGCCTTCGTCTCCGGAACCGACATCTCGCAGTTCCGCGCCTTCAAGACGGCCGAGGACGCCTTCGCCTATGAAGCCCGGATCGACCGGGTCCTCGGTGCCCTGGAGTCGGTCCGCGTGCCCACCATCGCCGCGATCTCGGGTGCCTGCACCGGCGGCGGTGCGGCGATCGCGGCCTGCTGCGACCTGCGGATCGCCGCCGCGAACACGCGGTTCGGATTTCCCGTGGCCCGCACGCTCGGCAACTGCCTGTCGATGAACAACTATGCCCGGTTGAACAATCTGATCGGCGCGGCGCGGATCAAGGAACTCATTTTCACCGCGCGCCTGATGGAAGCGGAGGAAGCCGCCGAGATCGGCCTCGTCAGCGAAGTCGTTCCGGACAAGGAAGCCCTCCTGGCCCGCGCCGGCGCGCTAGCCGCCCATGTCGCCGGCATGGCGCCGCTGACGCTTGAAGCGACCAAGCAGGCCCTGCTGCGGCTCCAGACCCGGCTCTCGAAGGGCGAGGGCGAGGACTTGGTTCGCCTCTGCTACACCAGCAACGACTTCCGCGAGGGCATGGAAGCGTTTCTCGAAAAGCGGAAACCGAATTGGACCGGCCGCTGAGACGGATGGCGCGGGTTCTGTTTGCGGATCCGGCCCCGCTCAAACACCCTTGGTATCTTCTGGGAGATAGTTGACCATATGACGCGTAACGTTCTCACGGGAAAGACCGCCATCGTGACTGGCTCCGGCCGCAACATCGGCCGCGCGATCGCGGTCGAACTGGCCAGGCTCGGCAGCAATGTCGTCGTGAGCGGTTCCTCCGACCGGGCGGGCTGCGAGGCGACGGCTGAGGCCGCCGCCGCCTTAGGCGTCGAGTCGCTCGTCGCCATGGGCGACGTCAGCAAGTCGGCAACGGTTGCCGCCATAGCCGAAGCGGCGCTCGGGCGTTTCGGCGCCGTGGACATCGTCGTCAACAATGCCGCGATCCGTCCGCACAAGCCTTTCCTCGAAATGAGCGACGAAGACTGGCAGAAGGTGATCGACCTGGACCTGACATCGGCCTTCTTTACCTGCCGCGCCTTCCTGCCCGCAATGGTCGAACGCAACTGGGGGCGCGTGGTGAACATCACCGGTATGAAGGCGATTCGAGGCTATTCCGAAGGCGCGCCGATCTCCGCCGCCAAGCATGGCCTCTGGGGCATGACCAAGGCGCTGTCGCAAGAGTTCGCCGCTCGCGGCATCACCGCCAATGCGGTCTCTCCCGGACCGATCAAGGTAGACGGACGGGACGGGGCCGATCCGAAGCAACTGGCCGGGATCCCCGCCGGCTTCATGGGGGACCCCGAGGACATAGCGGCTTTGGTCTGCTTCCTCGCCTCCCCGGGCGGACGCTTCGTCAATGGGCAAATGATCTCCGCGAACGGCGGCGGAACGACATAGACAATCAGCAGGCCGCTCCGACTGAACTCTCCGAACCAGCGACAGCGGGATCCTTCGGCACGGCGTTCGCAAGCGGCCGGCCATTCGCAGCCGGGCGACCGCGCGATAGCGGCGGAACTTCCCGACTCTCCTGCGCCCGGGTCGGCTTCGCCGAGGCGCAAGTGGTTTGACCTCGGCGGCCCGGACGGCTATCTGCCTTGGCGAGCGGGGGCCGTCGTTGAACGGTCCAGACAATGGGACAAGAGGGAGTTTTCATGAGCGGTCACATCCTGCCCTACCGCGGCCTCTGGCCGAAGATCCACCCCGACGCCTTCATCGCCGAGACGGCGGCGATCATCGGCGACGTCGAGATCGGTGCGGGGACCTCGATCTGGTTCGGCTGCGTGCTGCGCGGCGACGTCAACAAGATCCGCGTCGGGGCGGGGAGCAACCTGCAGGACGGCACCATCGTGCACGGCAATCACGACCGCGCCGGCGACTATCGCGAGACCGGCGGCGGCATGCCGACGGTCATCGGCGACGGTGTCATCGTCGGCCACCAGGCATTGATCCACGCCGCCACGGTGGAAGACGGCGCCTTCGTCGGCATGGGCGCCATCGTCATGGACCGGGCCGTGGTGCGGAGCCGCGCCATGGTGGCCGCGGGCGCCATGGTGACACCCGGCAAGACGGTCGAGACGGGGCAGTTGTGGAGCGGCCGCCCGGCGCGCTTCATGCGGGAGTTGAAAGCGGCCGAACTGGCCGATTTTGTCTATCAGGCCGGCCACTACGAGAAACTGGCGCGCCATCACCTGGCCGAACGGGCCGCGCGGCAGGGTTCCTGAGCCGCCGCCATCCCGCTAGGGGCCGAGATGGTTCCCGATATGGTTAATGATTCCATAAGGCGAAAGCGGTAGCTTGAGGAACGGACACGGCGACGGTTGTCGCTGCCCTCAGATCCTCAAAGGAACGCGGTCATGAAGTTGCAACGCCTCGCCCAGGCCATCGCGTCTTTCGCCCTGGCCATCGCGCTGTTCGGATTGACCGCCGGCCCGGCGGCGGCGGAAACGGCGGCCGAGTTTTACAAAGGCAAGGTCGTCAAGCTGGTGGTCGGCTACGGCCCCGGCGGCGGCTATGACTCCTACGCCCGGCTGCTCGCCCCCTTCCTCGAGCAGCGCCTCGGCGCGACGGTGGTGGTGGAGAACCGCCCGGGCGGCGGCGGCATGGTCGCGATCAGCCAGATCGCGGCGGACAGAGGCGACAGCCTGACCCTGGTCCTGGCCAATCTGGAGGCCGCGGCCCTGGGACAGATCCTCGACAGTCCGGGCATCCGTTTCGACGTCACCGAGTTGCCGGTGGTGGCGCGGGTCGCCGGTGAGCGCAAGATCGCCCTGCTGAGCGCCGAGTCGCCGTTCCGCGATCTCGCCGATCTGCGGGCGGCGGAGCGGCCGGTGAAGTGGGGCGGCGGCGGCAAGACCGACGGCATCGCCGACAACGCCGCGGTGCTTTCCCAGGCCCTCGACCTCAACGCCGAGATCATCATCGGCTACAAGGGCAGCAAGGAAGTCGCCCTGGCCGCGCTCCGCGGCGAAGTCGACGGGTTCTTCGCTTCGGCGGGCTCGGCGCGCAAGCTGACCGCCAAGGGTCAACTGCTGGCGGTGGCGGTTCTGGACCGCGAACGCTCTCCGCTGATGCCCGCTGTGCCGACAGTCTTCGAACTCGTGGATCTGACGCCCGAGCAGGCTTGGTGGGTCGACTACCGCGCCAGCCTCGGCGCCCTGGGGCGAAGCCTGATCGCGGCGCCCGGCATACCGGCGGACCGCCTGGCCTATCTGCGCGACGTCGTCGTCCAGGTCCTGACCGACCCGGCCGTCGTCGCCGAGGCGGAGGCGAAGAAGCGCCCCTTGAACATGGCGAGCCACGACAAGGTCGCGGGCCTGATCGCCCAGACGGTGTCCGGCCTGACGGCGGGCGATATCGAGCGCCTGCGAGACGTGGTCCTGATCAAGTACTACTGACTCCCGGCCAAGCCAGGCGGCCAATCCAGGCGAGACGCGAAGGACCCCTTGATGCTCGAGGCCCTGGGCGGCGGAATCGCGCTGTTCTTCGATCCCACGGTGTTGCTGCTGGTCGCCCTGGCGGTGCCGATCGGGCTCGTCATGGGCGTTCTCCCCGGCCTCAGCGGCCTCAGTGCCCTGGCGCTGCTGCTGCCTTTCGTCTATGGCCTGCAGCCGATGTCGGGCCTGGCCTTTCTGCTCGCCGCCCATGCCGTCGTCAGCACCGGGGGGTCGCTCACCGCCATCGTCCTTGGAATTCCCGGCGCGCCGGCCAATGCGGCGACGGTGATCGACGGGGCGCCGCTGCGCGAGCAGGGCCGCCATGGCGAAGCCATCGGCGCCGCGCTGGCGGCCTCGGGACTCGGCGGCATCATCGGCGTGGTCGCCCTGGTGGCGCTGCTGCCGCTGCTGTTGCCGGTCGTGAAGTTGTTCGGGGCGCCGGAGACCTTCACCCTGGCGCTGCTCGGCGTCATCTGCATCGCCATCATCGGCCGCGAAGATCCTCTGCGCGGACTCATCGCCGCGGCACTGGGCATGTTCCTGGCGACCTTCGGCTGGCAGCGGATCACCGGCGAGCCGCGCTTCTGGCTGGACTTCGACTATCTTCTGGACGGCATGCGGCTGGTGCCGATCGTGCTGGGACTCTTCGCGGTGCCGGAGGTGATCGGGCTCAGCGTCGAAGCGGCGCGGCGCAACGGCGAGGGACGCCGGGAGTCGTCGCGGGCCGAGGTCAGCCATGGCCTGCTGGCCCCGTTCCGCCGCCCCGCGCTGGCGCTGCGGTCATCGCTGATCGGGGTGCTGGTCGGCATCGTGCCGGGGGTCGGCGGCGAGACCGCCCCCTTCCTGGCCTATGCCGCGGCCAAGAAGCGCGCCGCCGCGCGGGCCGCCACCGGTGGCGGCGACAACGAGGTCTTCGGTCGGGGCGCCATCGCCGGCATCGTCGCGCCGGAATGCAGCAACAACGCCAAGGAAGGCGGTGCCCTGCTGACCACCCTGGCGCTCGGCCTGCCGGGCTCGGCCGGCATGGCTGTGCTGCTGGGCGGCTTTTTGATTCTGGGTCTGGAGCCCGGGCCGGATTTCCTCGACGCGCATATGGACATCGCCATCGGCTTGGCCATTACCCTGGCCATCGCCAACCTGCTGGCGGTCATTGTGATGATCGCCTGCGCGCCGCTGATGCTGCGGGTGCTGGCCGTCCCGGCGCACTTCCTCAGCCCGGCGATCATGGTGCTGGTGGTGATCGGCGCCTATGCCGTCGCCAACGAACCCTATGACGTGCTGGCGGTCTTCCTGTTCGGCCTGCTCGGCTGGTTCATGCGGGCCTACGGCTACAGCCGCCCGGCACTGCTGCTCGGTTTCATCCTGGCGCCGCTGATCGAGACCTACCTGCACATCTCGCTGCGCAGCCATGGCTTCTCTTTCGTGCTGCAGCCGGGCGTCCTCGCCATCGTCGCCTTTCTGCTGGCCGGGCTGTTCTGGTCCAGGCTCTGGGCGTTGCTGCGCCGTTGGTCGTCGCGGAGCGGCGCATGAAGCAGACGGAGATCGTCTTTCTCTTCGTCGTCTGCGCCGCCGCGGTGGCGCTCTGCCTGCACGGCTGGCTCGTCGTCGGGCAGGGGCCGATCGTCATTCTGCCGCCGGCACTCATCGCCCTTGCGCTGGTCGTTCTATCTGCCGTTCGCGTTTTCAGGACTCTCAAGATCACCGAGAGCACGGCAGAGGGCGCGTTGCAGCTGGCCTACTGGCAGGCCCTGCGCGGTTCCTTCCTGGGTCTGCTATGGTGCCTGTCGGCGGCGCCGCTGCTGCTGTTGCTGGGCTACCCCATCGGCCTCGCGGTTTTCGCCGCGGTCTACACCCGGGTGAACGGCGCCGGCGCCTTCGCGGCGGTGCTGACCGGCGGCCTCGCCTTCGCCGTGGTTTGGGTTGTGGCCGGCAAGCTTCTCGCCGTTCCCCTTGTCCTGTTGCCGGGCTGGCTGTCTTGACACCCTATCTTCATTATCCGGTGAAAAGCGAAGTCGAGGGCATCGCCTGGCCCGGCCTGCCCGGCCTGGGCGGGCAGGGGCTGCTGGCGCTGCTCTACCAGTTGCAGCAGTCCGAGTGGCTGCCGCCGGCGGAGGTGCGGCGCCGGCAGTACCTTCAGGCCAGCCATCTGGCCGCCCACGCCGCCGCCACGGTGCCGTTCTATCGCCAGCGCCTGGCCGAGGCCGCGATCCCGAACGGCAAGCCGATCCGCCCGGAGGACTGGCGGCGCATCCCGCTGCTGACCCGCGAGGATCTTCAGTCACGGGGCGAAGACCTGGCCAGCGCGCCCTATCCGAAGGGCCACGGCAAAGCGACGAGGGTGTCGAGTTCCGGCTCTACCGGCAAACCGGTGACGGTGCTGACCACGGCCGTCGCCCAGCAGCTCTGGGGCGCCCTCACGCTGCGCGACCACCTCTGGCACCGGCGGGAGCTGTGGCAGAAGTTCGCCGCCATAAGAAAGATCAAGGGGCACGACACCCGCGACCGGCGCAGCATCAGGTTCGGCTCCTGGCAGCCCCCGGTCAGCCACGCTTTCTACTCGGGGCCGGGCAGCCTGCTCAGCATCAACACGGCGCTCGATGAACAGGTCAGATGGCTGCAGGAGGAAAAACCGGCTTTCCTGCTTTGCTATCCCACCAACCTGCAGGCCCTGATCGATGTCTGCCGCGACAAGGGCATCAGATTTCCCGGCCTGCGCCAGATCAGGACCATGGCCGAGATCGTGGCGCCGGAATTACGGGCACAGTGCCGCGAAGTCCTGGGGCTTGAGATCGCCGACATGTACAGCGCCCAGGAGTGCGGTTACTTCGCCCTCCAATGCCCCGGCCACGATCACTATCTGGTGCAGGCGGAATCGGTGCTGCTGGAAGTGTTGGATGAAGCGGGCGAGCCCTGCCGCGCCAGTGAGACCGGCCGCGTGGTGGTCACCCCGCTCTATGGTTTCGCTATGCCGCTGCTGCGCTACGACATCGGCGATTACGCGACGGTCGGCGGGCCCAGTCCCTGCGGCCGCGGCCTGCCGGTGCTCGAGCGCATTCTCGGGCGGGTGCGCAACATGCTGGTGCTGCCCGACGGCCAGCGCGTCTGGCCGGCCTTCGGCACCCGCACCCTGGTGACCCTGGGACCGGTGCGACAGTTCCAGTTCGTCCAGCACGACCGCAGGAACATCGAGGCGCGCTTCGCGCTCTGGCGGCCCTTCGAGGGCGACGAGGAACAACGCCTGCTCGCCCATGTGCGCGCCACCATGCCGGAAGGCATGACCGTGCGGATCACGCTCGCCGACGAGATCCCGCGCAGCGCCGGCGGCAAGTACGAAGACTTCGTCTGCCTAGTGCGCGACTAGGTGTTTAGTCGCGGCATTCGGTGGAGCGGATTGAACCATTCTGCCGAGACCCCGGGCTGTGGTAACCTGGGCCGTCGTTCATGCTGGACCCACAGGGTCCAACCGCCGGAGTGGAGTTTTTGCACAGTTGGAACAAAGCCGGAGCCGCATCGGCATGAGTAAGGTCCTTGGCGCGGCAATGTTACGCCGCTTGCTCAAAGCATATTTCCGTAGCGGTTCGTTGCGGGTGATCGATCCAGAGGGGCAACTGATCGTCGTCGGCGACGGCGCCGAAACGGCGCTCACGGTCCGCTTCGACAATTGGGCCATCATTCGCAAGCTGGCGCTCAATCCCGCCCTGCATTTGCCCGAGGGTTACATGAACGGCGAGATCGAGATCGAGGGGGGCTCGATCTACGATTTCCTGCTGTATCTGAAGCAGAGCCGTAAGGGCGGGAAAAAGCCGGGCGCCGAGAGCCGCAGCAAGTCCTTCCAGAAGCTGCTCCGGCGGTTGTTTCAGTTCAACCCCGCCCGCGTGGCCTCGCGCAATGCGCGCCATCACTACGATCTCAATGCCGAGATGTACCGGCTGTTCCTCGACGCCGACATGCAATACTCCTGCGGCTACTTCGAGAAGGTCAGCGACGACCTGGAGACGGCGCAGGCCGCAAAGAAGCGCCATATCGCCGCGAAGCTCTGCATCGAACCGGGCATGCGCGTGCTCGACATCGGCTGTGGCTGGGGCGGCATGGCGATCTACCTGGCGCAAACCTGCGGCGCCGAGGTGGTGGGCGTGACCCTGTCACCGGAACAGCGGCGCATCGCGGAGCAGCGGGCCGTCGCCGCCGGTGTTGCCGACTGCGTGACCTTCCTGGAGCAAGACTATCGCGCGGTCGAAGGGCCCTTCGACCGGGTTGTTTCCGTCGGCATGTTCGAGCACGTGGGCGTCGCCCACTTTGGAGAATTCTTTCGCAAGGTGCGCGAACTGCTCGCCGTGGACGGCATCGCGCTGCTGCATAGCATCGCACGGCGCAACGGTCCGAGCGCGACCAACAAGTTCATCCGAAAGCACGTCTTTCCGGGCGGCTACTCGCCGGCGATTTCAGAGATCGTGCCGGAGATTGAGAAGACCCGGATGTTCATCAACGATATCGAAGTCTGGCGGGATCACTACGGCTACACCTGCCGCCACTGGCGGGAGCGCTTCGCCGACAACCGGGTCCAGGCGGCAGCGCTGTTCGACGAACGCTTCTGCCGCATGTGGGAATTCTACCTGGCCACCAGCGAACTAACCTTCATGCAGGGCAGTCACATCGTCGTGCAGATTCAATTGAGCAAGGCGAGGGACGCGGTGCCGCGCAGCCGCAACTACATCGAGGCCTGGGAAAAGCAGCACCCCATCGAAAGCCGGGAACCGGAGCGGGCGCCCGCAGCAGTGTCCGGTGGATCGTCTTAGACGTTGCGCGCAGAGTGCTGCGCAGTGTGCGCGGCAATTACGACGACTTCGTCTGCAAGGTGCGGGACTGACCCTTCGCCGGCGCCGGGCGTTTTCCGGAAACGCCGGTGTCTGACCGCGGCATTTGTCGGAAATGCCGCCTTTCCCCAACAGCCTTTCTATTCATAACGCGTTGATCGCTCGCCGTTTTTCCAATGGCTGGAGCGACTCGGGAAAACGCGCGGTCCCGGCTGAATCCGCCGGCGATGAACGATGGGTTTACCGGTGCCGGGGGACAATGGCGCCTTGGGGATCAAAGCGGCGGTGCCGTGAAATACCAGGCGCCGCGCCGCTGAAGGACGATATCTATGAGCGACTTTACCGCTGCCGCTGCCGCTGCCGCTGCCGACCGCGCCGCGTCTCACGCCGGCATTCCACTCGACCTCGCACCGCTGCTGACCCCCTATGGCCATCTTCGGCGGCTCTCGCTGCGCGTCGTGCATCTGCCGCCCCAGGCATGTTTCTCTCAAGGCGTCGGCAACGAGGACGCCAGCTGGTCGCTGGCCCAGGGCGACCTGGAGGGCCTCGAACTCCTGCTGCCGGAGGGCGCGGCGCCGCCGCTGACGCTGGCGATCCGGCTCGTCGGTATCGACAAGGATGAGAACGCGACCGTCGTCGGGCAGTTCGATGTGCCGCTGTTTTCGATCACAACCGCGTCCAGGGCGGCCGGTGGACCGCTGCCCGCCCCGCCGGCACCGGCGGCTTGGCAAGCGCGGATGGAGCGCCGGGTCGCGGCGGCGCTGCGGCTGAGTGCGCGAAAAGCGCGGTTGGGGTTGGTCGAGGCCAAGCGGCAATGGCAGGCCGAGAGCGACCAGCGGGTCGCGGAACAGGCCGCCGCATTGGAAGAGGAATGGCGCCGCAAAGTCCAGGCCGAACGCGCCGCCCGGAGGGACGCGGAAGCGCGGGCCGGTGAGTCGGCGCGGAATCTGACCGAACTGTCGGGCGAACTCGACGCGGCCCGGACACGGGCCGCCGCGGCCGAGGCGGCAAAGCGACAACTCGACGAGTCGGCATCAGAGGTGCTGCGCCTCGAAATGAGACTGGCAGAAGCCGAAGCGCGGTGGCAGGCGGAGACCCGGGAACGCCTCACCGCACAGGCCGCAGAACTGGAGCGCGAGTGGCAGCAGGGTATCCTGGCTGAGCGTGCCGCCCGCGACGATGCGGCGGCAAGGGCTGCCGCTGCAGTGCGAGAAGCGACTGCGTTGGCGAGCGAGATCGCGGCGCTTCGGGAAAACGCGGCGGCGGCCGAGCCGGAAAGCGGCCCGCGCTGCGCGCCGCAAGCCGACGAGGCGCGCCTCGCCGCGACGGTGAAGCAGGCGCTTGAAGAAGCCGAAGCCGCGTCGGCGGCGCAACTCGAAGCGGCGCGCGAGAGCTGGCACAGCGAAGCGCAGACCGCTCTCGCGACTGCGGAAGCCAGGTGGCGCGCGGCGGAAGCCAAGCGCTTCGCGACGGCCCGCGCCGAATGGCAGAAGACAGCCTCGGCCACCGCCGGCAGGAGCCGGCGCGCGCTGCGCTCGGTGGCGAGGAAGCAGGGCTTCGGCGATGCCGGGCGCCGTTTCACGCGGCTCAGCCTGATTGCCGGCTGCGCGGCGGCCGGCTTATTGCTCTACAGCGAATTCAAACCGACGATCATCCAACACTGGGTGCCGAAAGGTCTGGCGCTGGCCAGTGACGTCGAAGCCACCGCGCTGTCGCGGTTGCGGGCGCTCACGCAATCGCAGGAACCGTAGTCGCAGGAACAGCTCTCGCAGAAACCGCCGATGACCGTGGCGGCGCGCTTCGTCAATGTCCGCGCCGGTCTCTCGACGGCACGGGAAGCGCCCACCACCTTGCCGCGCGACACCGTCGTCACCGTCCTGGAGCGGCGCGGCGCCTGGATTCGGATCCAGGCCGTCGGCGGTCGGTCGGAACCGGGCTGGCTCCACCAATCGCCGCTCGAGGCGGCGGAGTAGCACCGACGCTCCCGCCGGCGATCACACGGCGGAGTCGCCCTGGCGTCTCGCCGACCTTCAGTTCGGCGGCGGCTGGGTGATTTCCACCGCGGCTTTTTGCGCCGTCTCGCGGAGCAGCAGCTTCACCGCGACCCGCAGGCGCCGCGCCTGGTTCGTCGTCGACGGTTGGGGGCTGTAGGTCATGGCGCCGCCGAGGCTGCAGGACCCGTTGGCCCAGATGCCGGAATTGATCTGTTTGTCTTTCGGCACCCAGGTGTCGGTGCCTTCCAGCTTCTCCCACATCCGCGTGGCCCGGTAGTAGCGCTGGCAATCCTCCTGATTGGTGGGGATCACCTGGCCGTAGCCGCTGGAACTCGGGGTGTCGAACCCGTTTCCCGTGACAATCACCGGCTCCGGGTTGCCGTTGGGATAGGGCTGCTTGTTGGAATTGAAGTACATCCAGACCTCGCCGACGAAGCAATCGCACTGTCCCGGCTTGTGGTAGTAGCCGCCGTCGGTGCTGTTCAGGCGATAGGCGTTGATCTGCGCAAAGTTGGGCGGCACCGCGAAAACCTGGTCCGCTTCGCCCAGGAAGCAGGCGCCGCAGGCGTCGAGCTCGAAGATCTGGCCGGTGCCGGCCGGGACGAAAGCGGTGTCGACGGCGCCGCTGGTCAGCACGTAGGTGTTGCTGCAGCCAACGGAAGTCAGGCAAAGGACTAGAACACTCCCGAGCTTACGCCACATGGGTCCTCTCCTTCGGTGAATCGTTCGCGGTCACAACCCCCAACGCCGGTCCGCCGGCAGGGCCCCAAGGGACCTGGCCAGCCTTCGCAGAGTACCGCACTTCGACGGTCGCCTAGGATAGCACAAGGGGTAGGCGCCGACGATTTGGTCCCTCAATGCATCGTAAGCGTCCCCCCTCGTTCGGATGATCGAATGATCCGCGCCGGGGCGTTCCAGCGACGGGGCGCGGCCTGATGATCGAGAAGCCGCCGGCTAAGAGCCAACCAGGCTGTCCGCCAAGGAGCGGGCCAGCCACGGCGCCGTCGCGTACGTGCGGATATCGATGGAAATGTAGCTGCCCTTGCGGACGACCCCGCAGTCCGAACGGCGATGCAGCGAAGAAGTCGGCGCGGACAGTTTGCCTCTGCCGGCCGCGAACACCCAGCCGCCTTCAACGCGAACGGTTTCGGCGCGTCGGCGCCGCTCGGCGACCCAGGGCAGGGGGTCTTGAAAGTGATCGAACACGGACGCGGCGAAGCTGCCCGGGTCCGGCATCTCCAAGCGCTCGCGACCGAGTGATTCAAATCTCGCGGCCGGGAATTCAGCGCCGCGCGACGATCTTCATGTAGGTGGCGCCGCCGGGCAGGGTCGGGCCGGCGGGGCGGGAAGCGCCGGGGTCGCCGGTCTCCAGTTCGGCGAAGACCTCCAGTTCGAAGCCGGCGTCGTCGAACAGAGCGGCCAGTTCTTCGCGGGTGCGCACGGGATAGGATTTCTTTTCGTTCAGATAGGCCCGCGCCATGGCGGCGATCTCGGCGACGGGGTGCTTCAGCCACTGGCGGTGACGCTCGAGGTCGCCGGTCAGGCGCGCGACGAAGGCGTCGGCCTCGGCGGTGGAGAACACCGTTTCAGCGGGCGCCGCGCCGCCGCGAATGCGGTTGACGGTGAGCAGCCTGCCGCCGGGCCGCAGCAGGCCGCGCCAGCCGGCCAGGAGGCGCGGGCGCAGGTGGGGTGGGAAGTTGCCGAGGAAGGAGTGGGTGACGATGGCGTCGAAGCCCGCGTCGTCACTGAAAGAGAAGATGTCGGCGGCCCTGGCCTCGATGTCGAAGCCGGCCTGCTCGGCGTACCAGCGGCTGAGCGCCAGCGGCGTGGCGCAGCGGTCGGTCACGGTGAAGCGCGGGGCTTTAGCGGCGCCGCCAAAGGCGCCGTGGGCGACCTCCAGCATGGCGAAGTCCGCCGCGCCCGAGACCAGGACCCGCGCGGCGGCATCGCGCGCCGCCAGGGGCGCCAGTCCGTCGCGATAGAAGGCCGCGTGCAGCGCCGGCGAGGAGCCGTAGTCCAGCAGGCGCAGGTAGGGCCAGAAGCCGTGGTACCAGGCGCAGCCCTCGCCGCTGGCGCCGTCCTTCCAGCAGTCGGACGGCGCCAGCCGGTGGGCCAGCGCCGCGCTCTCGGCGAGCAGTTTGATGCGGTCGGGAGTCATGCCCGCGCGGCCTCGGATGACTTGTGGAAACCGGCTCGCAGGATCAGTCGTGGGCGCGCACCTTGACGAAGCTGCCCGGTGCGTCTTCGATGACCTTCAGCTTGCCGTCGCCGGGGCTGCGGGCCGGCACCTTGCCGCCGCCGAAGTCGGCGATCCACTTCTGCCATTCCGGCCACCAGGAGCCCTTGTGCTCCGTCGCGCCGCTCAGCCAGGATTCCGACTCTCCGGGGTTCTTGGCGTTGGTCCAATAGCCGTACTTCTCGGCTTCCGGCGGGTTGACCACGCCGGCGATATGGCCGGAGCCGGCGAGGATGAACTTCACCTTGCCGCCGAGCAGCCGGGTGGCCGCGTAGGTGGCTTTCCAGGGGGCGATATGGTCCTCGCGGGTCGAAACCACGCAGGCCGGCTGCTTTACCGTCGAGAGATCGATCTTCACGCCCTTCAGCGAGATGCCGCCCGGCTCGATCAGCTTGTTCTGCTGGTACATGTTGCGCAGGTAGAAGCTGTGCATGGCCGCCGGCATGCGCGTGGAGTCGGAATTCCAGTACAGCAGGTCGAAGGGGAAGGGATCCTTGCCCATCAGGTAGTTGTTGACCACGAAGGACCAGATCAGGTCGTTGGCGCGCAGCATGTTGAAGGTGGTCGCCATGTCGGCGCCTTCCAGGTAGCCCTTGTCGTTCATCTTGTCTTCGAGGGCGGAGAGCTGCACCTCGTCGATGAAGACGCCCAATTCACCGGCATCGCTGAAGTCCAGCATCGTGGTGAAGAAGGTGGCCGACTTCACGCGCTTGTCTTTCTTCGCCGTCATGTAGGCAAGGGTGCTGGCCAGCAGGGTGCCGCCCAGGCAATAGCCGATGACGTTAGCGTCCTTCTCGCCGGTCGCCTTCTCGATGGCCCCGAGCGCCGCCAGCGGTCCGTCGGTCATGTAGTCCTCGAAGGACTTCGACTTCAGCTCTTCGCTGGGATTGACCCAGGAGATGACGAAGACCGTGTGGCCCTGTTCGACGGCCCAGCGGATGAAGGAATTCTTCGGCCGCAGGTCGAGGATGTAGTACTTGTTGATCCAGGGCGGGATGATCAGCAGCGGCCGCTTGTGAACTTCTTCGGTGGTTGGGGCGTACTGGATGAGCTGCATCAGGTCGTTCTGGTAGACGACCTTGCCGGGACTGAGCCCAATGTTCTCGCCGAGCTCGAAGGCCTCGATGTCGGTCATCCTGATCTTCAGCCGGCCCTTGCCGCGCTCCAGGTCGTCGAGCAGATTGTCGAGGCCGTTCACCAGGTTCTCGCCGCCGGACTCAAGGGTCTCGCGCAGCACCTCGGGATTGGTCATCAGGAAATTCGAGGGCGCCATGGCGTCGACGAACTGGCGGGTATAGAAATCGACCTTCTGGGCGGTCTTGTCGTCTAGGCCCTCGACGTCCTTGACCGTCGACTGCATCCAGCGCGCGGTCAGCAGGTAGGACTGCTTAACGAAGTCGAAGAGGTCGTTCTCGTCCCACTCCGGGTGCTTGAAGCGCCGGTCGCCGCGCTCCGGCGCCGCCACGGGATCGGCTTCCTGGCCCATCATGCGCTGGGTGGTGGTCTGCCACAGCCGCATGTAGTCCTGCCACAGCGTCATCTGCGCCTGCACCAGCTTGGCCGGGTCGGCCATCATGCGCTGGGTCATCTCCATGAAGGCGGTCCCGATGTTCATCGGGTCCATGGCCGAGGGCCCGTTTTCCTGCGGCTCCTGGCGCGCCAGGAACTCGCTCACCAGCTTCTGGCTGCGCTCCGCGATGCGCGTCATGGACTTCGAGAATTCCACAGGATCCGGCAGTTTGACTTCTGGGGGCTGTTGCTCCGCCATGTAGGCTTCCCTATCCTGCTGAGGGGTTGTGCTCCCTGCAGAGTATCGCAGAGGCGGCTATCGGCTGTGTTGATGCCGGATCGTTCGCAAGGTAATAGGGGGGTGCTGTTGTTTCAATAGCAGTGACGCCGACAGAAAGCGTGCCGAAATCGCTCTTGTTGGAGAAAAAACAATCAGTTGAGACGGCTTTTGGAACCACTATGGCCGGTGCAAGGAAGAATAATGGCGATGACCAACAAGCAGGAAGCTAAGGACCGCGCGATTCAGGCAGTGAGGCGGCATTGCCTCCGGGCCGTCCCGCCCGTTGTGACAATTGCCCTGGCGCTGGCGCTCTCGGCTTGCGCCGCCATCAAAGAGGCGACCCAGAGCCCGGAGCAGGCAGCGGCGCGGCAGCCGCAGCAGGTGACGACCGAAGGGGCCAAGGACGAGTTCCCGACACTGTCGCAGGTGCCCGGCGAAGCGAAACCGAGCCTGGCGCCGGAAGATCGCGAGCGCCTGATGGCGCAGATGATCCGCGACCGCGACCAGGCCACCTTTACGCAGCCGGTGGACAGCCCGCCGGCCGGAGAGCCGGCGCCGCTGGTCACTGCGGCCGCCCCCGACCCGTTTTCGCGCAGCGTCATCATCAGCGGCGATGCCGTGACCACCAGCGACCAGCTGGCCGGTGTGCCGCTCACCACCGCCGCGGGCGGGGCTGGACAGCTTGCCGCCATTATATTCTTCTCGCACGGTTCGTCCGAACTCGACGCCGGCGACCGCTCCGTCCTGCGCGATATCGCGGCCTTGCACCGGCAGCGCGGCGGCCGCCTGCGCGTGGTCGGCCATTCCAGCAGCCGCACCCGGAACACCACGCCGGAGGAGCACCAGATCGCCAACTTCGACATGTCGCTGACGCGCGCCGAGTCGGTGCAGGCGGAACTGCTGGCCCTCGGCGTCGCCGCCGGGGCCGTGCGGGCCGAGGCGGTGGGCGACGCGGAGCCCGTCTATCATGAGTTCATGCCATCCGGCGAGGCCGGCAACCGGCGGGTCGAAATCTTCCTGGAAAAATAGACCCGCGGTCGCTACAAGAAGCCGCCGGGCCGCTCGGCTTGGCGGTTCCTCCAACCGCCGCTCAATCAGGCTGGCGCCAGGGCGGTTTCTCAACAGCGGCTTTCGTGGGCCGGAAGGGCTTCTTCTGAAACGGCCATGACTGAGGAATTCCACCGCATCAAGCGCCTGCCGCCTTATGTTTTCGCCGAGGTCAATGCCTTGAAATCCAAGGCCCGCGCCGCCGGCGCGGACATTATCGACTTCGGCATGGGCAATCCCGACCAGCCGCCGCCCCAGCACGTCATCGACAAGCTGGCCGAGACCCTGGCCGATCCGCGGGCGCACCGCTATTCGACGTCGCGCGGCATCCCGGGCCTGCGCCGGGCGCTCTGCGCTTACTACGACCGGCGTTTCGGCGTCGACCTGGACCCGGAACGCGAAGTCATCGTGACCCTCGGCTCCAAGGAGGGCCTGGCCAACCTGGCCCAGGCCATCACCAGTCCCGGCGACATCATCCTGGCACCCAATCCGAGCTATCCGATCCACGCTTTCGGCTTCATCATCGCCGGGGCGGCGATCCGCTCGCTCCCGGTCGGGCCGGACTTCGATCTGCTGGATCAGCTCGCGCGGGCGGTCCGCCACTCGGTCCCCAAGCCCTCGGCGCTGGTGCTCAACTATCCGTCGAACCCGACGGCGGAAGTCATTGATTTGAATTTCTATTCCACGGTCGTCGATTTCTGCCGGGAACACCGGATCTACGTGATCTCCGACCTCGCCTACGCCGAGGTCTATTTCGACGGCAAGCCGCCGCCGTCGATCCTGCAGGTGCCCGGCGCCAAGGACATCGCGGTGGAGTTCACCTCGCTCAGCAAGACCTATTCCATGCCCGGCTGGCGCATCGGTTTCTGCGCCGGCAATCCGGACCTCATCGCCGCCTTGGGGCGGGTGAAGTCGTACCTCGACTACGGCGCCTTCACGCCGATCCAGGTGGCCGCCACGGCGGCGCTGAACGGGCCGCAGGACTGCATCGACGAGATGCGCGCGCGCTACCGCTCGCGCCGCGACGTCCTGGTCGCGGGCCTGGACGCGGCGGGTTGGCCGATCCCCAGCCCGCCGGCGACCATGTTCTGCTGGGCGCCGCTGCCCCCGGCGCTGAAGGAAATGGGATCGCTGGAATTCTCCAAGCTGCTGCTGGAAGAGGCCCAGGTGGCGGTGGCGCCCGGCATCGGTTTCGGGGAATACGGTGAGGGCTTCGTGCGTCTGGGTCTGGTCGAGAACGAGCATCGCACGCGCCAGGCCGTGCGCAACATCAAGGCATTTCTCAAGTCCCTAGGCGTCAACGGCCGGGGCGCTATGGTTCGGAACGTCGCTTCTTGAGCAATTCTCTCCGCATAGCCGTGGCCGGGCTCGGCACGGTCGGCGCCGGCACCCTGCGCCTGCTTCACGACAACGTCGAGGCCATCGCGGCCCGGGCCGGGCGCCCGCTGCGGGTGACCGCCGTCTCGGCACGCGACCGCAAGCGCGACCGCGGCGTCGACCTCTCGGGCTGCCAGTGGTTCGACGATCCGGTGGCCATGGCCCGCGACGCCGAGGCCGATGTGGTGGTCGAGCTGATTGGCGGCTCGGAGGATCCGGCCAAGCGGGTGGCCGAAACCGCTTTGGCCGCCGGGCGCCATGTGGTGACCGCCAACAAGGCGCTGCTCGCCCATCACGGTACCGCGCTGGCCGGCCTGGCGGAAGGCGCCGGGCGGACCATCGGCTACGAGGCGGCGGTGGCCGGCGGCATCCCCATCATCAAGGGCTTGCGCGAGGGATTGGCCGGCAACCGCATCAACCGCGTCTACGGCATCCTCAACGGCACCTGCAACTACATCCTGACCCGGATGGCCGGCGACGTCGAAGCCGGCGGCAATCCAAAAGGCGGGCAGGACTTCGAGACCGTTTTGGCCGAGGCGCAGAAGCTGGGCTATGCCGAGGCCGATCCCAGCTTCGACGTCGACGGCATCGACACCGCGCACAAACTGGCGATCCTCACCGCCCTGGCGTTCGGCTGCGAGGTCGATTTCGCCGCCGTCCACGTCGAGGGGATCCGCAACGTCTCCGCCCTTGACGTCGCCTATGCCGACGAGTTCGGTTTCTGCATCAAGCTGCTCGGCGTGGCGCAGCAGGTCAACGGCGCCATAGAGCAGCGCGTGCATCCCTGCATGGTCGCCAAGAACCTGCCCATCGCCAGCGTCTCCGGCGTGTTCAACGCGGTCGTGGCCGACGGCGATTTCGTCGACACCACGATGTACGAGGGCCGCGGCGCCGGCGCCGGGCCGACCGCCTCGGCGGTTGTGGCGGACCTGATCGACATCGCGCGCGGCACCATCCTGCCGGTCTTCGGCATCGCGGCGGGCGCGCTCAAGCGCTTGCCCAACCTGCCGATGGCTGAGCATCATTGTCCCTACTACCTGCGCCTGCTGGTCATCGACCAGCCGGGCGTGATCGCCGATGTGGCGGCAACCCTGCGCGACGAGAACATCTCGATGGAATCGATGATCCAGCGCGGCCGCGCCGAGGGAGAGGGCGAAGCGGTGCCGGTCATCATCATGACCCATGACACCGAAGAAGCGCAGATTCAGCGGGCGCTTGCCCGCATCGGCGCGCTGGACGCCGTGGTCGAGCCGCCGCGGCTGATCCGGATCATAGATCTTTAACCGCCTCTCAAAAGCCAGCAGAAACGAGGATCCGATGCCCAAAGCTACCGCTTCCACCAGCGCGATGGACCGCAACCTTGCCCTGGAAACCGTCCGCGTCACCGAGGCCGCGGCCCTGGCCGCCTCGCGCCTGATGGGGCGCGGCGACGAGAAGGCGGCCGACCAGGCGGCGGTCAACGCCATGCGCCAGTCGCTGAACGGCCTGGAGATCGCCGGCACGGTGGTGATCGGCGAGGGCGAGCGCGACGAAGCGCCGATGCTGTTCATCGGCGAGGAAGTCGGCGCCGGCGGCCCCAAGATCGACATCGCCCTGGACCCGCTGGAAGGCACCACCATCACCGCCAAGGGCGGCCATAACGCGCTGGCGGTGATCGCCATGGCCGAGGCCGGCAACTTCCTCAACGCGCCCGACACCTACATGAGCAAGATCGCCGTCGGCGGCGGGCTGCCGGACGACCTCGTCGACCTCGACGAGGACCCGGCGACGAACTTGAAGAACCTCGCCAGGGCCAAGGGCGTCGCTGTCTCCGACCTGGTGGCCTGCATCCTCGACCGGCCGCGCCACAGCGAGATCATCGCCAAGGTGCGCGAGGCCGGCGCCCGCATCATGCTGATCGGTGACGGCGACGTCTCCGGCGTCATGGCGACCAGCAGCAAGGACAGCGGCGTCGATATCTACATGGGTGTCGGCGGCGCCCCCGAGGGTGTGCTGGCCGCCGCCGCGCTGCGCTGCATCGGCGGACAGTTCCAGGGCCGGCTGGTGTTCCGCAACGACGACGAGCGCAAGCGCGCCGACCGTTGGGGCATCACCGATTACGACCGAAAGTACAAGCTGCACGAACTGGCCAGCGGCGACGTGATGTTCGCCGCCACCGGCGTGACCGACGGTTCGATGCTGCGCGGCGTGCGCCGCTTCCAGGGCGGCGCCACCACGCACTCGGTGGTCATGCGCTCCAAGTCCGGCACCGTGCGCTACGTCGAGGCGCACCACAATTTCGAGCGCAAGACCTGGTACGACGATCTCGGCGTCTAGCGGCCCGTGATGGAGCGCGGCTGCTTCCTCGGCGTCGAATCGTCGCTGACCGGCAAACGCTGGGAGGAACGTCTGGCCGACAGCCGGCACGGCCTGGCGCTTTCGCAGCAGCTCGGCCTGCCGGAGGTCATCGGCCGGGTGCTGGCGGCGCGCGGTGTCACTGCAGAGGAGGCCGGGCGCTTCCTCAACCCGACCCTGCGCGACTACCTGCCGGACCCTTCGGTGCTGATGGACATGGACCGTGCCGTGGCCCGTCTGCTGCGCGCGGTGGAAGCGGGCGAACGGCTGGCCGTCTTCGGCGACTATGACGTCGACGGCGCGACCTCCTCGGCGGTGCTGGCGCGGTTCTTCGCCGCCCTCGGCATCGAACTGGAAATCTACATTCCCGACCGCCTCGCCGAAGGCTACGGCCCCAACGCGCCGGCCCTGAAGCGCCTGAAGGCCGCCGGGGTGGCGCTGGTCATCACCGTCGATTGCGGCATCACCGCCTTCGAGGCCCTGGCCGAGGCGGCGGCGGCGGGACTGGAGGTCATCGTCATCGACCATCATGCCGCCGAGCCGCGCCTGCCGGCGGCGGCGGCGGTGATCAATCCCAACCGCCTGGACGACGTTTCCGGCCAGGGACAGCTGGCGGCGGTCGGCGTCGCCTTCCTGCTGGTGGTGGCGCTCAACCGGGCGCTGCGCGAGGCCGGCTGGTACGCCAAGGCGCGGCGCCCGGAGCCCGACTTGCGCCAGTGGCTCGACCTGGTGGCGCTGGGCACCGTCTGCGACGTGGTGCCGCTCACCGGGCTCAACCGCGCCTACGTGGCGCAGGGCCTGAAGGTCATGGCCGGGCGCGGCAATGTCGGCCTCTCGGCCTTGAGCGACGTCTCGCGCATCGCCGAGAAGCCCGGCACCTATCACGCCGGTTTCCTGCTCGGCCCCCGGGTCAACGCCGGCGGCCGTGTCGGCGAGGCGCCGCTCGGCGCGCGCCTGCTGACTTGCGAGGATCCCGGCGCGGCGGCCGCCCTGGCGGCGCGGCTCGACGGCTACAACGCCGAGCGCAAGGAGATCGAACTGCAGGTGCTCGACCAGGCCATCCGCCAGGTCGAGGAAGCTTCAAGTCCCTTGGGGGGGCCGGGCGAGGGGCTGGTGCTGGCCGCCGCCGAAGGCTGGCATGCCGGCGTCATCGGCATCGTCGCCAGCCGCCTGAAGGAGCGCTTCAACAAGCCGGCGCTGGTGGTGGCGCTGGACAACGGCGTCGGCAAGGGTTCGGCGCGCTCGGTGCCGGGTGTGGATCTCGGCGCCGCGGTCATCGCCGCGCGCCAGGAAGGCCTGCTGGTGAACGGCGGCGGCCATCCCATGGCGGCGGGCCTCACCGTCGCGGCGCGGAGCCTCGCGGAACTGGGCGCTTTCCTCGACGCCCGGCTGGCGCGCCGCCTGGCGGAGATCGACTACCAGCCGTCGCTCGGCATCGACGGCGCCTTGAAGCCGCGCGCCGCGACACTGGAACTGCTGGACCAGCTCGAGAGCTGCGGCCCCTTCGGTGTCGGCAACGCGCAGCCGCGCTTCGCCCTGCCGGCGGTGCGGGTCGCCAAGGCCTCCGTGGTCGGCGACAACCACGTGCGCTGCTTTCTCGGCGACCTTCCGGGTGGTTCGGGACGCGGTGCGGGGGGCGGCAGCATCAAGGGCATCGCCTTTCGCGCCCTCGACAGCGCCCTGGGCCCGGCCCTGCTGCAGACCGCCGGACTGCCGCTGCACATTGCCGGGCGCCTCCAGGCCGACCGCTGGGGCGGCCGTGAGTCCGTCCAGTTCGTGATCGAGGACGCGGCGCTGGTGTCCGCCGGTTGATCCGCGCTCCGCGGCCGGCGCGGCCGATCAATTTCCGGTCAGCCCGTCTAATCGTGGGGGACAGCGGGTGGCGCCAGCGGTTAGGCTCTGGCCCATGGCAGTGGAGATATTCCGCCTTCGGGCTTGGCGCCGGCTTTGGGCGACGATTTGGGCCCTGGGCTGCGTCTTCGCGGTTCCGCAGGCCGGTTTCGCCCAGTTGGAGCCCTTCGAGACCGGCCCCGGCACGCCGGTGGCGCTGGAACTGGTGCTGGCCGTGGATACCTCTTCCTCGGTGTCGGTCGAGGAATTCGACCTGCAGATGCGCGGCTTCTCCGAGGCCTTCCGCAGCATCCCGGTGATCGCCGCCATACAGGCGCACGGCGCCGGCGGCGTGGCGGTTGCGATGATCCAGTGGTCGGACAACCGCCGCCAGCAGATCGCCGTCGACTGGCGGCTGCTGGACGACGAGGACAGCGTCAGGGCCTTCGCCGACGCCATCGACGCGACGCCGCGCTTTCTCGACGGCGGCGGCACGGCGATCGGCGGCGCCATCGCCTTTTCCCTGATGGAGATAGAGCGCAACGGCTACGAGGGCGCCCGCAAGGTGGTCGACATCTCCGGCGACGGGCGGGCCAACCAGGGCGCCCAACCGGAGAACCTGCGCGATGTGGCGGTGCTCAGCGGCGTCACCGTGAACGGCCTGGCGATCCTCAACGAGGACACCTCGGTGGCGGCCTACTACCGCAACTCGGTGATCGGCGGCGCCGGCGCCTTCGTGATGACGGCCAACGACTACGAATCCTTTTCCCTGGCGATCCTGGAGAAGCTGATCAAGGAGATCGGCGGCGTGCCGATCGCCGGGCTGCGGGATGAGGGGCACGCGGGCGCGGCGGAGAGCGTCCCGCAGACGGCGGCGCGGCCGGTGCCGTTTGGGCCGTCCGGCCCCTCCGGGGAGTAACCGGCGCGGGGGCGAGAATGGCGGGCGGGTTGAACGCCATTTCCGGCGTCAATTCCGGGCGGCGGCGCTGCGGAGGCTTGCATTCCCGCGGCGAAGCGGCTAAATCCTCAGCGCTCTCGAGACCCCATCGTCTAGAGGCCTAGGACACCGGCCTTTCACGCCGGCAACACGGGTTCGAATCCCGTTGGGGTCGCCACAATCTCTCTGACATTTCAATAGTCCATGCCGCGTCTGTCGGCGCGCGTCAGCCCGGCCGAGGGGTGGGCGGCGGCGGGTGCGGCGCGGGCGGGGTGTCGTCGTTGGCGGCGCGGCTGGCGGCGGTCTGCCAGAAGGCCACGGCATCGCCGAAGATCTCCGCGAAGAACGACAGCGGGCTGGGCTGCGGGCTCTTCACCCGCACCTCGACACCGCTGTCCTGGACAGCGAGCCGTTCGCCGAACTTGCGGGCGATGCGCTGCATCTGCTGGTTCTCCGGCAGGCAGAGCAGGTAGAGGGTTTCGAAGCCGCGGTTGCGGGCGATCAGCAGGGCCTCTTCCAGCAGGCGCGTGCCGATGCCCTGGTTGCGGCAGGCCGGCTCCACCGTGACCGCGAGTTCGCCGACCCGGGCGGCCGGCCGAATGCCCGGCGCGCCGCTGTCGCGCAGCTCGGCGACGCCGCGCAGAACGGCCCCCTCGAAAGCGCCGACGATCCAGGTGTCGTCCCAGGAGATGGCGTCGACATAGGCGATGACGACCTCCGGCGAAACGAAGTGGCCGAAGCGCAGGCGCCGGTCCTCCACGTCCAGCCGGAGGAGGTGATCCTTCAGACAGGCGGTCTCATGGGCAAGCAGCTTGCGGAAGACAAGCATGGCAATCACTTTCCCGGTGTTGGCTTTGAGGCGTTGATTTTGGGGCAACGGCGGTCGAATGGCGCCGCCGTTCGACCCGCGCTGTCAGGCGCGGGACAGCCGCCCGCCGTGCGTCGGCTCCGCTCCCGCCTTGCGGCGTAGGCGGAACAGGGCGCTCAGACGCCGCCATCCGCCCGCGAACAAGGCGGCGACCGCCTCGGCCTGCAAACGCTTGCCTTCGGCGATGTGGCGCTCGATATCGGCGTTGGTGACAACGAAGCCGTTGTCGTGGAACCCGGTCTTGCCGGCGAAGGTCCCCTTGAGGGGAGCCTGATTTTGGTGCTGCATCACGAAACCTCCATCTTGCGATGTTTCATCCTGAGCACCTCCCTAAACTCACTGCATTTCTGCAGCGCACTATCAGAAGGTAGGGAGATTCGTGCGGCTTGCAAGGAAAATGCTGCAATGCAACAAAGGCCTGCGGACAGTGCATGGCTGGCGGCGAAAGTCGTTCGCAGGCCCTCGAAATTGCGGCGCTGCGGCCCCGGGATGCCGGTGGATCGTCCTCTTTGACACTCCGGTAAGGCTTTGGCCCTAGTTTCGCGGCCATGCATGCCGCTCTGCCTGTCACCCTCTGCCTGTCCCTGCTGCTGCCGGCGGCCTTGGCCGCGCCGGCCGCGGCGCAGGATCCGGCGCACCTGCCGGTCGGTCCCCTCCGGGTTCAGACGCGGGGGCTGCCGCCCATCCCCCAAAACGACCCGCGGCCGGTGAACCCCCTGGCCGGCTCCAACCTGCTGCTCGAGGACGACGCGCCGCTCACCGCCTTCGATCTCGACCGCAATCTCACCAAGCTGTGCCGCAAGGGGCGCTTCCGCCAGCAGCGCCAGCATCTCTACATCGTGCGCCTGGCGGGTTATATCCACGGCGCCGTCATCGGCGGGCGGTGGGGCCTTTTCGACCCGGAGGGCCTGGCGGTGCCGAACCTGGTCTATGCCCTGCGGTGGCAGGATACCGGGCGCTGCGAGGTCTATGTCCTGCGCCATCTGCAGGGCTGAAAGATTGGCGCGCGCCCTAGGATTTCGGCTGGCGGCTTAACGCAAAGCTAAGCATGCCGCGCCTATCTTGAGAGCCTGATTCCAGGCAGGAGAGCCGACCCCCAATGGTGACCCTCGACAACGATCCGAACGATGCCGCGCTGTCCGGCGGCGAGCGCTGGCAGTACCCGCGCCTGCTGGCGCTGCTCACCGCTTTGGCCGCCGGGATGACCCTCAACGCGCTGGTCAACGGCGGCGCCTTCAGCGACCGGATACAGTGGCAGGGGATCGATCTCTTTGACAAGGCCGCGCCCGTTGAAGCGAGCGCAGGGGTCTCGGGATCGAGCGGCCCAGGCGTGAACGACGTCGAGGCCTGCGGCCGCATCGAGCAGATCGTCCACACCGCCTGCGGCCTGCGCCAGCGTGATCGGGACGCCGAGGGCCTGCGTCGCTGCGTGGCCTATGAGTTGAAGTACACCCTGTGGAGCACCTACGGCTGTCGGTAGAGCCTTGCCGGAAGTGAAAAAAAGGACCGCCGGGTGGCGGACCTTCTTTTCTGCGCGTTGGCCGGGCGGTCTGGCTTGGGGGATGCCCGGCGCCGCGGCTCAGTGCGGAGCGGCTGTCTGGCCGGCGGCTGTGCCGTAGTTCAGCCCGTGGCCCGTCGCCATGAAGGCGCGCTCCTGCTGCTGATTGTGAAGCGCGTGCAGTTCACGGCCGAGGCTCCGTACCAGCTCGGTCTTCCAGCCGAGCAGGCGGGCGCTTTGACTCGCCAGCGTCTTCGTCGTAGGCGCTGTCACCGTCGCCTTCGAGCCCCGCTCCACTGCTATTGTTTTCGTTGTCGGCATCAATCCAAGTCTCCCATCGCGTTCCGGCTCCAGCATCGCGGCCTTCGCATCGCGGCCGCCGCCTCTCGCCCATCACCTTCCGGGATGAAAACTCCCGCTTCGCATGAACCGGAGGGTAAGTAACGAACCTTACTTGGAGGTTAAGGTCCGTGGCCGCGCAAGCTTAGAACCGGCAAGAACACAGGCTTGTCACAGGCGGGCGCAAGTTAACGGAAATATTCGCCGGCATTCTAGATAACTGCCGGAAAAGCCCGCGGGATAACTCAGGAGGGAACCCAGGAGAGAAAAAGGTGCCGACGTCGCCGGGAACGGCACGGCGGGAGCATCTACTTGGACAGCCTGACGCAGACGAAGCCGGCCTCAGGAGAGGCTGGGCGTTTGAATAAGGGCGGTCAGGCCCCAAAGGGCGAAGTAGATGAAAAGGACAAGGCGTAGGAGCATCTTGCTGGGCCTTCAGTGGACTACTTGTCACGGGGAATAGCTTCGCACGCGGAAATTAAGAATGAGTTTTCGCACAAAATAATCACAGTGCCCCCGCAAGTAGCGGCCCCAAGTCGCCGCCCCGCTTCCTGGGAAATCTCTCAAATGTTTTGAATACCTTAGCCTTCCCTTAAGCAGCGGCATCTATGCTCGGCCCAGGTGGCGGGGAAGCGTCGATGAACTGCCGCGAACCGCATATCCAGCGGGCCAGCTTAGAGGCGCTCCCGACCCCCCCAAATCGATGCGGAGTATCAGGAATGATGACAGGATCAAGGGGCCGCGCGCTGTCGCGCTTTACCGGCGTTCTGCTTTTGGCGGGTTTCACCGTTGCCTGCGCCAGTCCGCAGAGCGGCCCGACCGTCGCGCCGGCCGGTTATGGCAAGGATCAGGTCAGCCGGGCCGAACGGCTGGTGCAGTACTGCGACCGTCTCGAGGAAAAGCGCGAGTACGTCACGGCACTGGGCCTCTGTGCCCGGGCGCATGAGATGGATCCGGACAACCCCGAGACGCTGATGAAGGTGGCGGCGCTGCTGCGCAAGCTGGATCGCGCGCCGGCCGCCGCGCAGACCTACGGCGTGCTGCTGGAGCAACATCCGGGTTATCACGAGGCGCGCTACAACCTCGGCAAGCTGTACATGGAAAGCGGCGAAGACAGCCTGGCGGCGATGCACTTCAACCAGGCTATGCGCAGCAACCCGGAAGATCCGCGCCCTTACAACGCGCTGGGCATCATCCGCGATCAGGCCGGTGAACATCAGGCCGCCCAGGCGCTTTATCGCTCCGCGCTGCAGGTCGACCCGAATAACTTCTCGGTCCGCAACAACCTCGGCCTGTCGCTGGCGTTGAGCGGCCAGCGCGACGAGGCGATCGATGTGCTTGCGGAACTGGCGGTCGATCCTGAAGCCGGCCAGACGGTGCTGCGCAATCTCGAACTCGCCTATGCCGCGCAGCCGGTACCGCCCGGCGGTGGCCCGGCCCCGGCCGCCGTGGTGCGGGAGGAGACGCCGGCGGCGCTGGAGCACGCCACGAGCAAGCAGGGCGACATGGCGCCGGCCTTGGGGGTCCCCAAGACCGTTCCCGTCGAGATCGAAGTCTTGGACAGCCCGCCGGATCGGCCGTCGCCCTTTCCGTTCCGCGGTCCGGCTGTGACGTCACCGGCCGTGACATCCCCGGCCGTGATGGCGCCCGAGGTACGTTCGCCGGCGATCGAGCCGGCGCCTTCCGCGCCGGCTGCCAGGAGCGGGCAGGGCGCGCCGCTGCCGCTCTACCTGCCCAAGCCCAGCGCGTCGAAGCCGGCCGCGCCCGGCAGGGGCGATTCGGAATCGGTCATTCTGGCGGCGGCCGAGCGCCTGATGAGGCGGCCGGACTGGGCGGACTTCGAGCCAGGGTCTCTGATCGGCCGCGCGCCGGCGCCGCGAGCCGCGGCCGCCGAACACCTGATGCCGCATAGCGCTCAGCAGCGCCGGCGCCAGGGCGTCACGGCGGCGCAGCTCGGCCTGGTCCCGCAGCCCGGCCGCGGCAATCGCCGGTCGATGTCGTCGGAAAGCATCTTCGCCGGTGGCTGATCCCAAGATTTCAGCACGAGACAAAAGGCCCCGCCGGCGACGACGGGGCCTTTTCTTATGATCACATCTTAGATAGCCGCGCTAAGACCTACTGCGTGCAGGTGATTTCCTCGAAGCCGTCGCAGAGGAACCTGTCGCAGATCGAACCGTTTCCGAGGAACACCGTCGGGTAGAGGGCGCCGATGTTTTCCTCGAGGGTCCAGCGCGCGGCGCGGTTGAAGCCGCGGGCCTCGCACCACTTGGTGGCCGCCGGCTCGCCGCAGCCCTGCTCATCGTCCAGGCAGAAGTTCAGGCGGTAGACGTCCTGCACCGGGAAGCGGAAGGTTTCCTCCTGCGGTCCCGTGGGGCGCGACGGAACTTCGGGGGCTGGCTGGGCCGGGACGCTACGCACCTCAGGCGCCGGCTGCAGGACCTGCTGCTGGGCCGGTGCGCTCGGCGGCGGCGGCTGCAGTCCGCCGCTGGTGGGTGCGGGCACGGGCTGGGCCGGCACACTCCCGGCAGGTGCGGCCGTTTGGGGTGTCGCCGTCTGGGGTGTGGCCGCTTGGAATGTGGCGGCGGGCGCGGTCGGCGCCGGCGGCGTCATGGCGGTTTGGGAACCGCCGCTGTCGGGTGCCATGTAGGGATCGAGGGGGCCGCGCTGGTAGCGGATCATCACCGAGGTCGCCTTGCGGTCGAAGTCGAAGTCCGACAGGCGGTAGCTGGCCGCGCGCGCGCCCTCGCGACTCGGCAAGGTAATTGAGGAGCCGCTGCAGTCGGGGCCGTCGAACACGGTCAGGATGAAGCGGTGGTCGATGCCCTGGTAGCTGCGGCTGAAGCTCTCCGGCAGCAGGGCGACGGCCTCGGTGATACGGGTGAAGCGCGGC
>JAVJNS010000020.1:0-24766 GCA_040217155.1 Kiloniellaceae bacterium
GGCCGCAACATGAGCCAAATGCCCCACCCATACCCCGGCCACCGAGAAACAGGCCGCATCGAAAACCCCTCCGACAGCGGAATGAACCTCCAACCAAGGGGCAAAATCCGCTACCTGACAGATTCTTCAGCAGCCTGCTAAAACGGTGCGAGAGGCGCAAGTCTCCCGCACCGCGCTCACCAAAGCAGCCCGCCGGCAGCGCTTCGGGCAGAACTGCGGACGCGGCGTTATGCCCGCAGGTGGTGCTTGCCGATAAGCTTTACCGTGGTCGCTTGCGGACCCTTGTCGCTTTCTTTCTCGGCGACGGCGTAGCGCACTTCCTGGCCCTCTTCCAGCTTGGCGAAGTCCGCCTCTACCAGACTGTTCTGGTGGAAATAGATCTCCCGCCCATCCGATGTCTCGATGAAACCATAACCTTCGTAGGGAAACAGCCGAGCGACCTTGCCGTGCGGCGGCACCTCATGGCTCTTTACCCTCCCCGCTTTACGCCGCGAATGGTCTTCAAGGCAACGCCGGGCCGCGTTGAAGGCATCGCGCACTGCCACATAGACGTCCTCGTGGGCGTGATTCTTGCCGGAGTGGCGGTCGACCACCACTTGCTTGCCCGGCACCCCCACTTCGATATGCACATGAAACAGGTGGCCTTTGGCATGTTTACGGTTGGCAGCCTCGACCATCACCCGGCAGGACGTCATCCGATCGAAAAACTGCTCCAGCTTCGCGGCCTTCTCGCGAACCCGCGCTTCGACGGCGTCGGAATGATCCATGTTATGGAAGCTAACTTCGAGGGGGGATTGCATAGGCGGTACCTACCTTTCTTACCCGAGAAAGACTCTGCGCAGCGGTTCGGCCGCCTGCATGGCCGCGGTCCGGTCCAACGACCGGGCAGCGCCCGGCAGGGTCCGTCTCCTCAACCGCAGGATCAAAACCACCTCTTGATCTTGCCCTATCCTATTAAATCTTGGGCTTGCCCTGCCGGCAGTTCAAGCCCGTCAAAGAAAATTTGCCGCCCTCACCGGCGATTGTGACAATTGCACCGCCGGGTGGCTGCATTCCGGCTCTCCTACGGACAGCGACCCCATGGACCGTGGCTTATGCCATAAAGGCTTCCGGAATAGAGATGGATAAGCTTCCGTGAATCTGGACTCTGGAACATTCGTCCCTACCATAAGAATGGCTCTGTCCGTTCTCCTGATCAGCCTGCTGGCGGCGGGCTGCGTGTCCACGGAAAGTTGGCAAGCCACGCGCCTGCTGCAGGATATCGATGCCGGCGGCGGGGCGTCGGCTCTCAAGGACCTCACGCCGGCGCCCCGCCGCACTGCCGTGCGCTACGAGGTTGATGGCCGCGCCGGCAGCGCGGACATCTACGAGCCGGGCCAGCCCATCGGCGGGGCTCTGATTCTGGTTCCCGGCTTCACCGCACAGGGAAAGAACGATCGACGCGTCGTCGACCTCGCCCGCTCGCTGGCCCGCGCAAGCTTCCTGGTGCTGGTACCGGAAGTGCCGGGTTCGCGGCAGCTCCGGGTGCGGCCGGAGGACGCCCGCAACATCGCCGACGCGATAACCTACATGGATCGGCACCGCCCGGAGGCGACTGGGGGCGCGCTCGGCGTGGCCGCCGTCTCCTACGCTGTCGGACCGGCCATACTGGCCGCTTTGGAAGTCGAAAAGGCCGCCCCGATCGACTTTCTGATCGGCATCGGCGGCTACTACGACACCCTTGCCGTGATCACCTTCGCCACCACCGGGTATTACCGGAGTCCCGGCACCACCCGCTGGGCGCGCGGCGCGCACCTGGCGGCGGCCAAGTGGATCGTTCTTTCCAGCTATGCCGCGGCGCTGAACAGTCCCGACGACCGCGCCCGCCTGCAGGCCCTCGGCGATGACTGCTTGGATGGCTGCGATATCGACCGCAAATCATTGTTTGCCAATCTGGGAGCGGAGGCGAGCGCCTTGCTCGCTCTGATCCTCAATGAGGATCCGGCGCAGGTTCCGCGGCTGGTGGAAGCTCTGCCCGCAACGGTCGCGGCACAGCTGCGACAGCTCTCGCCGCGCAACCATGACCTCACCGCGCTGACGGGACGCCTGGTTCTCATTCACGGGCGGCTAGATCCCCTGATCCCCTATTCCGAAAGCCTCGCGCTCGCCCAGGCAGTGCCCAAGAGCGAAATTTTCTTGATCGATGGCTTCTCGCACATCGACCCAAAGGCCGTCGGCTGGGTTGGCCAGCTCCAGCTCATCGACGCCATCCAGGCGGTGCTCAAACGGCGGCGGCCTATTGCCCAGCGGTGAGGGCGGCGAACACAGGTATCAGGGCCAGGGCCGCAAGAGCCGTGAAGGTGAGGTTCCACGTCCAGGTCAGCCGTCGTGTGGGGATCGTCCCGACGCGATCGATGAGGAGCACCACCGTCGCAAAGGGCGACAGCGTCATCGACAGCGCCCAGCCGCAAGAAATCGACAGAGCGATGAGCGTCGGGTCGGCCGGCAATACCGGCAGCCCGCCGATAAGGCTGCCGAAGAACACCGCCATCATGATGGGGCTCAGCGCCAGCAGGCTGAGCAGCGCGATACAAGCAGGCAGCAATGAGAGAAAGACAAAGTCCGGCATGGCGTCGAGTCCGAGAAAGCGGGCCCAGGCCTCGGCCGGAATCAGCGCCGCCGCCGCCCGCCCGACAAAGCCGGAGCTAGCGAGCGTGATGGCGACCGGCGCCGCCTTGGGAAGGTTCTCCAGCGCAATGGTGCGCAGCCGCGCCCCTGTTGCCGCCAGCATGCCTCGGCCACTGCCGTGGTTCTGCACCAGCAGCCAGCCGACCAGCATCACCGGGCAGGAGACCATGAGCCCGAAGATCACCGTCTCACCCGACAACAGCATGACCAGAGCGCTCATGCCAAAGAGCCATGCGCAGGCAAGGACGAAGCGAAGCAAGGCCATCTTTGGCAGGGCCGGGGCGGCACGCGGGCTCTGCGGGCGATAGGCGCGAAATTGGAAACAGTCTTCAAGGCTGCCGACCACCAGGATACCGAGATAGACGAAGAAGCCCATGACGATCCAAAGCCGCCGGTCGGTGCCGGGGATCAACTCCATCAGCGCCAGCGGCGCGATAGCCGTCGGCGACCAGATCACGCACCAGGCAAAGCCCCGCAGCATGGCGCTGACCTGGCGGCGCTCGCGCAGCGGGTTTCGGCTGTCCCCCGGGGTCGCGCTTTCGATCCCCCGCTGGATCAACGGCACAAGCAGACTCACGACGCCGATGTTGAACAGCACCGCCATCGCCGCGGTGCCGAAGTTGAGAGCGTAGTAGCGCCGGCCCGGCGGTTGCTTGGTCAAGTATTCACCACAGCGGGCGACGGCGGGCGAGGTCGAGGCCGCCTCATGCAGCAACCCCAGGAGCAGGATAAAGGCCATGAGGAACGACGCCTGGGCCAAAGCCGCCTGGATCACCGCCGCAGGATGTGGATGCAGGACATAGATCAGAAAAGTGAGCCCGGCGCAGAGCGTGAGCAGATAGGCTTCCCGCAGGCCGAGCGCCCTGACCGAAACGACCGTCGTCAGGAACATCGCGACGAAAGCGGCCAGCAGGACCGTTCCGCTCCCGCTCAGCCGCGCCACCAATTCTAGCCCCATCACCGCCAGCAGGCAGGCCGCGGTAACGGCACGACTGCTCCTGGCTGTTATCCGAGTGTCGGCGGCAGGGTGGGAGGCGTCAGGCATAGACCATCCGCAGCAGCGGCACGTCCCGGGGACGGGTCCGGACCGACAGGTGAAATTGATCCAGAGGCCAAGAAGCCGCCCCGGAACGGCCTCAGGCTTCCTTGAACTCGCCGGCCAGGCGCTCGACGCCACGCAGCAGGATGGAAAGATCGGCGCCCACCGCCGTAAACAGCGTGCCGAGCTCCATGCAGCGCCGCGCGAAGTCGAGGTCGTAAGTCAGAACGCCCGCCGGCTTGCCGGCAACGCGCACCCGGGTGATGGCGCCTTCGATCGCGGCGACGACCTCCGGATGAAACAGTTCGCCGGGGTGGCCGAGACTGGCCGAGAGGTCGCCCGGGCCAATGAACACTCCGTCCACACCGTCGACCGCCGCAATGGCCTCCAGCGACTCCAGTGCCTGGCGGGTCTCCACCTGGACCAGCAGGCAGAGTTCTTCCTCCGCGTGCTGTGCATAGCCGGGCACACGGCCAAACCGGCTGGCGCGGGTCAAACCGGCCACGCCGCGAATCCCGCTTGGCGGATAACGCACCGCGGCGACGGCGGCTTCGGCTTCCTCGACCGACTGAACGTAGGGGATCAACAGGCTCTGCGCCCCCAGATCGAGCAGCCGCTTGATCAGCACCGGGTCGTTGGAGGCCGGGCGCACCACCGTGGAAACGTCGTAGGCCGCCGCCGCCTGGAGCTGCGGCAAGACCGAAAGGACGTCCGAGGGCGAGTGCTCCGTGTCGAGCAGCAACCAGTCGAAACCGGCCCCCGCCAAAGCCTCCGTCACGAAGCCGCCAGGCAGCATGCACCATAGCCCGACCTGCTGGCGGCCGGAGAGGATGGCTCGCTTGAAGGCATTGCGGGGCAACTTCATGAGCCTGACTCCCCGTTGCGGTTCCAGCTCCCAATCATGATGCGATATCCTGCGGCAGCACCGCCACCGGCATGTTCTGGTAGCAGACCGGCCGCAGGAAACGGCGGATGGCCAGCGTCCCAACCGAGGTCGCCCCGAAATTGGTCGACGCCGGGTAGGGTCCGCCGTGCACCATGGCGTCGCTGACTTCCACCCCGGTGGGAAAGCCGTTGGCGAGCAGGCGGCCGGCCTTGCGCTCCAGGATCGGCATCAGGCTGCGCGCCTGGTCCGCGTCGGCGTCGTCCATGTGCAGGGTGCAGGTGAGTTGGCCCTGCAGGCTCCTGGCGATGGCCACCACCTCGTCGAAATCGCTGGCCGAGACGACCAGGCCAAGCGGACCGAACACCTCTTCACCAAGGTCTTCGTTGGCCAGCCAGTCTTTGCCGGTGGTCGCATAGAGGTAGGGTGTGGCGTTACGCAGATCGCAGGTCGTGGTGAGAACCTCGCGGACGCCGGCCGACCCGCTCACCCGGTCGCGGCCACTGCGATAAGCCTCGGCGATGCCGTCAGTCAGCATGGTCTGGGCGGCGACCGGCTCCAAGGCCGCCGCCGTGGCGTCGAGGAAGGCCGACAGCTCCGGCCCGTCGACCGCCACCGCGATGCCGGGGTTGGTGCAGAACTGCCCCGCGCCCATGGTCAGCGAGCCGGCCCAGCCCTTGGCGATCTCGGTGCCGCGGGACGCCAGGGCGCCGGGCAGCAGGAACATCGGATTGACCGAGCCCAACTCGCCGAAGAAGGGAATCGGCTCCGGGCGCGCGGCGCAGAGGTCGAACAGCGCGCGGCCGCCGCCCAGCGAACCGGTGAAGCCGACGGCCTTGATCAGCGGGTGCTGCACCAGGCTGGTGCCGACGTCGCGCTTGCCGCCCTGAATCAGGGAAAAAACCCCCGGCGCCAAGCCGCAAGCCTCGATCGCGGCGGCGATGGCCTGGGCCACGACCTCACCGGTGCCGGGATGGGCCGAATGTCCCTTGACCACCACCGGGCAGCCGGCCGCCAGCGCCGCGGCGGTGTCGCCGCCGGCGGTGGAGAAGGCGAGCGGAAAGTTCGAGGCGCCGAAGACGGCGACCGGTCCGATCGGGCGCTGCACCAGCTTCAGATCGGGGCGCGGCAGCGGCTGGCGGTCCGGCAAAGCCTCGTCATGGCGGCGATCGAGGTAGTCGCCCTTCTCGATGTGCGCGGCGAACAGCCGAAGCTGACCCGTGGTCCGGCCGCGCTCTCCCTGCAGGCGGGCTTCCGGCAAGCCGGTTTCCTGGGTGCCGATTTCGGTGATGGCATCGCCGCGCTTGTCGATTTCGTCGGCGATGGCGTTCAGGAAGGCCGCGCGCTCCGCCCGGCTGGAATAACCGTAGCTCCAGAAGGCTTCCTCGGCGGCCTTGGCGGCGGCGTCGACATGGGCCGGCGTGCCGACGGAGAAACTGCGCTGCGGGCCCTGCGCGGGGTCCGAATCGAAGGTCGTCTCGCCGGCGGTCCACGCGCCGGCGATGAGGTGCTTACCGGTCAGGGCTAGTGTCATCGTGTCATCCTTCTTATTCACTGCATCAAAACGGCGCGCAGAATTGAGGGAATGCCCTCAACGGGGCTTTGGCGCCGGGCCCGGCGGCTGCATATGGTAGCCGCGACCGTCGTAGTCGAAGCCGTGCAGTTTATTCATCGGCTGGGACTTGTCGACCGGCGATGCGTAGTAGGCGCGGATTTCGCGAATTTTGAAGATATCCTCATTGAAGATGTACCACTCGTCGCCGCGCAGCGCCTCCTTGATCCCGGTCTTCCAGTGCGTCCACTCGATCACCGCCTCGCTGCCGTCCGCAGCCACCAGGACTTTCTCGATGGTCCAGCGCGACCCCATCGTCTCCACGCACCGGACCCAGCCCTCGGCAATGGCCTCGGCGCCGCGCCAGGGCGCGCCCGGCAGGCCGGGTGGGAAGTAGTGAACGCCATCGGGGGTGAAGCAATCGGTCAGCGCCTGCCGGTCGGCGGCATTGCACATGTCGAAGTAGTGGCGGATCAGATGCTCAGCCTTGGCGGCAGGGTTCACAAGGGGCCTCCCGTCTTCTTCCAGGCCTCGAATTCGGCCAGCGTCGCCTCGTGCGCCGGATAAGTGCCCCACAGCGGCGCCCCGGCATCGATCTTGGTGAAGAGAAACTTCTCGCGCAGCTCCTGCTCGCATGAAGCTTCGGCCACCTCCGCCGCCAGGTGGCGCGGAATCACCGTGACTCCGTCGCTGTCGCCGACCACGATATCACCGGGATAGACGGCAACCTCGGCGCAGCCGATCGGCAACTGCATGTCCACGGCGCGATGGTAGGCGGGGCGGGTCGAGGCCGTGTTGGCGCGGCAGTAAGCCGGAAAGGGCATCTGGGAGATTTCGGTGCCGTCGCGAAAGGCGCCGTCGGTCACGGCTGCCGCCACTCCCTTGCGCATCATCCGGGTCAGCAGCATGTTGCCGGCCGAGGCCGCGCGCGGGTCGTTTCGGCTGTCGATCATCAACACCTGGCCGGCATCAATCGCCTCCACGGCCTCCCATTGCATGTTTTCCGCGCCGCGTTTTTTCAGATCGCCGAGATCCCAGTCCTTATCCTCGCGCGAGGGGATGAAGCGCAGCGTGAAGGCCTCACCGGCGAAGCGGCCGGCCCTCCGGTTGAGCGGTGCCAGGCCGACCAGAAACTGTTGGCGATAGCCGCGGCGGAACAATTGTGTGGTCAGGGTCCCCTGGCCGCATTTTTTCAGCTTATCGAGTATATCCTGAGTGACTTCGGTCATCGTGCTTCCCTCACGCCAACACCCCTATTGGCCAGGGCACGAACTCGTCCTCGCCGACACCGAGCGCCTCGCTCTTCGATTTCTCGCCCGAAGCCACGGCGAGCATTTTGCGGAAGATAACCTCGCCCACTTCGTCCAGCGACGCGGTGCCGTCGATGACCCCGCCGCAGTTGACATCCATGTCGCCGGCCATGCGGCTGAACATCGGCGTGTTCGAGGCCAGCTTGATGGTCGGCGCCGGGAAGGAGCCGAAACAGGAGCCGCGTCCGGTGGTGAAGCAGACGAGATTGGCGCCGCCGGCGATCTGCCCCGTCGCCGAGACCGGGTCGTAGCCCGGCGTATCCATGATGACGAGGCCGCGCTCGGTGACTGGCTCGGCGTAGCGGTAGACTTCGCTGACCCCCGAGGAGCCGCCCTTCTTGGCGCCGCCCAGGGCCTTCTCAATGATGTTGGCCAGGCCGCCGGCATTGTTGCCGGGCGAGACCCGGCCGTTGATCTGGGTGTCGCGGCCCCTGTTGTACTCAAGCCACCAATCGATCCGCTCGACGAACTTCCGGCCGACCTCCACTGTCTTGGCGCGGGCCGTGAGCGTGTGCTCGACCCCGTAGAGTTCCGGGGTTTCGGAAAGGATCGCCGTGCCGCCGTGGCGCACCAGAATGTCGACCGCCTTGCCCAGCGCCGGGTTGGCCGAGAGTCCGGAAAAGCCGTCCGAGCCGCCGCATTGCAGGCCGACCATGATGTGTTCTGCCGGGCAGGCTTGCCGCGTGACCGCGTTGGCCTCGGCCAGCATCTCGCGGATCAGGGCCTTGCCCTCTGCGATGGCCGCGGCGGTGCCGCCGGCCTGCTGCATGGTCACTGTTTTCAGCATCTTGCCGGTCGCCAGACTCTGCTCCTCGAAGAAGCGGGCGAGATTGTTGCGCTCGCAGCCGAGTGAACAGACCAGGGCGCCAGCCACGTTGGGATGGCGGATATAGCCCGCCAGGGTGCGGCGCAGCAGGTCCATGGGCTCACCGGTCATCTCCATGCCGCAGCCCTGCTCGTGCACGAAGGGCACCACGCCGTCGACGTTGGGATAGCCGGCAAGGCGTTCCTCGTCGAAATAGGCGGCGATGCGGCGGGCCACCGTGGCCGAGCAGTTCACCGTGATGAAGACGCCGATGTAATTGCGCGTGCCGACGCGCCCGTCCGGCCGCCGTATGCCCTGGAAGGTCGCGCGCTGCTCTGGCGCCAGCAACTGGGTGGGGCGATAGTCCTGGCAGAAGCGATAGTCCTTCTGGAAATCGTCCATCAGCACGTTGTGGCTGTGCATCCAGGAACCCGGCGCGATGTTCTCACCGGCAAAACCGATAATGGTGTTGTACTTGAGGATCGGCTCGCTCTTGGCGATCGCGCGCGTCGCGATCTTGTGACCCAGGGGCACGTCGTGAAGCGTGGTGACGCCCTCGGCTTCGATCACGCTGCCCTGCCGGAGTTCGAGGCGGGCGACGACGACGTTGTCGGCCGCATCGAGTCGAATGACGGGAGACTGGTTGGTGCTGTTCATGCCGCTTGCAAGAGTCCCTTGGTGTAGCCCAGCGAGAAGGCGAAGAAGCGCTCGCGGGCCGGGTCGAGATCCGATGCGGGTACATGGTCGGGACAGAGGATGCCCTGGTAGCCCACTTCCCGGTAGGCGCGCAGCGCCGCGGCCATGTCGACGTCGCCCTCGTCGGGAAAGCATTCGGAGAAATCGCCGAAGCCGCCCTTGATGTTGCGAAAGTGGACCATGTAGATGCGGCCGCGCCCGCCGATGCGGCGGATCGCCTCCACCACATAGGCCGACGGCTCCGCCGACATCTCCGCCACCGTGCCCTGGCAGAAGTTGATGCCGTGGGCCGGGCTCTCCGGTGCCAGATCGAGGAAACGCTCCAAGCCCTCGATCGAGCCGACAACGTGCTCGACGCCGTTGAGGCCACCTTTGGGAAAGGCGGGATCGTGCGGGTGCGCGGCGAGCCGGACACCGGCCTGCTCGGCCGCCGGGACGATCACCCCGACGAGTTGCTCAAGCGCCGACCAGGCCTGAACCGCGCTCACCCCGGGGACCTCGGCAGCGGTTCTCTGGCCCACGGCTTCGACGGTGCCGGCGGCATTGACCGCGATATCGGCGCCTTCGACACCGCCCCCGGGATGCCCGACGCCCCAGTAGGAAAAGGCCTGGTCCGCCGCGGGCGAGTAGTCGGCGGCGCGAAAGGCGCTTTCCTGCACGCCGCCGCGGCCGCGACGCCGTCCGGTGCGGGTGATGCCGACCATCTGCAGATTGTACTTCAGCATCTCCAGACCGCCCTCGGCGGAGGCCCGGATATCGCCGCGCAGCTTCTGCGCGCGCCAGGCGGCGCGTTCCCGGTCGTAGAGCGCATCGAGCAGGAAGGAACCGACGTCGAGCGCCATGCATTCGAGCGCGAGGCCGAAGCTTTCCACCCAGCTGCGGTAGTCGGCCAACTTGCGCGCGTCCCAGCAGCCGTCGTCACCCTCGATCTGGGTATTGGGGCGGGTGTCGAGCACCACGTTAGCCACGCCCAGCTGCGTCGAAAGGCGCAGCCGCCCGGCGCTGGGATTGATGATCTGCTCGCCGATATACATGACCTCAGCGTCCGTTCCCTTTACGCCAAGCGGCGAACTCTTCGAGGTTTTCTTCCTTGGTTGCCGGGTAGAGGCCGACGATGGTGGCGCCGCCCCTCACCTGCTCGGAGGCGAAGTCCTCGTAAGCGGTCATCTCGGTCGCCTCCTCGGCGACCTCCTCGACCAGATGGAGCGGGATCACGATGACGCTGTCGTCGTCGCCGACCAGGATGTCGCCCGGGAAGACCGGCACGTCGCCGCAACCGATGGGAAGGTTGAGATCGATCGCGTGGTGCAGGGTGAGGTTGGTTGGCGAAGCCGGCCGATTGTGATAGGCCGGAATCTCGAGCTCGGCGATTTTCATCGCATCGCGAAAGCCGCCGTCGGACACCACGCCGGCGACGCCGCGCATCTGCAGGCGGGTGATCAGAATGTCACCGGCCGAGGCGGCGCGCGGGTTCTTGCGGCTGTCCATCACCAGGATCGACCCCGGCGGGCAGACCTCGACAGCCTTGCGCTGGGGATGATCCGGGTTGCGGAACTCGATCAACTGGTTCAAATCCTCGCGCGCCGGGATATAGCGCAGGGTGAAGGCCGGGCCGACCATATTGCGGCCCCTGGGGCGCAGAGGGCGGACGTCCTGGATCGTCTGGTTGCGCAGCCCGCGCTTGAACAGCGCCGTGGCGAGGGTCGCGACGGAGACCTTCATCAGCTTATCGTGCGCGGCCTCGGAAAGCTTGCTCTCGGTCATGTCCATCCTATCGATTGTCTTCTGCTGTCGTCATGGGTGCCGGCCCGCCGGTCCGCAGGGTGTAGCTGAAGCCGCGGCCGCTGTGGCCTTCGGCCGACGTGATTTCGGCCACCAGCATCGCGACTTCGGTGAGCGGCGGTTGCCGGCCGGTCAAGATCTTGGCGTCATTGATCTCGCGGCCCAGCGGCACCATGATCAGCGAAGCCCTGGCCCAGAGGATGCGGTCCGTCGAGGCGGCACCCGCCTCCAGGCCGGCGGCCTTGGGATTGGCCGGGATCAGTCTTTCGCTTCTTCCGTCGCTCGACATCTTGCTGCTGGCCTCAATTGATCTCCGGCTCACCGACCGGCGGCCCGAACTCGCTTCTGAGAAAATCGAAGTCGCAACCCTCGTTGGCCTGCTCGATGTGCTTGGCGAACATCCAGCCGTAGCCCCGGCCGAAGCGCGGCGCGGGCGTGGTCCACTCGCGGCGCCGCCGCCGCAGTTCTTCGTCGGAAACCCGCATGCTGAGGCCGCGGTTGGGGATATCGACCTCGACGATGTCGCCGTCGCGCAGCAGGGCCAGCGGACCGCCTACATAGGCCTCCGGCGCGACATGCAGAACACAGGCACCGTAGGACGTCCCCGACATGCGCGCGTCGGAGAGGCGCAGCATGTCCGTGCAGCCCTTCTTGAGCAGAGACTTGGGCATCGGGATCATGCCCCACTCCGGCATGCCCGGGCCACCCTGGGGGCCGGCGTTGCGCAGCACCAGCACGGTGTCCGGATCGAGATCCAGGGCTTCGTCGTCGATGATCTTCTTAAGCTCGGCATAGCTGTCGGCGACCAAAGCGGGACCGGCATGCTTGTAGAATTTCGGGTCGCAGGCGGCCGGCTTTATGACCGCGCCATCCGGCGCGAGATTGCCCTTCAGCACCGCCAGCGAGCCCTCGTGATAGACCGGCCTGTCGAGCGGACGGATGACGTCGTCGTTGAAGACATCAGCGCCCTCCAGAGTCTCGCCCAGGGTCTTGCCGCTGACCGTGACGACCGAGGTGTCGAGCTTGTCGCCGAGGGTTTTCATCAGTCCGCGCAGGCCGCCGGCGTAGAAGAAATCTTCCATCAGATAGTCCTTGCCGGTCGGGCGGACGTTGGCAATGACCGGTGTTCCGCGGCCGATGCGGTCGAGTTCATCGAGCTCCAAAGGCACACCGGCGCGGCGTGCCATGGCAATGAGGTGAATGATCGCGTTGGTCGAACAGCCCATGGCCATGGCGACGACAGCGGCATTCCTGACCGCGGCCCCGGTCACCACCCGGTCGGGCGTCATGTCTTCCCAGACCATCTCGACGATGCGGCGCCCGGCTGTGGCACACATGCGCTGGTGGTTGGCGTCGGCCGCCGGGATCGAACTCGCTCCCGGCAGGGTCAACCCCAGGGCCTCAGCGATCGCGGTCATGGTCGAGGCGGTTCCCATGGTCATGCAGTGGCCGTAGGAGCGTGCGATACCACCCTCGACACCGGTCCATTCCTCCTTGGTGATGCGGCCGGCACGGCGCTCGTCCCAGTACTTGAAAGAGTCGGTGCCGGAGCCGAGCACCTGGCCGCGGTAGTTGCCGCGCAGCATGGGCCCGGCGGTGACGTAAACGAAGGGGATGCTCATGGAGAGCGCGCCCATGACCAAGCCCGGCGTGGTCTTGTCGCAACCGCCCATGAGGACCGCCCCGTCGACCGGATGGGAGCGCAGCAACTCCTCGGCCTCCATCGCCAGCATGTTGCGATAGAGCATGGTGGTCGGTTTGACGAAGCTCTCCGACAAGGAGAGCGCCGGCAGTTCCATGGGAAAGCCGCCCGCCTGGAAAATCCCGCGCTTGATGTCCTCGACCCGGTGCTTGAAATGCATGTGGCAGGGCTGGGCGTCGGACCAGGTATTGAGAATCGCGATGACCGGCTTGCCTTCCCAATCCTCGGGCCCATAGCCCATCTGCATGGTGCGCGAGCGATGGCCGAAGGAGCGGAAGTCATCCGGCGCCATCCAGCGCGCGCTCCGCAGTTCCTCGTAGCTTTTCGACTTCTTGTTCACAGCGCGATTCCTATCGCCGGTTCAGGCAAAGCCCCGGGCCAGGGCGAACATCAACCCAATGAGGAAGGCGGAGATCAGCAGGCCGCAAACCCACGGCCAGATGCCGTAGGCATTGAGATCCGCCTTGCTGTCACGTCCGATCATGCCGGTCTCCTTGTTCCAAAAGTCAATTGCCCAGGGTCTCGGGCAGCCAGAGCGCGATCTGCGGGAAGATCATCACCAGGACCAGACCGATCGCCTGAAGCACGATGAAGGGCAGCACGGAAACGAAGATTTCCTGCAGCGTCACGTCTTTCGGCGCCACCGATTTCAGCCAGAAACAGGCGGGGCCGAAGGGCGGCGAGAGAAAATAGATCTGGATGTTCATCACGAAAAGGATGCCGAACCAGATCTTCGCCTGATCTTCGGTCAGTCCCAGTTCCGGCGCCAGCGACATGACCACCGGCGCGAAGACCGGTACCGTGATGAAGACGATGGCGATCCACTCCATGAAGGTGCCGAGAACGACGAGGATCAGCATCATCACCAGGATCACGCCCATGGCCGGCAGGCCGAGATCGAGAAACAGCGAGCGCATGAAGTCGCCGCCACCGACCAGGTTGAAGATGCCGACGAAGGAGACGGCGCCGAGGATCAGCCAGATGATCGTGCCCACCGTGGTCATCGACCCCAGAAGCGCCGCCTGCAGCACCGGCCACTTCATTTCGTGGCGCACCGCGGCCACGCCGATGGCGCCGATGCAGCCGACCGCCGCGGCCTCGGTAACCGAGGCGATGCCGCCGTAGATCGATCCCATGACGGCGCCAATCAAGGCGATACACAGCAGCACGGCATTCATCCGGGCGCGTGACAGCTTGTTGGACTTGCCGGTCATGGCCTCCACCTCCTTGGCGGTGGGGGCCAGTTTCGGATTGATGTTCACGCGGGCCAGCACGTAGAGTGCATAGAAGACCGCCAGCATGATCCCGGGCACCGCGCCGGCCATGAAGAGATCGCCGATGCCGACCTCGGCGGAGAGGCCATAGACGATCATGATGATGGACGGCGGAATCAGGGTGGCCAGGGCGCCGGAGGCGCAGATCAGGCCGATGGTGATCTTGCGGTCGTAGCCGAGGCGGAACATCTGCGGCAGCGCCACCAGGCCGAGCATCACGATCTCGCCACCCATGACGCCCGACATGGCCGCCAGGATGACGGCGACCACCACGGTCTGCACCGCCACGCCGCCGCGCAGGTTGCCGGCGAAGATCGACATGGCGTCGAAGAGGTCCTCGGCGATACCGGCACGCTCCAGGATTGAGGCCATGAGCACGAAGAAGGGAATCGCCACCAGGGTGTAGTGATCCAGCAGGCCGGCCGCATTGGTGGAGACGAGATAGAGCCCGCGCGGACCGAAGAAGGCCACCGCCATCAGCACCGAGACGATCAGCGTGACGATGCCCAGCGGCATGCCGGTCATCATCAGGGCGACCAGGAGGATGACCATGACCAGCGATACGGTGCCGAGGTCGTAGGCGCGCATGTCGACGACCTGGCGCGGATCCATCGCCTCGCCCATGCCGCTGAAGATACCCTGGACTCCACCGAAGAAGCTGTCGGCGCCGCCGTAGTGGGCCAGCAGGGCGGCAAGGAAGTAGAATACCATTAAGACGCCGAGCGCCTTCACCGCGAGCCGACAGGCCCTTGATTCAAAATGGCGATGCAGGTTGACCGTCAATTGGGCGAGATAGAGAAATCCACCCAGCATCAGCAACGCCTTCAGGATCATCGGCATCGGCGAGTTGAAGGCGCTGCCGGTGCGCTCGACGTTGTCGACCGCCGTGTAGGCGCGGATCGAGGCATCGGTCAGCAGCAGGAAGAGCGCCAGGATGCCCACGACCATGGCGATGAGGTCAAGCCACCAGCGGCCCCGGTCGGAGGCGAGAACGTGGAATACCGTGATGCCGATGTGACGCTGCTTCAGCGTGACATAGCCCGAGGAGATCATCCAGGAAGCGGCGCAGAGCACCATGACGACTTCGAAGGCCCATTGGGTCGGCGCGTTGAAGACGTAGCGCGCCACGACCTCCCAGAGGGTGGCACCCGCGGCAATTATATAGAGCACCGAGATGGCGACGCCGGAAAAATGGCTGACGTGGTCGACGAGGCCGTAGCGGTCGAACGGCAAGGACTCGTCTTCGTGCAGCGGATCGTCGGCGGCGATCTCGATCTCGGTATCGTCGAGGGTATCGATAGGCTTGCTCATGGGTGCGACCTTTGCCGTTCCCTGGCGCCGTTTTCAGCGGCACTGACAGTGGATAGGCGGCTGCCCGTGTTCGCAAGAAGACCGCGGGGATTGCAGCCAGTGCAATAGTGACTGGGCTTTCGCCCGCCCCCGAGGAACCCCCGGAGGCGGGCGGACCCCAACCGGTCAGAAGTCGGCTTTGAGTAAGCCGATCTTCTTCATGAAGGCGACGTGAGCCTCGAAGACTTCGGTCGCCATCTCCGACGAGGCGGCGTAGTCCTTCCACGCACCCACGGCGATTTCACGGAACTTGTCGCGCTCGCCCTGCGGCCAATCGATTACTGTGATGTCGCCGGCGGCTTTGTCGCGGGACACCAGTGCGCGATCCTCCATGTCGACGACACGGCGCATGTCGTTGTAAGCCGCGACGTACCAGGTTTCCAAGGCTGTCTGTTCGGCCGGAGTCAGCTTGTCCCAGACGCTCTGCGAGACGGTGAACTGCAGGATCGGGGTCGAATGGATGCCCGGAAAGATCGGGAACTTCGCGATCTTGTGCAAGCCGTTGGCGTCGTTGTTGGCATAGGCCGAGTTGTCGGCCGCGTCGATGACGCCCTTTTCCAGCGCGGTGTAGACTTCGGAGCCCGGCAGCGAGACCGGCGCGGCGCCGGCGCGCTTGAAGACTTCGGAGGCCAGCCCTTCCGGCGAGCGCACCTTCACGCCGGCGAATTCGGCAACGGTATTGATCGGTACCTTGGACACGAAGGCCTCGCGGGCGTAGGCGCCGCAGCCGATGACTTTCACGCCCGGCTGAAACTTGTCGTACATCTTCTGCAGCATTTCCTTGCCGCCACCATTGGCGCAGAAAGCCTGGATCTGATCGGCGCTGTCGTAGCCGGCGATGAGGTCACCCATCAGCGCGAAAGACGGATCGCGCCCGGCGAAGTAGTTGATCGAGGTGAGGTCGCCGTCGAGGATACCCATGGACACCGCCTCGGGCGTCTCGCGGTGCGGCACCACGGCCTTGATCGGCAGCAACTCGATCTCCAGTGATCCGCCCGTCATTTCCTTAAGCTTCGGCACCCAGTTCTCGTTCAAAAAGGCCAGCGTGAAGTGGCTGGCGGTCGAACTGGTCTGTACCTTGAGGGTCCGGGCTTCGGCGGCGGCGCTCAGGCCGATTCCAATCGCCGTTGCCAGCGTCACGGCTTTGGAGAACGCACCTAACCTTTTCAATTCCATAGTTTCCTCCCCAGGGGGTTTTGTTTGAAGGTCCGACTGCCGCGAGACAGCCTCCGTGTAACGACCAGAACTAATATATTAGTTGACTAGTTGAATCAATCGGTAAAATGAGCTATCTGGAGAGAACAAGGTTTTGCACGCCAAGACCCCAAGCGAGCGAAGAGCGATCATGGCGATATCGACCAACGAAGACCGTCTGGCCTATGCCGGGGTTTTCCTCTCCAAACCAGGGGAGTCCACAACGGCCGCCCAGCGCGTCTACGACGATCTTCGCAAGCGCATCGTCAGCATGGTGCTGCCCCCGGGGAGCACTCTCTCCAGGGTCGACCTCGCCAAGACCTACGATGTCAGCCTGACGCCGCTCCGCGAAGCCATGCAGCGTCTCGAACAGGACGGTCTGATCCGCATCTTCCCACAGTCCAAGACGGTGGTGACCAAGATCGATGTCGCGCAGCTCTACGAGTCCCATTTCCTGCGCGTCGCCGTGGAAACCGAGGTCGCGCGCCGTCTGGCCGCCTCGGCGGACCCGGTCACGGTCAAGAAGGCCCGCGCCATTCTGACCATGCAGGAAACCCTGGTCGGCAACCTGGAGGAAATCGGACTCTTCAACGAACTCGACGAAGCCTTCCACCAGACTCTCTTCGCCGGTGTCGGCCAGTTGAATCTGCACGCCATGCTGAAGGCGAAAGCCGGCCACCTGACTCGAGCGCGCCGCCTCGATCTGCCCAAGAAAGGCAAGTTCCGCAGCGTCATGCGGGGCCACTGGGCGATCTTGAAGGCAATCGAGGCCGGCGATCCCCGAGCAGCGCAGGACGCGACCCGCGATCACCTCGCCGGCACGGTGGGCCGCATCGAAGCGCTGCAGCAGGAATATCCCGATTACTTCAAGCCCGCTACCTGAAGGACATCAGGTGACTCTTCACCCGGCCGCCTTGTAGAACCAGGCGCCCGGACAGAGATATCGCCGGTCCCCTATTGCGGGCTGCTGGCCCGGCTACTGCAGCAGGGCTCGAAGACCGCCAGGCCCTGGATTCCCGTCCGGGGGCTTGGCGCCCGGACTCAAGCCGCCACAGACAGTTGCGCCGCCAGTCGGCGCAGCGCGCCCAAGGCGGTGTCGAGCAAATCGGCGTCGAAGTCGGCAGGATGGACGGCGTAGGCCGCCAGCGAGAAACTTGGCGCCGCGGTCAACCTGGTCAGCCGGCCATCCTCCAGAAAGCCGCGGACCAGCCGCGCCGGGAAGTACCCGGAACCGCCGTTCGCCAAGACATGCTGAAGTCCCAGCCAGCCGATGTTCGCGCTCAGGCCCGGCCCGATGAAATTGGGGAAGCTCGCGCTGTGGCGCACATAGAATTCCGGCCCCCAGTCGATATAGACATAGCCGGGCCCCGGCTCCGGCGGCCCTGTCGCATCCGTGGAAACCAGGATCAACTGCTCCTCGACCAACGCCTCGACCTTGAGGCCGGGCCGGCTCTGCGGGGTATACATGACTCCGATGTCGAGGCGCCCTTCGACCAACCCCTGCATAAGATCGGACTCGAAGCCGATTTCCGCCCGCAACGACACATCAGGCGCGAGTTCGCGCATCAGCGGCAGCCAGTGCAGCAGATAGCCTTCCCACAGACCGAAGCGTCCACCGACGGTCAGGGACGTACGAAAGCCGCGCGGCACGCCGACGTCCTGCCGCGCCTGCTCAACCGTACGGACCAGGGTCGAGGCGTGCTTTTGGAACTGCCGGCCCGCCGGCGTCAGTGACGTGCCGCCCTTGTTGCGCACGAAGAGCTTGCAGCCGAGGTGTTCTTCCAAGGCATGAATGCGGGCGCTGACAGTCGATTGGGTGACATGCAGCCGTTCGGAGGCGCCGACAAAGTTTCCGGCCGCCACCACGGTCAAGAACGTTCGGGCCAGTTCGGTGTCCAGGGGCGCGTCCTCCACCTGTGCCAGGAAGCGAATATAATATCGATACTTTCGATACTAACAGCCATAAATCATCGTTTGCCAGAACCATCGGCGCCGCCTTAGCCTGACAATCCAGGGGTTGAGCAGGCTGCCGCGCTCCCGTGAAGCAAGCTGGACGAAGCATTCCGATGGCGAAGAAGAAGATGACCTGTCGGGTCGAAGTGAAACGCGTCTACGACGAGCGCGCGGGCGCGGACGGCCGGCGAATTCTGGTGGACCGAATCTGGCCGCGCGGCCTGTCGAAGGAAGATCTGCACCACGATGCCTGGTTGAAAAACCTGGCACCGAGCACCGGCCTGCGAAAGTGGTTTGGCCACGATCCGGCCAGGTGGGACGAGTTCAAGAAGCGCTTTTTCACCGAGTTGGACGACAGGTCCGGCGCCGTCGAAGAGATCCTGGCGCTCTGCCGCGAAAGCCGTGTGACGCTGCTTTATGGCGCCAAGGACCGGGATCACAATAACGCGGTGGCGCTGAAGGTCTATCTGGAGCAGCGCGGCGGCCGTCCGCAAGCACGCGGATGAGCGGGACCGGAGCGCTCGCGACGCCACTCTGCCGCCTCCTGGGCTGCGACTATCCGGTTCTTCAGGCGGGCATGGGCGGCGTCGCCCGCGCGGAGCTGGTGAGCGCGGTAACCGAGGCCGGCGGGTACGGCTTCCTCGGCATGGTGCGCGAAACCCCGGAACTCATCGCGCGGGAGATCGACGCCGTGCGCAAGCGAACCGGGAAGCCATTCGGCGTGAACCTGATCCCCGCCGCGACCGACCCGGATCTCTTCGCCGCGGAACTCGCCGTCTGCCTCGACAAGGCCGTGCACTCGATCTGCTTCTTCTGGGACGTGGACAGCGACGCTGTCGCCCGGGCCAAGGCCGCCGGCTGCCGGGTCCTCTATCAGGTCGGGACGATCGAAGACGCCGTCGCCGCAGAGAAGGCCGGCGCGGATGCCATTATCGCCCAAGGCGTCGAAGCGGGCGGGCACGTGCGGGGGCAGGTCTCTTCACTCGTCCTGGTGCCACAGGTGGTGCGCGCCGTCTCCCTGCCCGTCGTCGCTTCAGGCGGCTTCGCCTCGGGCGAGAGCCTGATCGCCGCCTTGGCCCTCGGCGCCCAAGGCATCCACTGCGGCACGGCATTCCTGGCCACCAAAGAGGCCTTTGCGCACGACTTCCACAAGGACCGCATCCTGGCGGCACGCTCTGAGGACACCGTCCATACCGACGCCTTCGCCATCAACTGGCCCGCCGGTTCGCCGGTCCGCGTGATCGCCAACAGCATAACCGAGACTCTGGGTCCTATCCTGTTCGGCTACGGGCCGGAACATTTCAGGCACGAGGTTATCGCCCGGGACGGCGACCAGCCGATCTACAGGTTCAGCACGGACTCACCGCTCAAAAGCACGACCGGCGAGCTCGAGGCCTTGGCGCTCTTCGCCGGCCAGATTGCCGGCATGATCGACAGCGCGCCCGGCGCTGCGACGCGGGTAGCCGAGATCGTGAGCACTGCCGTTGCGGCGCTCGCGCGCCTTCAGGTTATGGAAGAGGGAAATCGATGACACAGAGCTGGGACGATATCCGCAGATGGCGCAAGAGCACACGGGCGGAACTGCTCGCCAAGCGTTCGGCCATGCCCCGGTCGGACAAGCTCTTTCTCAGGCCGGTCATCGGCGGTCAGATTCCTCTGCACTTTCCCGAACTGCGTCACGCCTGCATCGGATTCTACTGGCCCATCAAGTCAGAGATCGACCTGCGAAACCTGGTGCGGGATTGCCTCGCACTGGGCGCCGAGGCAGCGCTTCCGGTGGTGACGGAAAAACAGCAGCCTTTGGAGTTCTGGTCGTGGCGCCCGCGCATGAAGCTCAGCCGCGGTTTCTGGAACATTCCGGTGCCGGCCGAGCGAAACCCGGTGCGGCCGACCGCCCTGCTCGTTCCTCTCATCGGTTTCGATAACTCCGGCTATCGCCTCGGTTATGGCGGCGGCTACTACGACCGCACCTTGGCGCAACTCGATCCCCGGCCACTGACCATCGGCGTCGGCTACGCGTCCGGCCGGCTGGCGACGATCTTTCCCCAGCCGCATGACATCCCGCTCGACGCCATCGTTACCGAAGCCGGCGTGGTACGCTACCGCTATCGGGGCAAGGCGTGCCACAACGCAGGCCGGCAGGAATCCGCCGCCATCGCATCGGCGGCCTCGGCAGCCGCCGCCGGCCCGATGGCTCCCGCGGGCTATGCGTCCCCGCCCTGCGCCATGCACGAGCTCGATCCAAGCTATCTCGGCTATATGGGCACGCCGGAAGTCATCGACCTGCTGAACCTGCTGCTCAAGGGCGAGCGTGCCGGCGCGCGGGCGCTTTCGGTCATGGCGCAGCAGGCGTCCGGCACACCCGAGCGCTCGACCTTCCGCCACGTCGCCATGGACGAGGCTCAGTTCTGTGCGATGCTGACGCGCCATCTAAAACGCCTCGGGGGCACGCCCAGCACCAGAACAGGGGAATTCTACGACAAGCTCGTGGCGCTGGACGGTACCGCGGAGCGCGTCGACTTTCTCAACCGCGGCCAGAACTGGGTGGTGCGCAAACTGCGCGATGGCCTGCAGCGCATCGGCGACGACTCCCTGCACCGCGACCTGACCAACATGCTCGACGTCCACGTCCAGAACATCCAGCGCTGCGAAGAGATGCAGCAGATGCGGATGGACGAGGCCGCCGGCTGACGCGGTCTGGACCAAGTGACGATACCCTCGGCCAGAGGCGCCAAAGGGCTAAAGCGCTTTGAGTCCGCGCGCCCGGACAGCTGCTCCGCGGCCTACTCCGCCGGGGCCGCCTGCTGCGACAGAACGGCTCCGGTGCGCGGCAGGAAGGTCACCGCGATACAGATCGCCGCGGCGATGCCGGCCATGATGGCGAACAGCACGGCAAAGCCCCATTCCCGGTAGACGAAGGAAATCAGCGGGATTGCCGTCGCGCTGATGCCGAAGCCGACGATCAGCCGAACGGCGAAGGCCCGGCTGCGCCAGGCGCTCTTGCTGATCCGGCCAACCAGCACGTCGTTGATCGGGATCTGCCCGAACACCAGAAGCATGAATCCCAGTGCCGTCACCAGGGCGGACACGCCGACCAGATCCATCGTCACGACGAACAAAGGCGCCTGCAGCCCGGCAACGAGCAGAAACACCGTCCGCGCCGAGTGGCGGTCGAGAAGATAGCCCACCACGAGCTGTGCCAATGCCGCGACGGCAAACACCAGGAAGGCCCACCAACCGACCTCCGACGGTGTGGTGGCGAAGGAGGCCAGGCGTTCGTCGAAGATCTTGGGCAGCGCGAAGGTCATGCACTGGAAAATCATGCTGCCGAGCGCCGTGGTCAGGAAGACGATCGCGAAGATACGGATCAACGTCGACCGCTCGACCGGCACCGTACCCACCGCCGCCTGCTTCGCCGCGGCACCGCTGCGGATCGCCTCGGCCCGCGCGTGCCGGCCGGTCCAGACGAGCAAGGCATAGCCGGCGCCCAGCGCCATCGACACCACGCCTGGCAGGATGAAGGCGGCCTGCCAGCTGGCGAACTCGATCAGGAAACCGGCGCCCAGCGCCGCCGAGGCGACGCCAAGGTTGCCGAACACGCCGTTGACCGCCAGCGGCATGCCGGTTTTCTGCCGGCCGTGCACGACCATGGCGATGCCGACGGGGTGGTAGATCGAGGCAAAGACGCCGATGAGGAACAGGCCGGCGCCAAGCTGCAGCGGCGTTTCGGCGAAGCCGGCGAGGATCGAGGCGGCGCCGATGCCGGTGAAGAACACGATCATCATGCCTTCCCGGCTCCACTTGTCGGCCAGCCAGCCGGACGGAATTGCGCCCAGCCCGAACATCACGAAACTGGGCGTCGCATAGGGAATCAGCTCGTCGTAGTCCATGCCCCATTGCGGGCCAAGCGCCAGCACGACCGTGGCGATGATCAGGATGAAGAAGTGATCGAAAAAATGCCCGAGATTGAGAAACAGAAAGTTCAGGCGATCGCGCATCGTCTCTCCACCTGTTAGCGGTTTGGCGCAGCTGCCAGTCTGCCCGCTTGCCGCCTGACCGTCTCGCGAGGCAAGGACATCCGATAGCGCGATCCGGTCAGACTGAACAGCCGCCGCCGCGTGGCGCCGCAGCCGCGCACCGGACCGTTGCCGCTCGGCGAGTTTGGTGGGCCCGGCAGGATTCGAACCTGCGACAACGCCGTTATGAGCGGCGGGTTCTAACCGCTGAACTACGGGCCCGGCGCCATTGTGCCGCCGCACGCGGCCAGATCAAGCGAATTGGCCCCCTGATCAGAGCGGCGCTGAAAATGACTGAAACCGGTTGGAAAGGCTTAGTTTGCGGCCTGGCGCAGTTCCGGAGACTCGTTCGGGTCCGGATAGATGAAGCCATAGGCGGCATAGTTTCGCGAGCCGTAGACCCGGCCGGGCGTGTACCACACGCGCACCTCCGACCAGTCGTTGTTCTCGGAAACGTCGCGCACCGGCGTGTAGCGGTGAATCTGTCCCTGGTTCAGCCAGTTGGCCTGATGCACGATGATCTCACGGCTGTTGATCACCTCGGCGACGACGGCGAGGTGACCGAGACGCAGCCGCCGCGACTTGCTGAAGACCAGGACCGCGCCGGGCTGCGGTACCGAGCCCCGCTCATAGCGGCCCTTGGCCTTCTGCCACCAGGTCCAGGCATTGCCGCGCAAGGCGATCTTCGACAACTTGCGCGCATAGGGTACGCATTGCAATGGCTTGGCGATGCGGACAATTGCGGGCCGCGGACGGGCGGGCTGTGGCAGCACCGGGCGCGTAACGGCTGCCAGGCCCGCCGGCGCCGCTTCCGTCAGCGACGAGGTCTGCGGCGGCGCGGCCTGCGGCCTTGCGAGCGCCATGGGAGACTGCGCCCGCGACGAAACCGTGTCCTGGGTTGCGTCGTCCGAGGCGCCGGCCGGCGGTGCCACGCACCCGGCCGTCAGCAACAGCAGACTGGCAACGAGAAAACGACTCAGCATCAGCCGGCGGGAACCGACAAACCACCGGACCGCGGGCGGCCACAGCCGGCCCGCAGCAAAGCTGAACAACCATAACCCGACAACATCAGACGGACAGTTCCCCCAAGTTGTTTCTGGCCCGGACCTGCCTCAGGCGGCAACAAAACCCGAACACATCACAAGACCAAATTCAGACCCCATTCCACCATCCCAGTCCTTACCGGTCCGGCGCCTCGGAGACTACGCCGTTTCCAAGGAGAATGGCCCCCAAAGCTTTTAAGGGCACAGTTTTGACATAGCAACAACAACAATCTCCTGCCTATATGTCGGCGCATCCTCGGTCTTGTCTGTTCAGGCAGGGAAACCTCGATGTTTTGTTTAAGATTCGCCCTGTCCGCCGCAGTGGTCTCCGCTGCCCTGGCCCTCTCCGCCTGCGGCAGCACCACCGGCGACCGCGGGCTGAGCGGCGCCGGCATCGGCGCGGCGGCCGGCACCGCCGTCGGCGCGGTGACCGGTCTGGGCATCGTCGAAGGCGCGCTGATCGGCGCCGGCGCCGGCGGCCTCACCGGCGCGCTGACGGACGAAGACACCATCAACCTCGGCAAGCCCTGGTGGGAGTGACTTAATGGATGGCAGGGGGATGAACATCGCGAGGCCCGGCGGCGCGAGGCATGTTGGGACGGGTCGCCTCGCCGTCCTTGGAATGGTCTTTCTGATGCTGCTCGGCGGCTGCTCCGAGCGCGCCTACTCCCAGCCTGCCCCCCTGTCCCGGACAGGCATCGGCACAGCGGAAGTCGCTTTGCCGATCCAAAAGCCGCACCCGGCGGGGCACGGCGGAGAGCAGATCGCCCTTGCCGCAGAGACCGTGGTCGAGAGTCAGACCGGCCTCGCTTCCTGGTACGGCAAACGCTTCCATGGACGCCGGACCGCCAGCGGCAGCCTCTTCGACATGGCGGAACTGACGGCCGCCCACTTAAGCCTCCCCTTCGGCAGCCGGGTCAGAGTTACCAACCTCGCCAACGGGCGTTCGCTGGTTGTGGTCATCACCGACCGCGGCCCCTACGTGAAGCCGCGGGTCATCGACCTGTCGCGGGCCGCGGCCAGGAAGCTCGGCTTTCTCGAAGACGGTCTCGCCAAGGTGCGTCTCGACGTCCTCGCCGACACGGCGGGCTAAAGCACTTTGCGCCCAATTTGAACCATTCTGCCGGAGCGGATTTGTGTCAGGACCAAGTGGATTTGGCGCCGGGCATAGCGGCGCTATGGGCAAGCCTGCCGACGCAGCGGGCGCCCGCCGCTCGCAAACCCGCCAGGGCCTTTGGGGGCCGGGCGGCTTTGCGCCAGTACCGGCGGGCTTTGGCTTGACCCTAGCGCCGCTATGCCCGGCGCCAAATCCTCTTGGTCCAGACACAAATCCTCTCCGGCTGTATGGTACAAATTGGGCCCAAAGTGCTATTGGTGCCTTCTACGGCCTCGCCAAGCGGAATTGTGGACCCCGAGTCCTCAGATAGAGCAAGCCGACGACAATGAGGTTCGCGACACCGGTGGCGGCGGCGATCCCGTAGGCCAAGGCGTAACCGCCGG
>JAVJNS010000034.1:0-15978 GCA_040217155.1 Kiloniellaceae bacterium
AGAGGGCGGGCGTCATACGCCGTTTTTCACCAACTACCGCCCGCAGTTTTACTTCCGCACGACGGACGTGACGGGCGTGGTGACGCTGCCGGAGGGCACGGAGATGGTGATGCCGGGCGACAACGTGTCGATGTCGGTCGAACTGATCGCGCCGATCGCCATGGACGAGGGCCTGCGCTTCGCCATTCGCGAAGGCGGCCGTACCGTCGGCGCCGGCGTCGTCGCGGGTATTCAGAAGTAAGTAGAGTCCGGTATCCGCGGCGCCCCGCCGGGGCGCCGTGGCCTCAGGGCAGGCCAGTGGCCCGGTAGGCGTCAAGGAGTGTAGCTCAATTGGCAGAGCACCGGTCTCCAAAACCGGGGGTTGTGGGTTCGAGTCCCTCCACTCCTGCCAGCTTAGGCGGCCCCGAGCGAAGCGGAACCGCCATGACGAGGTACGACGCGGAACCGCCGCGACAAAGTGAGCAGAAATTGCGACCGCGCCCCTGGCGCGGTTTAGGCGTAGTAGGAAGCAGTTCAAGCCGATGGCAATGATCAACCCCGGCCGGTTTATCCGAGAAGTGCGTCAAGAGGTCTCCAAGGTGACCTGGCCGACGCGCAAGGAAACGGTGGTCACCACGATTATGGTTTTCATCATGGTGGTGCTGGCCGCGATTTTCTTTCTGGGCGCCGATTTTGTGCTGTCCCGGACCGTGAAATACATCCTCGGCTTGGGGGGCTGACGGCATGGCGATGCATTGGTATGTGCTGCACGTCTACTCCGGCTTCGAGAAGAAGGTGGCCGAGGGCATCCACGAGCAGGCCCAGCAAAAGGGCATGGAGGATCTCTTCGAGGAGGTCCTGGTGCCGACCGAAGAGGTGGTGGAGATGCGCCGCGGCCAGAAGGTCAACGCAGAGCGCAAGTTCTTCCCCGGTTATGTGCTGCTGCGCATGGAGATGACCGACGAGTCCTGGCACCTGGTGAAGAACACGCCGAAAGTGACGGGTTTCCTCGGCAACCGGCGGCCGACACCGATTTCCGCCAAGGAGGCCGAGCGCATCCTGAAGCAGGTGCAGGAGGGGGTCGAGCGGCCGAAGCCGTCGATCATCTTCGAGATCGGCGAGCAGGTGCGGGTCGCCGACGGCCCCTTCACCTCCTTCAACGGCATGGTCGAAGAGGTCGACGAGGAGCGCGCCCGCCTCAAGGTGGCGGTGTCGATCTTCGGGCGTTCGACGCCGGTCGAGCTGGAGTATTCGCAGGTCGAGAAGCTGTAGCGTTTGTTGAGATTTCCGGACCCTGCGGTCCGGAACTGCGGGAGGCGACCACCACTCTGAAGTCCACTGGTGGGGCCGTACCGCAAAACCCTAGAAGTTAGGAAAGGGACAGAAAGTGGCAAAGAAGATATCAGGCTTCATCAAGCTGGAGATTCCAGCCGGGCAGGCGAATCCCTCGCCGCCGGTGGGGCCCGCGCTTGGTGCCCGCGGCCTGAACATCATGGAGTTCTGCAAGGCCTTCAACGCGGCCACCCAGAACGCGGAGCAGGGCACCCCGACGCCGGTGATCATCACGGCGTTTTCGGATCGCTCTTTCTCCTTCGAGACCAAGACCCCGCCGGCCAGCTGGTATCTGCGCAAGGCGGCCAAGGTCGCCAAGGGCTCCAAGGAGCCAAACCGCGACAAGGTCGGCAAGGTGAGCATGGCCCAGGTCCGCGAAATCGCCGAGGCGAAGATGCAGGACCTTAACGCCAACGATATCGACGCCGCCGCCAAGATCATCATGGGCTCGGCGCGCTCGATGGGTATTGAGGTGATGGAGTAGGGCCATGGCAACGCAAGGCAAGCGGCTGAAGGCCGCCTACGAGAACATCGACCGCAAGGTCGTTTACGACATCGGCGAGGCGATCAAGAAGATCAAGTCCGGCGCCAACGTGAAGTTCGACGAGACCGTCGAAATCGCCATGAACCTGGGCGTCGACCCGCGCCACGCCGATCAGAACGTGCGCGGTGTCGTGTCGCTGCCGCACGGCACCGGCAAAACGGTGCGGGTGGCGGTCTTCGCCAAGGGCCCGAAGGCGGAAGAGGCCGAGAAGGCCGGGGCCGACATCGTCGGCGCCGACGACCTGGCGGAGAAGGTGCAGGCCGGCGAGATCGATTTCGACCGCTGCATCGCCACGCCGGACATGATGCCGGTGGTCGGGCGCCTGGGTAAGGTGCTGGGTCCGCGCGGCCTGATGCCGAACCCGAAGCTGGGCACCGTCACCGCCGACGTGGCCGCGGCCATTCAGGCGGTCAAGGGCGGCCAGGTCGAGTTCCGTGTCGAGAAGGCGGGCATCGTCCACGCCGGTGTCGGCAAGACCAGCTTCGGCGAGGCCGCGCTGGTCGAGAACATCAAGGCTTTTGTCGACGCCATCGCGCGCGCCAAGCCGACCGGTGCCAAGGGCACCTACATCAAGCGTGTTTCCCTGTCCTCCACCATGGGGCCGGGGCTGCGCGTCGAAGTGGGCAGCATCCAGGCCTGACCGGCCGGGGGCGCCAGAAAGGGAAATTTCGGCCGGCCTCTCAAGCGAGGCGGGCCGGGAGGAGGGCGGCGAGATTTGCCGTCCGACCTGTCCGAGACTGCAGGTGCCGGTGCCGGCTTCACCTTCGGGTGGTCCGGTCCGGTTTAAGCCAAGAAGGGCCTGCATAGACGGGAGCAACGGGTTTTGAGGCTGCGTTTCGACGTGGCCGAGAGGCTTGAACTTCCGGGACAGGCGAGCCGGATTGCCGGAGCGTTTGCCGGTGATCCTCGTTGAAACCGGACGGTTTGTCCCAGGGATCGATACCTGGGGGCGGACCGGCCAACTAGAGCGGAAGTGACTCGTGGACCGATCTCAAAAAGAAGAGCTGGTCGCCAGTCTGCATCGGACGTTCTCGGATACGAACCTCGTCGTCGTCACCCAACAGTCGGGCATGACGGTGGCCGAGGCTTCGGACCTGCGGCGTCAGATGCTGGCGGCGGGTGCCAGCTACAAGGTGACGAAGAATCGGCTCACGCGTCTTGCCCTCGAGGGAACCAAGTTCGAGGCGCTGAAAGAGTTGTTCACCGGGCCGACGGCGATTGCCGTTTCGGAAGATCCGGTGGCGGCTGCCAAGGTTGCTGTCACCTTCGCGAAAGCGAACGACAAGTTGACCATCGTCGGTGGCGCTATGGGCGAGACCACGCTTGATCCGGAAGCGATCAAGGCGTTGGCCACCCTGCCGTCGCTCGACGAACTGCGTGGCAAGCTGATCGGCGTTCTGCAGGCTCCGGCCACCAAGGTGGCGGGCGTGGTGCAGGCCCCGGCAGCACAGCTGGCGCGCGTTTTCAGTGCTTATGGCTCTCAGGGAGAGGCCGCGTAAGCCTCGTCAACGACGAGAGTTCAAGCCTAGGAGAAAGTAAGAAATGGCTGATTTGGATAAATTGGTTGAAGAGCTGTCGAAGCTTACCGTGATCGAGGCGGCCGAGCTCGCCACCAAGCTGGAAGATACCTGGGGCGTCTCCGCGGCGGCTCCGGTCGCCGTGGCTGCCGCCGCGGCTCCGGCTGACGGTGGCGCGGCTGCCGAGCAGACTGAGTTCGAAGTGGTCCTGGCTGCTGTCGGCGACAAGAAGATCAACGTCATCAAAGAGGTCCGTGCGATTACCGGACTGGGCCTCAAGGAAGCGAAGGATCTTGTCGAGTCTGCGCCCAAGGCGGTCAAGGAAGGCGTCAGCAAGGACGAGGCCGAAGGGCTTAAGAAGAAGCTCGAAGAGGCTGGTGCAACGGTCGAACTGAAGTAGCTTGACCGATTGCGAGCGCAGTTAGGTACCGGCCGGCGGACCGCTTCATTGGGGTCTGCCGCGCCGGCTATCTGCGTCTCGGTGGTCGGCTGCTGCCGCATCTGTCCCCGGAACGGGGTGGAACGCCGGCGCCGCCGCGGGAGAATACGGCCTGGGAGATCGGGCCGCCAAAAAAACTGATCTCCGTTGCCGGGCCAATGCTGGGGGTCCGGTGCCAAGGACGAACGGCGATCCACCCGATGGATCGAAAAGGGCATGAGGCCCGATCGTTCGCCCCAGCGACGTGAACGAGGACACGACGAAACATGGCGAATTCCCTGATTGCTCGCAAGCGCATCCGTAAGAACTTCGGCAAGATTGCCGAAGTGGCCAAAATGCCCAATCTGATCGAGGTCCAGAAGACCTCCTACGACCAGTTTCTTCAGTTTGGCATTCCGGTTTCGGAGCGGAGCAACACGGGCCTGCAGGAGGTTTTCACCTCCGTCTTCCCGATCCGCGACTTTTCCGAGCGGGCGGAGCTGCAGTTCGTGCGCTACGAGCTGGAAGAGCCGAAGTACGACGTCGAGGAGTGCCAGCAGCGCGGCATGACCTTTGCCGCGCCGTTGAAGGTGACGCTGCGTCTGGTGGTCTGGGACGTCGACGAGGATACCGGCTCCCGCTCGATCCGCGATATCAAGGAGCAGGACGTCTACATGGGCGACATGCCCCTGATGACGCGCCACGGCACCTTTGTGATCAACGGCACCGAGCGCGTCATCGTCTCGCAGATGCACCGCAGCCCCGGTGTGTTCTTCGACCACGACCGCGGCAAGACCCACTCTTCGGGCAAGTACCTCTTCGCCGCGCGGGTCATTCCCTATCGCGGGTCCTGGCTCGACTTCGAGTTCGATGCCAAGGACATGGTCTATGTGCGCATCGACCGCCGCCGCAAGCTGCCGGCGACGACCCTGCTGCTGGCCCTGGATTCCGGCGCTACCGAGAAGCTGCGCGGCGAGCGCGCCAAGGAGGAAAAGGGCCTGGAGCCGCATGAGGCGCAGGGCCTGTCGCCGGAGGACATCCTCGACTTCTTCTACGACCATGTGTCCTACAAGCGCTCCGGCAAGGGCTGGAGCACGCCGTTCGACGAAGAGCGCCTGCGCGGCGTCAAGCTGGCGCAGGACATGGTCGACGCCAAGACCGGCAAGGCGGTGGCCGAGGCCGGCCAGAAAATCACGCCGCGCCTGGCCAAGAAGCTGGTCGATGGCGGCCTCAAGGACGTCTTCTTCACCAACGAGGAACTGGTCGGCAGCTACATCTCCACCGACTTCATCAACGAATCGACCGGGGAGGTGATCTGCGAGGCCGGTGACGAGCTGACCGAAGCGCTGCTGGAGACCCTGTCCGAGGCCGGTATCAAGAAGATCTCGATCCTCGCCATCGATCACATCAACGTCGGCGCCTACATCCGCAACACCCTGGCGGTCGACAAGAACACCTCGCGCGAGGAAGCGCTGATCGACATCTACCGGGTCATGCGCCCGGGCGAGCCGCCGACGCTGGAAACCGCCGAGGCGATGTTCAACGGCCTGTTCTTCGACGGCGAGCGCTATGACCTCTCGGCGGTGGGCCGCGTGAAGATGAACGCCCGTCTCGGCTTCGAGACCGACGACCAGGTGCGCACCCTGCGCAAGCAGGACATGCTGGAGATCCTTAAGATCCTGGTCGACCTGAAGGACGGCCGCGGCGAGATCGACGATATCGACCACCTGGGCAATCGCCGGGTGCGTTCGGTCGGCGAGCTGATGGAGAACCAGTACCGTCTCGGCCTGCTGCGCATGGAGCGGGCGATCAAGGAGCGCATGTCGTCGGTCGAGATCGATTCGGTCATGCCGCACGACCTGATCAACGCCAAGCCGGCGGCCGCCGCGGTGCGCGAGTTCTTCGGCTCGTCTCAGCTGTCGCAGTTCATGGACCAGACCAACCCGCTGTCGGAGATCACCCATAAGCGGCGCCTCTCGGCGCTCGGCCCGGGCGGTCTGACCCGTGAGCGCGCGGGCTTCGAGGTGCGCGACGTGCACCCGACCCACTATGGCCGCATCTGCCCCATCGAGACGCCGGAGGGGCCGAACATCGGCCTCATCAACTCCCTGGCGACCTATGCCCGGGTCAATCAGTACGGCTTCATCGAGAGCCCCTACCGCAGGGTCGAGAACGGCAAGGTGACGGCCGAGGTGCGCTACCTCTCGGCGATGGAGGAGGGGCGCTATACCATCGCCCAGGCCAACGCCGAGCTCGACAAGAACGGCAAGTTCGTCGACGACCTGATTTCCTGCCGCCAGGGCGGCGAATACATCATGGCGATGAAGGACACCATCGACTTCATCGACGTCTCGCCCAAGCAGTTGGTCTCGGTCGCCGCGGCGCTGATTCCCTTCCTCGAGAACGATGACGCCAACCGCGCGCTGATGGGCTCCAACATGCAGCGCCAGGCGGTGCCGCTGCTGCAGTCCGAGGCGCCGCTGGTCGGCACCGGCATGGAGGGCATCGTGGCGCGCGACTCGGGGGTCGCCATCGGCGCGCGCCGGGCCGGCGTGGTCGACCAGGTCGATGCCACCCGCATCGTCGTCCGGGTGACCGAGGAGACGTCGCACGGTGAGCAGGCGGTGGATATCTACAACCTGTTGAAGTTCCAGCGTTCCAATCAGAACACCTGCATCAACCAGCGTCCGCTGGTGAAGGTCGGCGACGAGGTGGCGGCCGGTGAGATCATCGCCGACGGTCCCTCGACCAACCTGGGTGAGCTGGCGCTGGGCCGCAACGTGCTGGTCGCCTTCATGCCGTGGCAGGGCTACAACTTCGAGGACTCGATCCTGATTTCGGAGCGCATCGTGCGCGACGACGTCTTCACCTCGATCCACATCGAAGAGTTCGAGGTCATGGCCCGCGACACCAAGCTGGGCCAGGAGGAGATCACCCGGGACATCCCCAACGTCGGCGAGGACGCGCTGCGCAACCTTGACGAAGCGGGCATGGTCTACATCGGTGCCGAGGTCAACGCCGGCGATATCCTGGTCGGCAAGGTGACGCCGAAGGGCGAGTCGCCGATGACCCCGGAAGAAAAGCTGCTGCGCGCGATCTTCGGCGAGAAGGCCTCCGACGTGCGCGATACGTCGCTGCGGGTGCCGCCGGGCGTGACCGGAATGGTCGTCGACGTGCGGGTCTTCTCGCGCCGCGGCGTCGACAAGGACGAGCGCGCCCTGGCCATCGAGCGGGCGGAGATCGAGCGTCTGGCCAAGGACCGCGACGACGAGCGGATGATCCTGGAGCGCAGCTACTACGGCCGCCTCAAGGACCTGGTGCTGAACCAGACCGCCGTGTCCGGCCCCAAGGGCCTGAAGGCGGGCACCAAGATCACCGAGAAGGTGCTGAGCGACTTCACGCCGGGCCAGTGGCGCCAGATCGCCATCAAGACCGACAAGCGTCAGCTCGACCTGGAGGCCTTGAACAAGCAGTTCGAGGGGTCCATCGACGAGTTGAACAAGCGCTTCGAGAACAAGGTCGACAAGCTGCAGCGCGGCGATGAGCTGTCGCCGGGCGTCATGAAGATGGCCAAGGTTTTCGTCGCGGTGAAGCGCAAGCTGCAGCCGGGCGATAAGATGGCCGGCCGGCACGGCAACAAGGGCGTCATCTCCAAGATCGTGCCGATCGAGGACATGCCCTACACCGAAGACGGCGTCTCCGTCGACATCGTGCTCAACCCGCTGGGCGTGCCGAGCCGCATGAACGTCGGTCAGATTCTGGAAACCCATCTGGGCTGGGCCTGCAGCGGCCTGGGCACCCAGATCGGTGAGATGCTCGACGAGGTGCAGCGCGGCGCCAAGGCCGAGCCGCTGCGCAAGAAGCTCAAGGAAGTCTACGGCGACAAGCACTTCAAGGAAGACATCGTCGACCTCGACGACGAGGCGATGAAGGAGCTGAGCCACAACCTGCGCCGCGGCGTCCCCATCGCCACTCCGGTGTTCGATGGCGCCCGTGAGGAAGACATCTCCGAGATGCTGGACCAAGCCGGTCTCAACCGTTCCGGCCAGGTCACGCTGATCGACGGGCGCACGGGCGAGGCTTTCGACCGCCAGGTCACGGTGGGTTACATCTACATGCTGAAGCTGCACCATCTGGTCGACGACAAGATCCACGCCCGTTCCATCGGCCCCTACAGCCTGGTCACCCAGCAGCCGCTCGGCGGCAAGGCCCAGTTCGGCGGCCAGCGCTTCGGCGAGATGGAGGTCTGGGCCCTGGAAGCCTACGGCGCCGCCTACACCCTGCAGGAGATGCTGACGGTGAAGTCGGACGACGTCTCGGGCCGCACCAAGGTCTACGAGGCCATCGTCAAGGGCGACGACAACTTCGAAGCCGGCATTCCGGAGTCCTTCAACGTTCTCGTGAAGGAACTTCGCTCGCTCGGCCTCAATGTGGATTTGAAGCAGAGTTCGTAGTCGCGCGTGAGGCGCTGTTCGCGAACCCCGCTCAACCGAAATACCTAATCGGGAGAAACCGATGTCAGAGTTGATGAACATTTTCGGCCAGCCGACCGGCCCCCAGAGCTTCGACGCGATCCGTATCTCGATCGCCAGCCCTGAGCGTATCCGGTCCTGGTCCTACGGCGAGATCAAGAAGCCGGAGACCATCAACTACCGGACCTTCAAGCCGGAGCGCGACGGCCTTTTCTGCGCGCGCATCTTTGGTCCGATCAAGGACTACGAGTGCCTCTGCGGCAAGTACAAGCGCATGAAGTACCGCGGCATCATCTGCGAGAAGTGCGGCGTCGAGGTCACGCTGTCGAAGGTGCGGCGCGAGCGCATGGGCCATATCGAACTGGCCAGCCCGGTCGCCCACATCTGGTTCCTGAAGTCGCTGCCGAGCCGCATCGGCCTGTTGCTGGACATGACCCTGAAGGATCTCGAGCGGGTGCTCTACTTCGAGTACTTCGTGGTGGTCGAGCCTGGCCTCACCTCGCTGAAGATGCACCAGCTGATGTCGGAGGAGGAGTTCCTCACCGCTCAGGAGGAATTCGGCGAGGATTCCTTCGAGGCGATGATCGGCGCCGAGGCGATGAAGAAGATGCTCGGCTCCCTCGACCTCGAGGAAGAGCGCGTCGACGTTCGTGTCGAGCTGAAAGAGACCGGCTCGGAGGCCAAGCGCAAAAAGCTGGTCAAGCGCCTCAAGCTGATCGAGGCTTTCCTGGAATCGGGCGCGCGTCCGGAGTGGATGATCCTCGACGTCGTGCCGGTGATCCCGCCCGAGCTGCGCCCCCTTGTGCCGCTCGACGGCGGCCGCTTCGCGACCTCCGACCTCAACGACCTCTATCGCCGGGTTATCAACCGCAACAACCGCCTGAAGCGCCTCATCGAGCTGCGCGCGCCGGACATCATCGTGCGCAACGAAAAGCGCATGCTGCAGGAGTCTGTCGACGCCCTCTTCGACAACGGCCGCCGCGGCCGCGTCATCACCGGTGCGAACAAGCGCCCGCTGAAGTCGCTGTCCGACATGCTGAAGGGCAAGCAGGGCCGCTTCCGTCAGAATCTGCTCGGCAAGCGCGTCGACTACTCCGGCCGTTCGGTCATCGTGGTCGGCCCGGAGCTGAAGCTGCACCAGTGCGGCCTGCCGAAGAAAATGGCTCTGGAGCTGTTCAAGCCCTTCATCTATTCCAAGCTCGAACTCTACAACATGGCCTCCACCATCAAGGCGGCCAAGCGTATGGTCGAGAAGGAGCGTCCCGAGGTCTGGGACATCCTGGAAGAGGTGATCCGCGAGCATCCGGTGCTGCTGAACCGCGCGCCGACACTGCACCGCCTCGGCATCCAGGCTTTCGAGCCGGTGCTCATCGAGGGTAAGGCGATCCAGCTGCATCCGCTGGTCTGCACCGCCTTCAACGCCGACTTCGACGGTGACCAGATGGCGGTCCACGTGCCGCTGTCGCTGGAAGCCCAGCTCGAGGCGCGGGTGCTGATGATGTCGACCAACAACATCCTCTCGCCGGCCAACGGCAAGCCGATCATCGTTCCCTCGCAGGACATCGTGCTGGGTATCTACTACCTATCGATGGAATCCGAGGGCGAAAAGGGCGAAGGCATGCTGTTCGGCGACATCGGCGAGATCGAGCACGCCCTGGCCGCCGGCGCCGTCAGCCTGCATGCCAAGGTCAAGGCGCGTTATCACACCGTCGACGCCGACAACAAGCCGCTGCGCCTGGTGGTCGACACGACGCCGGGCCGCATGATGCTGTCGGAGGTGCTGCCGCGCCATCCCAAGGTCCCCTTCAGCCTGCTCAACAAGGTGCTGACCAAGAAGGAAATCACCGAACTGATCGACATCGTCTATCGGCACTGCGGCCAGAAGGACACGGTCATCTTCTGCGACCGCATCATGTCGCTGGGCTTCGGCTACGCCTGCAAGGCGGGCATCTCCTTCGGCAAGGACGACCTCATGATCCCGGACGCCAAGGCGGGCCTGGTGGACGAGGCGCAGGCCAAGGTGAAGGAGTTCGAGCAGCAGTATCTCGACGGCCTGATCACCCAGGGCGAGAAGTACAACAAGGTGGTCGACGTCTGGTCGCAGTGCACCGACCGGGTGGCCGACGAGATGATGAAGGTGATCTCCGGTTCGCATGGCCGCAACGTGAACGCGGTCTACATGATGGCCGACTCCGGTGCCCGTGGATCGGCGGCCCAGATCAAGCAGCTCGCCGGCATGCGCGGCCTCATGGCCAAGCCGTCGGGCGAGATCATCGAGACGCCGATCATCTCGAACTTCAAGGAAGGCCTCACCGTGCTGGAGTACTTCAACTCCACCCACGGCGCCCGCAAGGGTCTGGCCGACACCGCCCTGAAGACCGCGAACTCCGGTTACCTGACGCGTCGCCTGGTCGACGTGGCGCAGGACGCCATCATCATCGAAGAGGATTGCGGCACCAAGAAGGGCCTCAAGGTCGCTGCGGTGGTCGACGGCGGCGAGGTCATCGCCTCGCTCGGCGAGCGCATCCTCGGGCGCACCGTGCAGGAGGACATCGTCGATCCGCTGAACGGCGAGGTCATCCTCAAGCGTGGCTCCCTGATCGAGGAAAACAGGATCGACCAGATCGAGCGCGCCGGCATCGACGAGATCTTCATCCGCTCGGCGCTGATGTGCGAGTCGGTTGGCGGCATGTGCGGCGCCTGCTACGGCCGCGACCTGGCGCGCGGCACCAAGGTCAACGTCGGCGAGGCCGTCGGCGTGATCGCGGCCCAGTCGATCGGCGAGCCGGGCACCCAGCTGACCATGCGGACCTTCCACATCGGCGGCGCCGCTCAGCGTGGCGCCGAGCAGTCCTCGGTGGAAGCCAGCGCCGACGCCAAGATCAAGGTCAACAACCGCAACGTGGTGATGAACTCCGACGGCGTGCCCGTGGTCATGGGCCGCAACCTGGAGATCATGCTGCTCGACGAGAAGGGCCGTGACCGCGCGCGCTTCCGCGTGCCTTACGGCGCCAAGCTGCTGGTCGACGACGATGCCACCGTCAAGGTCGGCGACAAGCTGGCGGAGTGGGATCCCTACACCATCCCGATCATCACCGAGCGTGAGGGTACGGTGAGCTACGTCGACCTGATCGAGGGCACCTCGATGCGCGAGGTCATGGATGAGACCACCGGCATTTCCAACCGCGTGGTGATCGATTGGAAGCAGCAGCCGCGGGGTAGCGACCTGAAGCCGCGCGTCACCTTGCGTGACGAGAAGGGCGAGGTGGTCACCCTGGCCAACGGCATGGAGGCGCGCTACTTCATGTCGGTCGACGCCATTCTCTCGGTCGATAACGGCGCCGAGGTGCGGGCCGGCGACGTGCTGGCGCGTATTCCCCGCGAATCCTCCAAGACGCGTGACATCACCGGCGGTCTGCCGCGGGTGGCCGAGCTGTTCGAGGCGCGCAAGCCGAAGGACTACGCGATCATCAGCGAGATCGAGGGGCGGGTCGAGTTCGGCAAGGACTACAAGACCAAGCGCCGCATCATCGTGGTGCCGGAAGCCGAAGATCAGGAGTCGCGCGAATACCTGATCCCCAAGGGCAAGCACATCTCGGTCCAGGAGGGCGACTACGTCCAGGTCGGCGACATGCTGCTCGATGGTAACCCGGTACCGCATGACATTCTCGAGGTGCTCGGTGTCGAGGCCCTGGCGGACTATCTGATCGACGAGATCCAGAGCGTCTATCGCCTGCAGGGCGTGAAGATCAACGACAAGCACATCGAGGTGATCGTTCGCCAGATGCTGCAGAAGGTCGAGATCCACGACGGCGCCGATTCGACCTTCCTGGTCGGCGAGCAGGTCGACCGCGACGAGTTCGACGCGGTCAACGACAAGGTCATCGCCGATGGCGGCAAGGCGGCCACCGGCAGCCCGGTGCTGCAGGGCATTACCAAGGCCAGCCTGCAGACCCGCTCGTTCATCTCGGCGGCCTCGTTCCAGGAGACCACCCGGGTGCTGACCGAGGCGGCGACCCATGGCAAGGAAGACCGTCTGATCGGCCTCAAGGAGAACGTCATCGTCGGCCGTCTGATCCCGGCCGGCACCGGTTCGGTGATGAACCGACTGAAGCGAATCGCGGCGGAGCGTGACCGCGAACTGATCGAGGCGCGCGAGCAGGCGGCCCTGGCCAGCGGCGTGGAGTCGGAGCTTTCGGAGGAGGAAAGCTCCGTCGCTTGACGTCTGAGTGAGTAAGAAAATTACCGAGAGCGCCGCAGACCGGAAAGAGTAAGACCGTCGAACCGGGCTGCGGCGCATCCTTGGACGCCTGCGAGAAAGTAAGGTTTCCTGGGACTATCGTGCTTGACGGGCCATAGGCGCATCAATAGTATGCGCCAACCTTTCGGGGGGTTGGTGGTAGGCCCGTTGCGGTCTAGACGCAGCCCCTGGCGATTACGGTATAGAAAATTTAGGCAAGCTGTTTTCGACGGCGTTTCAGCATCCGCAGGGCCGAGCCTTTGGCCTATGCGGTGCTTTGTCTCGGAAATCGGGCGCATAGGAAGAATAATGCCAACGATCAACCAATTGATCCGTAAGCCGCGCAAACCTGAGATTGTGCGCAACAAGGTGCCGGCTCTGGAAGCCTGCCCGCAAAAGCGTGGTGTCTGCACCCGCGTTTACACGACCACGCCGAAGAAGCCGAACTCGGCCCTTCGCAAGGTGGCGCGTGTGCGCCTGACCAACGGCTTCGAAGTGACCAGCTACATTCCCGGCGAGGGGCATAACCTCCAGGAACACTCGGTGGTCATGATCCGTGGCGGCCGCGTGAAGGACCTGCCTGGCGTTCGCTACCACATCATTCGTGGCACGCTCGACACCCAGGGCGTGAAAGACCGTCGCCAGCGCCGTTCGAAATACGGCGCGAAGCGGCCGAAGTAAGCTAGGAGAGAAGAGGCATGTCTCGTCGCCATCGCGCCGAAAAGCGGGAAGTTCTGCCCGATCCGAAGTTCGGCGATGTCGTTCTCAGCAAGTTCATGAATTGCCTGATGCTGGACGGCAAGAAGTCCATCGCGGAAGGCATCGTCTATGGCGCCTTCGACCGCATTCAGGAGCGCGGCAGCGCCGAGCCGGTGCGGGTCTTCCATGAGGCCCTGGACAATGTGAAGCCGGAACTCGAGGTGCGCTCCCGCCGGGTCGGCGGCGCCACCTATCAGGTGCCTGTCGAAGTGCGGCTCGACCGCGGCCAGGCTCTGGCCATCCGCTGGCTGATCAATGCCTCGCGCGCGCGCTCGGAGTTGACTATGACCGAGCGCCTGGCCGGCGAGCTGATGGACGCCTCGAACAACCGGGGATCGGCAGTCAAGAAGCGGGAAGACACCCACCGTATGGCGGAGGCCAACAAGGCCTTTTCGCACTACCGCTGGTAACCCACGAAGAGTAGCCCCGATCATGTCACGCACGACCCCCCTCAATCGCTACCGCAACATCGGCATCATGGCGCATATCGATGCCGGTAAGACCACGACGACGGAGCGGATCCTCTATTACACCGGTGTCTCTCATAAGATCGGTGAAGTTCATGACGGCAATGCCACCATGGACTGGATGGAGCAGGAGCAGGAGCGGGGCATCACCATTACCTCCGCTGCGACCACCTGCTTCTGGAAGGACCATCGGATCAACATCATCGACACCCCGGGTCACGTCGACTTCACCATCGAGGTGGAGCGCTCGCTGCGCGTGCTGGACGGCGCCGTGGCGGTGTTCGATTCCGTGGCCGGTGTCGAGCCGCAGTCCGAAACGGTGTGGCGTCAGGCCGACAAGTACAAGGTGCCGCGCATCTGCTTCGTCAACAAGATGGACCGCACCGGCGCCGACTTCTACCGCTGCGTCGACATGATCGTCGATCGCCTGGGCGCGCAGCCGCTGGTCACGCAGCTGCCGCTGGGCGCGGAATCCGATTATCTGGGCCTCATCGACCTGGTCGCCATGAAGGCCGTCGTCTGGCACGACGAGTCGCTGGGCGCCAGCTTCGACGTCCAGGACATCCCCGCCGACATGGCCGACAAGGCCGCCGAGTACCGCGAGAAGCTGGTCGAACTGGCGGTCGAGCAGGACGATGCCGCGATGGAGGCCTACCTCGAGGGCACGGAGCCCGATGAGGAGACCCTGAAGAAGTGCATCCGCAAAGGTACTTGCGGGCTCAAGTTCGTACCGGTTCTGAACGGCACGGCGTTCAAGAACAAGGGCGTGCAGCCGCTGCTCGACGCCGTGGTCGACTACCTGCCGTCGCCGGTCGAGGTGCTCGACGTGAAGGGCGTGAAGCCCGACAGCGATGAGGCGGCGTCGCGCCCTTCCAGCGACGATGCGCCGGCCGCCGCTCTGGCGTTCAAGATCATGACCGACCCCTTCGTCGGCTCGCTGACTTTCGTGCGGGTCTATTCCGGCGTGATCGCCACCGGCACGCAGATCCTGAACTCGGTGAAGGGCCAGCGCGAGCGCGTCGGCCGCATGCTGCAGATGCACTCCAATCACCGTGAGGACGTCAAGGAGGCACGCGCCGGCGACATCGTCGCCATCGCCGGCCTGAAGAGCACGACCACCGGCGAAACGCTGTGCGACGCGCAGAATCCGATCATCCTGGAGCGCATGGAGTTCCCGGATCCGGTCATCGAAGTCGCGGTCGAGCCGAAGACCAAGACCGACCAGGAGAAGATGGGCGTAGCGCTCAGCCGGCTGGCCCAGGAAGACCCCTCTTTCCGCGTGTCGACCGATATCGAGAGCGGGCAGACGGTGATCAAGGGCATGGGCGAGCTGCACCTCGGCATCATCGTCGACCGCATGCGCCGCGAGTTCAAGGTGGACGCCAATGTCGGCGCGCCGCAGGTCGCCTACCGCGAGACCATCACCCGCCGCGCCGAGCTCGACTACACCCATAAGAAACAGACCGGCGGTTCGGGTCAGTTCGCCCGCGTGAAGCTGGTGTTCGAGCCGCTCGAGCCGGGTGAGGGCTTCGTCTTCGAGAACGCCATCACCGGCGGTTCGGTGCCGCGCGAGTTCATTCCCGGCGTCGAGAAGGGCCTCAAGTCGGCCCTGGACACCGGCGTCATGGCCGGCTTCCCGTTGATCGACTTCAAGGCGACCCTGATCGACGGCGCCAGCCATGACGTGGACTCTTCGGTGCTGGCCTTCGAAATCGCCGCGCGCGCCGCTTTCCGCGAAGGTATCCCCAAGGCGGGCCCGGTGCTGCTCGAGCCGATGATGAAGGTCGAGGTGGTGACCCCGGACGAATACATGGGCGACATCATCGGCGACCTGAACAGCCGGCGCGGCAACGTTCAGGGCATGGACAGCCGCGGCAACGCCCAGGTGATCAACGCCATGGTGCCGCTGGCCAACATGTTCGGCTACGTGAACACGCTGCGCTCCATGAGCCAGGGGCGCGCCCAGTACACCATGTTCTTTGATCACTATTCGAAGGTGCCGCAGGCGGTCGCCGAAGAAGTGGTCTCCAAGCTGGCCTGACGCCAGCCCCGAGTTTAAGCCAGGACGAGCATAACGCCGAGTTACGGAGAGTAGGACCGATGGCGAAAGCAAAGTTTGAGCGGACGAAGCCGCACTGCAACGTTGGGACGATTGGCCACGTTGACCATGGGAAGACGACGCTGACGGCGGCGATCACGAAGATTCTGGCGGAGTCGGGCGGCGCGACCTTCTCGGCGTACGACCAGATC
>JAVJNS010000001.1:0-26419 GCA_040217155.1 Kiloniellaceae bacterium
AGAGGGCGGGCGTCATACGCCGTTTTTCACCAACTACCGCCCGCAGTTTTACTTCCGCACGACGGACGTGACGGGCGTGGTGACGCTGCCGGAGGGCACGGAGATGGTGATGCCGGGCGACAACGTGTCGATGTCGGTCGAGCTGATCGCGCCGATCGCCATGGACGAGGGCCTGCGCTTCGCCATTCGCGAAGGCGGCCGTACCGTCGGCGCCGGCGTCGTCGCGGGTATTCAGAAGTAAGTAGAATGAGAAGCGCCGGCCCAATTCCGGGCCGGCGCTGAATTTTTGGATGGCGCTGAAAATGGACAGCCAAGACATACGCATTCGCCTCAAGGCTTTCGACCACCGGGTGCTCGACCAGTCGACCTCGGAGATCGTCGGCACGGCGAAACGGACCGGCGCGCAGGTGCGCGGACCGATCCCGCTTCCGACGCGGATCGAGAAGTTCACGGTGCTGCGCTCGCCGCACATCGACAAGAAGAGCCGCGAGCAGTTCGAAATCCGGACGCACAAGCGGTTGCTCGACATCGTCGATCCGACGCCGCAGACGGTGGACGCGCTGATGAAGCTCGACCTCGCCGCCGGCGTCGACGTCGAGATCAAGCTGAAGGGCTAGGGCAATGCGGACTGGGTTGATCGCGCAGAAGATGGGCATGACCCGCGTTTTCACGCCGGAAGGCGAGAACGTGCCGGTGACCGTTCTGCAGATGAAGGATTGCCAGGTGGTGGCGGTGCGCACGTCCGAGAAGGACGGCTACGACGCGGTCCAGCTGGGCGCGGCGAAGGCCAAGCCGAGCCGGGTGACCAAGGCGCAGCGCGGCCATTTCGCCAAGGCGAAGGTGGAGCCGAAGCGCCGCGTGGTCGAGTTCCGTGTCTCCAATGACGCGCTGCTCGAAGTGGGCCAGGAGCTTTCCGCCGCCCACTTCATCGCCGGACAGCGCGTGGACGTGACCGGCACCTCGATCGGCAAGGGCTTCGCCGGCGCCATGAAGCGGCACAATTTCAGCGGCATGCGCGCCAGCCACGGCGTGTCGATCTCGCACCGCGCGCACGGCTCGACGGGCAACAGCCAGGACCCGGGCCGGGTGTTCAAGGGCAAGAAGATGGCCGGCCACATGGGCGACCGCCGTGTCACCACGCAGAACCTGGAAGTGGTCTCCATCGACGAGGACCGCGGCCTGATCCTGATACGCGGCGCGGTGCCGGGTGCCGAGGGCGGCTGGGTCATGGTGCGTGACGCGGTGAAGCGCAACCGTCCGGACGAGGTGCCTTTTCCGGCGGCCCTGAAGAGCCTGCCGGAGACGGAACAGCCGGCAGCGGCGGCGCCCGAAGGGGCGGCGGAAGGATCGGCCGAGGCCTCTGCTGAGGTGCCGGCCGAGGATAAGAAGGATCAGTAGTCATGAAGTGTCCGATCACGACACTCGACAATAAGGCGGCCGGCGAGATCGAGCTCGACGAGTCGATCTTCGGGCTTGAGCCGCGCAAGGACATCCTGTCGCGCATGGTGAACTGGCAGCTCGCGAAGCGCCGCGCCGGCACGCACAAGGTGAAGACGCGCGGCGAGGTCGCGGGATCGACCCGCAAGCTGTTTCGCCAGAAGGGTACCGGCAATGCCCGCATGGGTTCGGCCCGGACCACTCAGCGCCGCGGCGGCGGCACGGTCTTCGGCCCGGTGCTGCGCGACCACGGCCATGAGCTGACCAAGAAGCTGCGCCGCCTCGGGCTCAAGACCGCGCTGTCCAGCAAGGCCGCCGCGGGCAAGCTGGTGGTGGTCGACGACGTGGCGGTGAAACAGCCCAAGACCGGCGACCTGGCGAAGAAGTTCGCCGCGCTCGGCTGGTCCTCGGTGCTGATCATCGACGGCGCCCAGGTCGACGGCGGCTTCGCCAAGGCGGTACGCAACCTGCCGCTGGTCGATGTGCTGCCGCAGCAGGGCGCCAATGTGTACGACATTCTGCGCCGCGACACCCTGGTGCTGACCAAGGGCGCGGTGGAAGCGTTGGAGGCACGACTGAAATGAGCCGGGCACGCGCATTCAAGAACGAGACGGCCAAGGTGTCGTCGGAGCGGATCTACGAGGTCATCCGCCGCCCGGTGGTGACGGAGAAGTCGACCCTCGGCTCGGAGCACAACCAGGTCACCTTCGTGGTGCCGCTGGACGCGACCAAGCCGGAGATCAAGACCGCGATCGAGGCGATCTTCAAGGTCAAGGTCAAAGCCGTGAACACCCTGCGCCACAAGGGCAAGGTGAAGCGGTTCCGCGGCCAGAAGGGCAAGCGTTCCGACGTGAAGAAGGCATTTGTGACTCTGGACGAAGGTCACAGCATCGACGTGACCACGGGGATCTAGGCGATGGCGCTCAAGAATTTCAATCCAACGACTCCGGGCCGCCGCAATCTGGTGCTGGTGAACCGCGGCGATCTCTGGAAGGGCGGGCCGGTCAAGAAGCTGACCGAGGGTCTGACCAAGTCCGGCGGCCGCAACAACACCGGCCGGATCACGGCGCGGCGCCGCGGCGGCGGCCACAAGCGGCTCTACCGCATCGTCGATTTCAAGCGCCGCAAGTTCGACGTGCCGGGCAAGGTCGAGCGCCTCGAGTACGATCCGAACCGCAGCGCCTTCATCGCGTTGCTGACATACGAGGACGGCGAGCAGGCCTATATCCTGGCGCCGCAGCGCCTCGCGGTCGGCGACACGGTGATTGCCGGCGCGCGCGCCGACATCAAGCCGGGCAACGCCATGCCGCTGTCGTCCATTCCGGTCGGCACCATCATCCACAATGTGGAGATGAAGCCGGGCAAGGGCGGCCAGATCGCGCGCTCGGCGGGCACCTACGTGCAGCTGGTCGGCCGCGATGCCGGCTACGCGCTGATGCGGCTCGGTTCCGGCGAGGTGCGCATGGTGCGCGCCGAATGCATGGCCACGATCGGTGCGGTGTCGAACCCGGACAAGGCCAATACGAAGCTCGGCAAGGCCGGCCGCAATCGCTGGTTGGGCAAGCGCCCATCGGTGCGCGGCGTTGCCATGAACCCGGTCGATCACCCGCACGGCGGCGGCGAAGGCCGCACCTCCGGCGGTCGCCATCCGGTGACCCCCTGGGGCAAGCCGACCAAGGGTGCGAAGACTCGACGCAACAAGAAGACGAGCTCGCTGATTGTGCGCAGCCGTCACAAGAAACGCTAAGGGAGCGAAGTCGGTGTCACGCTCTGTTTGGAAGGGTCCGTTCGTCGACAGCTATCTGCTCAAGAAGGCAGAGGCGTCGCGCGGTACGGGCCGCAACGAGATCATCAAGACCTGGTCTCGCCGTTCGACCATCATGCCGCAGTTCGTCGGCCTGACGTTCGGTGTTTACAACGGCAAGAAGTTCCTGCCGGTTCTGGTGACCGAGAATATGGTCGGCCACAAGTTCGGCGAGTTCGCGCCGACGCGCACCTTCTTCGGGCACGCGGCGGACAAGAAGGCCAAGAGGGGCTAAGTCGATGGGTAAGCCGAAAAATCCCGGCCGTCAGGTCGAGACCGAAGCACGCTCCGTTCTGCGGAACCTGCGGACCAGCCCTCAGAAGCTGAACCTGGTGGCGCAGTCGATCCGCGGCAAGAGCGCCGAGGCGGCCCTCGCTGAGCTGACCTTCTCGCAGCGCCGCATCGCCAACGACGTCAAGAAGGCCTTGCAGTCGGCGATCGCCAATGCGGAGAACAACCACCAGCTCGACGTCGACCGGCTCTATGTCTCCGAGGCGAGCGTCGGCAGAAGTTTTGTCATGAAGCGTTTTCGCGCCCGTGCGCGCGGCCGCGCGGGGAAAATCGTAAAGCCATGGAGCCGCCTGACGGTGGTGGTGCGTGAGCGCGAGGAAACGGCGTAATGGGTCAAAAAGTCAATCCGATCAGCCTGCGGCTGGGGATCAACCGCACCTGGGACTCGCGCTGGTTCGCGGACGACAACTACGCGAACCTGCTGCATGAGGACCTGCGCATCCGCAAGTACCTGCGCAAGCGTCTGCAGCAGGCCGGCGTGTCGCGCATCGTCATCGAGCGGCCGGCCAAGAAGGCGCGCATCACAATCCATACCGCGCGGCCCGGTGTCGTCATCGGCAAGAAGGGCGCGGACATCGAGAAGCTGCGTTCGGCGTTGCAGGCCATGACCGGCAGCGATGTGCACCTGAACATCGTCGAGATCCGTAAGCCGGAGATCGATGCCAATCTGGTGGCCGAGAACATCGCCAATCAGTTGGAGCGCCGCGTCGCCTTCCGCCGCGCCATGAAGCGGGCCGTGCAGTCGGCCATGCGTCTGGGCGCGAACGGCATCCGCATCAACTGCGGCGGGCGCCTGGGCGGCGCCGAGATCGCGCGGACCGAGTGGTATCGCGAAGGCCGGGTGCCGCTGCACACGCTGCGCGCCGATGTCGACTACGGCGAGGCCACCGCCAAGACCACTTACGGCACTTGCGGCGTCAAGGTCTGGGTCTTCAAGGGCGAGATTCTGGCGCACGACCCGATGGCGCAGGACAAGCGGGCGCAGGATGCCCAGACGGCGCGTTAAGGCGGAACGCAAAGTCAGAAGGTTTGAGGAACGACAGTCATGTTGCAGCCGAAACGTACAAAATACCGGAAGGCCCACAAGGGGCGCATCCACGGCAAGGCCAAGGGCGGCACGGAGCTGAATTTCGGCGCCTATGGTCTCAAGGCGACGAGCCCGGGCCGTGTTTCGGCGCGCCAGATCGAAGCTGCCCGCCGCACCATCACGCGTCACATGAAGCGTGTCGGTAAGCTGTGGATCCGCATCTTCCCGGATGTGCCGGTATCGTCGAAGCCGGCGGAAGTCCGCCAGGGCAAGGGCAAGGGCTCGCCGGAGTGGTGGGCCGCGAGAGTGAAGCCGGGCCGTGTCCTTTTCGAACTCGAGGGCGTGCCGCAGGATCTGGCGCGGGAGGCCTTCGTTCTGGCCGCCGCGAAGCTGCCGGTGCACACCAAGTTCATCACCCGTCTCGGCGGTGAGGAGCACTAAGTCATGAAGGCTGAGGATCTGCGGACCAAGTCCGCTGATGAGTTGAAGGACTCGCTGGTCGGTCTGCGCAAGGAACAGTTCAATCTGCGCTTCCAGCAGGCGAGCGGTCAGCTCGAAAATACGGCGCGCGTGCGGCAGGTTCGCCGCGATATCGCGCGAATTAAAACGATCCTGCGCGTTAAGCAGCAGGCGGCGAATTAGGAGTCAACGGCTATGCCGCGTCGGATCTTGCAAGGTGTGGTGGTGAGCGATAAGGGCGAGAAGACGATTACCGTCTTGGTCGAACGTCGCGTCATGCACCCGGTCTACAAGAAATTCATCAAGCTGTCGAAGAAGTACCGCGCACACGACGAAGGCAATTCCTGTCACGTCGGCGACAAGGTGCGGATTCAAGAGTGCCGTCCCATTTCCAAGACCAAGACTTGGGAAGTGGTGGCCGGCGAGCAAGCGGCTTAGAGCTAGGAAAGGGCACGACCGATGATCCAGATGCAGACTCAGCTCGACGTCGCCGACAATTCCGGCGCCCGGCGGGTGCAGTGCATCAAAGTGCTCGGAGGCTCCAAGCGCAAGACGGCCGGCGTCGGTGACGTCATCGTCGTGTCGGTGAAGGAAGCCATTCCGCGCGGCCGCGTGAAGAAGGGCGACGTGCACCAGGCTGTGATCGTGCGTACGGCGAAGGAAATTCACCGCAACGACGGCAGCACCATCCGCTTCGACAACAATGCGGCGGTGCTGATCAACAAGCAGGGTGAGCCGATCGGTACCCGTATCTTCGGTCCGGTCACGCGTGAGCTTCGCGCCAAGAATTTCATGAAGATCATTTCCCTGGCGCCAGAGGTGCTGTGATGGCGAAGAAGTTTAAAGTTAAAAAGGGCGACAAGGTGGTGGTCACCAGCGGTCGCGACAAGGGCAAAGAGGGCGAGGTCCTGCGCGTTCTGCGTGAGGCCGACCGTGTCCTGGTCCAGGGCGTGAATATGGTGAAGCGCCATACCGCGCCGTCTCAGATGTCGTCGGGCGGCATCATCGAGAAGGAAGCCTCGCTCCACATCTCGAATGTGGCGCACATCGATCCGAAGTCGAGCAAGCCGACGCGTACCGGCTACAAGATCGACAAGGACGGCCGCAAGATTCGGATCGCCCGGCGGTCCGGTGAAGCAATCGATTTTTAAGCGAAGGTCTGCGACATGAAACCGCGCTTGAGAGAGCACTACGATACGACGCTGAAGACCTCCATGATGGAGGAGTTCGGTTACAAGAATATTATGGAGGTTCCGCGCCTCGACAAGATCGTCATCAACATGGGCGTTGGCGAGGCGGTCGCGGATTCCAAGAAGATCAAATCCGCCGTCAGCGAGATGGCGTTGATCGCCGGCCAGGCGCCGGTGGTGACCAAGGCGAAGAAATCGGTCGCCACCTTCAAACTGCGCGAAGAAATGCCGATTGGCTGCAAGGTCACTCTGCGGCGCGAGCGCATGTATGAGTTTCTGGATCGTCTGGTGACGATCGCTCTGCCCCGGGTGCGCGATTTCCGCGGCCTTTCCGGCAAGAGTTTCGACGGTCGCGGCAACTACGCCATGGGCCTCAAGGAGCAGATCGTGTTTCCGGAGATCGATTACGATTCGATCGACGAGATTCGCGGGATGGACATCGTCATCTGCACCACGGCCAAGACCGACCAGGAAGCCCGAGCCCTGCTCAAGGGTTTCGACATGCCGTTTCGGGCCTAAGGGGGCGGAAGGAAAGAGTTATGGCAAAGACAAGCTCCGTCGAGAAGAACAAGCATCGCAGTAAGCTGGTGGACCGCTTTTCCAACAAGCGGGCCGCGCTCAAGCAGGTTGCGCGTGACCGCACGCTGCCGCCGGAAGAGCGTTTCCAGGCTTCCTTGAAGCTTGCGGAACTGCCGCGCAATTCGGCCAAGGTCCGTCTGCGCAACCGTTGTCAGGTGACCGGGCGTCCGCGGGGCGTCTATCGGAAGTTCAAGCTGTCGCGTATCACGCTGCGGGAATTGGCCTCGGTTGGCCAGATCCCCGGCATGGTCAAGTCGAGCTGGTAGGAGGAAGACGGGCGATGGCTATGAGCGATCCCCTCGGTGATATGCTGACGCGTATCCGAAATGGACAGCGGACCGGAAAGTCGAAGGTCCGCGCGCCGGCTTCGAAGCTGCGCGCCAATGTCCTTGAGGTACTGCAGCGAGAGGGCTACATCCGCGGTTTTAATACGGACACGGGCGATCAGGGCTTCAGTGAAGTCGAGATCGAACTGAAGTACAACGAGGGCGCGCCGGTGATCCAGGAGATCGCGCGGGTGTCGCGTCCGGGCCGCCGTGTCTATTCGAAGATCAAGGAGCTGTCGCGGGTCTACAACGGCCTCGGCATCACCATCCTGTCCACGCCGCGCGGGGTCATGTCCGACCAGGAAGCGCGGGCCGCGAACGTGGGTGGCGAAGTGCTCTGCCGCGTCTTCTAAAGACGCTAATTGTGTTGAGGAACTGACTGATGTCGCGTGTAGGAAAGAATCCCGTCGAGGTTCCCAGCGGTGTCGAGGTCGCCATCAAGGGCGGCCTCGTGTCGGCGAAGGGAAAGCTGGGCACTATGGATTTCAAGGCGACCGGCGATGTGGAGATCACCCAGGAAGACGGCAAGATCTGGGTGAAGCCGGTCAACGACAGCAAGAAGGCCCGCGCCATGTGGGGCACGGCCCGTTCGCGCATCCAGAACATGGTGGTCGGGGTCTCCGAGGGTTTCACCCGGGAGCTCGAGATCAACGGCGTCGGCTATCGTGCCGCGGTGCAGGGCCAGTCGCTGAACCTGCAGCTCGGTTTCAGCCACGATGTCGCCTATCCGATCCCCGAGGGCATCAACATCAAGTGCGAGAAGCCGACATCCATCTCGATCAGCGGTGCGGATAAGCAGAAGGTCGGCCAGGTTGCAGCGGAGATCCGCGGCTATCGTCCTCCCGAGCCCTACAAGGGCAAGGGCGTGAAGTACGCGGACGAAGTCATCCTGCGCAAGGAAGGCAAGAAGAAGTAATAGCCATGCAAACTGCAAAAAAACTCTATGATCGGCGCAAGCTGCGCGTGCGGAGCACGCTCTTGCGCAAGGGCATCGGACGGCCGCGTCTTTCGGTGTTCCGCTCCGGTAAGCACATCTACGCGCAGGTCATCGACGACAGCGAGGGCCGCACGGTTGCCGCGGCGTCCAGCGTCGACACTGCGCTGAAGACCAAGCTGAAGAACGGCGCCGACAAGGCGGCGGCGGCCGAGGTCGGCAAGCTTGTTGCCGAGCGGGCGGTGGCTGCCGGCATCAAGGAAGTTGTCTTCGATCGCGGTGGTTACCTCTTTCACGGGCGTGTGAAGGCTTTGGCCGACGCGGCGCGTGAAGGCGGATTGACGTTTTAAGGGAAGATAGATTCATGGCACGAGCTCCCCGCGAAGGAAGGTCCCGCGACGGACGGTCCCGCGACGATCGCCGGCAACGCGATAACGACGAGCCGGAACTGATTGAAAAGCTGGTCGGCATCAACCGCGTGGCCAAGGTCGTCAAGGGCGGCCGGCGCTTCGGTTTTGCCGCTCTGGTGGTGGTCGGCGACGGCCGCGGCCGGGTCGGACACGGCCACGGCAAGGCGCGCGAGGTGCCCGAGGCGATCCGCAAGGCCACCGAGCAGGCCAAGAAGCAGATGATCCGCGTGCCGCTGCGCGAGGGCCGCACCCTGCACCATGACATCCGGGGCCACTTCGGCGCCGGCCGCGTCATGATGCGCACCGCCGAGGCCGGCACCGGCATCATCGCCGGCGGCCCGATGCGCGCCGTCTTCGAGGCGCTGGGCGTGCAGGACGTGGTGGCCAAGTCGGTGGGCACTTCCAACCCCCATAACATGATCCGGGCGACCTTCGAGGCCCTGGGGCGCAGCGTCAGCCCCCGCATGGTGGCCCAGCGCCGCGGCAAGAAGGTCTCCGACATTCTCGGCAAGCGCGACACGGCCGCCGCCGAGGCGCGGGAGTAAAGCACCATGTCTGCAGCGAAGAAGACCCTGAAGGTCACCCAGACCGGCAGCCCGATCGGCCGCAAGAGCGATCAGCGGGCGACCCTGGTCGGGCTCGGCCTGAACAAGATGCACCGCTCGCGCGAGTTGGAAGACACACCGTCGGTGCGGGGCATGATCGATAAAGTGAAGCATCTGGTGCGCGTCGAGGGCGAGGCCTGAGGCGGCCGCAACATCCACCGGAAAGACCGGGCGAAGGCGCGCTGGAAGCGCTCCCTGGTGAAGGATAAAGTGCTATGAAACTCAATGAGTTGAGCGATAATCAAGGGGCCACGAAGGCACGCAAGCGCATCGGCCGCGGTATCGGCTCGGGCAAGGGCAAGACCGCCGGCCAGGGCCACAAGGGCCAGAAGGCGCGCTCCGGCGTGGCCATCAAGGGCTTCGAGGGTGGCCAGATGCCGCTGCACCGCCGCCTGCCCAAGCGCGGCTTCAACAACATTTTCGCCAAGGACTTCAAAGTGGTGAACACCGGCCGTCTGCAGGGCGCGATCGATGCCGGGCGCCTCGACGCCGGCAAGCCGGTCGATTCCGCGGCGCTGCGCGCCGCGGGTCTGGTGAAGTCGGCTCCCGATGGCATTCGCCTGCTTGCAAAGGGCGAGTTGAAGTCCAAGATTAACATTACCGTCGCCGGGGCGTCGAAAGCCGCGGTCGAGGCGGTCGAGAAGGCCGGCGGCTCCGTGACCGTGGTGGCGAAGGCTCCGGCCAGCGAAAGTGCGCCCGCTTCCGAATAATCGGGTGCACCCCGCCAACCCCGCAGCTGCGAGACGATAAATATGGCTTCCGCCGCCGAGCAACTTGCCGCCAACATCAACTTCAGCGCCTTCAGCAAGGCGCCTGAACTGAAGAAGCGTTTGTGGTTCACGCTCGGCGCGCTGGTCATCTACCGGCTCGGTACCTACATCCCGATTCCCGGCGTCGATCCGCAGATCCTGGCCGAGGTCTTCTCGCAGCAGGCCGGCGGCATCGTCGGCATCTTCGATATGTTCGCCGGCGGCGCGCTCAGCCGCATGACGATCTTCGCCCTCAACATCATGCCGTACATCTCGGCGGCGATCATCATGCAGCTCCTGACGGCGGTGTCGCCGACCCTGGAAGCGCTGAAGAAAGAGGGCGAGGCGGGGCGCAAGAAGATCAACCAGTACACCCGCTACGGCACGGTGCTGCTGGCCGCTTTCCAGTCCTACGGCATCGCCGTCGGTCTGGAGAGCTCGCAAGGGTCCGCCGGTTCGGCCGTCATCGATCCCGGCCTGTTCTTCCGCCTGACCACCGTCATCACCCTGACCGGCGGCACCATCTTCCTGATGTGGCTCGGCGAGCAGATCACCCAGCGCGGCGTCGGCAACGGCATCTCGCTGATCATCTTCGCCGGCATCGTCGCCAACCTGCCGCTGGCCCTGGTCCAGGTTCTGGAACTCGGGCGTACCGGCGCGCTCTCGGCGCTGCTGATCGTCGCGCTGCTGATCGGCGCCATCGGCGTGGTCGCCTTCATCGTCTTCATGGAGCGCGCCCAGCGCCGCATCGTGGTGCAGTATCCCAAACGCCAGGTCGGCAACAAGATGTTCGGCGGCGAGGCCTCGCACCTGCCTCTGAAGCTCAACCCCTCGGGCGTCATTCCGGTGATCTTCGCGTCGTCGCTGCTGCTGCTGCCGGCGACGGTTACCGGGTTTTCCGGCGCCGGCGGGCCCGAGTGGCTGAGCTGGGTATCGATCTATCTGGCGTCGGGGCAGCCGCTCTACATGGCCCTCTATGCGGCGATGATCATCTTCTTCGCCTTCTTCTACACCGGCATCGTCTTCAATCCCGACGACACCGCCGACAACCTGAAGAAGCACGGCGGCTTCATTCCCGGCATCCGCCCGGGCAAGAATACCGCCGACTACCTGCGCCACATCATCATGCGCCTGGGCACCGTCGGCGCCATTTACCTGGCGGCGGTCGCCCTGCTGCCGGAGTTCCTTCGCGCCGAGTACCCCTCGCTGCCGTTCTATTTCGGCGGCACCTCGCTGCTGATCGTGGTCACCGTGACCATGGACACCGTCGGGCAGATTCACGCGCATCTGCTGGCGCAACAGTACGAAGGCCTGATCAAGAAGTCGAAGCTCAAGGGACGGCGCGGATGAACGTCATTCTTTTGGGGCCGCCGGGGGCGGGCAAGGGGACCCAGGCCAAGCGCCTCGAGCAGCGGCACAATCTGCTGCAGCTGTCGACCGGCGACATGCTGCGCGCGGCGGTGGCCTCTGGCAGCGAGTTGGGCCGCAAGGCCAAGTCGATCATGGACGCCGGCCATCTGGTGCCGGACGACCTGATGGTGGCCATGATTTCGGCGCGCATCGACGAGCCGGACTGTGCCGACGGCTTCATTCTCGACGGCTTTCCGCGCACCACGGCCCAGGCCGAGGCGCTGGACGACATGCTGGCTGAAAAGGGCATGCAACTGCATTCGGTCATCGAAATGAAGGTCGACGACGAGATCCTGGCCGACCGCATCACCGGGCGCTATACCTGCGCCAATTGCGGCGCCGGCTACCACGACAAGTTCCAGAAGCCGAAGGTGGCGGGGGTCTGCGATGTCTGCGGCGGCACCGAGTTCAAGCGCCGCGCCGACGACAATGCCGAGACGGTGCGCACCCGGCTGCAGGCCTACCACGCGCAGACCGCGCCGATCCTGCCGTACTACGGCGGCAAGGGCGTTTTGAAGTCGGTCGACGGCATGGCCGGCATCGACGAAGTGACCAGTCAAATCGAACAAGCCCTGGGGGCCGCATGACGGTTGACTCGGCGCTTTCGGTACATATAATCCAGCCTTTCCGGCGCCTCCGGCGTCCGGACGATTCTGCTTGTCTAGACATGGTTTTCGGGCCCTCGCCGGCCCGAGTCCGCGGCGTTTAAGGAGTTCGCGAAGTGGCACGTATTGCTGGCGTCAACATTCCGACGCAGAAACGGGTCGAGATTGCCCTGACCTACATCCACGGCATCGGTCGCACGATGGCGACCAACATCTGCCAGCAGGTGGGGCTGCCGCGCGAGCGGCGGGTCAACGAGCTGACCGACGACGAGGTCGCCCGCATCCGTGAGGCCATCGACCGCGACTACGTGGTCGAGGGCGACCTGCGCCGCGAAGTGGCGATGAACATCAAGCGCCTGATGGACCTCGGCTGCTATCGCGGCCTGCGGCACCGTAAGGGCCTGCCGGTGCGCGGCCAGCGGACCAGCACCAACGCGCGCACCCGCAAGGGTCCGGCGCGGCCGATCGCGGGCAAGAAAAAAGCCGCCAGATAACAACGTCAGCACCAGGAAACGGGCACCAAGGCCATGGCCAAACCTCAAGCGCGTCTGCGCCGCCGCGAGAAAAAGAACATCAGCTCCGGCATCGCGCATGTGAACGCGACCTTCAACAACACCATGATCACGATCACCGATGTGCAGGGGAACACCATCTCCTGGTCGTCCGCCGGTGGTCAGGGTTTCAAGGGTTCGCGCAAGTCGACCCCCTATGCCGCGCAGATCGCGGCCGAGGATGCCGGCCGCAAGGCGCAGGAGCACGGCGTGCGCACACTTGAAGTCAACGTCAAGGGCCCGGGTTCGGGCCGCGAATCGGCGCTGCGCGCGCTGCAGGCCGTCGGCTTCAGCATCACCGCGATTCGCGATGTGACGCCGATCCCGCACAACGGGTGCCGGCCGCCGAAGCGCCGCCGCGTCTAACAGGGCAGCTGCGCCCGCAACGCCGGCCCCGGAGTTTTGGGGCCGCGCCGGGCAGAAAGAGGCAATGGCGGGAGGCTGCCCGTCATAACGCCTCTATAGCCGACGGGGCCGCCGTCGCTGCTGGATGTGAAATCGAAACAGCCTAGAAGCCGTGAGGGCACGAGCGTGCTGCAAAAAAACTGGACCGAACTGATTAAGCCGACGAAGCTGGATATCCAGCCCGGACCTGACGCCCACCGCGTCGCCAAGGTGGTTGCCGAGCCGCTGGAGCGCGGCTTCGGCCTGACCCTGGGCAATGCCCTGCGCCGGGTGTTGCTGTCGTCGCTGCAGGGGGCGGCGGTGACCTCCATCCAGGTGGATGGTGTCCTGCACGAATTCTCTTCGATTCCCGGCGTCCGCGAGGATGTGACCGACGTCGTCCTCAATGTGAAGGCGATCGCCCTGCGCATGGGCGGCGAAGGCCCCAAGCGGATGCGTCTGCGCGCCGAGGGACCGGGTGAGGTGACCGCCAGCCAGATCGAGACCGGGCATGACATCGAGATCATGAACCCCGCTCTGGTGATCTGCACCCTCGACGACGGCGCCAGCATCGACATGGAACTTACCGTCGATTCCGGCAAGGGCTACGTCGCCGCGACCCAGAACCGTCCCGAGGACGCGCCGATCGGCCTGGTGCCGGTCGACTCGATCTTCTCGCCGGTGCGCAAGGTCTCCTACAAGGTCGAGAACACCCGTGTCGGTCAGGTGACCGACTACGACCAGCTGGCCCTGACGCTCGAGACCAACGGCGCGGTGACGCCCGAGGACGCGGTCGCCCTGGCGGCGCGCATCCTGCAGGATCAGTTGCAGCTGTTCATCAACTTCGAAGAGCCGACCCAGCGTCACGAAGAGGAAGCCGCCAGCGAGCCGCCGTTCAACCGCAACCTGTTGCGCAAGGTCGACGAGCTGGAGCTTTCGGTGCGCTCGGCGAACTGCCTCAAGAACGACAACATCGTCTACATCGGCGATCTGGTGCAGAAGACCGAAGGCGAGATGCTGCGCACCCCGAACTTCGGCCGCAAGTCCTTGAACGAGATCAAGGAAGTGCTCTCGACCATGGGCCTGCACCTGGGTATGGAAATCCCCAACTGGCCGCCCGAGAACATCGAGGAACTGGCCAAGCGCCTCGAGGAGCCCTACTAGGCGGCGGCAGACGGGTTTGAGTGTTTTAGTGCAAGGGAGCGAGCGGCTCCCCCCGCGCGTACCGGTTCCGGCCTTGGTGAGGCGGAGCGGGCGGGCGGATCGACCATCGGCCTCGCGCGCGAGACCAGGAACGAAGGGACAGAACGATGCGTCACGGTTTTCACGGCCGCCGGTTGAACCGGACCGCCAGCCACCGCAAGGCCATGTTCGCCAACATGGCGGCCTCCTTGATCAAGCACGAGCAGATCAAGACCACCCTGCCGAAGGCCAAAGACCTGCGGCGCGTCATCGATCGCCTCGTCACCCTGGGCAAGCGCGGCGATCTTCATGCCCGCCGCCAGGCGCTCTCGGTGCTGCGCGACAGCGACATCACGGCCAAGCTCTTCGGCGACCTGGCCGAGCGCTACAAGGAGCGTAACGGCGGCTACAGCCGGGTGCTGAAGGCCGGCTTCCGCTATGGCGACATGGCGCCCATGGCGGTGATCGAATTGATCGACCGCGACCCCGAGGCCAAGGGCCAGGACTCCGGTCCGACCCAGGAGGCCGCCGAGCAAGAGGCCGAGGACTGAGCGCTTGGCCCCGCAAGCGCAAAGGAATACGCGAAAGGCAGCCCCGGATGAAATCGGCGCTGCCTTTCTTGTTTGACGGCTCCGCCCGCAGTCCCAACTATTAAGTGGATTACTTCTGGCGAGCCAAGGTGGGAATGAAGTCGTGATGGACAAGCGCCGACTGCCCGGAGATTTGCGTCGCGCCGGCTTGGCGGGCCTGGTGTTGATCTGCCTTGGCCTGGCCGGTTTCGGCGGGCCGGCGGCCGCGCAGCAGCGCGCGGTGCCGCAGGGTCAGGAGGAGGTCCTGCTGTCCTTCGCCCCGGTGGTCAAGAAGGCCGCGCCGGCGGTGGTCAACATCTTCGCCAAGCGCCAGGTGGAGCGGAAGCGCCCGGTTTCCTCACTGCTCGACGACCCGTTCTTCCGCCGCTTCTTCGGCGACGGTTTCGGCGGCGGCGAGCGCCGCAAGCGCGAGGAGTCGTCGCTCGGCTCCGGCGTCATCGTGGCGGCCGAGGGCTTCATCGTCACCAATGAACACGTCATCAAGGGCGCCACCGAGATCAAGGTGGTGCTGGCCGACCGCCGCGAGTTTGAGGCCGAGGTGGTGCTGACCGACGAGCGCACCGATCTGGCGGTGCTGCAGGTCGACCCGGGCGGCGCGGCCCTGCCGGTGGTCGAGATGCGCGATTCCGACGACGTCGAGGTCGGCGATCTGGTGCTCGCCCTGGGCAACCCCTTCGGCGTCGGCCAGACGGTGACCAGTGGCATCGTCTCGGCGCTCGCCCGCACCCAGGTCGGCATCACCGATTTCAGCTTCTTCATCCAGACCGACGCGGCGATCAATCCCGGCAATTCCGGCGGCGCGCTGGTGACCCTCGACGGGCGCCTGGTCGGCATCAACACGGCGATCTTTTCGCGCTCCGGCGGGTCGATCGGAATCGGCTTCGCGATTCCGGCCAACATGGTGCGCACGGTGGTCGATTCGGCGCGCAGCGGCGAGGCCCTGGTGCGCGCCTGGGCCGGCCTTTCGGGCCAGGACCTGACCTCGGAACTGGCCGAAGGCCTGCGCCTGGAGCGCTCCGGCGGAGTCGTGATCAGCGACGTTTACAAGGGCGGGCCGGCCGACCGCGCCGGCATCGGACCGGGCGACGTCATCGTCTCGGTGAACGACCAGCCGGTGAACGATCTGCAGTCGCTGCGCTACCGGGTCGCCACCGGTTCGCTCGGCGATTCCCTCACCGTCGAGGTGCAGCGCCAGGGCGAGCTGCGCGTCGCCGAGCTGCCGCTGGAGGCGCCGCCGGAGAGCCCGCCGCGCAACGAGACGCGCCTGCTCGGGCACCATCCCCTGGGCGGCGCCTTCATCGCCAGCCTGTCCCCGGCCCTGGCCGAGGAACTGGACCTGCCCGACGTTTGGAGCGGCGTCGTCATCACCCGGGTGCAGCGCGGCACGCCGGCCCGGCGCGTCGGCTTCCGCCCCCGCGACATCATCCTGTCCGTCAACGGCCGCAGCTTCGAGCGCGCCGGCGATCTGGCCGACGCCTTGAACAAGATCAGCGAGCGCTGGCAGATCACCTTCAAGCGGGACGGCAAGGTCCGGCGGGTCGATTTCAGTTCCTGATCGTGGGGACCGAGCCATGACCGGACTCTTCGAAAGCCAGGCGCCGCGGCCGCTGGCCGACCGGCTGCGGCCGCGGGCCCTGGATCAGGTGGTCGGACAGGGACACCTGCTGTCGGCCGAGGGTCCGATCGGCCGCATGGTGCGCTCCGGGCGGCTTGCCTCGCAGATTCTCTGGGGCCCGCCGGGTTGCGGCAAGACCACCATCGCCCGCCTGCTGGCGGCCGAGACCGATCTGGTCTTCGAGCCGCTGTCCGCGGTGTTCTCCGGCGTCGCCGATCTGCGCAAGGTCTTCGAGCGCGCCCGGCAGGCCCGCCTCGCCGGGCGCGGCACCCTGCTCTTCGTCGACGAGATCCATCGCTTCAACCGTGCCCAGCAGGACGGCTTCCTGCCCTTCGTCGAGGACGGCACGGTGATCCTGGTCGGGGCGACCACCGAGAATCCTTCCTTCGAGCTCAATCCGGCGCTGCTGTCGCGCTGCCAGGTCATGGTCCTGAAGCGCCTCGACGAGGCGGCCCTGCGCGAACTCCTGGCCCGCGCCGAGGCGGCCGAGGGCCGCGGCCTGCCGCTCGACGGCGATGCCCGCGCCGCCCTCATGGCCATGGCCGACGGCGACGGGCGCTATCTGCTGAACCTGGCCGAGGAGATCTTCGCGCTGCGCTGCGCGGCGGGCGGCGATGGGGCCTGGAAGGCCGGCGACAAGCTCGATACCGCGGCCCTGGCCGAGGTGGTGCAGAAGCGCGCGCCGCTCTACGACAAGGGCCAGGAGAGCCACTACAACCTGATCAGCGCGCTGCACAAGTCGCTGCGCGGCTCCGACTGCGACGCGGCGCTCTACTGGTTCGCGCGCATGCTGGCCGGCGGCGAGGATCCGCATTACATCGCCCGGCGCCTGGTGCGCTTCGCCGCCGAGGACGTCGGCCTGGCCGACCCGGCCGCCCTGACCCAGACGGTCGCCGCCTGGCAGGCCTTCGAGCGCATCGGCAGTCCGGAGGGCGAACTGGCCCTGGCCCAGGCGGTCATCTACCTCGCCACCGCCCCGAAATCCAATGCCGCCTACAAGGCTTTCAAGGCGGCGCAGCTCTCTGCCCGGGACGACGGTTCGCTGGCGCCGCCGGCGCATATCCTCAACGCCCCGACCAGGCTGATGAAGGATCTGGGCTACGGCAAGGGCTATGCCTACGACCACGACAGCCCCGACGCCTTCTCCGGGCAGGACTATTTTCCGGACGGCATGGCGCGGCAGCGCTTCTACCGGCCGGTCGAGCGGGGCTTCGAAAGGGATCTGCGCAAACGATTGGAATACTGGGAAAAGCTGCGTTTCCAGGCGTCCAAGGCCGCGGCCGGGCCCGACGAACCCTAGCCTTGCGTGAGACGCGAATCTGCCATTCGTCCTTGCCGTTTGCGCGCGCCCGCAAAGCCCTTAATTTGTCATCCACACAATACATGCCGGCCACAGCAAAGCGCCGGCAGGCAGGCAAACGAGGGTTTAGATGACAAACTACTGCGTGCCCGAAAAAGACAAAGCAGCGCTCCTCTGTATCTCCGCCCAGCGCGACTTCGTGGCGCCCGGCTCGCCGGTCAGAGCCTGTGGCTCGCGCGCCGCGCTGCCCAGGATGGAAGCGCTGGCCAATTGCTTCCGCGACCACGGCGCGCCGATCTACCACTCGGTCCGGCTCTACAAGCCCGATGGCTCCAACGTCGATGTCTGCCGCCGCCAGGCGGTGGAGGAGGGGCTGCGGATTCTCATGCCCGGCACCCTGGGCGCCGAACTGATCGACGAATTGAAGCCGCCCAAGGCCGCACGGCTCGACCCCGACCTGCTGTTCAGTGGCGGCTTCCAGGAAATCGGGCCCAACGAATTCGTCCACTACCGCCCGCGCTGGGGCGCTTTTCACGATACCAAGCTGGACGACCGGCTGCGCGCCCAGCACATCACCACGCTGGTGGTCTGTGGCTTCAGCTTTTCCACCGGCGGCCGGGCTTCGGTCTACGAGGCCAGCGCCCGCGACTTCCGCATCGTCCTGGTGCCCGACGCGCTGTGCAACGCCACCGAGGAGGCGGTTCAGGAATTGGGCCGCATCGGCATCTACCTGATGGACACGCAGAACTGCCTGTCCTGGATGACCGGCACCGGTTCCGGGTCGGTCCGAGCCGCCTGACAGCCGACGACCGACAGCCGGCCGCCGATTGCCAACCGTCGATTGCCGGTCGCCGATAGCCGACCGCCGGTTTGCACCCTCTGCCGGGCTCTGCTAGCTAATCCCCGGGGTCCGTCTCGGACGTGGTGTCAGGGGTTAGAGGAATGCAGCTACAGATGATCGCCGCGGTCGCCGCCGGCGGCGCCCTCGGCGCCGTGGGCCGCTATGCCGTGGTCTCCCAGGTGACGCTCTGGGCCGGCCACGGCTTTCCCTTCGGCACGCTGGCGGTGAACATTCTCGGGTCCTTCGCCATGGGCGTCCTGGTCGAACTCGGCGCCCTGGTCTGGCAGCCGTCGCCCGAGCTGCGCGGCTTCCTGGTGGTCGGCGTGCTCGGCGCCTTCACCACCTTCTCGACCTTCTCCCTGGATGTCGCGGTGCTCTACGAACGCGGCGAGCTGCTGTACTGCGCCGCCTACATCGTCGGCTCCGTGGTGCTCTCGGTCGGCGCTTTCTTCGCCGCGCTCGCCCTGTTGCGTTCGGTGCTGACGTGAGCGGCGTCCAGCAGGTGACCCTGACGGCCGAGGCCGGCGGCCAGCGCCTCGACCGCTGGTTCAAGCAGCACTTCCCGCAGCTCACCCATGGCCGTCTCGAGAAGCTGCTGCGCAAGGGCGAGATCCGCGTCGACGGCAAGCGGGTGAAAGCTTCTCTGCGTCTCGAAGCGGGCCAGGTCGTCCGGGTGCCGCCGCTGCCCGCCGACGCGCCGCCGCCGGTCGCCGCGCCGCCCGCGGCGGAGATTCCAGCGCCCGAGGCCGCGGCGCTGCGCGAAACCGTGCTCTACAAGGACGCCAACGTCATCGCCATCGACAAGCCGGCGGGCCTGGCGGTGCAGGGCGGCAGCGGCCAGCGCCGTCATCTCGACGGCATGCTGGAGGCGCTGCGCTTCGGCGGCGGCGAGCGCCCGCGCCTGGTGCACCGGCTCGACAAGGATACCGCCGGCGTGCTGCTGCTGGCGCGCAATGCCGCCACGGCGCGCGCCCTGACCGCCGCCTTTCGCGGCAAGGAAACCCAGAAGGTCTACTGGGCCCTGGTGGCCGGCGAACCGCCGGAGCGCCGCGGCGTCATCGACCTGCCGCTCGCCAAGCGGGCGCGCGGGCCGGGCGGCGGCGAGGTGGTGGCGCCGGACGAGGCCGAAGGCAAGTCGGCGCGCACGCTGTTCCAGGTGGTCGAGAGCTACCGCGACAAGGCGGGCAGGGGAAGCGTCGCCTGGGTGGTGCTGCTGCCCCTGACCGGGCGCACGCATCAGCTGCGCGTGCACTGCGCGGCCATGGGCACGCCGATCGTCGGCGACGGCAAGTATGGCGGCCGCGCGGCTTTTCCCGAGGCTTTGGCCCGGTCCAAGGCGCCGCCGAAGGTGCTGCATCTGCTGGCCCGGGAACTGGCGCTGCCCGACCCGGAAGACGGCACCACCCTGCGCGTCGCCGCGCCGCTGCCGCCGCACATGGCGGCGACCTGGAAGGATCTGGGATTCAACGAAGGCCGGGGCGAGGGCGCCCTGCAGGCGCTGCTCGCCTATGCCGAGGGCCTCAGCCATTCCCCCGCGAAGGGGCTGCGCCCGCTTTAGCGGGGGCGGCTCGAGAGTCTGCTAGAAGCGGAACGGCAGGCGCCGCCGCTCCGGGCGGTCGGCCAGCTGGCTCGACGGCGCGTCGCGGTCCCTGGCGCCGGGCTTCGGCAGGTCGCGCAGCATCGCCGCGGTGCGGGCGCGCCATTCCATGTCGTTGACCACGGTTTCCAGATCGAAGTCCCACCGCGGGTTGTCGCCGCGCGGCGTGTACTTGGCGGCCTTCGCCGCGCTGTAGTGGCGCTCCACCGAATGCCGCCAGTCGCCCGCCGCGCTGGGCCCGGCGGCGGTCATGGTGAGGGCCGCGACGGCGACCGCGGCGATGGACGGGACTTTGAGAAGCTTGGGAAACATACCTACCCCTAGTGAGTGTCTGGCCCGCCATGAGTGTCTGGTCCCTCATGAGCGTCTGGGCCCTGGCCGAAAGGTGTAGGTGCATTATTTGCCGCCTCTCCTGTTAAATGCTTAATCTCAAGGATTGCTGCGGATAAAACTCATAAATGTCACAAGCGATTCCATCTCGTTTGAGTAATACGAGATTTAATACTTTGTTAATTATGTGAGGCCGGCGAGGTTTTAGTGTCCGGTCGCGCGGCTAAGTCCGTCGCGTGGCTTGCCCCCGACCGCTCCCCCCGATTACTCCCGCGATCGGTGCGGCGGTGGGTGTGTCGGGTGCGGCGGTCAGCATCTCGTCAGCCCTGGCTGTCCCCTGCGAAACCTGCGCTCAACCATTTTTGGACGCGCACTCATAAACGGCGACCGGCCCATGTCCGATCGCGGTGGCGATTCGGATATCGCCCCGCGAACTGCCGACGTCTCTGAAGTGCCAGAGGCTGACTTGGGGAACAGTGGCAAGCATCGCACGGGGCTGCGCCACGAATTGCCCCGGCAGCGACCGTGCAAAGGCGCTAGATGCATTGCTGATGACGGGATCAGGCGGCCCTTTCAGCCGCATCAGCTTGCGCGAGATCACTTCGGGCGTCTCCGACGATACGCCACGCAGAGTGCAGGAACAGGCCGGCGATGACGACCGCAACGGCGAGGTCAGGCCATGGCGTGGCCGTCCAGTAGACAAGCCCCGCGGCCGCCACGATGGCGACATTGCCGATGGCGTCGTTCCGACTGTACAGCCACACAGCTCGCACATTGGCGTCGCCTGACCTGTGCGGGATCAGGACCAGAGCCGCAGCTACATTCACCACAAGCGCGATCCCTCCGAACATGCCCATCAGCTCGGCGGTCGGGACATTCAATACGAACACGCGGTACACCGTGTTGATGAACACTCCGCACCCCAGCGCGCCGAGGAATACGCCCTGCAGCAGTGCCGAGCGCGCCCGCCACGCCAGGCTCCAGCCGATGGCAAGCAGGCCGAGAAAGGTGATCACGCCGTCGCCCAGAAAATCCAGCGCATCAGCCTTGAGCGCCTGCGAGCCGGAAATGAACCCGCCAGCCATCTCGATCACGCCGTAGCCTATGTTCAGCAGAACGACAGTCCAGAGCGCCCTTCGGTAGCCAGCGGAGAGATGAGCAGGGATCTTCGCATCGTCGTTTAGCGCTGCTTCAGGGCGGTCACGCGGTTCGTCCAACCGACTGAGTTGGTAGCCGAGGGCCGTCACCACGCGCTCAACCTCTGCCGTGCTCATGGAGCCCTCTGTCGTGAGCGACATCACTTGCGAAGCGATTGAGACTCTCACCTGCCGGACTCCCGTGACTTCGCGCGCTGCGCCTTCTATCTTCGTAGCGCAGGTGGAGCAATCCATCCCGGCGACGCTGTAGCGCGTTACCTCGGCGGCGTCCGAATGAAGCCCATTCATGGCTGTGTTCCGATCTCTATCCCGTTCGTGCTTCGGCACCCATTGGCGATGGGGGTTCTCTATCCTGCCCGGCGATCTGGGTACCCCTTGGCGCATCTAACGGATAGCCCCGCTGACTGGGCCCCGTGGGTAGGGTCAAGAGCGATTCTGTTGGCAACATCCTGTCCTCTACATTGATCCGAATGCGTAGATGGGAAGCCAGGTGGCGAGCAGCGGGAACAGCAAGACCAGGACTATGCCGAGGACCTGCAGGGCCACGAAGGGAGCAACACCGCGATAGACGGCTTCCAGCCGGACTTCCGGCGGCGCCGCGCCCTTCAGGAAGAACAGCGCGAAACCGAACGGCGGCGTCATGAAGGAGGCCTGAAGGTTCAGCGCCACGAGAACGGCTATCCACAACATGGAGAGATTCGGCGATCCCAGGTAGTCGGAAAAGTCGAGCGCGCCGAGGGCCGGGGCGACGATTGGCAGGACAATGACAGTGATCTCGATCCAGTCGATGAAGAATCCCATTACCAAGAGCAAGCCGAGGATCGACAACAGGGTTCCCCAGCGGCCGAGGCCCAGTCCGTGGAGCGCATCGGTCACGGCGTCACCGCCGCCGAGGTAGATAAAGACGAAGGAGAACACCGTCGCCGCCATGACGATGAGGAACACCATCGCCGTCATCATGGCCGTTGCCATGGCGATCTCGTAGAACAGGCGGAACGACAGGCTGCGGTTCAGCGCCATCAGCAGGATCGCGCCCGCCGCGCCCACGGCACTCGACTGGGTCGGCGTCGCTACCCCCGCGATGATCGAGCCAAGCACCAGCAACACCAGGAGCAACGGAAGGGCGAGGCTGCGGATTACGTAGACCGCGAACTGTAGCGCCGAGATGTCCTCCGGCTTTGTCGAGCGCGGCGCTTGCGAGGGATCGACGATCGACCGAGCCAGCAGATAGACGACGTACAAGACGGTCAGGACCAGCCCCGGGAAGACGGTGGCAAGAAACATGGCTCCGAGCCGCACATCGAGATGTTCGGCCAGGAAAAACAGCATGAGCCCCGGCGGAAAGATCAGGCCGAGGGTGCCCGCCGCCGCCACCGAGCCGGAAGCGAAGGGGATGCGATAGCCCTGCGCCAGCATGCTCGGTAGCGCGATGAGTGCAAGGGTCGCGACGGAGGCGCCGATCAGCCCGGCCGAAGGAGCGAGAATGACCCCGATGATCACAACCGCGATGGCGAGGCTTCCCGGCACCCGGCGCAGCATGAGGTTGAGGCAGGTCAACAACTCCCGGGCGATGCCGCTGCGCTCCAGCGCAATCCCCATGAACAGCAGCATGGGTACTGCCGGGTAGATCAGGTTCTCGCCGAGGTTCGAGTACATCCGCAGCGGCAGGTTGAAAAGAACGATGAGCGGCATCAGGTCGAGGACGTTGGCGATCGCGAAGAAAAGGAATCCGACGGCGGCAAGTGTGAGGGCCACCGGATAGCCCGCGAAAAGGACGACTGCCAAGGTCGCCGCCATCAGGAACGGCAGGGCATCGATCATGCTGTCCATCGCAGATCTACCCGTCGCTGCCCGGTGCCGGCCGGGGCTCCTCTCCGAGAAGGAATAGAACGTTGCGCGCAAAGGCGCAGCTTCCGGCCAACAGCAGCACGAGCGCGCCGACCGGCAGCGTGCTCTTGATGATCCACCGCATCGGCAGGCCCATTGCCGCGCGGGACTTCTCATCCGTCGCAAAGGACATCAATGCAAGCTCCGAGCCATAGACCACGACGACAAGGCAAAAGGGCACGAGAGCAACAACATAGCCGATCACCTCGATGATGGCCTTTGTCCGATCCGTGGCTCGGTCCCGGAAAACGTCGATGCGCACGTGGATGTCACGGAGGTAGGCGTAGCCGATGGATGTCATCACGAGTGTGAGGAACAGGTGCCACTCCAGCTCCTGAAGGCGGGTAGAGCCGGTGTTGTAGAACTGGCGCCCGATGATGTCGTAAACGCTGATCCCTATGAGCAGCGGGAGGAGGATCACTACGGGTACGGCGCAGAACCACGCGACCGCCGCCTCCAGCTTTTCGATAAGATAACGCGGTCGTGAAGTGGCCATTCCCCTCCCCCTTCCGGCCTTTCGGACCTTGCCGCTGGCCGGTTGAGATTCCCTGTACAGGACTCGGTGACCGGTCCGCCATGACCGATCACCCAATCGTGGGTCGAAAACATTTCATCGTATCATCAAACAATGATACGATGAAATCCAAAATTGAAAGCGACTTAGCAAATGGGCAGCAAGAAGACCTATCACCTGCAGGCCAAGCTGTTCAGGGGCTTTTCCGACGAGTCGCGGCTCGTGATCCTCGAGGCTCTACGGCAGGGTCCGCTGGCGGTCGGCCGTATTGTGGAGATCACCGGCCTTTCGCAATCCAACACCTCCAACCACCTGCGGTGTCTGAGCGAGTGCGGCCTCGTCTCGGCAGAGCAGCGGGGCCGTTTCGTCTACTACCACCTCGGCGACGCACGCATCGAGGCCATGCTCCGGCTTGCTGACGAACTGCTGGCCGACGTCGGCCGCCGGATCTACGAATGTACGAACTATCGAGGTGCGACGGGAGCCAATGCCGCGACGAGCGGCCCACCCAAACAGCATCAAAGGCGGCGACGGCAATGAACCGCCGCGATCAAGCCGTTTTGGCACTGCTTATCTTGGGCGCAGGAGCACTCGGAGCGCCCGTGTCACAGGGCATCGAGGCGGCGCAGGAAGGCGATTGCGGCTACCCAACCGTGGATGTCTTGTTCGACGATCCAGCCGAGCTCGACATGGCCTGTCGGGCACTGGCCGACATCACGGAGTATTTCCGGGGCATGGGCTTCGAGGTAACGCCCAGGGGCTCGCTTCGCTTCGCCGACCGTCTCGCTGATCGCTCCGACGGCGATGCCTCCACGCACGGCTATTTCGACAGGCAGCGATCGCGGAGCGTCGCCTATCGCGCATCGAATGTGAGCCCTTGGGGGCTGATCTGGACGCCACAGCTGGCCGGCTCCTTTCTCCGCCACGAACTGGCGCACATGGTGGTCTGGCAAATCGTTGGTGGAGACCCGAGCCGCTTGCGGCGGGAGTGGCATGAGTTCATCGCCTACGCGGTCCAGCTCGATCTCATGGAGCCACGGCTTCGGGAGGAGGTCATTGCGGCGCAGGCACAGGTCCGGCCTTTCGCGAATCTTACGGAAGTCAATGAGTTCACCTCCCGCATGGACCCGGATGTCTTCGCGGTCGCGGCGTACCGAACCTACCTCGCCAGGGGCGCCAATACGTTCGTGGGTCAGCTTCTGCGTGGGGAAGTCGTGCCCCCGCCCTTCTCCTATCCGTTCCCTGTGCTGCCGAGTGAGGTTCCGTCTCAATAGGCCCTTCCAGGTGTCAAGGAAATCATTTCGCGGCGCCCGGCGGGCTTGACGCAGATCAATGTCCGGCTCAGCCCGGGATGCGAGAAATCGGGCACGGAGCTGCCCTGAGATGTCGTCAAGCAGGTGCCTGAAGGCAGTGGAATCGACGCCTCAACTGTTAATCCGGTTGCCGCAATGCAGGCCATTGGCAACCCAGCCCTGCTGCGCACCGCCCGTACCGCGCAGAGCAAGCTCAGGGCTGTGATCTCGGCCCGCTAGGTGGGCCAAGATTTGTACTCGCATAGGAACACCTCGAACCGCAAAGGATCAGACGATGCGCATGAGAAGTTACCTCTTGGCCACCGCGATGATCGCCGGACTGGCCTTCGCGTCAGCCGCTCCGGCATCCGCCCACGGTTCTGGTGGAACCGGCTATGGCTCCGGATGGGGTTACGGCGGTTGTCCCGGCATGATGATGGGCCCCGGAATGACGGGCCAGGGGATGATGGGCCCCGGAATGACGGGCCAGGGGATGATGGGCCAGGGAATGATGGGCCCCGGAATGACGGGCCCCGGAATGAGGGGCCAGGACATGGTGCAACCACTGCGTCAGGACCTCTCGACAGAAGACGTCAAGCACATGATCGAGCATCGCTTGACCTGGCAAGGCAATCCGAATCTCAAGCTCGGCAAGGTCGAGGAGAAGGATGCGGACACGATCGTTGCCGAAATCGTGACCACCGATGGATCGGTCGTACAGCGTTTCCAGGTGAACCGCCACACCGGCTGGATGCAGCCGGCGCAGTAACATGGGACACCGCCTCACACGTTTCGCGCCCGCTGTTGTTTTCGCTTTGGGATCGGTCGGCGCATCAGCTTCTGGCTGGGCACAACAGGCGCCCCAGTACTACGGATCGCAAATGTGGCACGGCGGTTGGTATGGCTGGTTCATGGGCCCGCTCATGATGATCGTCTTCCTCGCGGTCGCGATCGCCGTGGTCGTGCTGCTAATCCGCTGGCTCGGTAGACCCGGCCATGGCGGCGCCTCGCCGGGCCTGCGAGGAAAGGCGGCGCTCGATATTCTCAAGGAGCGCTTCGCAAGAGGCGAGATCGACAAGGAAGAGTTCGAAGAGAGACGGCGGCTGCTCAGCGACTGATATGGCCAGAGTTCTAGGGCAGCGACAGAATGTGCATTCCTTGCTCCCTCGGGAACCTCACCTGGCCCCACGCTGAAGCGGAAGAAGTCTCCTTGGGTCAATGAACTAAACCGCTCTCGCGGTAGTTTGCTGCGGCGAGTGGTGGAGGCTATGCGCTAACGGGCAGGGTCTGCCCTGTGTTGAGATTTGGTTCCGCAACCTTTCTCTCACACAGGAGCAGACCCATGACGGACAA
>JAVJNS010000013.1:0-90241 GCA_040217155.1 Kiloniellaceae bacterium
AGGCTTGCCCGATGCGCCGCATCGCGCTTCGCCTGCCTCCTGACGGATCGCCGCACCGCTCGAAAACAGAATTGAGTCAAATTGGGCGCAAAGCGCTTTAGTGGCGGGGCAGCGCTGTGAAATGTCTTTTTCCTTTGTCACTCCGGCGCTCCGTGTGCGGCGGTAATGGCCTTGAGGTAAGCGATCAGGTCCTCGCGGTCCTCGGCCGAGGGCATTCGCTGCAGCGGCATCTTGCTGCCCGGCGTGAACTCATCGGGGCCCATCGCAAAAAGCCGGTCTATGGTCTCCTCGCTCCAAACCAAATCGCTGCCGCTCAAAGCGTTCGAATAGTTATAGCCATCGATGGTGCCGGCGCGGCGGCCAAAGACGCCATAGAGTGTCGGCCCGGCACGATTGCCGCCGTCCGCGGTGACCGTGTGGCAGGCGGCACACTTGCGAAACAGCTTCGCCCCGCGCTCATCGACCTCGGCGTCCGGTTCCGGCACGGCCTCGGCTTCCTGAGATCCGCCGATCTCCGCGCGGGTCTCAACATTCCAGAGCCGCGTCACCTCGTCCGCCCCGGCTGACAGCAGACGCTTGCCGTCGGGCGTGAAGGCCAGCGCCCAGACCGGCTGACCATGCCCGTAGAGCGAGGCGACTACCCTTCGCTCGGCGAGGTTCCACAGATTGACGGTGCCGTCGACGCCTCCCGAGGCGGCCAGTTTGCCGTCCGGCGACACCGCCACGGTAAAAACCGGCCCCTCGTGGCCGCGCAACACCGCCAGCTCCGCGCCGGAGGCCAGATCCCAGAGCCGCACCGTCTCATCGACCGAAGCGGAGACTGCCCGCCGGCCGTCCGGCAGGAACGCGAGGCCATTGACCCCGAAGTCATGGCCCTTCATAGCATGCAGCAGACGCGGCGGCGCCCCGTCAGCCGGCAGCTCGTAGTAGCGCAGCGTGGAGTCATAGCTGCCAGTCAGCAGGTGGCGCCCGTCGCCGGAGAATGCCACGGCATTCACGTTGCTGCGCGAGTTGTCGAGCACAAAGATCTGTTTGCGGTTTTCGATATCCCAGAGGCGCACCGTCCGGTCCCAGCCGGCAGAAGCCGCAAGGCGCCCATCCGGTGTTACGGCAACGCCGGCCACCTTGCCCTTATGGCCAACGAAAACATGCAACAGTTCGCCGCTCTGCAGAGCCCACAACCGAAGGGTTCCATCGTCACTGGCGGAGAGTGCTTTCCGGCCGTTGTCGAGCAGCACAACAGCGTTGACCGCACCCTCGTGGTCGTCGAGCACCTGCAACGCTTCCTGGCTGTCGAGATCCCAAAGAATGACGCTGTAGTCGAAGCTGGCGGATACCGCCCGGCGGCCGTCCGGCGTCACCGCGATACCCTTCACGAAACCGCCATGGCCCCGCAACTCGGCTTGCACCGGACCAGCAGCCCATAGCTGTGCCGCGGCAAGCAGGCCCAGCGCCGTCGCGGCGGTCGCGAAACGCCGCCTCAGGTCAACGACAAGGCTTTCCGGCACGGCTCACTCCGGATGAACATCATTACCGCTCCGCCCCCGGTGCCGGCGGTGGCAGGCTATAGCCGTCCGCACGGTGCTGGAATGAAGAAACCAACTCGCCGGTTTCCTGATCGACGGCCAGTACATGGACCTGGAAAGCGTTGTTGCGATTGCCGCCCGGGAACATGACGGTGACGAGCCACACCTTACGGCTGTCGCGTTCGCCGGCGCGCACCTTCAGCACCTCGACGCCGTAACTCTCGGCGATCTTCTGTGCCGCCGCTTCTTGGCTGATCGCCGCCAGCGCAGGGGACGCGACATTTCCCGCAACCAACGCGACCGCGAGGATAAACCCGACAAAGCGATTGCGTTGCCACCCGAACATAATATCCCCTATTCCGCTGGTTGCTGTGAGGCGGCACCTTTTTCACGCACTTCATCGACCCAAAGTCCGTGGTGTTCCTTCGCCCAGTTCAGGTCGACGTCGCCGCTGCCCATGGCTTCGAAAGCGCCCTCCATCCCCAGCGAGCCGATATAGATATGGCCGATGATGATGGCGATGAGAATCAAGGCGACGATGCTGTGCCACAGCTGCGATAGCTGCATCTCCTGCAACATTGTCAAGTTCTCCGGCAGGCCGAAGCCGAAGACATTGATGACCTGAAAGGTCTTGGCAAAGAACGCGAACTGAAAGGGAAAAAGCAACGCCAGCCCGGACAGGCTGATCGAGATCCCGCCCAGAACCACCGCCCAGAAAATGAACTTCTGCCCGGCGTTGAACTTTTTGGCCGGAGGATGGACGCCCTTCTTGAACATGCCGCCGCCTACAGCCAGCCACTTCAGATCTGTTCTGCTGGGAAGGTTGTGGCGCACCCAGAGCAGGAAGATCATGACGACGCCGAGCATGAAGGCAAATGCCAGGAAGTTGTGCGCGTATTTACCGGCCGTAGTGATCGCCGAAAACACCTCCAGACCGAGGATCGGCAACAGAACATGACGCCCGTAGAGAATATTGAGGCCGGTCAAGGCCAGGATCACGAATGAACTGGCGGTGATCCAATGGGCGGTACGCTCAACCATATTGAAGCGCTGGATCGTGGTGCCGCTCGGACCAGCGTCGATGCGAATACGCCCGCGCACGACGAAGAACAGGGCCAGGATCGCGACCACACCCAGCATCGTCCAGGCGCCGTAGACCGTGACCGGACCATTGCGCACCGCGCGCCAGTTGTCGCCTTCCGACTGGATCATCTGGCCCGCCTGGCTGTTGGGAATGGAGACGGAGCCCCGCTCGCCCTGCCGGATGGCGCGCCAGAATTCGCTGTCCGCCTGGTTGCCCAGGACATTGCCGGGAACATTGCCGCCAACCGGCGCCTCCGCCGCAGTCCGATCGTCAGACTGCGCCCAGCCCGGCGCGATCGGTCCGCCCGCAGCCGCCAGGAAGGCGCTGAGCAAAAGAAGGCCGAACAATCGAGAGAACGCGTTGCGCCGCAGGCGCAAGTCGGAGGCGGTCATGGTTATTCCTCTCAACAAGCTACTCGTTATCGTCTGTAGACCGGAAGACGCGGTTTCCTTAACCGGGTCAACCACCCTGCATCATGGTGCGGGCACGCAACTCTTCGCGCTGTTTCTCGGTCAGTTCGCTATCGCTCTGCCCGAGATAGGTGCCCTTTTCATACTGCAGTATGCGTCCCTGCTCGGCTTGGTCGCAGGCGGCCAGGGCCAGAACCAAGCCGGCACCGGCGAGCAAGGGTATCAGCTTGTACGGAACCATCAGATTTTCTACCTCCAATCGAGGCAACAAGAACAAACGCTTTATGGTTAATTTTCTCTTACAGATTCGCAAGCCCCATTGGAAACGGGGGCGGCGCTTGGCGCCGCCCCCTTCCAGGATACGATCCAGGCTACCTAATCCAAGCCAGGCTCAAGAACCGGACTTCTGGTCGTAGGCCGTTCCCCAACCCCAAGCGCCCGACCCGAAACCGCGGGCAACGACACGCTCGCGGTAAATGTCGGACACCATATCGCCATCGCCGGCGAGCAGGGCCTTGGTGGAGCACATCTCCGCGCAGAGCGGCAGCTTGCCCTCGGCCAGACGGTTGCGCCCATACTTCTGGAGCTCGGCCGAGGAATTGTCCTCTTCCGGGCCACCAGCGCAGAAGGTGCATTTGTCCATCTTGCCGCGGCTGCCGAAATTGCCGGCTTGCGGATACTGCGGCGCGCCGAATGGGCAGGCGTAGAAGCAGTAGCCGCAACCGATGCAGAGGTCCTTGGAATGCAACACCACACCGTCGTCGGTCTGGTAGAAGCAATCCACCGGGCAGACCGCCATGCAGGGTGCGTCGGAACAATGCATGCAGGCCACGGAGATGGAGCGCTCACCGGGCTTGCCATCGTTGATGGTGACAACCCGGCGCCGGTTCACGCCCCAGGGAACGCCATTCTCATTTTTGCATGCCGTAACGCAGGCATTGCACTCGATGCAGCGCTCAGCGTCACAGAGGAATTTCATACGTGCCATGATTCAACTCCTCCTTATGCCGGCTCGATACGGCAGAGCGTGGCTTTGGTTTCCTGCATATTGGTCACCGAGTCGTAGCCGTATGTCTGCGCCGTATTGCTGGCTTCGCCGAGAACATAAGGATCCGCGCCCTTGGGATACTTGTAGCGCTGATCCTCACCCTGCCAGTGGCCGCCGAAGTGGAACGGCATGAAGGCCACGCCGCGTCCGACCCGGTCAGTCACCATGGCCTTGACTTTGACCCTGGCCCCTTCGGGACCGTACACCCAGACCATCGACCCATCGCGCACGCCGTTGTTGTTGGCGTCCACGGGGTTGATCTCGACGAACATGTCCTGCTGGAGCTCGGCCAACCAGGCGTTCGACCGGGATTCTTCGCCACCACCCTCGTACTCGACCAGGCGGCCGGAGGTGAGGATGGTCGGGAAGTCGGCCGAGAAGTCCTTGTCCTGGATCGACTTATAGAGGATCGGCAAGCGGAACATCTTGCGATCGTCATAGGTCGGGTAGTCGGCCACCAGGTCACGCCGCGGCGTGTAGAGCGGCTCGCGGTGCAGCGGCACCGGATCCGGGAAGTTCCACACCACGGTACGGGCCTTGGCATTGCCGAAGGGCGCGCAGCCATGCTTGATGGCAACCCGCTGGATACCGCCCGAGAGATCGACCTTCCAGTTGGTCTTCTCGCCGGCCACGGCATCGATAGCGGAACGCTCCTCCGCCGTCAGATCTCCATCCCAGCCGAGCTTTTGAAGCATGGCCAAGGTGAACTCCGGATAGCCGTCCTCGATCTCCGATCCGACCGGATAGGAGCCCTCGGCCAACAGATTGGCGCCGTCCCGCTCCACACCGAAACGGGCGCGGAAGCAGAGGCCGCCTTCGGCCACCGGCTTGGAGGTATCGTAGAGGACCGGCGTTCCTGGATGGTTCAGTTCCGGTGTGCCCCAGCAGGGCCACGGCAAACCGTAGTAGTCGCCGTCGGCCGGGCCGCCGCGTGCCTGCAGCGTGGTGCGGTCGAAGGTCTGCTGGTTTGCCATGTGCTTGCGCAGGCGCTCCGGCGACTGGCCGGTGTAGCCGATGGTCCACATGCCGCGATTGAACTCGCGGGTGATATCCTCGACCAGAGGCTCGTTGTTCTCGACCTTGATGTGCTTGAACATCTCGTCGGCGAACCCGAACTTCTGGGCGAAGAGGTACATGATCTCGTGATCGACCTTCGATTCGAAGACCGGATCGAAGACCTTCTCACGCCACTGTAGCGACCGGTTGGACGCGGTGACTGAGCCATAGGTCTCGAACTGCGTCGCGGCCGGCAGCAAATAGGTCCCGTCCTTGCGGTCGTTCATCACCGCCGCCATCGTCGGATAGGGATCGACGATGACCAGCAGATCCAGCTTCTCCATCGCCTTCTTCATGTCGGGCAGACGGGTCTGCGAGTTCGCCGCGTGCCCCCAGAAGACCATGGCTCTGAGATTGTCGGGCTGGTCGATATTCTCCTTCGCTTCGAGCACCAGATCGAACCAGCGCGATACCGGCACGCCGGCCTTCTCCATGAAGTCCTGGCTGGCGAAGCGGCCCTTCAAGTACTCGTAGTCGACATCCCACACCCGGGCCCAGTGCTTCCAGGACCCGGTGGCGAGACCGTAGTAGCCCGGCAGCGTGTCGCAGAGCACGCCGAGATCGGTGGCGCCCTGCACGTTATCGTGGCCACGGTAGATGTTGGCACCACCGCCCTGCGTGCCGATCACGCCGAGGGCGAGACCGAGGACACAATAGGCGCGGGTGTTGTTGTTGCCGTTGGAATGCTGAGTCCCGCCCATGCACCAGATGATGGTGAAGGGACGGTTGTTGGCCAGAGTCCGCGCGACGCGCTTCATCTGAGACCCCGGCACGCCGGTGACACGCTCAGTTTCTTCCGGTGTCCACTTGGCGACCTCGGCCTTAATCTGATCCATGCCCCAGACGCGCTGGCGGATGAATTCCTTGTCCTCCCAGCCGTTCTCGAAGACATGCCAGAGGATGCCCCAGATCAGCGCCACGTCGGTGCCGGGACGGAACCGCACGTATTCATCGGCATGGGCGGCCGTGCGCGTGAAACGCGGGTCGCAGACGATGAAGGGCGCGTTGTTCTGCTCTTTGGCCTTCAGCATGTGTTGCATGGCCACCGGATGGGCTTCCGCCGGGTTGCCGCCGATCTGGAAGATGGCGCGCGAATTGTGGATGTCGTTGTAGCTGTTCGTCATCGCACCGTAGCCCCAGGTGTTGGCAACACCCGCGACCGTGGTCGAGTGACAGATCCGCGCCTGGTGGTCGCCATTGTTGGAGCCCCAGAAGGCGTAGAACTTGCGGAACAGATAGGACTGCTCGTTGCTGTGCTTCGCCGAGCCCAGCCAATAGACGGAATCGGGGCCGGAAGACCCGTAGATATCCAGCATCTTGTCGCCGATCTCGTCGATCGCCTGATCCCAGGAGATCTTGGTCCACTTGCCGTCGACCAGCTTGACCGGATATTTCAGGCGGCGTTCGCCGTGCGCGTGCTCGCGCACCGAAGCGCCCTTGGCGCAGTGGGCACCCAGATTGAACGGGCTGTCCCAGCCCGGCTCCTGACCGATCCAGACCCCGTCCTGCACTTCCGCCATGACGGTGCAACCGACCGAACAGTGGGTACAGACGGACTTGACGACCTTCACATCGCCTTTCGCCGCGGAGGCCGCTTCGGCCTTCTTGACCATCCCGAACGGAACCGAAGCCGCGGCAACACCACCTGCTGCCAGTCCGGATCGCTTCAGGAAAGTACGGCGGTCAATGGCGCTACCGGCGATGCCGGCTACCGCCTTTGACAAACGGGGGCCATTCGCCACCCCATTCGTCCTTTTGGTAAGCATTGACCTCTCCCCTTTAGAGTGAGTTGGTACGGAAGGATCCCATTGGAAATTCCCTTTGCGATCCCCAAAAGCAGTCGTCGACCGGTTCTAGAATCGGGCCAATTCGTAATACTTCCGCACGTGGTCAGTTTCCGCGTACCCGGACCCCTTCGACGGCGGCGAGACGGCCTCGACAGCACCCGCTTTGGACGCTGTCACGGCAATCGCGGCCGCACCGGCACCGAAACCGGCTTTCCTGAAGAAGTCACGACGACCGGAATCGATCTCTTCCTTCTTGCTCACGGTCCACCCTCCTTTGATCGTGGTGACCTTATCTTTACGACGGCTGGGCCTAGGGTATCCGCCGCATTTCCCGAAGTGCCGACCCGGACCCGGACGAACCGGGGCTAAGGCCGATGACGCTAGGCCGCCATATCGAAAGCCTGGGTCTCGATCGCCAGGAAGAGGCGGCCGATGGTGCCCACAGGCATGTAGAGCACGGCCGACTGGGCCGCCTGCAGGTCCTCGAAGAACCGCGGCGCCCAGCAGCCGATGTGTGAATCGAAAAATTCGCGCTGCACCGTCAGATCGGCCGGCGCCCCGAAGCCACCGGTGATCAGACCGGACATCATCTCGCAGAGCGCGGCGATGTGATCCTCCGGTTCGGAGACTTCATCCGCACGGGCGATCAGCAGCTTGGCCATGTCGCCGCGCAAGCGCATCAGAGGCTTTTCATGCAGGAACCCGGTCAAATAGTACGAAGCATAGGGCAGCAGTTCGCCCTGGCCGATGCCAATGAAAAGATCGAAATATTCCTGCTTCGCGGTCTCAACGGAGAGGCCGCGCGCCGCCGCCGCCAGCGCCTTGATGCCCTGCCCCAGTTCCGATCCATCGCCTTCAAGACCGCGCAGCATCTCCAGATGCTGCGCGCTCGGCTCCCGCGACAGCAACTGCGCCAGCAGCGCGTACCATCCGGCCCGCAACTGGTCTTCTTCGGATATCTGAATCTGCGCCGCCATACTACTCAAGCGCGACACTCTCCCAACCTTTCGTCAGAGCCCCTACGTGCGGTCAGCGTGCCGAGTACCGATCAGTACCCCTGAAGCCCGTTAACCTTGGCCCTGATGGCTCTATATCCCTGATTTTCCCAAGGTTTTCTTCTTAGAGCCACTCGAATTAGACCCCCGTTGCGCAGCGATTGTCAACAACATCGCATGCTGCGACGCACAACCGGCAGCCCTCGGTAAAAGTGGTTTTTTCTTCAGCCCAATGGGCCGCTAATTAGGGTCTACGCTCCGCAAAACACAGCCATACGTTGCGTTTACGTGTCGCGATCCCCCCATCGACGGCGGCGCGCGGAACGCGCGGTGCTGCCGGGCGCCGGGCGGCGCCGAGTCGTTGGCCCCGAGACAATCGCATCGCCGGGATGACGCGGACGTGCGTCTGGCGCGGCGGCATCGTCCACATCACCGGTGCCTTGGCTCTCCACCGCGCTGTCGAATTCAGCAGGCTGCTCGCCTGAAGCCGCCTCCATCCGTTCCAGTCGAGGCTCTTCGTCCGCGCCCGCAACCGCCTCCGCCGCTTCCTCCTCGGGCAGGACGATCCCCTTGCCGACCTGATAGAGCGTCTTCAGATTCGGCACCACGGTGGCGGCATCGGTGTAGTCGAGATTGTAATCGTCGAGCATGCAGATCTCGCTGAACGCCGGATCCACTTGCCAAAGTTTGCGCAGGGCGCGCCGCTTCAGCGCGTCCGGAACGCCTGTTTGCAGGAACACCGTAAAATCGGATTCCGCGTTCAGGCTTTCGATATCGGGCAGGTCTTCGACTGCGACGGGGGCAACGTCGCCCGTCGCCCGATCCGCTGGCGCCGCCGCGGCGTCCTGCGGGGAGGCTTCCCTTGCCTCGACTTCACTGTGCTGCTCGGCCTCTTGCTTGCGCCGCGACCAGCGCGCCAGGAAGCTCTTCGCTTTGTCCTGTTCGCGGGAATCCATCGCCGCCTCAGCGCTCCCCGCTGTCATTGACGCGCGAGCGGCCTGACCGCCCGAGCGCCGGCTGCGCAACGGGCGGGCGCCGGCTGAAGGCGTCGTCACCGGTCACCGCCTTGTTGCGCCGGCGCTTGGTGAAGACCTCCTCGCGGTGATGTGCATCGACGAAATCCTGCACCAAGGCGACGATCTCTTCGGGCATGGGCACGGCTTCGACGATCTCCTCGCCACTGTCCAGATAGTGCTGCGCCTCGAAGGGGCTGGCGGTCACCAGGAAAGCCAGCAGTTCATGCGGGATCTCGGGATCGTCGTTGCCGCGCAGCACCACGAAAATGCGCGGTGGAGTCTGGGCCAGATTGATCCTGTAACTTTCGGTCTCGGCCCGGAACAGCTCAAGCTGCAGCGTACCGCTGTGGAACTGAATCCAGCCATCGCCTTCGCGCAGCCGGGTCCAAGGGTCCCGCGGATTCAGCGCCGCCGCGCCCGGGATCACAGCTATAGGACGCCAGGCAAAATCGCTCCAGGGGTGGTTCGAACGCCGCCGTTCGATCACCACGCCGAGCGGTATGGTCTCGCTCTTCTCCATAGCCTCCACATTCCAGCCCACCCCCCTTCCCGGGCAGGTCTTTTGCCGGCAGAGGGTGACGCCAGTCTCGGGACCGGCTCAGCGTACAACGGCGCGGGCCGCGGGCCGCCAAGCGCTCCGGCAACACTGCAGAGGGTATGACTTTGATGGGCCCTTGGCCAGCGCCGCGCGCCGCCGGCCGCTGTACCGCCGCCGACCGGCGGCGGTACAGCGGCGGAAGCAGGGCGGCTAAGACACGGCGTGGCCGCGCTGCCGCGGTCAGTCCCAGGCGGCGGTCTGCGCGCCGCCCGTCATCTTCGCCGAGTAGGCGCGCGCCAGCCGCACATAGTAGGCGACTTCCTCGCTCTTCGACTCGCAGCCATCCATGGCGTTGTAGACCGCGATCTGCAGCAGTCCGCCAAGCGCCTCGCCATCGATGTGCCGGCGGCCGGCCTCCTGCAGCGGACCGCAGGCATCGTTCAACTGCTCTTCAACGCTGTAGAGCGTATCGAGCAGCGGCAGATCGCGGGTTTCCGCTTCGACGATGGTCTCGGCCAAGGCGGCGGAGACCTGGTTCTGATAGGTGAACACCGCCGCGGCCCGATCTTCGATGGTCTCGTCGATCAGCATCGGCACGACCAGCGAGTGGGCCGCACTCACGGAGGTTCCGATCGCGGCGACGGCGACCACTGCGGCCAGAGCGCGTTTCTTGAAACGGCCCTTGTGTTTGAATCGAGTCCTCTTGCCAGACATACCCATATCTTTGTCCTCACCTGAAGCTTTCGCATCGCATCGCCGGGCGGGCTCTGTAGCTGCCGCTCGCGCGGCCGGCCCTTTTTCTCGGCGCTTTTCTCGTGAGGAAGAGTTTGGTCAAACAGCCTTTCGCAATTCTTACCCGGCGGCGAAGGCCTCCGCATTGCCACAGAAGCCCGGTAATTGATGAAAATGACCCGCGGAAATACGGCGGCAATGCTGGCTGCTTGAGGCGGCGGCAAGACGGTCTTCGCATCGAATTTTAGGCAACTTCACCAACGGCAGCGGATCAGCCGAGGGCGCGGAGCTTCAATTTCAAGCCGACGACATCATAGATGTTGAGCCCGGTGATGTTGGCGATCTCGCGAAACGACAGGGTGGTCTCGCGCAGCAAGGTGGCCGCATGACGATTGGGATTCATTCGCCGCCGGTTGACGCGGCCAGCAGTGACAGAGGACGTCACCGCCTTGCGCAGTTCCTCCGCGTCAAGGCCGCGCTCCTGAGCGGCGCGTAGCGCCGCTTCGCGGCGCACCTTGTCGCTGAGGATGAAACTGTCCATTAAATGCGCCGCGCGCGCGAAGCGGTCGAGGGTGCGCGGCTCGAAACCGATATCGTCGGCGAGGTGATCGTCGCCGCGCGGCGCGGACGGCGGCGGTTCCTGCGCCGCCCCGCCGGCCGCCGCCTCGTCCAGCGTCAGACCGAAGCGCGCCGCCAAGCGCTCGGCTGCCGCCAGGGCATTCGAGCGCTCGCCCTCGTAAGGACTCTCCGCAGCCAACTGCAGCAGATTGTGAAAGCGCAGTCGTTCGGCTTCTGAAAATTGGGCTGAAATGCTCAGCCTCCCCACGGTGGAACGAAATAGCCCAGTATAACACCAAGGCTTAGCAAAGCCCAAAAGGCTGCCACCTTGTCTCGCTTCAACTCCCCCTGATTCGGTGAAGCCTGGGTGAAATTAGAGAGCGCCGCGCGGGCCCTGCACGGTGCCGGTTTTGGCGTCGATCAATCCTGCTCGTTGACCTCGCGGATGCGGTCCCGGAGACGCCGCGCGAATGCGCCGGGGTTTTTCAGCGGATCCGTCTCGCGGGCGAGTTCCTGCAGTTCTTCGCGCGCCGCCGAAAGGCGGGGCTTCACCGCGCTCTGGTAGGTGTCCGCCGCCCGCGCCTGAACCTCGGGATTGGCGGCAATGCGGCGCGCGGCGCTCACCAGTAGATTTCGCAACAACAGCATTAGGACATTGATCCGGCTAATCGGCCCCTGATTCTTTCACACGCCTGCGGCGCTCGGGCTATCCGGCATTTGAAGCCACGTCGGCCGCTTCTTCAAGGCTCTTTTCGAGGCGCCGCACGGCGCGGCTGACGGTGCTGTAGTGCACACCGAAGTGCCGGGCAATGCGGACCTGGCTGTAGGCGCCGCTCAGATAGGCGCGTGCCATGGCTTCCTCCCGGCTGCCCGCTGCGCCGGCAAAGTCTTCGAGCGGCACCGGCGGCGCCTGCCACTGGGCCCTTGGAATCTCGTCGAGACTGCCCCGGCTGGCTGCCTCCGTCCGGGCGCGCTCGCGCAGCTCCGTCACGAATTCTTCGGAACCGAGGAACACCTGGTGGCGCAGCTGGTTCCAGACCGAATCGCCGCGCTCGTCGGCGATTTCTTCGGCATAGCGCCGGCGGGCGACAGCCGGGTCTGCGCCGTAGAGCGCCAGCAGATCCCCAACCGCCAGCCAATCCGGCGCTGTGCGGCCGGGGGGCAGCCGGCCCAGCAGCGTCCGGTGACTGCTCCAGCGCCAGGCCGAGGGGTCGGCGGCCAGGCGCTGCCCGACCGGTTGACGCAGCACATCGCGGCAGACGGCGGCGACGAAGCCGGGCTTCTCGACCATCACGGCGCGGTAGCGGCCCTGAAAAACGTGGCCACCGATGCCACGGCGCCGGTTGACGGCCTGGGTGTAGCGCCCGTTGATCTGCCGCATGCCGCGGGCCAGCGTCGGCCGCACGGTCTCGACCACAAGGTGGTAGCGGTCCGGCAACAGGCAATAGGCAAGGCACCGCCAGTCGAAGCGCCCGCAGGTCTGGCCGAGGATCTCGAGGAACAATTCGGACTCCTCGGCGTTCCGGAACACCGTGTGGCCGCCGTTTCCGGTGGCGGTGACGTGATAAACCGCGCCAGGCAGTTCCAGACGAAGGGGCCGAGCCATGGAGAATCATAACATCACTTATGCAAAAACCAAGACCTGACCCTCAATCTGGCTCTGCCGGTCTGTGGTACTGTGGCGCAAATCGAGGGCCACGGCGGGTGCGCAGCGTGGCGGAGGTCAGGAAAATCCTGCCGGAGCGACGCTTGATGGGCTTGAAACCCAACCCCACCGCCCGCGAAATGAGCGGTGGGGCGCCGGATGGGTACCGGCACCCCACCGTTCCAGGGACTGGGTGATCCCTGGAGTTCCGGATAGCTGGGAGATGGGGCTAGCCAACCGGAACGGGGCAGGTCAATGCGGCGAAACGTAACCCCCGCATGTTTCTGCCCGATGTCGCGGTACCGGAGTTTTTGTTTCTTTCGCTTCAGCAAACCCAGCCCCGTCGTCGAGAACGACTGCCGCCTTCGCCGACGCGCAGGGTGCGAGTGAACCCTGACGGCGCGCGTCGCGACTGACGTCTTGCAGGTCACGAATCCCTTCCAGGATGGACAAACCGCACCACCGAGGAGATGAACCATGACGTCGTCAGCAATCCGCCGCCGCACCCCCCTGCTCATCGGATCAGTCTTGATGATCGCCGCGGCTGCCGCCGCCCTCACGGCGGCACCCGGCATCGGTCACGCCGAAGAGCCGCGCTCGGCCACCAGGCTGCAGATCAAGCCGCAGCCACCGACCCCGGCCAAAGAAGTTTTCGTGCGCTCGAAGCCGCATGTGAACGTCGGCCCCCAACAGCAGGGCATGTCGAAACTGAAGCTGCGGCCCGGCCGCCCTACCGGTCCGGGCAACCTCACCGGAGAGCTTCCTGAACTGGCCGACTGGTACTGTGGCGAAGGCGCCGGCCCCGGCGGCTACGCCCAGTGCACGGACGAGCTTGCCGCCTCGTGCAACGGCACCTACAAGCCGCCCGGCACCAACGGCCCCGAGCAAACCTGGGGCATGTGCCACGAAAAGAGCTGACCGCTTTCACGTAGCAGCCTTGCGGCGGAGGTTTATTGCCTCCGCCGCAGCGTCTGGGTGAAACTGCCCAATCGGCGGGTTTTTACAGGCCCGGCGAATTCTCTGACTGACAGGGGAACCCAGGATGCCGCTTTGGTCCCTCGACAGCGTGCGTGTCTTTTGTCGCGACTTCAGCGCAGCCGAGACGTTCTATCGCACTGCGCTGGCGCTGACTGTAGTCGTCGCGGCCCCAAGGGTCGCCATATTCAGTACCGGCGGCATGAAGCTCATTCTCGAAGCCCAGCCGCCGGACGATCCGGAAACCGGCATCCTGGTCGGCCGCTTTACCGGCATCTCCTTCAGCGTCCCCCACCTTGACGCCGCAACGGGCGATCTTGCCTCGAAAGGTGTCGTATTTTACCGCGCCGCGGAATTGCAGGGCTGGGGCGGCCGCCTCGTCCATTTTTTCGATCCGGATGAAAACATCCTGACACTTGTCGAGTATCCGTCGGACTGATGGCCACGCCGCGGCGTTAACCATGACGACGGGGTATGCCGATGAGGCGGGCTCTATTTCGGCGGCCCTCTTCGCCGCGCCGCCGTTAGAATCATGCGCATGTATGAGATTTGCTTTCGGCCTGCCGAAATCGTCGCGAAAAAGTAAAAAATCCCTTAAAATACAAGGCAATGGTTAACAGTCGCGCGGGCATTTCGGCGGGCTGCGGCAACAGCGGGAGACGGCGATGAGGCACTCAAGTTACTCAGGTCGGGCAAGTTACTCAGGTTGGGCAAGCCGTTCCGGCCGTCGCGCCAGGAAACCCGCGCGGGCGCGCGCTGCCGCCGCCGACAGCAGGCGTCACGCCTCGCTGCTGGGCGTCGTTATCACAGTTCTCCTGGCACTGCTTCTTTTCGTCTGGGCGCAGCAGGCCCGAGCCGCGGTCGGCGACCCGGTGACCGCCACGGCGCAGGCCGATGAGACCATAGCCATGGCGAAATCGCCGCGCGAGGTCTTCATCGGCCGCTGGTATGGCGAGGACCGCAAGGGCAGCGAGATCAGCCGGCGCTGGCTGGTCGACGCCTTTCCCGACGGCGTCTTTCGCATCACCTTCCGCTACTACGACCAGGACGGCGGCTACCGCGAACAGATCGAAGTCGGCGAGTGGGGCATCTCCGGGCCCGTATATTTCCTCTCGACCAAGGGCTGGGTCGACGACGGCACCTTCCTGAAGGCCGACACCACCAAGGCCCAGCTCTATGACGCCTATAAGATCTTGAAGCTGGAACAGCAGGTCTTCGAATACGAGCATTACGTGAACGGCAACCGCTATCAGGTGCGCCGGGTCGACACCGGTTTCACGCTGCCGGAGTAAGCGCCGGAGTAAGCGCGCCGGGCCAACCGCGCCGGATCGCCCGGCAGGTCGATCGCCGCGCTGCGTCAGGTGGCGTAGTCGACCGGCAGCGCGGTGGTGTACTTGATCCGCTCCATGGCAAAGCTTGAGCTTACGTCAAACAGGGCCACCGCGGCGATCAGCCGCTTGTAGACCGCATCGTAAGCTTTGATGTCCGGCACCACGACACGCATCATGTAATCGATCTCCCCGCTCATGCGATAAAGCTCGACCACCTCCGGGATACGCGTCACCTTCTCCGCGAACTCCCGTAGCCATGCATCGTCATGCTGGCTGGTGCGAATGGCGACGAAGACTGTGACCCCGACATTCATCTTTTCCGGGTTCAACAGCGCCACGCGCTGCTCGATGACCCCCTCCGCCTCAAGCTTTTGAATGCGGCGCCAGCACGGCGAAGCCGAGAGGCCGACGCGCTCAGCGATTTCCGCCACCGGCAGGTCGGCGGACTGCTGCAATACGCCAAGGATTCTTCTGTCCACAACATCCACGGTAATTTATTCCACTATTCTACGTATTGAGGTTATATTTTGCTCAGATTAGGGACTTTTAAAGGAAATTCGCAAGCACATTCCGCCTATGCCGGCTTATTATGATCTGCCGCTAGAGAATGGAGAGGTTCCCTTGTCCCTACACCGTATGTTCACCGAGCATCCCGCCACCGTCGGGGAGACCTATTGGCAGCATCTGGCTTCTGCCTGGGGTTTTTCCTGGCGCATGATGCTGGCCTCTCTGGCCTGCCTGGTTCATGCCCTGCTGCCGTTCCTCTTCGAGAAAACCGGCAGCCGCTCCATTACCCAGCTTCACGACCGCATGGTGACGAACCGGCAACGCCACGCAGACCGGCAGACCCAAGGTTCCGCGGACCAGCGCGCAAGGTCTGCCGCTTAACCTGTCCCCGCAAACCCCGGACGTCGTTCCGGGGCCGATGTCGTTTCTCCAGGCTGCGCGCCCGGAGAAAATGCTGCTATCCTCCCCGCTGCGAAAACTGGCCAAGCCAGCGACAGGCCGACCGGCGGCGCGCCCGGCGCCGGCTGACCAAGAACGCGACCGCTGGCGTGGCGGCATCCGGAATCGCGGTGCGGCGCCGCAGTGAGGCGCCGCAGTGACACGAGGGAGGAGAAGTCATGGGGATCCTATTCACCAACGTCCAGGTGATCGACGGCTCAGGCGCGGCGCCTTTCGCTGCTGAAGTTCTGGTCGAGGGCAATCGCATCAAGACCGTGGCCCGCGATTCCGCCGCCTTGCCGCGCGATGGCGTGGAGGTGGTCGACGGCAAGGGTCGGACGCTCATGCCCGGACTGATCGAATCCCATGCCCACATCAGTTTCTGCGACACGCCGGACCTGGAGAGCCTCGGAGACATTCCGCCCGAAGAGCACACCCTGAAAACGGTCAAGTATGCCCAGAAGATGCTGAACCAGGGATTCACCGCGCTGTTCAGTGCGGCCTCCGCCAAGGCCCGCCTCGACGTCGTGGTGCGCAACGCCATCGACGCCGGTGATTTCGTCGGCCCGCGCATGCGCGCCGCCAGTCCGGAGATGACGGTGACCGGCGGCCTCGGGGACGTTCGGCGCGCCCATATGTACCGCGAAACCTTCGCCATCTGCTGCGACGGTGCGGACGAGTTTCGGCGCACCGCGCGCGAGATGTGCCGCGAAGGTGTCGATACCCTGAAAATCAATCCCTCCGGCGACGAATTCGTGCCCTTCGCCCGAGCCGATATGACGGTAATGAACGAGGCCGAGGTCGCCGCGGTCTGCGAGGTCGGACGTTCACGCGGCAAGATGGTCGCCGCCCATTCACGCTCCGCCGAAAGCGTGAAGATCTGCGTGCGCAATGGCGTCGACGTGATCTACCACGCCACCCTCAGCGATGAGGAGGCTCTGGACATGCTGGAAGCCGAGAAACATCGCATCTTCGTCGGTCCCGCGGTCGGCATCATGTTTGCGACCTCGCGCGGCGAAGGGTCGAAATGGGGCATCGGCGCGGACCATCCGGTGGCGATCTACTTCGCCCGCGAGCTCGAACAGTGTATCGAGAACATGAAGAAGCTGAAAAAGCGCGGACTGCGCATCCTGCCGGGCGGCGACTACGGCTTTGCCTGGAACCCCATCGGCACCAATGCCCGGGATCTCGAGCACTTCGTGAAGCTACTCGATTTCACCCCACTGGAGGCCATCACGTCCGCCACCAAGCTGTGCGGCGAGCTGATGGGCATGGACATCGGCCAGGTCAAGGAGGGCCTGCTGGCCGATCTGCTGCTGGTCAACGGCGACCCGGCAAAGGACGTGACTCTTCTGCAGAATGCCGACAACCTGATCGGCATCATGAAGGATGGTGCCTTCCACAAGCATCCGGCCGATGCCGCCGAGGCCGGCCGCGTCGCCGCCGAGTAGCGGAAGCGCATGGCTTTGCAGGAAGCCCAATCTGACCGTGCTTAAGCTGCTTACCTCGATCGGATTGGCTTATGCGATCACTGCCGCCGCCGGTCACGACGGCGCCGTGGCGGCGCCCGCCGAAATGCTGGGCGACCACCCGCTCAGTCATTCCCTTTGGGATACCCGCAGCGCGGAGCGCGTCGGCGAGAAAGTACTTTTCGCCGAGGCCACGGCGGCCGGCTGGGTAGTGATCGGAGAAAAACACGACAACGCCGAGCATCACCGGCTTCAGGCCCGCGTGGTCGATGCGCTGGGGCGGGCCGGGCGCCGCGTCGCCGTCGTCTGGGAAATGGCCGATCCGGACCATGCCGAGGCCCTGCGCAGCGTGAACCTGGATACGGTCGAGGGACTCGGCCGGGCGCTCGCCTGGGAAAAGCGCGGCTGGCCGGCCTGGGCCGAATATCAACCCATCGCCGAAGCGGCCCTGATCCACCGCCTGCCGATGCTGCCCGGCAAACCGTCACGCGATCTGGTGCGCCGTGTCGCGCGCGGCGAGCCGCTTTCCGCGGAGATCGCCTCCCGGCTCGACTGGTCGCGGCGCTACCCGGCGGCGGCCGAGGCCGATCTGCAGGGCGCTCTGGCCGCCAGCCACTGCGGCGCGCTGCCGGTCAGCGCGCTGGGGCCGATGGCTGAGGTACAAAGATTCTGGGACGCCTGGATGGCCGCCGAAATGCGCCGCGCCACCGGACCGCCGCTCAACGCCGACGGCGCCGTCTTGATCACCGGCCGCGGCCATGCGCGGGAAGACCGCGCCGTGCCCTGGCACTTGCCGGGCGACAGCCTGACCCTGGCCCTGGTCGAAGTGGTCGCCGATCGCGAGAAGGCGACGGACTACCCGTCCTTCGATCCGGATCTCTTCGACTTCGTATGGTTCACGCCAAGGGTGGACGACAAAGACCCCTGCGCGGCTTTCTTGAAGTAGCGGCGCGAATTCGAAGCGCGTGACACCGGTCAACCCTCCGAAGCGTCGCGAAAGCGGACCAGCGTAGAGCCGGCGCCATCGAGCAACAGCAGGCTGGCATCCTCCAGTCGATAGCCTCGCGTGCCGTCGAGGGCGCGCAGCAAGCGATCTTCCTGACCCATCGCAGGCTCAGGGCAGGCAATCTTGGTCGACCCCAGATTGCCGAACGACATCGCCGCGGTGTCGATGATCACCGAGCCGAAATAACCGTTGCAGCCAGCGTGCCCGCTCACCTTGCCATCGTCGGCGACAATGAGAGTCGACATAACGCCCGCGGCCACGGGCCGGCCGGAAACTTCTTCAGCAACCCAGGTTCTGCCATAGAGCCGCTTGGCGCCCTCATCGGTTTTGTCTTCGGCAAGCGTACAAGCCGTAAGTCCGGCCACTGCGATCGGCAAGAACAGCAAGGTCAGGGCTCTCTCGATCAACAGGTTCTCTCCTCAAGCATTTTATGATCCCATGGGTCGGCGTCGTTCAAGCTATCCCTGACTCGACCCGCAATGCTACCACTCTGTACGTTGTGTGCAGCGGGGCCGTTTGTACAAGAACCACCGGCAAGAACATCTCGCCAGGAAAGACCGGAGCACCATGACGACCAAAACAGGACGCTGCCTCTGCGGAGACGTCACCTTCGAATACAGCGGTACGGAAAACTGGCGCGCTTACTGCCATTGCGAAAGCTGCCGCCGCAACACCTCTTCGCCGGTCACCGCCTTCCTGGGTGTGCCGCGCGGAAACTGCCGCTTCACCGGGACGCCAGCGAAGATCTTTGAATCGTCGCCGGGGGTGCGACGTCTTTTCTGTGGACGCTGCGGCTCCCCCATGGCTTTCGACGCCGACCGCTATCCCGACGAGATTCACCTCTACGCCGCAAGCCTTGACGATCCTGCGGGTTACGTCCCCGAGGTCCATGTTCATTCCGCTGAGCGGCTGCCGTGGTTCGACGTCAAGGACAGCCTTAGGCGTTATCCGGGAAGCGGCAGCGAAGACTGAAAACAGCCCCAGTTCTAGCCGGACAAGCCCGCCACCACCGGGCCAGGCCGTGAGCTGAAAGAAGTGAGTTATTGTTTTCAATACCTTCCAAGGTTCTTCATATTCGTTTACTGAAGAAATGAGTTGAATGTACGTTGCTGGATTCGAAGGTAGCGGGATAAGTTCTGGTTGCAATCCCGCCGCGGCCGGCAGAAGCGGGGCTAGGTGGTTGAGATCGCGCTGAAAGGGGTTCCCGATACGGCTTGTAAAGAAGTGCGGTTCTTCTGCGACTATTGGCTTGGCCTCAAAGCGGAAGCTCCGCTGCCGCCCTGCGAATTGCTCGACCCGCTCGACTTTTTCTCCTATGCGTCGCGTGTTTTTATCCTGGAGGGCCGCAGCATCGGCGAACTGCAGGTCCGTCTGGCGGGCACCATCTATCGCGAACTCTATGGCTTCGAGGTGACCGGCAAGCGGGTAACCGAGTTGATTCCCTTTGACGACCGCGACGATATTTCCAGCAGCTATGCGCGTTGCATAGAGGAGCAAATCCCCATTTACGACGTCAACAAGATGACCTGGAGGAGCCGCGGCTCCGAAGTTCAGTTCGAACGGATTCTGCTGCCTTTCGGAGACAAACAGGGGGTTGAGCGCATCCTCGGCTTCGCGCAGTTCTTCGACAGCGACGGCAAGAAGATCTTTACCTAATACTAAGGTCGATGACCAAATCATTACTGTGAGCTTTTGGTAAACAAAATGTTTACGCGATAGATTCAATTTTATTTTAATTCAATCCAAGTAACCTCCCACCTGTAGTTGCGCGAACTTTCAGAATTCACTAGCGCAATCTGCGGGGGGGATCATGCTCGAGTCGTCGCAGGCCAATACACAGCCGTTGGAACCCACGGTTGCCTATAAATCAGACGGCTATGTGATCTCGGGCTTTACGCCCGCCGATGCCGCCGACATACCGCGCGCCTTCACGGCGGTCTATGGAGCCGACTACCTCAGCCCGCTGGTTTACGACCCCGAGGCTTTCGCCGAGCTTGTGGCGTCCGGCGAACAGATCTCCTTCATCGCCAGAAATGCCACGGGCGAAATCGCCGGCCACATCGCACTGGCTTTCTCGTCGCCGAACCGTGGCGTGGTCGAACTGTGCCAGGGCATCGTCACGCCGGCGCACCGCAAGTCCGGCATCTTCTCGCACATGATCGATCACGCCCTCGACTTCGCCCGCGACACGCTGGGCGCCCAGGCGGTGCTTGGCATTTCCCTTACCAATCACACCGTCTCCCAAAAACTAGTGGCGAAGCTCGGCTTTCGCGACGTCGGCATGGAGGTGGACTACGTTCCCCAGCGCATGCTAATGCGGGAAGGCGCCAAGGGCCCGGCCGCAACGCTGCTGCAGTATCTCGACCTCGGCCACCTTGAGCACGCACCCTGTCATCTACCGCCCTCCTATGCCCTCTGGTTCGCCCGTCTGCTGAACGACGGCTCGATCTCCGGACAGCGGCAGATCACCATGGCAACGGCCCTCGATCACCGTGCCAGCGCCACCGAGATCAAAGACATGCCGCGGTTCGACATGGCACGCCTTCTGGTGCGGCGCGCCGGGGCCGACTTCTGGGACCTGGTGGGTGACGAGGAAGCCAGGGCGGAAGCCGCCGGACGCAGAAGCTTTCAGGTATTGATCAGTCTCGGCTCCGCAGAAGGCGCAGCGGCGGTCGAACTGCTGCGCGGCTGGGGCTATAGCTGCAGCGGCCTGCTGCCCGGTTACCTGGAAGGCGGCAAGCACGTCGCCATCATGTACCGCAGCTTCGAGACGCCTTACTACCAGGGGATCCAGTTGCACGACACCGGGGCCGAGCGCCTGCTGGCCACAGTGGTCGCCGACTGGCAGCGCGCAGACCGCCTGGGTGCCGAACTGCGCCAGGTCATCAACGACAACCTGGCCGAAGCGCCCGCCCTCGCCACTCCGAACCGGCACCGGGATCTGGAGAGGACCCCGCTGGAAACGACAAGGCACTTGCTGGGCATCGCCGGTCGCGTGAACCTGGAGAATGGCGGCATGTCCACGGTCGAGGCCGGCGCCCCAGAAGCCGAAGCGCCGATGGAAACACCGGCCGCCGATCCTTTCTCGCCGCAAGAAAAACCGAGCGGTGCCGCCACCGGCTAGAAGTTGCGCGCGGTCATCGCTTTTTGAATCTCGTAGATCGACCCCTGGGTCGCCGGCTGCGGTTGCGGCAGGCGAATCGGCGCGGGCCGCACGCGCGGCGTGATGGTCGCCGCGCCGCAGAGCAGGCGGCTGTCATACTCTTCCAGACTCTCGAAGGTCGACATCGAGCCCTGCAGCGGGAAGGCATCGGCGGCGGTGATTTCGTAGAACATCATGCGCCGGTCGCGCGGCGAAAGGTTGGGCGCGGAGCCGTGCACCGCGCGCACGTGATGCAGGGAAATGGAACCGGCCGGCCCGGAAAGGACCGCCGCATCCCGCTTGTCCAGGCCGCTGGCGGCGAGACTCATGGCGCCGGCGAAGACACCCTCGGCATGGTGATCGTGGACCGGCCCCTTGTGACTGCCGGGAAAGACCATGAGCGGGCCGTTCTCTTCGGTCATGTCGTCAATGATGACGCCAATCGCCAGGATGTCGTCGTTGGTGTGGGGATAGAAAGCCCAGTCCTGGTGCCACTCCACGGCGGCACCATATCCCGCCGCCTTCATGTTCAGCTTGGAGGTATGCAGGCGCAGGTCCGGGCCGAGAAGGTCGCGCACCGGCGCCAGCAGCCAGTCGGAGCGCATGAGATCGGCAAAGAGCGGCGAGATCTTGTGCGGCAACTTGATGCGCCGGACCCGCGGCGCCTCCGGACTGTGGCTGTCCTCAAGGTCGATGCGTTCGTTGGAGGCGGTGAGACCCCGCGCCTCCTCGACCAGGCGAGCGATCTCGTCGCGCAGCCGCGCCATGAAGTCGGCGGGGATCCGTTCCTTCAACAGCAGATAGCCGTTATCGCCGTAAAAACGAACCTGCGCCTCGCTCAGCACTTCGCGGTTCATGGCTCTGTCCTCGCCTGCCCGTATTGATGGAGTCCGATCGGCCCCAAGCTACACGTGTTCCCGCAGCTAGTGCTAGTCGCTGGAGCAAGAGCCCTATTCGGTGAGGGCGTCCTTCACGGTTTCGAGCTTGTTGGTAAGGTGGGTCTTCAGGATCGCCGCCAGACGCTTGCCGTCGCGCGCGCTCAAGGCTTCCAGCATGCTCTCGTGCTCGGCCACGGCCGCGGCCCAGCGGGCCGGCGACATGTTGGCCAGATAGCGGGCCCGGCGCACGCGCCCGGAAAGGCTGAGCTGCATCTGCGCCAGGGTCGGATTGCGCGCCGCATCGAGAATCATCTGATGGATCTGCTCGTTGATCTTGAAATAGTCGCGCAGCGCGCCAGCCTCATACTTCGTGATCATGCGCGCGTGCAGTTCCCGCATGCGCGCCAGTTCGGCGTCGGTGATGTGCTGGCAGGCGAGTTCGCCGGAGAGCGCCTCCAACGCGCCCATAATCGGAAAAGCCTCGTCGAGGTCGGCCAGCGTCAGCTTCGAAACCGTGCAGCCGCGGTTCGGCGTCAGTTGCAGCAACCCTTCGGTGGCCAGCACTTTCATGGCCTCGCGCAGCGGCGTGCGCGATACCCCGAACTGACCGCAGAGCTCTTTCTCCGCCAGCTTCTCGCCGGGTGCGAGCTCGCCCTCGACGATCATATGCCGGAGGCGGTCGGCCAACTCGTTGTGGAGCGGGCGTCTTTGGATCGGGGCTGCAACATCTATGCTCATGACTACCGCCTGGTTTACTGCCGGCTAGTTTAACGCAAGGTCGGAGGATTCGCGAAGCACCCTCGCGACATGAACGGCGGCACGCTCGGTGCCGTCGGTGATCTGGTGCCGGCAGGACGTCCCGTCGGCGATCACCAGGGCGTCCGCCCCCGCCGCGCGGACTCTCGGGAGCAGGCTCAGTTCACCCATTTTTCGGGAGATTTCGGCGGTTTCCGCCTGGTAGCCAAAGCTGCCGGCCATGCCGCAGCAGGACGACTGGATGAGTTCCACCTCAAGCTCGGGAACCAGGCCGAGCACCTGCTGAACCGGCGCCACGGCATTGAAGGCCTTCTGGTGGCAATGCCCGTGCAGCAGCGCGGCGCCGTTCTTCAAGGGCGCCAGCGGCAGGTTGAAACCGCCGCCTTGCGGGGCGAGCCGGGCGGCGATGAATTCCTCGAACAGCATGAACCGTGTCGCCTGCGCCGCCGTCCATTCGGTGCCGAGCAGGGCCGGGGCCTCGTCGCGGAAGGTCAGGAGGCAGGACGGCTCGAGCCCGACCACCGGCACGCCGCGCGCCAGCGACGGACCCAAGGCCGCCAGTGTCCGGCGCATCTCCGCTTTCGCTTCCTCCACCAAACCGGCGGCCAGGAAAGTCCGCCCGCAACACAGCGGTCTGCCGCCGTCGTCGACCGCTCCGCCGGGCCGGGCCTCGACCGGTGCGAAGCCGGCGCGCTGCAGCACCGCCTCGGCGTCGCGCAGGTTCTCCGGTTCGAAGTAGCGGTTGAAGGTATCGGCGAAGAGGATCACCTCCTCGCCCTCGGCCGGCAGCGTCGTCTGCCGATAGGTGTCGCGGCGCCACTCCGGCAGCTTGCGGTCTGCGGCAAAGCCGAGCAGCCGCTGCGACACGGCCGCCAGCCCCGGCAGGCGGTCGCGCAGGTTCAACAGGCCGGGCAGCCTGGCGGCGTAGGGGGCATAGCGCGGCAGGTAGGCGACCAGCCGTTCGCGCAGCGGCAAGCCCTTGTTCTTGGCCCGTGCCGCCAGCACCTCGATCTTCATCCGGGCCATGTCGACACCGGTCGGACATTCGCGCTTGCAGCCCTTGCAGGAAACACAAAGCGACAGGCTCTGCGCCATTTCGTCGGAGGCGAAGGCATCCTCGCCAAGCTGCCCGGAGATCGCCAGACGCAGGGTATTGGCGCGGCCGCGGGTCAGGTCGCGCTCGTCGCGGGTCACGCGGTAGGAAGGGCACATGACGCCGTCGGCCTTGCGGCAGGCACCATTGTTGTTGCACATCTCCACGGCACCCTGGAAGCCGCCGCCGGCGCCGGGATAAGCCGACCAGTCGAACACGGTTTCGAACTCGGGCACCGCATAGCCGGGCGCGAAGCGGAAGAGAGTGCGATCGTCCATCTTCGGCGGCCGCACGACGCGGCCGGGGTTGAACAGGCCCGCCGGGTCCATGCGGTCCTTCACCCACTCGAAGCTCTCGACCATGCGCTCGCCGAACATCTCGCGGTGAAACTCGGAGCGCACGATGCCGTCGCCGTGCTCACCGGAATGCGAGCCCTTGTACCCGCGCACCATTTCGAAGGCTTCCTCGGCGATGGCGCGCATCGCCTTCACATCCTGATCGAGCTTCAGGTTCAGCACCGGGCGCACGTGCAGGGTGCCGACCGAGGCATGGGCATACCAGGTGCCGTCGGTGCCGTGCTTGTGGAATATCTCGGTCAGCCGCCGGGTGTATTCGGCAAGGTCCTCGAGTTGCACGGCGCAGTCCTCGACGAAGGAAACCGGCTTTCGCGCCGCCTTCATCGACATCATGATGTTGAGGCCCTGCTTGCGGACTTCCCAGATCTGCTTCTGGAAGTCGGGGTCGACGGCTTCCACCAGGCCGCCGTTCTTTTTGCCCTGGTCCTCCCAGCGGAATCCGAGTTGCGCCATCATATCGCCCAGCGACTTCAGCCGGCGCAGGTTCTCTTCCTGGTCTTCCTCGGCGAACTCTACCAGCAGAATGGCGCCCGGCTCGCCGCGCACGAAGCGGTCGACCACCGGCCTGAACATGGCGATGTCACGGCTCAGTCCGATCATGTTGCGGTCGACCAATTCCACCGCCGTCGGCCCCAGGGTGACCAGATGCTGGGCCGAGTCCATGGCGTCGTAGAGCGTCGGGAAATGGCAGACGCCGAGGGCCTTGTTGGCGAGAATCGGCGACAGCTTGAGTGTCAGCCGCTCGCTGAGCGCCAGCGTACCCTCCGAGCCGACCAAAAGGTGTGCCAGGTTGTTGGTCGCACCGTTCGGCACAAGGGCGTCGATGTTGTAGCCGCCGACCCGGCGCAATACGGCGGGAAAACGCGCTTTGATTTCCTCGGCCTCGCGCCCGCCGAGATCCAGCAGGTCCTGGAACAGCGCCGCCACCGCATTGTTTTCGTGCAGGCTTTGCCCGGCGTCGCGCCGCAATTCGCCGAAGACCGCCTTGCTGCCATCGGCGAGCAGCGCATCGACGGCCGTCACGTTGTCGCGCATCAAGCCGTAGCGGATCGAGCGCGAGCCGCAGGAGTTGTTGGCCGCCATGCCGCCAAGGGTGGCGCGCGAGGCGGTGGAGACGTCGACGGGAAACCACAGGCCGCTCGGCTTCAGCGCGGCGTTCAACTGATCCAGTACCAGGCCGGGTTCAACCACGCAGCTCCGCGACTCGGAATCGATGGAGACGATACCGTTCATGTGTTTTGATAGATCGAGAACCAAGGCGCGATTGACCGTCTGGCCGCACTGCGAGGTGCCGCCGCCGCGCGGCAAAAGCGGCACGCCCGCCTCCCGCGCGATGGCCAGGCTGGCTTCCACGTCGGCCCAGGTTCTGGGCACCACGACACCGAGGGGCATGATCTGGTAGATCGATGCATCGGTGGCGTAGCGCCCGCGGCTGAAGGCGTCGAAAAGGACGTCGCCCTCGACGTGCCGTTCCAAAGACCGCGCCAATTCGTCGCCAGCGTGCATTGTTGACAATCGCCCCAAGTTTGTATTTTGTATTCATAATTCATAGCGGCAAAGGCCGCCGCTGCGCAAGCCTCTGATGGCGCCCGCGGCACCCACGGCACAGGCGTAATGGTTCGATAGGGGTAACATGTCAGGTCGTCATTTTCTGCAGATACCGGGGCCCACCAATGTGCCCGACCGGGTGCTCAGGGCCATGGATCTGCCGACCATGGATCACCGCGGCGCCAAGTTCGCCGAACTCGGCGCAAAAGTGCTGGAGGGCATGCGCACGATCTTCAAGACCGAGGGCCGGGTGGTGATCTACCCCGCCTCGGGCACCGGCGCCTGGGAAGCCGCGCTGGTCAACACCCTGTCGCCCGGCGACCGCGTGCTGATGTTCGAGACCGGGCACTTCGCCGCCCTGTGGAAGGGCCTGGCCGAGCGCCTCGGCATCGAGCCCGAGTTCATCGCTGGCGACTGGCGCAGCGGCGCCGACCCGGCGGCCATCGGCGCCCGCCTGGCCGAAGACAAGAACCACGCGATCAAGGCGGTCTGCGTGGTGCACAACGAGACTTCGACCGGCTGCGCCAGCCGCATCGACGAGGTGCGCAAGGCGATCGACGCGGCCGGCCACCCGGCCCTGCTCATGGTCGACACCATCTCCTCGCTGGCCTCCATCGACTACCGCCACGACGACTGGGGCGTCGACGTCACCGTGGCCGGCTCGCAGAAGGGCCTCATGCTGCCGCCGGGCCTGTCCTTCAACGCCATCAGCGACAAGGCGCTGGCCGCCTCGAAGACGGCCAGGCTGCCGCGCTCCTACTGGTCCTGGGACGAGATGGCAGGGCCCAACGGCAAGGGCTTCTTCCCCTACACCCCGGCTACCAATCTGCTCTACGGCCTCGCGGAGGCCATCGACATGCTGCACGAGGAGAGCCTCGACAGGGTCTTCGCCCGCCACAGCCGCCATGGCGAGGCGACGCGGCGCGCCGTGCGCGCCTGGGGCCTGGACGTGCTCTGCGCCAACCCGCGCCACTATTCCGGCTCGCTCACCGCAGTGCTGGTGCCCGAGGGCGAGAGCGCCGACCACTTCCGCGAAGTGACCCTGGAAAACTTCGACATGTCGCTGGGCAGCGGCCTGTCCAAGATCGCCGACAAGGTCTTCCGCATCGGCCATCTCGGCGACTTCAACGACCTCATGCTCATGGGCACCCTCTCCGGCGTCGAGATGGGCCTCGAGTTGTCCGGCATCCCCTACCGACGCGGTGGGGTGCAAGCGGCCCTCGCCTACCTTTCAGGCCAGGACCAGTCAGCGGCGGAGGGTGCCGCCGAGTAGCGAAAAACAAATCAGCACCCGCACAGTCCCACTAAATGAGAACCAAAAACTCCTGGGGAGGAAATGATGAGAATTCTAGGACTAGTAAGCACCATCGCCATGACCGGGCTGCTCGCCGGCCCGGCCGCGGCCGCAGAATTGACTCTCAAATTCGGGCACGTCGGCGCGCCCGGCTCGCTGTTCGAGGCGAGCGCCAATGAGTTCGCCCGTTGCTCCAACGCCGCCCTCGGCGACAAGGCCGAAGTCCAGGTCTTCGGCTCTTCGCAGCTTGGCAACGACACCGAGTTGCTGCAGAAGCTGAAGCTCGGACAGGTGACTTTCGCCCTGCCCTCGTCGGTCATGTCCTCGGTCGCCGAGGTTTTCGGCGTCTTTGAAATGCCCTACATCATCAAGAGCCGCGACCACATGCGCCGGGTTCAGGGCGCGATCATGGACAGCAAGCTGCAGCCCGCGGTCAAGGACAAGGGTTACCGTATCGTCGGTCTGTGGGAAAACGGCTTCCGCAACATCACCAACAACACCCGGCCGATCAACAAGCCGGAAGACCTGCAGGGCGTCAAGCTGCGCACGCCCAAGGGCGCCTGGCGGGTGAAGATGTTCAAGCTCTACGGCGCCAATCCGACGCCGATGGCCTTCTCCGAAGTCTTTACCGCGCTGCAGACCGGCGTGATCGACGGCCAGGAGAACCCCTATGCGCAAATCTACTCGGCAAAATTCCAGGAGGTGCAGAAGTACCTCTCGATTACCGGGCACGTCTACACGCCGGCCTACCTGCTGACTTCGGAGAAGCACTTCTCGGCGCTGCCGCAGGACGTGCAGGCGGAGCTCAACAAGTGCGCCGCGTCGACCCAGGATTTCACCTACGAGACCGCGGCGGCTCTGGAAACCGATCTGCTGGAGAAATTGAAGGCCGGCGGTATCCAGGTGAACACCGCCGACAAGGACGCCTTCATCGCGGCTTCCAAGCCGGTCTACGACGAGTTCTCTGCCAGCATGGACGGCGGCAAGGAACTGATCGACACCGTCCTGAAGCTCGGCGAAGGCTCTTAAAGTCTGATCAAAAGCCCGGGGCCGGCGGTCCCGGGCTTTCTATTTCATTACCGACTGCGTCAGGCCCGCCCGGCCGCGCCTCGTTCATTACTGCAGCCCGCCGGAGACTGGTCACCGGCGGGGCTTGGGGAGTTTGTCCTTAAATGCTCAGGGCCACCTATAGAACGCTCGAATGGATCCTCGAGTGGATCACCATCGCGCTGATGATTGCCCTCTCCGTGGTGGTCATTGTCGCCGTCGGCTTCCGACTGGCCGGTGATTCGCTGTCCTGGTACGACGAGATCGCCGCCATCGCACTCGCCTGGGTGACCTACTACGGGGCGGCCCTGGCGGCGCTGAAACGCAACCACATCGGCTTTGACTCCGTGCTGCTGGCCATCCCCCTGCCGGCCCGCATGGCGGCCGTGGTCATCGCCGAGATCGCGGTGATTGGCTTCTTCCTCATCATGACCTGGGCCGGCGTGGAAGTCCTGAATGTCCTTGAGGATACCTACCTCATCTCCCTCACCTGGGTCCCGGTGCAGCTCACCCAATCGGTGATCCCGATCGGTGGCGCCCTGTTCATCGTCGCCGAGCTCTTGAGCCTGCCGGTGTACTGGCGGTCGACGAAACGAGGGCATTCCTTCGAACATCCCGAATTCAATGAGGAGGCCTGAACCATGCTGATCCTCCTCATGTTCGTGGTCCTGGTCGCCCTGATCTGCATCAACGTTCCCATCGCCGTGGCGCTGGCCATCGCCGGCATCATCGGACTGGTCGGAACCGAAGGAACCGGCAGCCTGGTCACCGTCGCCCTCGACATGTACGACGGCTCGACCAAGTTCTCGCTGATCGCCATTCCGATGTTTGTGCTCGCCGGCGCCATCATGAATGCCGCCGGCATCTCGCGGCGGCTCATCAACTTCGTAGCCGCGCTTATCGGCTTCGTGCGCGGCGGCCTCTCCATGGTCACCATCGGCGTCTCGCTGTTCTTCGCGGAAATTTCCGGCAGCGCCGTGGCCGACGTCGCCGCCATCGGGTCGATCCTCATCCCGGCCATGAAGAAGCGCGGTTACGGCGCGCCCTTCGCCGCCGCCGTCACATCTTCTTCCGCCTCGCTGGCAATCATCATCCCGCCGTCGATCCCGATGATCCTCTACGCAGTCTCGGCCAACACCTCGGTGGAACAGCTCTTCGTCGCCGGCTTCGTGCCGGGGCTGCTCGGCGCGGCCGGCCTGATGGGCGTCGCCTATGTCTTCGCCCGGCGCTACGACTTTCCGGTCGAGGACGCCTTCAACCTCGCCAAGCTGAAGGATACCTTCATCGACGCCCTACCGACCTTCACCCTGCCGGTGATCATTCTCGGCGGCATCTTCGGCGGCTTCGTCACCGCCACCGAAGCGGCGGGCCTGGCCGTTCTGGCCTCGGTGGTCGTCGGAATCTACTACAACGAGGTCGACTTCCGGCGCTTGAAGTCGGCGATGCTCGACGGCGGCATGCAGACCGCGGTGGTCATGCTGCTGGTCGCCGCCTCGGTGCTGATGGGCGGTTTCCTGACCCGCGCCCAGCTGCCCCAGCAGATGGCGCAGGAGATCCTCTCCTTTACCGACAACAGATACGTCATCCTGCTGATCCTCAATGTCTTCTTCCTGGTGATCGGATTCTTCCTGCACTCGGCGGCGGCCATTATCCTGGTGGTGCCGATCGTCGTACCGCTGATCCAGCAGGTCGGCATCGACCCGGTTCACTTCGGCCTGGTGGTGACCTTGAACCTCGCCATCGGCCAGCAGACACCGCCGGTGGCCAGCGTACTGATCACCGCCTGCTCGATCGCCCGGGCGAACATATGGCAGGTGTCCAAGGTGAATATCTACTTTGTCGCCGTGCTGTTGACGGTGCTGCTACTCTGCACCTACGTGCCGGCTGTGCCGATGTTCCTGGTCGAGTATTTCTACAGGTAAGAAGCTTTGATGAACGAAGAACTGCTCTACGAAGTCCGTGACGGCATCGGCTTCATTACCTTCAACCGGCCGCAGGCGCGCAACGCTCTGACCTTCGCCATGTACGAGGGGCTGGCGCAGATCTGCAGTACCGCCGGCGGCAAGGGCCAGGCCAAAGCCCTGGTGGTCACCGGCGCCGGCGACAAGGCCTTCGCCGCCGGCACCGACATCGCCCAGTTCCGCGGCTTCAAGACGCCGCAAGACGCCATCGCCTACGAACAGCGCATCGACAAGGTCCTCGACGCGGTGGAGCGCTGCCCCCTGCCCACGGTGGCGGCCTTGACCGGGGCCTGCACCGGCGGCGGCGCCGCCATCGCCGCGGCCTGCGATATCCGCATTGCCGCGAGCGATTTGAAATTCGGCTTTCCCATCGCCCGCACCCTGGGCAACTGTCTTTCAGCCAACAACCTCGCCCGGCTCGCGGCGCTCCTGGGCGCGGGGCGCACCAGGGAAATGATTTTCACCAGCCGTCTGATCGAAGCGCAAGAAGCATTGACGACGGGCCTGATCACCGAGGTGCTGGACGACCGCGCCGCTGTCGAGACCCGCGCCGCGGAACTGGCCGCGCTGCTGGCCGGCCAGGCGCCGCTGACCCTGCGCGCGACCAAGGAGGCGCTGCGCCGCCTCACCGCCGCCGCCGCCAAAGTCGAGGACGAGGACCTGATCGTCGCCTGCTACACCAGCGAGGATTTTCGCGAGGGACTGGAGGCTTTCCTCGCCAAGCGCAAGCCGGTGTGGAAAGGGCGTTGAGGTGACCCGGCAGAGGACAGGGCCGCTGCGAGGCTGCCGGGTTGTCGAACTGGCGCACATTATGGCCGGACCGGTCTGCGGCCTCATGCTGGCGGACATGGGCGCCGAGGTGATCAAGGTGGAAAAACTCACCGGCGACGATACGCGGCGGATGCTGCCGCCGGACATCAAGGGCGAAGCCGCCGCCTTCATGATGATGAACCGCAACAAGCGCGGCATCGCCCTCGACCTGAAGCACGCAGACGGCAAGGCGGCGCTGCTGCGTCTCCTCGACGACGCGGATGTGGTGATCGAGAACTACCGCAAGGGCACCATGGAAAAGCTGGGGCTCGGCTACGAGGCCTTGCAGGCGCGCAACCCCGGCCTGATCTACTGCGAGATCTCCGGCTTCGGGCGTAGCGGCCCCTACGCGGAGCGCGGCGGCTTCGACCTCATCGCCCAGGGCATGTCGGGCCTCATGTCGATCACCGGCGAAGGGCCGGGACGCCCGCCGGTGAAGGTCGGCGCCCCGGTCACCGACATCACCGCCGGCATACTCGCCGCCATGGGCGTGTCGGCCGCCTATGCCCGCAAGCTGCAGACCGGCGAGGGCCAGAGGGTCGACACCTCGCTGTTCGAAGCCGGCATCGTGCATACCTACTGGCAATCGGCGATCGCCTTCGCGACCGGCACTTCGCCCGGCGCCATGGGCTCGGCGCATCCTTTGAACGCGCCCTATCAGGCGTTCAGGACCGCCGATGGCTGGATCAACATCGGCGCCGCCAACCAGAAGAACTGGGAGCGCCTGCTGGCGATCCTCGGCCACGACACCCTGCGTGACGACCCGCGCTTCCTCAGCAACGACCTGCGCATGGCCAACCGCGCGGCGCTGGAAGAGGAACTGAACAGGATCTTCGAGACGCGAACGACCGACGACTGGCTGACCACCCTGGAGCAGGGTGGCTTTCCCGCCGGCCCGGTGCTCTCCATCGGCGAAATGCACGAGGATCCGCAGGCCCTGGCACGCGGCATGATCGTCGAGACCGACCATCCCGCCGCCGGCGCTGTCAAAGCCCTCGGGTTGCCGGTGAAGTTTTCCGCCACCCCCGGCGGCGTGAATCTGCCCGCCCCCCTGCTCGGCCAGCACAGCCGGGAGATACTCGCCGAGATCGGTTTTTCCGAGGCTGAGATCGAGCGGATGATCGACGAAGGCGCCACCATCTCCGCGAATACGCCGGCGGCGGTCTGACCACCCCCTCCCCTTAAAGGAAATCAAGTCATGCCCCAAGCGATCACCCTGGACCAGGCCCAGGCTATTATCGACGTCACCCTGGACAAGGCCGCGGAGCTGAAACTACAGCCGTTGACCGTCGCGGTGTTGGATGCCGGTGGTCACCTGAAAGCTCTGGCGCGCCAGGACAATACCTCGACGCTGAGGCCCGAGGTCGCCCAGGGCAAGGCGCGCGGCGCCATCTCGCTCGGCCTGGGATCGCGCGCCATCTTCGAGCGCGCCCAGCAGCAGCCCTACTTCATTCAAGCCATCAGCGGCTTAGCCGGCGGCTCCCTGGTACCGGTGCCCGGCGGCGTCCTCCTGCGCGATGCGTCTGGCGCCATTGTCGGCGCTGTCGGCGTCACCGGCGACACCTCCGACAACGACGAAGCCTGCGCCATTGCCGGCATCGAAGCCGCCGGTTTCTCCGCCGATCCGGGCTGAGGAGGCTCCATGCGCCCGGCCTCGCAGCGGCGCCATCGCGATAACAAATTGTTACGCAATGTTTCATGCGATCCTGTCTCTGGCTGGGCCGAACACCCGCCCGGCTTCCTCGGATACGCCCCCGCGCCGGCGTCGATCGCTGGAAAAAACGACGCATTGCTTGACGGATTGCCCTCACGAGAACTTCAATCGACACCCCATAACGTAAACACCATGTCGAGATTTGCGATAAGCGTCTGGTCTGATGTGCGAATCCGGTAAGGTTCCGGTAAGGAATTTAGACCAGCTCTAGATTGATCCGCCGCGACTTCTGTCGTAAATCACTGGAAGTTCATCGGCATGGCGAGTCGAATAGCTAGCGGTTGGCCCCGCGCTACAGCCGGCAGATCTCGGATCGATGCTTGCGGAAGAATTGGATCAGGACGCTGGGGCAAAAGTCCCTGCCAGCTGCATGAAGAATTGACGCCAGTGTAAGAAAACGGCAAAGAAGAGCGAACCTAGTAAAGATTTCACGGCCCTGGAATGTTGATATTTGGCTGCTGGGTCGTTCCGAGCACCGCAACGCTGGGGCAAGGGGTGGTGTCGGCAGGCTCTCCTACGACGAATGGTTCACGTAGAAACAAATATTTAGCGTAGGCGCGGGCCGAGCAGACGTTTCGAGGGTTCGTCTGCACAGCAGAGAGATCATAGAGGGAAGCTAGGGAACATTTAATGCCAAGTGCTACGGCATCAATCAGCAGTAACCTGCCATTCCGCATCGCAGAATTCGAGACATTAGCAGACGGGCTTGACTACGCGGCAAGAGGCGCGACCGGTTGCAATTTCTTCTCGCCGCGGGGCGAATTGCGAGAATCACTCACCTATCGGGAGATTCGGGCGCGCGCCATCGAGATGGCTCAGCGCTTTGACCGTATTGGCGTGCAGCGCGGCACCCGCGTTGCCTTGATTGCGGAAACAACGCCGGATTTCCTGATCTTCTTCTACGCTTGCCAGTATGCCGGCCTGATTCCCGTCCCTCTGCCCATGACGATCCACCTCGGCGGACATGACGCTTATGTGAGTCGCCTGCGCAATATGCTGGCCAAGGCCGGTGCGGAAATCGCGGTCGGACCGGTGGAGATGCTGCATTATCTGAAGGAGGCCGCCGGCGACCTGAAAATGGTCGGCACACCGGACGAGTTCTACGCCCTTCCGGCCGATAGCGGCGACCTGCACCCCCTCGCCAGCGACGAAGCCTGCTACATCCAATATTCCTCTGGCAGCACCAGCCTGCCACGCGGCGTTTTCGTGTCCCAGCGGGCGATTACCAGCAATGCCCGTGGTATCGGCCAGAATGGCCTGAAGTTGCGGCAAGGCGACCGCAGCACTTCCTGGCTGCCGCTCTACCACGATATGGGCCTGGTTGGTTTCTGCCTGACTCCGATGCTGAGCCAGATCACCATCGACTATCTGGCGACCAAGAGTTTCGCCCTGCGGCCGCTCACCTGGCTGAAACTGATCTCGCAGTACGGCGGCACAATTTCCTTCAGTCCAACCTTCGGATATGCGCTCTGCGCGACCCGTGGCCTGAACGGCTCGGCCAAAACCATCGACCTGTCGAACTGGCGGGTCGCCGGCATCGGCGGCGAAATGGTACGCGCGGAGATCCTCGACCACTTCGTCGAAACTTTCGGTGTCACAGGGTTCTCGCGCCGAGCCTTTCTGCCCAGTTACGGCCTGGCTGAGTCGACTCTGGCCGTGACTTTCGCGCCGCTCGACAAGGGGGTCGAGGTCGACCGGATCGACCAGGACCACTACACCCATACCGGTAATGTCGCCCCTGTCCCCAGCAAAATGAACGGATCCAGTAGAGCCGCGCGCTCCTTTGTCCTCTGCGGCTCGCCGCTGCCCGGCCACGATGTGGAAGTGCGCAGCGAGAAAAACGATCCCCTGGGAGACCACCATGTCGGGCGCATCGTGGTACGCGGACCCAGCGTGATGGCCGGTTATTACAACGACCCGGCCGCCACGGCAGCGGTGACCACGGAGGACGGCTGGCTCGACACCGGCGATCTCGGCTATATGGTCGACGGGCAGCTGGTCGTCACCGGGCGGCGCAAGGATCTGGTAATCCTCAACGGACTCAACATCTGGCCGCAGGACGTTGAGTGGGCGGTTGAAGCCCTGGAAGACGTCCGTGGCAGCGATGTGGCCTGCTTCTCGGTCATCGAGCCTGACGAAAATGAGCACATGATCGTGGTGCTGCAGTGCCGCCTGCACGATGCGGCCTCGCGCGAAAACCTGCGCAAACGGGTTGCCGCCACGGTCCGCAAAACCTGCGGGGCGGACTGCCGCGTCGTTCTGGTGCCACCGAAAACATTGAAGTTCACCTCTTCGGGCAAGCTGAGCCGTTCCGCCGTCAAGGCGGACTACATCTCGGGCGAGATCAGCGACCTAAACATCGACGGCAGCCCGTCCGGCGTGTCGGATCGGGCTTTTGCGAAGCGGCGCGGACAGAACGACGGCAACGCTCCGGCCTTTTCGGAACAGCGCAGGTAGTCCGGCGGCCACGCCTCAGCGGCGCTCAAAAGGCATTCTCCGTGCCGCACATACATAAGTATTATCAACATATTAAACGGCACCTCCGGGGCGGGACATGAACCCGGCCGGGCCGCCGCGCGGCGTCGTCTCCCTGACCGGCGGTTCCGGCTTTGTCGGTGGCCATATCCTGCGCCGGCTGCTCGCCGATGGCTGGCGGGTCAAGGCCTTGACCCGGCGGCTTGGCGGTCCTCCTGAACGTGGTGCTGTGGACGCCGGGACGGTGACACCGGTCCTCGGCGACCTCGCCTCCAAGCCAGCCTTGGCCGAACTGGTCACCGGCGCCGATGCGGTCATTCACTGCGCCGGTTTGGTGGCCGCGCGCCGGGCCGGCGACTTCGAGCGCGTGAACACGCAGGGCACGGCGAACCTGCTCGACGCGCTCCGGGCAGCGGGCCGCTCGCTGCGCGTGATCCAGATCTCCTCCCTGGCGGCGCGCGAACCGCACCTCTCACCCTATGCGCGAAGCAAGCGCCAAGCCGAAGACCTCCTGAAGCAAAACGCAACAGACCTGGACTGGCAGATTCTGCGGCCGCCGGTGGTCTATGGCCCGGGCGACCGGGCGACTCTGCCCCTGTTCCGCCAGTTCGCCCGTGGCCTCGCCCTACGGCCCAGCGGTCAAGGCCGCTTTTCGATGATCTATGTGGACGACCTGGCTGCCGCGGCGGTCTGCCTGCTATCGGATACCCCGGCGCCAGGACAGACCCTGGAGCTGGATGACGGCACAGCGGAGGGCTATGACTGGCCGGCCGTTCTGGCCGCCGCCGAGCGTCAGTTCGGCCGGCGAATACGCGCCCTGGCGGTCCCGCAGCCGGCCCAGCGGCTGGCCGCCGCGCTCAGCCAGGCCGGCGCGGCGGTCACCGGCCGCGCGCCCCTGCTGTCCCAGGGGAAAGTGAACGAAATCAGTCATCCCGATTGGGTGTGCCACGGCAAAACGCTTGGCGATTGCATTTCCTGGCGTCCGAAGGTAGGCCTGGACGAAGGTTTCTCGAAAACCATCGCATGGTATAAGGCGGCTGGTTGGCTGTGACGCTGGCAGAAGCGGCTTTGGTGAGCCTCATTCAGACTTTGGCCCGTCTTCGACCAGGTCCGGATGACTGTGGGGAAGCCCCCCTATAGCGAGGAATAGAAATGCAGTGGACTGCCGATAAGGTCCAAGAGGAGGTGGTCAAACTCCTACAGCCCTTCAACCCGAAGGATATCGAGATCACACCGGAAACCGACCTGTCGGCGGATCTCTATATGGATTCGGTTGCCGCCATGAACCTGGTGATGGAAATCGAAGACAACTTCGAGATCGATATCCCGATCAGCCTGCTCCCAGACGTGAACAGTCTTCAGGACCTGGTTGACGTGGTGCACGCGCAACTGAACAAGGGCTGACGCTATGAGCCTGTTTGACAAGTACGATCAGATGGCGGCGCGTCACGACCGACTACTGGCCGCCGGCCGGGATCCCTTCAATATTTGCATGGACCGGATTGTCTCAGCCACCGAGGCGATCATCGACGGGCGCGAAGTCATCCTCGTCGGGACCAACAACTACCTGGGCTTGACCTTCGATCCGGACTGCATCGAAGCGACCGTGGAGGCCATCCAGACCGAGGGCACCGGGACCACGGGATCGCGTATCGCCAACGGCACCTACACCAGCCACCGCGCGCTCGAGCAGGACATCGCCGCGTTCCTTGGCCGCAGCAAAGCCATGGTCTTCCCAACCGGTTACCAGGCCAACCTTGGCGTCATCGCCGGGCTCGCCGGGCCGAAAGACACCATTCTTCTCGATTCAGACTCTCATGCCAGCATCTACGACGGCTGCCGCCTGAGCGGCGCTACCTTGATCCGCTTTCGCCACAACTCGCCGGCCGACCTCGACAAGCGCCTGGCGCGCATGAAGGACGACGGTGCCAGCAAGCTGATCATCGTCGAGGGCATCTACTCCATGCTGGGCGACCAGGCGCCGCTTGACGAGTTTGTCGATGTGAAGCGCCGCTATAACGTCGACCTGCTGGTCGACGAAGCCCATTCGCTGGGTGTCTTCGGCGACAACGGCCGCGGCATCGCCGAGGCCTACGGTGTTGAAAAAGACGTCGATTACGTCGTCGGAACCTTCAGTAAGAGTCTCGGCGCCGTCGGCGGTTTCGGCGCCTCGGACAATCCCGAGTTCGACCAGTTGCGCTACACCAGCCGGCCTTACATGTTCACTGCCTCCTCCTCGCCGGGCAGCATCGCCACGGCCAAGGCGACCCTGGGCAAGATCCGCTCGCAGCCTGGCCTGCGCAAGCAACTCTGGGACAACGCACGCGCGCTCTATACGGGACTGAAGGATCTCGGGTTTTCGATCTGCGCCGACACCAGTCCGATCATCGCCGTGAAAATGCCGAACGAAGAAGCCGCCGTGTTCATGTGGAACGCCCTGATGGAGTCCGGCGTCTACGTGAATCTGGCCCTGCCGCCAGGCACGCCGGACGGCTCCTGTCTGCTGCGTTGCAGCCTCTCTGCCGCTCACACGCCACAGCAGGTGCGGCGGGTTTGTGAGGTCTTCGAGGAAGGCTACCGCGCCCTGAAGAAATGGCAGGCCACGCAGTCGGCGGCGGAGTAGTCGCCCTAGCGGAAGGCTCCTTTGCGGTAGAGCTGCCAGAACAGCACCGTTGAAGCCAGAATGGGATGGCGGCGTTGCCAGGGCGTTGGCGTGATGCTGACGCCGGAGTGGCGCTCGATCTTCCATAAGAGATATTGCGCGCCATCCTGGAAGGTGAAAGCCGCCTTCACGAGACGCGCGACCGAGAGCAGCTTGCCCTGGTAGCGGCGCAGGGTCCACTTTGCGCCGGCGCCACGCCCGCCGGCCGCTTGCCAACGCTCCTCACCTTGCGCCGGCGCCGCGCCCAGATCCGGCAGGGTCGCTTCGGCAACCCGGGCATAGTGCGCGGCATTGACCGCGTAGATCTCATCGGCCCGTTGCGGCGGCTCCGCCCGCAATTCGGTCCGATAGGTCTGGCGGAAGACCGATATCCAAAGCTCCCGGCTGTTGAAGTTCGCATCGACCAGGGCCAGGCCCTCCATCGCAACCTTGCGCACCGACCCGGACAGGGCAGCAATGATCCGGCGTTCCACTTCTTCATCGCGGCAATAGGGCAAGCGGCAAGGCTGCGCGAAGCGTGCCCAAAGGTAGGGATGGAACCAGCCCCCGGAGGCCCCGGCCTCGAAGTCGGCCAGGGAGATGACGGCGTACTTGGCTCGGACGATGCGCTGGTCGAAAGGCGTCTCCAGATAGAAGACATTCGGCGGCAGGCTCCAGTTGAGCAGTGCCCGCAGGCCCCTGCCGTAGGCTGTGGTGTAACTGTCCACGATGACGTAGAGATCGACGATCTTCCCTTCGTCACTGTCGTGGCGCAGGCAGGAGCCATAGAACAACACCGCCGCGACCGCACTACCGTGGCGCGCGCGCGCCGCCGCCACGATTGCGGCGATCGGGGCCGCCACCGGCTGCGCCGTTTCGGCACGCCGCAGGGCCGTGAGCTCACTGCCGACCTCGGGCATCAGAGCTTCACGAAGCGGGCTTCATCCGCCGCCGTCAGAACGATCTGCCTGCCAGGCGTCGGTTCGAAAATCTCGCCGTCCAGAGTGAAGGGACACTCCATGGTAAGCGCCACCTTGCCCGGCGCCCAACTGCGATAGTTGGCCGCCGGCAATTGCCGATCTTCACTTCCGTAGAGGATGCGGCGGGCATAGCGCAGCAAACGTTCCGGCGGGTGAGCGATGGCGGTGAAACGCATCTGCCCGTCGCCGCCCCAGAACGGCCGGCTGCCGAGAATCAGCTTGTCCAGGGTGGTTGCCAGGATAATCAGGCATTCCATGGTGCCGATGCTCTGTTCGTCGATCGTCAGCGTGATCCTATCACCGTAGAAAATGCCGCCGCTTTCCTTTCCACCCTTGCCGCGGCCCAGCAGCCAACCGCCGAGGATCCCAGCCAGAGTCGCCGCCGCGGCGAGATCCGCTTTGAACTTATAGGGGTGGACGTTGTTGCGGCAGGTATCGATGGCACGGGGGATACCGGCGCCACCGAAAAACATCCCGTACTGCGGCGGGCGGTTGAGCGCATTTTCCAAGCGCAGGATCCGCCGGGTCGTGCAGGCCTCGTCGAGGCCGCCGCGCCGCGCCGCCACGATGAGCCGCTCGAGACCGGACAGTCCGCCCCGTCTGAGGCCGACGTCCGCGGCAATCATATTGGTCATGCCGCGCGGCACCACAACGATCATCGGCGGTGTCTCGAAGGGCCGCTGCCCGTAGAGCTCGGTGAGCACGGCCTGGACGGTGCCGTCGCCGCCGGCAATGGCGACCACGCCAACCTCCTGCCGGGCAAAGTCCCGCAGGATGTCAGGAATCTCTGTGATCTTGTCGAGAATCCTGTGATCGACATCGGCGAGCCCGTCCAGCAGGCGCGCCAGTTCCGCGAAGCCCGTCTTGTTCTTCTGGCTACCCGGATTGGTGATGACGCCGATCTTCAAGCTGCTTGTCCTGCCGTCATGCCGGGCCCGCCAGCCAGGAACTGAGCTTGCCGCGCCGCGCCGCCGCCAGACCCTGCAGCAGCTGCGCCCCGTGCAGCGCCAGGCAGACCGCGGTCCAGATCGCCACCAGGACAAGACCGAGATCGGGTCGTCCGAAGGCCGTGCAAAGCGTCAGCAGCAACAAATTCGGATTGCGCCGCGCCGTGACCAGACGAAACCAGGTGTCGACCCGCCGCCAGACATGGATCTCCAGCCCGAGGCGCCAGATCGCGATCCCCTCGATCACCCGCTGCAGCACATAGCCGGCGATGATCACGGCAAGGCAGAGGGTCAGAATTTCCTCGCTGAGCGCCAGCGGCCCCTGCTGCAGCCCGATCCCCCAGGCCCAGTACCAGAAGGGGGGGTGAATCAAGTCAATGGAGTGATCGAAGACATTGCCGAATTTGCTCGACCGTAACGTAATCCGCGCCAGCTTGCCGTCGACGGTGTCGAGGAAGGTCATGCCCCAGGCGGCCAGCAGGCCGGGCAACCAGTTGCCTTCCCAGAACCAGTAGAAGGCGCCGATGACAAGCAGCAGACTGACCGCCGTGACCTGGTTCGGGGTGATGCCCAAGCGCGCGCAGAGTTTAGTGGCGTGAAACGCCGGCCAGGGCCACAGCCACTTGGTGACGAGATCGGTGGCGCCTTTGTAGGTGCCCATGAACATGCGCCACTCGGCGCGCTTCAAGTTGTCCGGCCGGACCACCAGGGCATAGGGATCTTCGCGCTTGCGCAGGGCCTCCCAATAGGAAGCACCGAGTTCGGCGCTGGTCACGGCCGTCAGGCCGGCCGGCAGATCGCCGAGGGTTCCCGTGCGCAACACCTCGGTGGCCGCCTCCCACATGCCGGTGGGGGCATGGACCGCCACCGGCAGGCCGCCCGGGTCGCCGTTTGAAAGCAGGATTGACCCCGGCGCCCCGACCAAGGCCTTCAGCAGCGGCGCGTCGACAGCAACATCGGACCGCAACAACACCACAGCGCCGCGCCGGCTCGACAGATCAGCCGCTTCGATGACGGTCTCGACGCCAACCCGAGCGATTCCACGGCGCAGCCGATTGGCGGCCGTGTCGCACCAGACCTGTTGGTCTCCGACATCGACGACGGCGGCGGCGACACTCCCCTCAGACGCGCGCGCGGGCTCGGCAGAAGCCGGCAATGACTCGTTCTCTCTGCGCAAATGAGGTCTCTCTGACGAAAGGTCTGGGTCCGTGACTAGGCCCTCCGGGCGGCGTCGAAGCGGCGGAGGCGTTGTTGCGCTCCATTAATCGGACCCGCTCCGGCTTGTCAAGAAAGCGGCCACCCACAATTAAACCGGGCGGCGCTTCAACTCGTGCCAGTAGATCACGCTGGCGGCCACCGCCGTAAAGGCCAGCGGCGGCGCGGCGCTGGCGATCAGCGGCGGCAACAATCCGACCTCCCCCATGGCCAAGCTGATGCCGTTGAAAATGAAGAAGGCAAACCCGATAGCGATGCCGCCGAGATACAGCAGCTCGATACGCCCGGCGCGCTGCGACTGCTGGGCCAAAGCCGCCGAGAGCAGCAGCATGAGCAGCGGCGCCAGACAGGTGCTCAGCTTCTCGTAGAGCCAGGTCCTGTAAAGATAGGGCGCCCAGGTGCCTTGCCCGTCGCCGCTGGCAAAGCGGCGAATCTGGTCGAAGGCGAGTTGGCGCGGGTGGGCACTGAGCAGTTGCAGACTCCGCGGGTCCAGGGCGATCTTCCAGTCGCGCCGCTTTTCAAAGCGCACCCGGCTGCCGTCACTGGACCGCACAGCGATATCGCTGAGCGCCCAGATCCCGTCGCTGTAACGCGCTGCGGCGACATCGAGGCGCGTCAGCAGGCTGCCCTGGGCGTCGCGTTCGAAGATGATGAAGTCGCTGAGGCTGGCCGCTCCGATATTGGCGGTGGGAATTCGGACAATGTCGTTGCCGACATGAATCCAGGTCACGCCATCCTTACTGCCAGTATCGCGCGCCTGCTCGAATTCGCCGACGCCCCACTCCCGCAGGCCCTCCACACCCCGCGGCACCGCCACGTCGTCGACGACGAACTGCAGGACGCCGAGCAACAGCCCCACTGGAAGGAGGCGCCAAAACAGCCCGAACTGCGAGATCCCCGCATCCCACATTGCCGTCAGTTCACCGTGCCGGATCAACCCGCCGAATGTGAGCAAACCGGCCAGCAGGCTGGCAATCTTGATAAGATCGGAGAAAATCGCCGGAGATCGCAACAGGGTGTATCGCATTAGAGCCCCGGGGCCCTCTCCCTCGCTCAACAGGCCGCTGGCATTGACCATCACGTCGAGACCAAGCAGGAAGGCCGCGAGCCCGATCAAGAGAAGCAGAAAGCGCGCCAGCAGCAGCCGCGAGAGATAGACGGCCAGGACGCTCATGCGCGCCGACGCCTTGTTTCGCCAGGGCCCTTCACTCGGTGGGCCTCCGCCTGAGCATCCCGACGCCCGCGCCCAGTGCCTGCATCAGGCTCTCGAAAGCGCCGACCGGAGACCACTTCTGGCGGCCGCCGCGCGGGACAGTGAAGGCGCAGCGATAGAACAGCACGCAGCTGAGCAGCGCCAACACGGCAAAGGGGAGCCACTGGCCGACGAGGTGGGAAACCCGATCGCCCGACGACAAAGACTTGCCGACGCTGAGCGCCTGGTTGTAGGCGACCAGGATCAGTAAACCGACGGCGATACCGTAGGCCTGACGCGCGCGGCGGGGACCGAGCGCGAAAGGCACCGCGAGGAAAGGCAGGAACATCACCGACAGGGTACGCACCAGGCGATCGTGAAACTCCGCCAGCATCTCATTGGTGGTGACGCCGGCCGGTGGGCTATCGCGGTGGCGCCAAAGCTCCAAGAGGGTCAATTCGCGCTCGTCTTCGCCGCGTGGCCGAAAACCGGTCTGACCTGCCAGGTCGATGGGAGTCTGGGACTGGCTGAACTTCAAGGCGCCATAATCTCCCGGCGCGCCAGCCTTCCCGGCCAGCCCCGGCGCCGGCCCGTTGAGGCGCACACCGTCCTGCAGGAACAGCATCGATTGCTCGCCCTTGGGCGCGACATAAAGACTGCCGCGCTCAGCCGTCATGGCCGTCGCCTCGCCCGCCTTATTTGCTTCGTAGATGAAGACCTTGGAGAATTCCTGGCTGCCGCGCCAGATGCGCTCAGCCATGAACGTAACCCCCTTCACTTCCATAAAGGTGCGTTCCTGCAGGTAGACGTTGGCTGCCGCCTCGGAAACGTCGTGGACCAGCGCGCGGTAGATATAGCGGGCATAGGGTTGGCCGACGGCAAAGTTCGCCGCCGATATCATCGTCAGCAGGGCGGCAAGTAGAATCACCGGGCTGATCAGCCGCGGCAGGCCGATACCGGCGGACCCCAGCGCATCGAGCTCGCGGCTCTGATGGAGTTGACTGAATGCCAGCAGCACGCCGAGAAAGAAGGCCGCCGGCAGCGCCAAGGCCATGTAATGCGGAACCAAGAAAGCCATCATCTGCAACAGCACGGTGAGACCGCCTCCGGTATCCAGCACCAGGTCGAGCAGCCGCAGCATGCGCTCGGTGAGCAGCACCAGCAGTGCAATCGCGATCGCCGCGAGAAGCGGCCGCATCGTTTGCCGCAGAATATAGCTGTTGATTGTCGTCATGCCCCTGGCGCCGGCGCTTCCCTGTTGATCCTAAGCGGGCCAGGCCGCACTCACGGCCGCCACCAGGGCGGCCTGTGCCGCCGCGTCGGGTTGGATGCCGCCGGCCAGATCCGGCAGCGCCGGCCAGCCCTTGTCGGGGTAGGCCGTGCCCTCGAAGTCCTGCGCCGCTTCATAGCGCGGCAGCACGTGATAATGCACGTCCTTGTCGACCATCATCAGCATCAGATAGTTGATCTTCTGATAGGGCCGAAAGGCGCGGAGGCCGGTCTCGATGTCGCCCACCACCCGCTGCAACTCGGCAAAAGCCTCGGTGGAGATGTCGCTGAAGGCCGTCGCCTCGTCCCTGCAGACCAGCACCAGGGCGCCGAGAGTCGCCTGCTGCGGCCGCAGCAAAACCACCCAGCGGTCGTATTCGCGAATCAGGTTGGCCGGATAGCCGAACTTCGTCATGGTGGCATTGGCCTGCTGTAGTCCCTTGGGCTGTCTTGACAATGTCACGGGACAGTCATACCTCGCTGAATGTAGTGGTGCTGCGATCGGCGCTGCGCGGGGATGAAACACACCCTTTCCCCGTAAGTCTACACGGTCCCTTTCTGGCGTCTTCGGGGTGATGATCCAATGACGAGTTCCCGCTGTTGTCCGGTTCCACTGTTCCCTGCGGAACTGTCGCTGCCCGCGGCAGTGATCTTCTTGGCCTTCTTCGGCGCTTCCCTTGGTAGAGCTGCGGAGCCCCTGCCCGCAGGCTGCGCGGAGCCGGTCGTCGCGTCGGCGAATCCTGTGGCCGGAGCACCTGTCTCCATCCAAATTACGGTAGAGAATATTCGTAATTCCAAAGGCTTAGTGACCGCGGTTCTCTATGCAGATGATCCCGAAAACTTTCTCAAGAAAGGCGCGCGTCTCGACCGGATCCGGGTGGAGGCGCGGGAGGGAGAAACGGCCCTCTGCCTGAAGGCTCCCTCGACCGGCCGCTTTTCGGTGGCACTCTATCACGACGAGAACGGGAACAAAGAGTTCGATCGGGACTTCCTCGGCATTCCCACCGAAGGTTACGGCTTCTCCCAGAATCCCGGCTTCCGCTTCGGCAAGCCGAAACTGGAGGAAACCCTTTTCACCGTTGGCGACGGTCCGAACAGCCTCAAGATTTCAGTCCTCTACCTCCAGGGCTAGCGGGTCTCTACAGCCTGTAGCCGCGCGCCACACCGAACCTGCCGCTGACGGGGTCGAAGCCGCGGGCGGAAACTTCAATGCGCCAATTATCGCCGTCCCGGGCGATGGCGTAGAGCTGGTAGTGCGCCAACGGCTTCTTGCCGTCGCTGCCGGCCGAGGCCGAGGGCACGCCGAGGACCGGAACCGATCCGCCGGGACCCTCGATCCGCTCGATGCCGAAAGTGTGATCGTGGCCGTGCAGAACCAGCTCCGCCCCAGATTCGGCGATCACCTTGCGGAACGGCGCCGCATCCACCATCCGCTTGCGCCAGGCAACCTTGTCCAGACTCGGCGAATGATGCACCAGAACGACGCGGAACCAGCCCTCCTCGCCGAGGCGCCGCAGCAGGCGCGCGAAACGATCGAGCTGCGCCGGGCCCAGGGTCCCATGAGCGCAGAACAGCGGCGTCGGCTGTGCCGAAGAGAGGCCGACGATGGCCAGTGGCCCCCGAAAACGAACAAAAGGGAAAAGGTCCGCTGCGGTCGTCGACGGCTCACCCTCGTCACTGCTCATGTAGGCCCGCCACTTGGCCAAGGATCTCTCCCAGGGCACCGCCACATAGGCATCGTGGTTGCCGGGCACCACGGAGACCGCCTCCGGCGCCCCCAGGCCGTGCAGCCAGTCGGAAACCTGGGTGAACTCCTCCGGCAGCGCGATATTGGTGAGGTCGCCGGTCACGACGAGATGGTCCGGCGACTGCGCTACCAGGTCTTCGGCCAGGGCGGCCAGCACCTCCGTGCGATGCAGGGCCCGGCGCCGGCGGATCCACGACAGGTAGCCGAAAAACCGCTTATTCATCAGGTCGGTGACCCGCACCGCCGGCAGCGGGCCGACATGGGGGTCGGAGATGTGGGCGAGGGTGAACATAGGGCCTGGGCCGCTGCGGCAGGGCAGCTCAAAGGTTGACGTTGCCAGTTGAACATGTGATCAAAACCGCCTGGGCGAAAGCTCAAAATCGACACGTGGGACCTGTACTTGAGTTGAAAGCCCTGATAATCGGCGCCGGCCAAGGCAGGCGCCTGCTCCCCCTCACCGAAATAGAACCCAAAGCCCTGCTCGAAGTCGGCGGCAAATCCCTGCTGGAATGGCAGGTCGAATCGCTGATCGCCTGCGGAATTCAGGAAATCGTGGTCCTCGCCGGTTTCAACCTGGCGGCGGTCGAGCGAACTCTCGAGATCTTCGCGCGGCGTTGGCCCGAGGTCCGCTTCCGCACGGTCTACAACCCGTTTTACAGTGTCGCCGACAACCTGGCGACTTGCTGGATGGCGCGCCATGAGATGGCTGGCGACTTCCTGCTGATGAACAGCGACACACTGTTCAGCCGCCCGGTGCTCGAAACCCTGCTGGCCAGCGCGCCGGCGCCGATCAGCCTCGCCGTCGACCACAAGCCGAAGTACGACGACGACGATATGAAGGTGGAACTCCAGGGCACCCGTCTCACCGACATCGGCAAGAAGCTGCCGGCCGAGCGGGTGCAGGGCGAGTCCATCGGCATGTTGTATTTCCGCGGCGTGGGCCCGGATCGCTTCACCGCGGCCCTCGAAGCCGCCATGCTCGATCCGGCGGCCGTGCGCCAGTGGTACCTCTCGGTGATCGCCGCCTTGGCGCCGCAGATCGAGATTCAGGCCGTCACCATCAGTGGCCATGACTGGTGCGAGATCGACTATCCGGTCGACGTGCAGGCCGCCCGGCGCATGGTCGCCTCCTGGCGGCCGAAGCCGGACGAAAGCCTCGCCGTCGCCGAGTCTTCCTAACCCTTTCCGAGGATTTTCTCTGCGAGTTCGAGGTCTTCCGGCTTGTCGACGTCGATTGCCGCCTCGGCGAAGGGCATTTTGACCGCGGCAATCTTCATGCCCAGGCGCTCGGAAATCCTGTCCAGGGCCTCGTCGAGGCTGTAGCGGCGCAGCAGATAGCCGAGCAGCAGCGCCGGCCCGAATACGGCGGCAATGCGCCAGGGCCGCTTGCGCTGTTGTTCGGCGCGGAGCCAGACTTCCACGGCTTTCAAGCTTCCGGCCGCCAGCAAAGCAAAGAGATTGCTGCCGGAATAGTGCTCGTCGCGGAACCGCAGGTAGGTGCGGCGCGATTGCGGATAGCCGGCCAGCAGCACCTGGGAGGCGGTCAGCCCCGCCGTGACTTCGGCCCCCGAGGTGACACTTTTTCCGCAGAAGTAATCAACCATTTGCGTGGTCAGCAGGGCATGATCCGCTGTGGTCACCAGCAGCGGATAGAGCTGGTCCAATTCCGCCGCGGCCTTCAGCACGCTGCGGCTGGGCGTCTCCGCCGCCTGCAGGGGCACCAGCCGCCCACTCTCAAGCAGCGGCGCCAGGGCGGCGACCTGCCCGGCGAGGGCCGGATCACGCAGAGAAATTGCGATGCGGCCCACATGAGGGCTGGCGGCCAGGGCTGCGACCACGCGATCCAGCATCGCCCTTCCGGCGACCGGCGCCAGGCATTTGTGCGCCACACCTGCGGCCCGCGATACCGGGTCGCCGGCACCACGGTCCGCCGCCAGCACCAGAGCGGTGAACCGCGGTGCGGCGGCGTCCGGCGCGGTCATCGGGCAAGCTCTCGGTGATAGACGCGGTAGGTCTTGTAGGCGACGCCGCCGAATTCCTCGATCATCCGGCGCATCGACAGATTGTCTTCCAGGATCCACGACAGTTCGCCGGTTTCCGCCCCCTTGGACTCCAGCGCCTGGCGCATACGGTCGATGACCGAAAATGCCAAAGCCGCGCCCAGCATGGTGCCGTGATGGATCTTGCGTACGCCCATCAGCGGCACACGGGCGGTCTTCGTGGTCCTGAACTTCAACCGCCAGAGCAATTTCGCCCAGCCGAACGGCAGCAGCCGCCCGTTCAGGTCGGCTATAGCCTCATTTACGTTGGGTAGGCCGATGGCCATGGCCGACGGAACGCCATCGATCTCGGCAATGGCGATGGACTGCGGGCGCACAATGGGCCGCAGTTCCTTGGCGAGATGGCGGATGTCGGACTGCGACATGGGGATAAAGCCCCAGTTCTCCGACCAAGCGTCGTTGAAGATGTCCATAATCACCGTGAGATCTTCCTCATAGCGGCGCATATCCAGGGAGCGCAGGGTCAGCCTTCGCGATTTCACGGCCTTCTGGAGCACGTGGGCCGCGGTGCGCGGCAACTGGGCCTTGGCGCTGAAGTGATAGCAGATAAGGTCCTTCGCCTTGGCGTAGCCCAGCGCCTCCAATCGCGCCGCGTAGTAGGCCGGCGCATGCCCCATCATCAGCGAAGGCGGATGTTCAAAGCCTTCGACCAGCAGACCGGACTCCTCGTTGATCGACAGGCTGAACGGGCCGGCGATCCGCTCGAGCCCCTGGCCGCGTAGCCAGTCCTCCGCCGTCCGCAGCAAAGCCTGAAAGGTCTCGGCGCGGTCTTCTGCCTCCAGCATGCCGAAATGCCCCGTGGCATCGCCGTGCCGCGCCAGATGGGCACGGTTCACCTGGGCGGAAACGCGGCCGACCGGGCGCCCGTCGCGCAGGGCCAGCCAGAAACGCACATCGGCCTTCTGGAACACCGGGTTCTTTTTTGGGTCCAGGAAATCGCGCCGCTCCATGAGCAGCGGCGGGACCCAGGCCGGATCGTCGCGATAAATCGACCACGGCAGGCGGATGAAGGCGTCAAGGTCGGCGGGCCGCTCGACCGCCTGGATCGTCAGCGGCCCTTCGGGCGGCGTCATTCCCCGCGGCCACGCCGCGTTACCACGCTGCCCGGCGCGATCCCCGACAGCGAGGCGACCCAGGGAAAGCGCTCAGTTTCGGCACCGCTGTAACCCAGGTTGAATACCGTCTGGCTGCGCGGAAAATCCCTCGGCTCGGGATAGAAAGTGCCGAGCACCCGGTCCCAGAAAAAGCTGGTGATGCCGTAGTTGCCGCGTTCGCTATGGAAGTGGTGGGCCAAGTGATAGCGCTTGATACGGCGCAGGAAGGCCGACTTCGGCGTGTAAGGCAGATGCTGGATGCAGTGGCAGAACTCGTAGAAGCAGGTGGTCAGCAAACCCGTGGCCGCCGCCGCCGCCGCCGCCGCCGGCCCGCCGATCAGCCAGCCGATGGGCAGGGTCACGATCAGGATGGTCGGCAGCGTGGTGTAGAGGGCGCCGAACAGCACGCCGAGGTCGTTGGGATCCTGGTGATGGTCGAAGTGGATACGCTTCCACAGGGCCGCTGTCTGCGGAAACCTGTAGAGCAAACGTCCGTGCAGCATAAAGCGGTGCAGCAGATACCAGACCAGGGGGTAAACCAGAAGGGTGACCGCCACGGCGGCGGCCAGAGCCAAGGGATCACCGCCCCAGTAAACCGCCAGGGCGACTCCCACGAAACTGAGCAGCACATAGGCCTGGATCGCCAGATAGGTGGCGTAGGCTACGACCAGCTCGCGCAGGGTCATCTTGTCGAGGAAATACTTGCGGCCGGACCAGGACGTTCTGCCGAGCAACACGTTGAGACTGCCTTTACTGATAGGGGGCGCGATTCGTGGACAAACCTAAGGGCAAGCCGGGGAACAATCAACGTTTCGGCAGTATCCCCGTCAAGCCGGTCAAACCCACGAAATCCGCCGCCCCGGCTTGTGCTTATTGATGAATCTGCGCATCCGGCTGCTCCAGCCCGACGTCAGTTCCTGCTTGCGCAGGACCTGCAGGTCCTCGTTCACTGTGTAGATCAGCGGCACGGCGGTAGCGATGCGGAATGCCGCCGAGGCGTCATCATCGAGGCTTTCGATCTCGCGCACCAAGCCGCGGATGCTGCTGGTGTGGGCGGCCACCAGCACCGTCTTGCCCTGACGCAGCCGCGGCGCCAGAAAATCATGCCACCAGGGCGCCACCCGCGCCGCCGCTTGCTGCAAGCTTTCGCTGCGCGGCAACAAAGCAGGGTCGATGGCGGCATAGAGCGGATCCAGTGACGGCAGGCGCGGGTCGCCGTCCGACAGGCCGGGTGGGGCGGCGTCAAAGCTGCGCCGCCAGAGCGCGACCTGCTCGTTGCCGTAGTGAAGCGCCATCTTGGCCCGGCTGTGGCCCTGCAATCCGCCGTAGTGGCGCTCGTTGAGACGCCAGCTGCGATGAATCGGCAGGTTGGCTTGCCGCAGCTCACTGAGCAGGATATCCAGCGTCTTCGAGGCGCGGCTGAGATAGGACGTGCAGCACAGGTCGAAGCGGTAGCCGGCGGTGGCGAGGGCGCGCCCGGCGGCCCGGGCCTGCACCTCACCGGCCGTGCTGAGCGGCGCGTCGGCCCAGCCGGCAAAGCGGTTCTGGCTCGACCACTCGGTCTTGCCGTGGCGTACCAGGACCAAGACAGACATGTAATCCCGATTCTCTAAACGTATCACTGGTTGAGGGGCGATGTGTGGTCAGCGCGCTTTACCCCACTGGCCGCTGGATATAAACCCTATAGCCAAGCATCGGCAATCTTCGAATGGCCGGTGCCGGCACCGTCAAGCGACCTCGAAAAAGGCCATCGGCAGCAGTGGATTCGCGCGCCATCCTGGAGGATATCGAGCCGACCCGGGATAAGATTCCGGCGGCAGCGCCACAGCTGTGGCTGCTGCTCGACGACCGTCCCGGCCACACCACACAGGTCGTCGGTCTGGCGGAGGCCCTGGGCTGGCCCTATGAGGTCAAGAATCTTCAATTCACGGCGTTGAACCGCCTCAGCAACCGCCTGCTGGGCGCCAGCCGCCTGGCGCTCGACGGCCGCGGATCGGACACGCTGACGCCGCCCTGGCCGGACCTGGTGGTGGCCATGGGCCGGCGCACGGCGCCGGTCGCGCGCTGGATCAAGCGGCAAAGCGGCGGCCGCACCAAACTGGTGCAACTGGGCCGCAAGGCCGCCAACGTGGCCGCGGACTTCGACCTTGCCGTGGCCTGCACCCATTTCCAGCTGCCGGCGCATGCAAAGCGGATCGATGTGCTGGTGCCGCCGACCCAGGTGACCCCGGCACGCCTGCAAGCGGCGGCGGCGAAATGGCCGGACCTCTTCGACCGCGCCGGCCGACCGCGCGTCGCCCTGCTGGTCGGCGGCACTACGGCGCACCATCGCCTGACCGCCGCCACGGCAACGCGCATGGCGGCCGAGGTCGCGGCTTTCGCCAAGGGTCTCGACGGCTCGCTGACCTGCGTCACCAGCCGGCGCAGCGGCGCGGCAGTGGAACAGGCCCTGCGCGACGGTGCGCCCGACGCGACCCTGCACTGCTGGCGCCGCGGCCAGCAGGATAATCCCTACCTGGGTTATCTCGCCGAGGCCGACATCCTCGTGGTCACCGGCGAGAGCGAGTCCATGCTCGCCGAGGCCGCGAGTGCGGCCAAGCCGCTCTACATCTATCCCATCCCCGCGCGCCCCGCTTCGCCGCGCTCGCGTCTCGCAGCCAAGGTCCTGACAGCCTCGCAGGGCGAGGGCCTCCCGGCTCGGGTTTGCGAGCGCCTCTTGCATTCCGGCGTGGTGGTGCCGCCCCGCGACCTCAGCCTGCTGCACCGCGGCATGATCGAGAGCGGCGCCGCCCGCGCCTTCGGCGATCCGCGGCCGCCCGCCACGGCGTCGCACGCGCCTAGCCTCGCCGACCTCACCGGTCGGGTCCGGCAGCTGTTGGAGCGAGAATAGTCTTGTCAGCATCGTCAAGTTCTCCTGCCGCCGCCGAAGGCTTCCTGGTTCGCTGCGGTCATGTCAGTTGTCCCGGTGAGCGCACCTTCTGGTTCATCGGCCACGAACAGGCGGATTTCGAGGCCGCCGACACACTGGTCGAATCTCTGATGGCGCGTTATCAACGGCTGGACATCCTCTTTACCGCGCCGGATCCCGCGACCCGAGACTGGCTGCGCCGACGCTTCCCGACAGCCGTTGTCCTCCCCCCACCGCTACCCTTGGATATTTTTGCCAACCGCTACCTGATCAATCTCAATGTTCGCGGCCTCATGCTCCTTGGTGAGGTGGCTGCCGCCGACCACTGTATCCTAGACGCCGCCAAGCGCCGCGCGACGCCGGCGGCGATCCTCCAGACAGCGCCGTCCCTGGGCGAAGGGAAACAGCCCTCGGCAAAGGCACTCGACGCTTGGCGCGGTCGCTTCGAGCACCACTTCGTCGTAACGCCAGAGGCGCAAGCGACCCTGCTCTCCAACGGCATTCCGTCCAGCAGGATCACATGCCTGAACGGTGGGCCGCAGGAGCGTACCGCCGCCGCCGTGACCGTTCTCGCGAGGCTGCTGTTGCAAGATTTGAAGCTGATGCGCAGCAAGCAACGGCCGATCCGCAGAAGGCTGGAGCGCTTGGCATTGGCCATCATGGAAAAGCCCCGCCTGCGCCGACTGCTGTCCAATCGGGTGGAACGTGTCGATACCATCCAGGACCTGCGCCGGACCCTCAGTAACCCGGAAACCCTGCTCTGCCTCGGCAACGGGCCGTCTTCCGAAGCGCCGGAAGTTGCCGAGGTCGCATACGATTCGCTCTTTCGGGTCAATCACGTCTGGCTGGACCGAGGCTTCCTGACCGAGCCTGACATGGTCTTTACCGGCTCCAAAGCGACTTTGGCCCTGGTCAAGGGGCCGATCTTCGGCCTCCAGAGCATCAAGTCCGAGGCTCGTCTGCTGGTCACCCGCCTTCTCCAGCCGCTATTCCGCAAGGTCCGCTACGCCACCATCGAGCGCTTCGGACTCTATCTTTCGGAGCCTCGCTGGCAAGGGATCCGCCCCACCAACGGCGCCGCGATGCTGGCCACGGCGGTGGCGCTGGCGCCGCCGCGCCTGGTGATTTCGGGAATCGACCTCTTCAGCCACCCCGCCGGCTCCTACCCCGGCGATACCACCACTCCGAACGCCTACTCACCGGGGCATGAGGCCGACTCCGAACTGGCGCTGCTTCTAGAAGCCCTCAGCCGCTATCAAGGCGAGTTGGTTATTCTGAGCCCGGCCCTGCGCGAGCGTTGGGAAGAATATTTGCGCACAGAATCTCGGGAAGCACGCCCTCGGGTGAGCCATGACAGCATTTAGAACCCGCCGCACCCGCCTCTTTCGGGCGTGCTGCCGACACATCGGATTCTTGCCTGAGACGCCCCGCTGTTCTAAACGTGGGCTGTTTGCTGGGCGATCACTGGCCACCGTCGGTTGTGCCAATGGCGGAGTCGTGGCCGTAGGCCGCCAAGCGATTGAAAGTGCTTTCTTTTTCTTGCCGGTTATCGCTGCCGCGACCCCTTGGCGGTGTGTAATTCGTTGCCGGATGAGCCCAACGTCTGCTGAAGAGAGAATGGTTTCGTGACCCTCGCCCAACCCAGTTTCAAGACCAAGTACTATCACAGGCGTATCGGCCACCTGCTGCGCATCGAACGCGACCGCACACCGGGAACGCGCAGCGAGCCGGAACTGGTGGCCCTCGATCCGGAACCCGGCGTCACGCCCAGTGAAAAGCCGCCGGTGCGCATTTACCTGGGGACCGAGCCGGCCCAGCACCGCGCGGAGCGCATCTTCATTTGGGCGATCCTGCAGGTGCGCGATCCAGCGCGCCGCTATGAAGTTTACCTGATGAAGGATTTGCAGGGCTTCGACCGGCTGAAGTGGAAGACCGGCTTCACCGCCTACCGCTACGCCATCCCTGACTTGGCGGGCAAGACCGGCCGGGCGATCTACAACGATGTTGATCAGATCTACCTGGCCGATCCGGCCGAGCTTTTCGACATGGACATGCAGGGGGCCGGCCAGCTCTGCATCACCGAGAAAGAAACCGCGGTGATGCTGCTCGACTGCGGGAAGATGGCGAAAATCTGGCACCGCGACGACGCCCAGCGCAGCGAGCGCCACAAGTTCTTCCGCCGCCGCGTGCAGGCTATCGAGGGCATGTGGCGGCAACTGCCGGGCGTGTGGAACGCTCGCGATCACGAATACGAGCCCGGCGTCTCCAAGCTACTGCATTTCACCACGCTGCAGATGCAGCCCTGGCGGCCCTTCCCCAAAGTGCTGAAATACCGCGACAATCCGAACGGCGAGGTCTGGTTCGAGATGGAGCGCGCCGCCGATGCGGCCGGCTTCACGCTTTTTACCGAGGAAAATCCGAGCCGGCGCTACCGCAAGCTGGTGGAGATGTACAAGACCATGCATTCGGAAGGCTCACCGGATGTCGGACGCCCGGCGGAAAAGACCTTCTCGGGCAAGTCGCTGACTGAGCATGTCAGCCGGATCGGCGAGATGATCCATGACTGCGGCGCCGCGACGCTGCTCGACTACGGTTCCGGCAAGGCGCAGTACTACGAGCCCTTTCCCGGCGAGCCGGACGACTCGCGCTTCAAGTCCCAAAAGGAGTGGGGCGCCACCAAGGTCACCTGCTACGACCCCGGTTATCAGCCCTTTTCCGATCCGATCGAGCCATCTTATGACGGGGTGATTTGCACCGACGTCCTGGAGCACATCACCGAAGAGGACATTCCCTGGGTCCTCGACAAGCTGTTTCGCCATGCCCGCCACTTTGTCTACGCGGTGGCCGCCTGCTATCCAGCGAAGAAACTGCTGCCCGACGGACAGAACGCCCACTGCACGCTGCAGCCACCGGAGTGGTGGCGCGAGCAATTGGAAGGCGCCGCGCGGCGCAATCCGGGAATCAAGTGGCAGTTGTGCGCCCAGTTGAAGGGCCGGTTCGGGAAAAATGACAGGGTGTTCCGTGGTTGAACGCCGACACCACGAACGGAGCTGAGCGAAATGGCTGAACTTGGGTATTCCAAACTCAAGGGCGCGCGGCGGCGCATGGCCAAGCTGCGCTTCGGTCTGGCGCGCAGCCTGATGGGCCACTACCGGCTGCGCGACGAAGAGCACGCCTACCGCTTTGCGCCGGGTTCGTTCCGCGAGTTGTGGCGGGTCAGTTCCATCTATCTGAAGGAAGCCGGAACCGTCGAATTGCTCCGCCAGGAACTGCGCGAGGGCGATGTGTTCTGCGACATCGGCGCCAACATCGGTCTTTACAGCCTGATGGCGGCGGCCCGTGTCGGCACAGCCGGCCAAGTCTACTCCTTCGAGCCCCTGGCCGCGAACTTCGCCAGCCTGGTCGAGAATATCCGCCTGAACGGCTACTGCGACCGCATGACACCCTTTTCCCTGGCCCTCACGGACGGTCCCGGCGTGTTTCCCTTCCACTACCTGAGGATGGAGCCCGGTTCATCGGGAAGCCAACTGCATGAGGCGGTGGACGTCGATCAGGCAAATTTCGAGCCTCTGGTGACCGAGATGAAGTATGGCACCAGCCTCGACGAGTTGGTCAAAACTGGTGCCATGCGTGCACCTGACGTCGTGAAGATCGACGTGGACGGCAACGAGGCCCGTATCCTGCGCGGCATGCGCGGACTCTTGTCCGGCGCTCAGCGCCCGCGGGCGCTCAGCGTCGAGGTCAACGAGCGTGAGAAGGACGCCCTTTTCGGATTCATGCAGGAACTGGGCTATACCTTCAGCGGGCGCAACGACACCATGGGCGGCCTGCGGCAGATCACCGCGGGCGCCGATCCGGAAGCGGTCGCCTACAACGCGATCTTCCGGCCGGCGGAAAGCGCGGCCAAAGCATGCTGAACTTCGACAACATCCGGTTCGACTACGATCCCTACCCCATCGGCATCGCAAAGAACGCGCTGGCGCCTGAGCTGTACCGCGAGTTGATCGACACCTTTCCGGACGACAAGACCTTCGTCCTCAAAGAGTTCAACGGCGTCAAGTACTCGTTGTCAAAGCACAACAACAAGGCAGGTTATTTCGATCACCTTGGCAGGAATGCCGCTTGGGGACGCTTCTACGATTACATCAAGAGCGAAGGCTTCATCGCTGAAACCATGGCCATGCTGAAGGCCAACAACGTCGATCTCGGCCTCAGCAACACGTCGTTCAAGGAACGTGCCATCAAGCGCTTCAAGGCTTTGAAGAAGGGCAGCCCGCAGCCGCACTTCGCGAAGTTGCGCTCACGCTTCGAATTCTCCTCCATGCCGGTCACCGGCGGCGGCATCCGCCCGCATACCGACCACCCGGCCAAGGTCGTCACCATGGTGATCCCGATCCTGCAGGATGGCGAGTGGCAGGACGAATATGGCGGCGGCACCAGCGTGGTGTGGCCGAAAGACCACGCCCGCAGCTACAACTTCACCAACGGCTACATGGACTTCGACGAGGTCGACTGCCTGCGCACATATCCCTTCGAACCGAATCAGTGTCTGGTGTTCGTGAAGACCTACAACTCCTGGCACGCGGTCTGGCCGATGAAGGGCAACGATCCCACGATCCTGCGCCGCACCCTGACCATCAACATCGAGACCGACTGAACAACCCGGGACATCGGGTGATCAGGCCAGCTTCTTGATATCGCGGCCGTCCTTCACCAAGGCGACCCGGCCCTTGTCGAGCCGATAGGTGCGCTCGGCGATCTCCGCCCAGGCCTCGCGGTGGGTGATGGCCAGAATCGTCATATCGTGACTCAAGGCATCGATGTTGCGGCAGATTTCCTGCTCCGTGCGCGGATCCAGCGCCGAGGTCACTTCGTCGAGGATCAGCAGCTTCGGACGTCCGGCCAGGGCGCGGGCCAGAGCGATACGCTGACGCTGCCCGCCCGACAGCTTGGCGCCCTTCTCACCGACGATGCTGTTCACGCCTTCCGGCATGGCAGCGACGAAGTCCCAGGCGCCGGCAGCCGCCAGGGCCCGCCGGGCCTCGGCTTCGTCGATCTTCGGATCGCCGAGAGTAACGTTGGCCAGGATGGTATCATGAAACAGAATAAGATCCTGCGGCACGTAGCCCACCATGCTGCGCCAGGCCTGCAGGTCGATCTCGCGAAGTGAGGTGCCGTCGATCAGAATGTCGCCGGCTCCCGGCTGATAGAGACCCAAAAGCAGGTCCGTAAGTGTCGTTTTGCCGGATCCCGATGTGCCCGTGATGACCGTCAGGCCGCGCGACGGAATCTCAAGAGTCACCTGGTTCAGCACCACTTCCGCCGCGTAAGAGAAGGTAACCTCTTCAAAACGGCAGCCCTGCTCGAGGGTCGGCGCCGTGCTGCCCGGATTAGGTTCCTGTGCCGCTGCCGTTTCGTCGATGAGACTGCGCATCGACCAGTAGGGACTTTCGAGCAGTACGGCCTTCTGGAACTGCCTTTGCATCTTGCCGACGCTGGATACGGCCTGATACAGCAGTATCCCCATCACCAGCAGCTCGGGGACCGGCACGTTCCAACGTGTGGTAGCGACAAAAAATCCGATGCCAACTGCCACGGCTACCAGCATCTCTTCCAGGTTCTTGAGAGCATACTGACTGACCACTTGGCGTCGCAGTGCGCGCTTCAGCTGCTCGATCTTGCGGTCGAAGAGATTGGCGAACTTGCCGGACTTGGCCATGGCCTTCAGCGGCTTGATGTTGCTGAGCGCGTCGCTGAGATAGATCACCAGTTCCGAGGTGCGCTCTGTCTGGCGGCGGCCGGCCTTCTTGCTGACACGCACCAGGAAGTGCAGCGACAGGGCGATGGTCCCGCCCAAAGCCAAAGCCGCCAAGGCCAGCTGCCAGGAAATCAGTGCCGCGACGAGGCTGTAGATCACCGTCTGGATGACATTGACCTGGAAGTTCGCGGCCATGAGGTAGGCCTGTCCGGCACGCGTCGAATCGACGCTCACGGCGTTGGAGATGCGGCCCATGGGCTGATGGGTAAAGTAACCCCACCGGACATTCAGAAGGCGCATGATCAGCTCCGCCCGCAATCCTGTCGCGACCTCTGCCACGGCGTAGCCGACATACTTCATCGCCGCCATGGTCAGCAGACACTTGATCACGATGCCGCCGACGACCAGCGCCAACAACAGCCCCAACGATGGCGTCAGGTCAACGTAAGCCAGTACCTCCTCAACATAGAGCGCCAGGGGCGAGGCTTCGTTGGCGCCGCCGTCGATGGCCAGCGACAGCAACGGCAGAAGGGTGGCGAGGCCGATGCCTTCCGCGATACCGGCCAGCAGCAGGCAGCCAAGTACGAGCCAGGGATTTGTCCCCCTGGCACCATAAAAGATGCGCAAGATTCCAATCATTGCCCATGTATTTGCGGGATTCCGGCTGCGGTCAAGGTCAATTGCTGCGACCAGCGCCGCAAGGCACATTTGGCCGGGCTTTAATCCGGCCCCATCCGTCCCCCGCCGCGCCGGCGCGAGACGCTGCGCCGACGTCAGCGGCCAAAGAGGTTGCCGCGCACTTTCATCAGATGGCTGTGCAGTTCGGCCCGGGCCCGCTCGGCATCGCGGTCCTTGAGAAACTGCACGATGCTGTGGTGCTGGTCGCAATAATTTCCGCGCCGTTCCGGGGTCACGCTGCGTTCCTTCAGGCGCCGCCACTCCGCCTGTCCGCGCAGGTCGTTGATGGCTTCGTAGAGAGCGCTCAGCATGCCGTTCTTGGCCGCCGCGACGATGGCCACATGCAGCATGCCGTCCCAATACTCGAATTCGGCGATGTCGCCCGCCCGATCGCAGTGCTCCAGGCACTCCTCCATCCGCTCCAGATCCTCGGCCGTGGCGCGCACGGCCGCGAGCTCGGCTGCCAGCGGCTCGACCATGAGACGCACCTCCATGACCTCGACCGGGCTGGCGCCCTGGATGCGGTAAGCCAGGCCGCGTGGATTGTCGGTCCGAAGGTCGGCCGAGGAAGCGCCGCCGAGAGCGGCTTCGGTGACAAAGGAGCCGCGGCCCACATGGCGGGTGATCTTGCCCTCGTCTTCCAGGCGCTTCAGGCTCTTGCGCAGGGTATTGCGCGACACGCCGAACTGGCGTTCCAGAACACGCTCGGTCGGCAGCTTGGCGCCGGCCTGCCAAACGCCCTCGGCGATGTTGCGCTCGATAAAACTGGTCAGGGCGGCGGCGCCGCTGGCCGCCCGTTCCCGCACATTCATACCGTCCATGAATTCCTCAGGCAGAAAGTGATCCAATTCTGCACCTAATATAGATTGGCGCTGAATCCGACACAAGAGATGGTGCTGCCGCCTCTCATAATTGTGACATTCATTGCCGCTGCCCACTTGACCCGGTTGAACTATTGATGCTCTATTGGTGCAATTGTGGACTCAATGGTTTAATATTGGTGGAGTGAACGTTGAAGCTTGCGACTTTTCGCCGGAACGGCGCGCGCGCAGTCGGGACCGTGGATCCTGAACGAGGCACGGTATCGCCTTTCGATCTGCCTGTGACAGCGATGCGTGAGGGGATTGCCTGCCTGATTGGCATGGAAAAGCTTCCGCAGACCCGCGGCGAAGTACCGCTCAGCGAGGTCACGCTGGAAGCGCCCCTGCCCCGCCCAAGGCGGAACATTTTCTGCGTCGGCAAGAACTACTACGACCACGCCCAGGAATTTTCCAACAGCGGCTTCGACTCCAGTGCCGCCGCCGGCAGTGTCCCCACGGTTCCGATCATTTTCTCGAAAGTTCCGGAGACCGTCATTGCGACCGGCGAGCCGGTCCTGATCGACCCTGAAACCTCGACCGCCATCGACTACGAAGTGGAACTGGCGGTCATCATCGGACGCAGAGGGCGCGGCATCCGGCCGGAAGAGGCCCTCGACCATGTCTGGGGCTACACCATCGTCAACGACGTCACCGCGCGCGATCTGCAGGGCCGCCACAGCCAATGGCTGATCGGCAAGTCGCAGGATACCTTCTGCCCGATGGGTCCCTGGGCGGTCACCAAGGACGAGATCGACCTCTCCGATACAGCGGTCAGGACCCTGGTCAACGGCGAACAGCGCCAGGATTCGAACACCGGTCTGCTGATCTTCGACGTCCCGACCATCATCGCGACGCTTTCCGCGGGGATCACCCTGCTGCCCGGCGACGTGATCGCCACCGGCACTCCGGCGGGCGTCGGCATCGGCTTTACCCCGCCGAAGTACCTGAAGGCCGGCGACGTCGTCAGGCTTGAAATCGACGGCATCGGCGTCCTCGAGAACAGCTTCGCAGAAATCGATTCCAGCACGGCTCAAATCTCCAAAGAAAAGGCCGGCGAGCCAATGACGGCCGGCGGCAGTGCCGGCTGAACCGCATCACCTAACAGGGAGGAAAACATGAAAAAGACGACACTAGCGATCACCGCTGCGCTCTGTACCGCCTGGCTGGGCGGCGGCGCCAGCGCCCAGACCGTCACCGACATCGCCTGGGGAGGATCCAATCCCGGCGGCGTCATGTACTACATGGTCGGCGTGGCCGGCACCGAGATCGGCAACGAGTTGCCTGAGGTCAACATCACCCAGGTGACCACAGGTGGTTCGACCGAGAACGCCAAGCGGCTGATCAAGGGCGAACTCGACATGGGCATCGTCTATGGCTCGCATGTCTATATGTCACAGGAGCCGACCGGCCCCTTCGAAGGCGGTGACAAGGGCACCATGCTGCGCGGCGTCGCCATGGCCTACCAGGGCCCGACCTACTTCGTGACCCTGGGCGGCAGCGGCATCGAGAGCCTGGACGATCTGGCCGGCAAAAAAGTGGCGCTCGGCCCGCCGGGGTCCGGCACCGTCTTCAACTGCTCCAACATCCTCGGCGCCCTCGGCCTCCTGGACCAGGTCGAGCCGTCGATGATGACCTTCGCCGACGCCGGCCGCGCGCTCGGCAATGGCCAGATCGACGCCCTCTGCCAGTCCTCGGCGCCGGCCGCCGCCGTCACCGAACTGGCCGAGACCCGCGACATCCTGGTGCTGCCCTATGACGGGGCGAAGCTCGGCAAGATCAGCGAGACCTATCCCTTCTACGCCACCGGCACCATGCCGGCCACCATGTACAAGGGCGTGCCGACGACCGATATGCCTTATACGACGGTTTACTGGGTGGCGCATGAGCGCGTGCCCGCGGAGATCGTCGAAAAGGTGGTGGCCATCGCCTATGCCAAGCAGGACGCGTTGGCCCAGGGCCACAAGGCCTGGGGCCAGATGAAGCCCGACATCGCCAACTTCCAGGCGCTCGGCGCACCGATGCACCCCGGTGCCGAGGCCTACTACAAGTCAAAGGGCCTCTGGCCCCAGTAACCCTGCTCCCTTTGCCCCGTCCGGCGCCGTGCCGGGCGGGGCAGTTTTTTTCCCGCCCCGCTTGAGAAGAACCAACTGAATGTTCGATACCGCCTGGCTGTTCCGGGTCGAAGGCGCGCGCCGCACCCTCACGGGGTTCTACGCCCTCGCCTTTAACCTCGTCGCGGTTGGTTTCTCCGGCTTCTATCTCTACACCTCCGGCTTCGGCCTGGTATCCACCCAGACCAACCGCGGCATCTACCTGATGCTGACCTCGGTGCTGGTGTTCCTGCTCTATCCCGCCCGCAGAGGCGCGCCGAACGACCGGCCGAGCCTCGCCGACCTGATGTTCATCGCACTGACCGTAGCCACGATGTGGTACTGGATCGACCAGTACGTCAGCTACGCGATGTTTCGTGTTTCCTCGCCCAGTCAGACCGACCTGATCATGGGCGGCATCGCTATCCTGCTGATGCTGGAGACCAGCCGCCGCGCCCTGGGGCCGGTGATCTCGATCATCGCCGTGGTCTTCCTGCTGCAGCTTTACTACGGCGCCTACCTGCCAGGCCGCCTCTCCCATCCCGGCATGTCGTTGGAGCGCATCCTGGAGTTCACCTACTCGACCCAGGAAGCCCTCTTCGGCGTAGTGACGGCGACCTTCGCCACCTTCGTGTTCCCCTTCATGATCTTCGGCGCCTTCCTGGAGCGCTCCGGCGCCGGCAGCTTTTTCATGAACCTGGGCACGGCTATCGCCGGGCAGTGGCGCGGCGGGCCGGCCAAGGTGGCGGTGCTGACCTCGGCGCTGTTCGGCTCGATCTCCGGCTCCTCGGTCGCCAATGTCGTGACCACCGGCTCCTTCACCATCCCGCTGATGAAACGCACGGGCTTTCGGCCCCACGACGCCGGCGCCATCGAAGCCATCGCCTCGACCGGCGGGCAGTTCATGCCGCCGGTGATGGGCGCCGGCGTGTTCATCCTGGCCACCCTCACCGAGACCAGCTATTTGACCATCGCCCTGATGAACGTCATTCCGGCCAGCGTGTTTTTCCTCTTTCTGCTGTCGATGGTCGACCTGGAGGCGGTGCGCCTCGGTCTCAAGGGCCTGCCCGCCGAAGACATCCCGAGCGTCGGCAAGGTGCTGCTCGAGGGCGGCCACTTCGTGCTGCCGCTGGTCATCGTCGTCGGCCTGCTGTTCAGCGGCTACTCGCCGGAGTTCTGCGCCTTCTGGGGCACCGTCGCCGCCGCCGTGCTGTCGTGGCGCCACAAGGCGACGCGCATGGGGCCGGCCGACATCCTCAAGGGCCTGGTCGGCGGCGCCCAGAGCAACGCCGCGGCCGGCGCCGCCATTGGCACCCTGGGGATCATCATCGGCGGTATCGTGCTGGCCGGCCTGGGTCTCAAGTTTTCGGCGGTGCTCATCGACTTCTCCCAGGGCCAGCTCTTCATCGCGCTCTGCCTGGTGACTCTGGTGTCGATCATCATCGGCATGGGATCCTCGACCACCGGCTCCTACATCATTCTCTCGGTGGTCGCCGCCCCGGCCCTGATCCAGCTCGACGTGCCGGTCATCGCCGCACACCTGGCGGTGTTCTATGCCGCCTGCCTGTCCAACATCACGCCGCCGGTCTGCGTCTCGGCTTTCGCCGGCGCGGCGATCGCCGGAGCACCGCCCATGCGCACGGGCTTCGCCGCCCTGAAATACGGCGCCACCCTGGTCCTCATGCCGTTCAGCTTCGCCTATGTGCCCGAGTTGCTGCTGCAAGGGACCTGGGCCGAGATCGTCTATGCCACGGGGCTCTATGCCATTGGCAGCGTGCTGCTGGCCATCGCCATTCAGGGCGCCCTGCCGGTCGGCGGGCGCCTGACATATCTGCAGCGCGGGCTCTTCGCCCTCGGCGGCGGCGCCCTGATGTTTCCCGCCTCGATCTGGGTCGACCTCGCCGGTCTGGGATTGACCCTGGCGGCCATCGCGCTGCAATGGCTGGCGCACCACAGATCCGAACGACAAGGGCCGGCTGCGGGCTGACGGTGCCGGTACTATCGCCAGCTTCCCGTTGACCGCAGCGAAGCAAGCGGACTAGGTTCGCAGCCATGACGGCCCGAGCCCCGCGCAAGACTTCCGCAAACAACCCGGCGCAAGGCGCCGGCCTGCCGGCACACGTGAAAGCGGCGGCTGTGAAGCGCAACCGGGCCGTGGCGCTGCTCCGCGACGGGCAAACCGCGGAGGCTGAAGCGCTGCTGATAGAGGCCATCGGCCTGTTTCCCGGTTTCGCCGAAGCCGAGATCCGCATCGGCAACATCCGCCGCGACCTGGACGACAGCGATGCCGCGCTGAAGCGCTATCACCGCGCCCTGGCCATCAAGCCGGACTATGCCTGGGCCCATCTGGAACTGGCCATCTGCCGGCAACGCCGCGGCGAGGCCGAGGCGGCGCTGGAGCACTATCGCCTGGCGGTCAGACACAATCCCAAACTATACAAGACCGTGCTCTTTGCCCTGGTGAGCCAGCCGCGCGGACCCTTCTGGCTCAATTTCGGCGAGTTGCGCCGGCGGCTGACGGACGCGGCACCGGGCACCAAGGAGCCTGACTGAATGAAGATCAAGTTTCGATGCTTTCCCGAACTCGAGCCCTACCTGCCCAAGCCGGTGGCGGCCAAGCGCGGCACGCCGGACTGGCTGAAGTCCATGCCGCTCACCGCCTGGTCCGCCGACTTCGATGAAGAGGTGAAGACAGTCAAGGGCTGCCCGCCGGTGATCGACGCCATGACCCAGGGCTACCTGCTGCCGCTGGCCTGCGACCTGCATGTCGACCGCGGGCGCTTCGAGTGGAACTGGGACGCCCTGCCCGACGACCTGCCACCCCATATCCCGCGCTCGCCTATCCACTTCCACGTCGCCGAGCAGGTCGAGGGCTCGCCGTTGTTCCGGCCCGGCTGGGTGCCGGTCAAGTTCCGCAACCTTTGGGCGGCACAGCCCGAGGACGGCTGGTCGATCCTCTACAGCCATCCGATGAACCGCTTCGACCTGCCCTTCATCAGCATCGCCGGGCTGGTCGACAACGACCGCTATCACGACGTCTTCACGCACATCCCGGCGGTGTGGATCGACCCCGACTTCGTCGGCACCCTGCCGGCCGGCACCCCGATCGCGCAGTGCGTGGCGGTGAAGCGGGAGGCGCTGGAGATCGAGACCTCGGGCATGTCCCCCACCGAACTGACCACCTTCCTCGACGCCACCGACTCGATCAACAAGAACCCCGGCGAATACAAGCGGCTCTACCGCGTCGCGCGCTGATATACTGAACCGTCTTTTTGATTCTCGCGCGACTACATGGCTGCGAAGTGGCCGTTGCCGAAGTCGTTCAAGCGAACGAAATCCGGACCGAAATCGAGCGGCCGGACCGGGCTCGGCACCTCGCCGGTCAAGAGATGCCGGGCACCCCGGCGACGCGTCGGGTCGGCCAGTGGCACCGCTTCGAGCAAGCGCCTGGTGTAGTCGTGGCGCGGGTTGGCGAAGACCTCTGCCCGCGGCCCGATTTCGACGATCTGGCCCAGGTACATCACCGCTACCCGGTGGCTGACCTGCTCGACCACGGACATGTCGTGGGAGATGAACAGGAACGAGAGACCGAGATCGTCCTGAAGCTCCTGCAGCAGATCCAGCACTTGGGCCTGGACCGACACGTCCAGCGCCGAAACGCCTTCGTCCGCGACGATGATTCTCGGGTTGAGCGTCAGGGCCCGCGCGATACAGATGCGCTGGCGCTGACCGCCGGAAAACTCGTGCGGGTGGCGCTTCACGGCATCCGCGGCCAGGCCGACCCGGCGGAACAGCTCGACGACGCGGTCCTCTAGATCGGATCCACTGGCCATTTTATGGATCACCAAGGGCTCGGCCACCAGCTTGCCGACGGTCATCCTCGGATCCAGCGAGGCGAAGGGATCCTGAAAAATCATCTGGATATCGCGGCGCACCGGCGCCATCGCGGCGGGCGACAGGCCATCGATATCGCGCCCCATAATGAAAATCTCTCCCTCCCAGGGGACCAGATTCAGCAGCGCCTTGCCGGTGGTCGACTTGCCACAGCCCGACTCGCCGACCAGTGCCAGGGTCTCTCCCGCCGCAATGTCGAAGGAGATACGCTCCACCGCATGGACCCGACGTACAGGGCGCTGCAGCAAACCGCCAAGAATGTCGAAACGCACGGTCAGGTCACGCACCCGCGCCACAGCCTGGGCGGCAGGGTCCGTCGCCGGAACGCCGCCCTCAGCCGAGGCGCGCAGCGGCCGGTCCCGCTCCGCCATGCTGCCGAGTTTGGGCACGGCGGCGAGGAGTTTTCGGGTATAGGTCTCGCTGGGGGCCGCGAAGAGGGGCGCGACGTCGTTCGTCTCGATGATGTGACCCTGGTTCATCACGATCACCCGGTCCGCCATTTCCGCGACCACGCCCATGTCGTGGGTGATCAGTATGATCGACGTGCCGAATTCTTTCTGTAGGTCTTCCATCAACGCCAGGATCTGCGCTTGAATGGTGACGTCCAAGGCCGTCGTCGGCTCGTCTGCGATGAGCACTTTGGGGTTGCAGCACAGCGCCATGGCGATCATCACACGCTGGCGCATGCCGCCGGACAGTTCGTGAGGATATTGTTGAAAGCGCCGCGCGGCATCCGAGATGCGCACCGATTCCAAGACCCGAACGGCTTCCCTCCTGGCGTCGCCGGACGAAATGTCACGGTGGGCCCGCAGCGCCTCGACCAACTGCGTGCCGACCCGCATCACCGGGTTGAGCGACGTCATCGGCTCCTGGAAGATCATCGCCATCTCCGCACCGCGAACTTTCAGCATCTCCCGTTCCGGCAGGGCGAAGAGATTGCTGCCGCCGAGCCAGGCTTCGCCGGACGTCACTCTGGCCCCCTCCGGCAGGAGACCCATGAGCGACAAGGCGGTGATCGACTTGCCTGACCCCGATTCCCCGGCAATGCAAAGTGTCTCACCCGCGAAGAGATCGAAACTCACGCGGTCGAGCACGGCCCGCGGCCCCTCGTCGGTGGCCACCGCCGTCACCAGGCCGCGCACCGACAGAACCTTCCGCACCGCGCCGCCGGCGGCAGGAGTCACGACAGGATCGCCACCGTCCATCAGTCGAGCACGACCCGCGGAAAGTAGAACGACACGATCCAGTTCGGCTGATCGACGATCTCGCTGATGCGCAGGTCACCGCAGGCCGAGCACAGCATATAGGCATCCACCGCGGCCATCCCGTGGCGCCCGGACAGCAGGTCGACCATCTGCGAAACGGCCGCCCTTGCGCCCTCGAAGAGGTCTTCGCCGATGCCGGTCGTCACCTCGTAGCCCTTCTCATCGAGATGCCGCGTCACCGGACCGGGCGTCGTAAAGCGTGGCATTTTAAGGTCTGCCTGCTTCACCAGATCGAGCGTCAGCACGACGTTCATCGGACTTTCGATGGCGGTCCCGCAGACTTCGCCGTCACCCTGCGCCGCGTGGGTGTCGCCGATGGAGAACAGCGCGCCCGCGGCCTCCACCGGCAGGTAGAGCTCCGTCCCGGCGGCAAGGTCCCGGATGTCCATGTTGCCGCCCACCCGCCTTGGCGGCACGACGGAGTGCAGGCCCGGCTCCGCCGGGGCCAGCCCGATGGTTCCGGCGAAGGGCTTCAACGGCACTCTGCCGCCCGGCCCGAAAAGCGCCGGGGCCAGGGAAGCCGCGTCATACTTCCAGACATGCAGTGCCGGTTCCGCGAACTGGTCTGCCAGCAGCCCGAAGCCGGGGATGTTGGCCGTCCAGCCGTGGCCGGAAGGCTTGAACTCATGGACCGAGACCTTGAGGGCGTCGCCTGCTTCGGCCCCGTCGACGAAGATCGGCCCAGTCACCGGGTTGACCTTGCTGAAATCGAGCGTGGTCACGTCGGCTACCGTCGATGCCGGCGTGAAGTGGCCGGCGGAGGAGTCCAGGCATTCGAACTCGATAGTACTGCCCGGAGCGACGGTCATGACGGGTGGGATCGAATGATCCCACCCGAAATGATGATGCGCGCCATGAATCGTGTGGTCATGGGAAGTGCGCATTTTTACTGCGCGTCCTTCGCGTAGACGTAGTCGTAGTGAACCGGGATGTGCACCGGATCGACGAAGATTCCCTGCGGACCGTCGAGACGCGCGGAACGGATGGTGAAGCGCTGTTCGTTGAAGACCGGCACCCAGGGCGCCTCGTCCTGGATCGCCGTGAAGATCTTCATCCACTCCTCCTGGCGCGCCGCCGCCTGCGAGGGATCGGCCATGGAATCCGCCTTCACCGCGCGGGCATCGAGTTTTTCGTTGCAGTACCAGGACCAGTTCCAGCCGCCCGGCACGGCGCCGCCGCACCCGAGGATCGGGCCGTAGAAATTGGACGGATCGGGGAAGTCGGCGATCCAGGCCATGCCGCCGGACCAGATCATCGGCGCCTGGTCGGCCTCACCGCCGGCGGCGATCACGTTGGCCTGCGCCAGCGCCTTGATCTCCGCCTTGATGCCGATCTCGGCCAGGTCCTGCTGGATCGCCTGGGCAATGCGCGGCTGCGGATCGGTATTGGCCACGAAAAGCTCGGTCTCGAAGCCATTGCCCAGACCCGCCTCGGCGAGCAGCGCCTTGGCTTTCGCCGGATCGAAGGCAAAGCCCTTGTAGCTCTTGTCATAGCCCGGCATCAGGGGCGGCAGCGGCTGGCTGGCGGGCACCGCGCGGCCGTTGATGATGCGCACGATGCGATCTTTGTTGATCGCCATGTTCACCGCCTGGCGCACCTTGACGTTGTCGAAAGGCGCCATGTTGACGTTCATGGTGACGTAGCCGGTGTGCAACTGGCTGCCCTCGACGATCAGGTCCTTGAACTTCGGATCGTTCTTGGTCTCGAGGAACTTGGCCGGCGGGATGCCGTCGCCGGCGATGTCCACTTCGCCGCGCTCAAGGCGCAGCAGAGCCACGATCGGTTCCTGCCCGACCTCGAAGACGATCTGGTCGAGACGCGGCAGCCCGGCACGGTAGTAGTCCGGATTGCGCTCGAAGACCAGCCGCTGGCCAAGAGTCCATTCCGCCAGCTTGAAAGCACCGGTCCCCACTGGGTGCTTGCCGAAATCGGCGCCATACTTCTCGGCCTCCTCGGACGGCACCACGGAAGCGAAGTTCAAGGCCATGACGTGTAGGAAGGTGGCGTCGGGCCGCGACAGCACGATTTTGACGGTCGAATCGTCGACCACTTCGATACCTTCCAATCCGGCGGCATCGCCGGTCGAGGCCGCATCGAAGCCCTTGATCGCCGCGAAGAAGCCGGCGCCGGGACTCTGGGTCGCCGGATTGACCGCCCGCTCCAGGGAATACTTGATGTCCTTGGCGGTCATCTCGCGGCCATTGTGGAACTTCACGCCGTCGCGCAGCTCGAAGGTATAGACCAAGCCGTCCGGTGAAATCTCATAGCTCTCGGCCAGATCGGGGACCAGCACCGTCGTCCCCGGCTCATAGTCCATCAGGGAGTCGAAGAGACTCTTGATCATCGACCAGTTCTGCCAGTCGTAGCCGATCGCCGGATCCAGGGTCGAGACGTCGTCCTTGTAGGTGACGGTCATCGATCCGCCCTGCTTGACCTGGGCCATCGCGGGACCCGACAGCAAGAGAATTGCAGCGCCCGCTAGCAACCACTTTTTCATTTCAGTCCTCCTGTTCTGGATTGGATTGATCGCCCCAAGGGGTTCCTCCAGTTGGGATCATCGCAGTTTGATCCTTGGGTCGATAAAGAGGGCCAGAAAATCGGCAAAGAGATTGCCGAGCACGATGGCCCAGGCAGCGACTAATGTGACCCCCATGATAATGGGGATGTCGACACGTTGAATTGCCTGCCAGGCGAGCTGGCCGATCCCCGGCCATCCGAAGACCGACTCGACGACGACGATGCCGCTCATCAGGATGCCGATGTCGATGCCGACCATGGCGATAATCGGCAAGAGTGCATTGGGAACGGCATGGCGCAGAACGACGCGCAGCTTGCTGAGGCCCTTGGCGCGGGCAGTACGCACGAAATCCTGCTGCAGCACATCCAGCATGGAGGAGCGCATCATCCGCGCATACCACCCCGCCCCGAGAAAGCCGAGAGTCAGCGCCGGCAGGACCAAGTGCATGGCGGTACCGTAGCCGCTCAGCGGAAACCAGCCGAGCCGATAGGCGAAGACGTAGATCAGCAGGATGCCGACAACGAACTGCGGGGCCGAAACCCCGATGAACGATAGGACCATCAGGCTCTGGTCGATTTTTGTGCGCCGCTTGACCGCCGCGACGATGCCGATGGTCAGGCCGATCAGCAGTTCGGCGAAGATTCCGGCGGCCATCAACAGCAGGCTCGGCGGCAGCCGCGAAGCGATCAGCGTATTCACCTCGGTCTTCTGGATGTAGGAGCGGCCGAGATCGCCTTGCAACAGATCGCCCAGATAGCGGAAGTAGCGTTCATGGAACGGCAGGTTCAGGCCCAATTGCTCACGGATGTTTTCGACCGTCGCCGCGGTCGCACTGCGGCCGGCAATCTGCCGCGCCGGGTCGGCCGGCAGCAGGTAGATGAGAGCGAAGGTGACCAGGCTGATTCCCAGCATGATCAGCGCGGCTCCGAACAGGCGTCTGGCTGCGAAGGCGGCCATCAGCCCTGGCCCTTTTGCTGGGGATCGAGAATATCGCGCAGAGCATCGCCGACCACATTGAACGACAGGGCCAGCATCAGGATCGCCGCGCCCGGTATGAAGACCAGCCAGGGCGCCGTGGTGAAATAGGTTTGATTCTCGAAGATGATATTGCCCCAGCTCGGCGTCGGCGGCTGTACGCCGATCCCGAGAAAGCTGAGAGTGGCTTCCAGGAGCACCGTGGTGGCAATCCCGAGCGTCGCCCAGACCACTATGGTGGAGACGAGATGAGGCGCGATGTGCCGGAACAGGATGCGCAACGGCGAGGCACCGAGGCTGCGCTCTGCCTCGACAAAGTCGCGCTCGGAAAGCGAGATTGTCTCCGTGTAGATGACGCGTGCCACCTGCACCCAGTTCACCATGGCGATGACCAGCGCCACAATCCACAGGCTGGGGCGGAAGATGGCGGCTAGCGCAATGGCCAGCAGCAGGGCCGGGAAAGCCATCATGAGATCGGTAAAGCGCATGAGGACGGCCCCTACCACGCCGCGCAGGAAGCCTGCGGTAATGCCGATAATGGCACCTGTCAACACGGCCACGCCATTCGCCACGATGCCGATAATCAGTGACGTCCTGGCGCCGTAGATCAGGCGGGAAAAGAGATCGCGTCCCAAGAGGTCGGTCCCCAGCACAAAGATTCCGCCGGGTGGCATCGGTGCCCCCTCGAGTGTGAGCCCCTCGAAAAGTTGATCGTCCGGGGAATAGGGCGTGATCAACGGCGCCATCACCGCCAGGAACACGATCACCGCGATGACCCCCAGTCCAAAGACCGCGAGTTTGCGCTTCAACAACTCCCGAAAGACCCTCATGCCCTCCCCAAGCCACCGCCGTGGCGCCGCTGGGGCAGAAGGCCACGAAGGCTCCTTTCGTCGGCAACGGCGCAGAAGGCCTCCACCGTCATGCGCCGTTCCATGGCGGCGGCCCGGATCACGGCAAAGGCACTGTCTTCGTCGCTTCCGTCCAGGCGCATCACCGTGAGGATCGTCCGGATTACTTCGGGACGCAGCCGCAGGCGCGTCTTGAGGGCCTCGACCCGGGCAGCCTGCTTTTGCGTCTGCTCAAAGCTGTGGCTGGCCAGCACCAGGGCGCTGTAGACGCCTGTCGATTGCACGGGCTTGACCAGATGCGACGAGATGCCCTGCGACAACACCCATTCCAGGCGGCCCGGAGCCTCGGAGCGCATCAGGGCGATCAGCGGCACCGGCGGCTGCCCGGCCGGCCAGGGAAACAGACCGTCGTAGCCGCTGTCACCGTCGAAGAATACCGCCTTCACTGCCAAGTCGAGGCTTTCCAGCTTGGGCCAGGCGATGTGACAGGTAACACCGAAGCGCTCGAGCTGGCGGGCCAGCCGCCGCATGCCCGCATCCTCACGATGCAGGACGACCACCTGCCAGCCGCGGAAATTCGGCGTCCGGAAGGCGGTCATTTCACCACCCTCAGTTGGGTGGCCGAGCGTCGGTTGACTTCCAGGCCGAACTGACGGGCATCGAAGTCGACGAGATAGGGATCGGCGACGATCGGCGCAGGCGCCGCCTCGATTACCTTGAAGCTGCCGTCCGCGGCGCCGCGCCCGATATAGGGGCGCAGCGTCGCGTGGTTGGTGCGTCTGTCGATTGCCGCGACTCCGAGCGGTGTCTCCAGGGCGAGCCCGAAGAGGGCTTCGCGCACCGCCTCGATCTCGTCGCTGCCGCAAACGAGGATTGCCTCGGCGAGCAGCTTCACGGCGATGTAGGCATTCACCAGGTAGACGGAGTTGCGCTGAGCCGTGCCGAAGCGCTGCCGCACCCGCTCGCGAAAGGCGCGGCTGGCGGCGCTCTCCAGGCTGTCGAAATAGATCGCGGTGGAGAGCAGACCTTCCGCCGCCGCACCGATGCTGTCGAGTTCGGCCTCGGTGAGGTTGCAACTGACGACAGGACGGTTTTCCGGCGCGAAACCGGGATCGCTGCGGCCGGCCTCGTGATAGGCCGAAAGAAAAGCATAGCTTGACGTGCCGACAAGGTTGTTGAGGACGAAACCGGCCTCCTGATCGCGGATGTCCTCGATGATGCGCGTGACGTCGTGCGACGAAAAGGCCAGGTACTTCTCGCCGACGACTTCGCCACCCGAAGCATGAACCAGTTCGCGGGCGGTGCGGTTGGTCTCCCAGCCCCAGATGTAGTTGGAGCCCACCAGGTAGACCCGCTTGCCGTAGCGCGGCAGCAGGTGGCGGAACAGCGGCACGATGTGCTGATTCGGGCAGGCCCCGGTGTAGATCACGTTCTCGCAGCACTCGAATCCTTCGTAGGGGCACATGTACCAGAGCAGCGCGTCGTACTTCTCGATGATCGGGATGACTTCCTTACGGCCGATCGAGGTGATAGTGCCGATGATGTGCCGGCAGCCGCGCTCGCGCAGCATCGCTTCGCTGAAGGCGAGGTAGCGGTCGATGTCGCCGCCGGGATCCTCGATTTCCGGACGAAAGGCAAAGGGATAGCGCGGGTCCTCGTTGACCTCCTCCAGGCCAAGGCGCACGCCATCCAGGCAAGCCTGTCCGATCAGACTATAGGTCCCGGTGACCGAGTATAGGATCCCGAGAGGGATCTCCCCTGTTTTCAACGCCATCCCCAAAAACGAAAAACCCCAAGACCGGCCCCTCGTCAGGGCGGCGTTGGGGCGTCATTGCCTCTTGCGGTCTTCCCGCTATGTTATCTGACGCGCCGTTGTGCGGCACTTGACCTCCGAGTTTTCACCAATCCGACGAGGCTGTCAAATACCAAGGCGCATGACCGGCGGGAGTTCCGCCGTCCGCTTGCGACTCTTCCGAGTGGTCCATTAAAGCGCTTTGCGCCCAATTTGAGCCATTCTGCCGGAGCGGATTTGTGTCAGGACCAAGAGGATTTGGCGCCGGGCATAGCGGCGCTATGGTCAAGCCAAAGCCCGCCGGTACTGGCGCAAAGCCGCCCGGGCCCCAAAGGCCCTGGCGGGTTTCCGAGCGGCGGGCGCCCGCGGCGTCGACAGGCTTGCCCGATGCGCCGCATCGCCCGGGGAACTTCAGGGGGCGCCTGCCTCCTGACGGATCGCCGCACCGCTCGAAAACAGAATTGATTCAAATTGGGCGCAAAGCGCTTTAGCGGTAGAGGTAAATCGGGCTGGTCCAGGCCAGGGTGCCGTCTTCCTGGGTCACGCGAATGAAGATCGGATTGTCGCCTTCCGGGCGCAGGTCGGGACGCCGCGTAAAGCTGAACCTGCGGTGCGGATTGACCGCCGGCAGCCGAAAGACTTTCAGATAGCGCGGCAGGATGCCGCCCGCGTCGAAAACTTCGTCCTCCAGGCCGATCTCCTCCAGCGGAATACCGCACTTTACCAAGGGCGTCTCGATTTTCAGGGTACCGCCGTAGGCGTCGGCAACCCAGAGGTCGAAACCGCCGATGTTGCCGGTGGTCAGGGCGCGCCAGGCAAGCTCAGAGTCCGACTTCCGTTCCAGGGTTTTGTCGCGGTTGAAAAAGTTAACTGCCCGGGCATCCAGAATCGAGTTGCCGGAGAGATGCGCGGTGCCGTCCCAGAGGACCTGGCGGAAGCGGCCGCGGTACTCGGCGCCCTCCCAGATGACGCGGATGCGGTTGCCGAGCTCGTCCTTGCCGTAAGGCCGGAGGGTCTCAACGTGCTCGAGGCCGTTGAAGATATCGACCCGCTCAATGGCGGCGGCGGCGGCAATATCCACTTGCAGCTCCGCGCCACCCGCAGCCAGGTGGACGATGTCGCCCATGATCGCTTCCGTCGCGCCGCGGCCTTCGCTGGGCCCGAGGCGCGGGTCGTCGTGATAGTGCGTGGCGCTTTCATCGAAGCGCGCTTTCACATCGATGAACATACGGCCGCCGTGGCCGCCGGTGGTGCCGTAATGATGCCGCTTGCGCAGGCAATCGAGAACCGCCGGGCGCGTCAGTTTTTCGGCGAGGAAACACGTCAGCCCGCCCACCGCGCCGAACAGCGAGGCCCCGGGATAGCTGGCGCCGGGCCGCCCCTTGTGGCCGTCGGAGTTCGCGACGACACCGACCCGATAGCCCATCTCGAAGGCGTCCTGAAGCAGCCACTCGAAAGTACCCCAGGAGCTGTGGACCTCCATCGACTTCTCGAAGCGGCCGTCATGCGCCAGTTTCACGTCCGCGTAGCGCCCGCCGCAGTGGGCATAGCCGACGACGTCCCATTCCTTGGCGGCGGCCAGGGCCTCGAAGAGTTCGGCGGCGCTGTTGGCGTCGGTCGCGATATCGGAGCGGTCTTCAACCAAGGCATGAGACGATCGGCGCAACAGGCGCCCCTCCTCGGGATAGTAGATGTTGCGGTCGCCGCCCAGGCCGGTGTTGCCCGACCACTCATAGCCTGGAACGGCGACGAAGCTGCCGGGTACGTCGAACTCCGCACAGAGGTCATCGAGATCGCGCCAGAACGGCGAGGTGATCTGGAAGTCGTTGCCCTGGTGGCCGGTCGCGTCGAGAAAGGCGCGGTCTCGCGCGAAGGCGAAGTACTCGCGGGCGCTGCCGGTACCGATGGTTTCTTCCGACTGGCCGTGCAGATCGCCCCAATAGTGCACCAGGCTTGCCTGCGCGGCGATGCGCAGCGGGTTGGCGGTGGCCGCCACCGCGCCTTCGTCATCCAATAGCCTGATGACGATGTCGCCCGGCGCGGCAACGCTGAGCCCCTCTGCGGCAGCCGTGAAGGCGCCGGGCCGCAGGCTCATTCTCTGCGGCAGTCCGTCAACAGGAAGGTTGCTTTCAAGACGGAAGCTACGGTCGCATCTGTCCGTGGGGTTGCCCCAACGATCCTCTGCCTTGAGACGCAGGCCGAAGGTCTCGCCGCAGCGCCGCAAGGTCGGCACCACCGCGATGAAGGCCTCCGGGTCCCCGGGCACGATGCGAATGGTCGGCTGCTCGGGCAGCGGCTGGTAGCAGTAGGTGGCGATGGGATCGATCAGGGTGTGAAATTCGAATGTCTCTTCGCAGAACGTCTGCAGGCGCATGCCTGGCGAACCCTGGGTGCGGTCGCCGAAGGTCACGGTGATGGTGTCGCCCTCGCGCAGGAAGCCGCGCACCACCTTGATGTAAAGCGTGCGGTCCCAGGGCCGCACGTTGCCCTTGGGATCGTAATGGTGTTGAAGGACAGCGGAATTGGAGGCCACAACCGTGGTGTAGTTCGGCCCCTCGGGGTTTTCGAACTGCGGGCGCGTCTGATCGCTGGCGAAACGGAAGCAGATGCGCAGGGAGCCTGAATCGTCGATGCCGAACTTGCCGGCGGAATAAACCAAGGTGAAGGTCTGATAACTGCCGGCGGCGAAATCACCCCTGGGCGTGAGCGTCACCGAACCGAGTTCTTCCGCTGGAATGGCGCTGCGCAACGGCCGGCTCGCCAAGCCGCCGGCCGCCGGCGGCAGGCCGGCGTCGTCAGGACTTCCCAGCGGCTGATCGGACATCCTTCCCCCAAACGTTCTTCATTGAGACTCTAGCACAGGAATGTTTGTGCCACGGAAGAACTGCGTCGACGGCTTTTCTAACCGGATTATCCGGCTTCATAAACCGTTAAGCACGTCGTGTCAGGCAGGCCGTCGAAAAGGTCGGAGGAGCACCACCGCCGGCGCCATCCAAAAGGCGCTTTTTCCCGGTATTTCAATAAATTACGAAACGAAAAGCCTTTGTGAGCCGGGCCGCCGCGGGTAGGGTCACCCGCTTCCCTGAAAACCGGGGAAAGCCTTGAGGACAACGGGAGACGACGATGCGCAACGACAACAGCAACATCCTGCTGACGCGGCGGATCATCGGGCAGGATGCCCTTGAGACGCTGGCCACCGTGCATGGCCGTTTCGTCAGACAGCGGCGCGACGGCCGGCGTGTGATCATGCAGCACTGCGTGCTCGCCGGGTTGGATTTCCGCAGCATGTGTTTTGCGCAGGCGCACTTCCTCGGATGCAAGTTCACCGGCGCCAGCCTGGTGGATTCCGACTTCGCCCGCGCCCGCCTCTTCGCGTCGAGTTTCGAGGGCGCCGACCTGACCCGCGCCAACTTCGAGCGCGCCGACCTGCGCGCCGCCGCCTTCGACAACGCGGTCCTGGAGCGAACGCGCTTCGACAAGGCAGATCTGCGCAAAGGCAGCGTCATCAGCCAGAACGACGACCGCGAGATTGAGGAGTTTCGAGAGATCTGCTCGTCCTTCCGCAATGCCAGTCTGGACCGCACTGACATGCGCAATGCCCAGATGAAGGACGTCGACTTCACCGGCGCCAGCTTGGCGGAAATCGAGCTCGGCGGTGCGGACCTGCGTGGCACCCGCTTCACCGGCGCCGAGCTCGACAACATCGCCCTGGAAAACGTCCGCCTGCAGGAGGCGGACCTGCGCGGCGCCTCCTTCGAGAATATGGTCCCGGAGTTGGACGGCGTGCTGTCCACGCCGCTGCTCCCAATTGCCGCCCAGAAGCTGCACCGGGCGCTGCACCGCCACGAGGCCTGGATCAACAGCGACGGCAAGAAGGGCGCGCGCGCCGATTTTTCTGAGCACAATCTCTCGGGCATCGATCTGGCAGGGCGCAGCCTGGCCACCATTTCCTTCGCCAAGGCCAATCTCAAGGGCATCGATTTCAAGGGCGCCGTTCTGGCGGCCTGCGACTTCTCAGATGCCAATCTTCGCGGCGCCGACCTCAGCGGCTGCGACCTGCGCGGCGCCCAGTTCATCGGCGCCCATCTCGACGGCCTGCGCCTCGAGGGCGCGCGGACCGGCGTACTGGCGGAAACCGGCCTGCGGACGACCTTCCCCGACGGCTTCCTGATGGAAAGCGGCAGGCCGCACTAACCGCTTTGGGCGCCTAACATGGGTGTTGTCGTGGCTTCAGATGCGCCGAAGCGGGATAGACCAGGCAAGTATCAGGGCGAGCGCCGCAAAGCCAGCGATCGTCAGAAACGAGGCGCGAAAGGCGTCGGCGATCTCGCTCTGAACGGCTGCACTCGCACCGGCTGACAGTCGCGCGAGGTGGCCGACATTGCCCTGCAGAAGACTTGCAAAGACACTGGCGGCCTCCGGGTTCTGGGCCGCCAAGGCTGCGAAGAGAACAGAACCGACGACGGCCGTACCCAGCGCCGCCCCCAAGGCACGCGAGAACTGCACCGTGGCGGCCCCGGCGCCCAGTTTGCCTGGGCCAGCGGCGCTTTGAATCGTCACCTGCACGACACCCATCACCGTGCCCATGAAGATCGCCGTGACGCCGAGGAACCCCGACAACTGCGTCAGGCTCATATACCGCGACCACAGTGCCACGATGATGAGGCCCAGGACCACGAAGATCAGGCCGAAGGACGGGAAAACGGCCGTGCGTCCGGTGCGGCTGACGGCCCGCCCGGTGACCATGGAACCGATACCGACACCGATGGTCATCGGCAGCAGCAACAAGCCGGTCTCGGCCGGCGAGGCACCGCCGACCACGCGCAGATAGATCGGCAGGAACGTCAGCAGCGAGACCAATACAGCCCCATGGCAGGCGGCCAGGGCGTCGCTGCGCCAGGTCGTCGGGTCGCGCAGCAGGGCGATCGGCAGCAGCGGGTCGGCCGCCCGCTTCTCGCGCCAGACCAACAGGAGCAGAGTGACCGGCAGCAGCACCGCGAGCATGACCACGACCGGCAACACCGCTTCGGCGATCTGCCGGATTTGCTCCAACAAGATGAGCGCGGAGGCAATGCAGACCGCAAAGAGCAGCACGCCCAGCAGGTCGAAACGGAATGGCGTCCCCGGCCCCGGCTGCTTCGGCAGCCGGACGGCGAGGACGATCGCCAACAGGCCGAGAGGCAGGTTGACAAGAAACACGGATTGCCAGCCGAAGTGCTCGGTGAGAAAACCGCCGGCGACCGGTCCGAAGGTGCTCGACGATACGGCGACCGCCGCGAGATAGCCCTGATAGTGCGCCCGCTCGCGCGGCGGAACGGCCTCGCCGACCAGCGCCTGCGACAGCGTCATCAAGCCACCGCCGCCGAGACCTTGCAGAATGCGCATGGCGGTCAGCATCTCCACGCTGGTGGAAACGGCGCACAGCAGGGAGGCAACCATGAAGATGACGAGCGCGATGATGAGGAGGCGGCGGCGTCCCAAGAGATCACCGAGTTGTCCGTAGACCGGCGCCGCCACGGTCGTCGCCACCAGGTAGGCCACGACCACCCACGAAATCCGCTCGACGCCGCCCATGGTTCCGGCAATGGCCGGCAGCGCGGTCGCGACGATGGTCTGGTCGACCACCGCCAGGAACATCGGCAGCATGATGGAAAAGAAGATGCGGAAAAAGGGCGTCCCTGCGGGAGCGGGGGACGCCGCCGGCGGCGGCCGGCCTGCAGGCGGCTTGGTTTCGCTGGGATTGCGGGACATTAGCGGATCGGCAGGAACATAGGGACGAGGCTTTTCTCTTCGTGCAATCATAGACAGAATGGTGTCGCGAGACGAGTGGAGTTAGTGCCCCCATGAAGACAATTCTCTTGCCGGTCGAGGATCATTCCACTGGAACGTCGGTCATCGACAGCGCCGCTCAACTGGCACAGATTTTCGCGAGCTATGTGGAGGGCTTCGCCCTGGAGCCGGACCCATCGCTTCTGGTGTCGGCGGACTCTTTCAGTGGCGTCATGGTCACAACGGGTCCGGACCCGCAGTCGTCGGAGGAACGCGTGCGATCCTGCCGCGCGCTGTTCGAGAACCTCATGTCAGCGCGCGGTCTCGCCCGCTACAGCGACGGCTGCGCCGGCGCCTCCTTCGGCTGGCACGACAGCGACGGCGCCACGGGACGCGACTTCCTCGGCGTCTACGCCCGCGTGTTCGACGTCACCGTTCTCGCAAGGCCGCAGTCGGTCTCCGACGGTCCGCGCATGGGCGCCCTCGAAGCAGCGCTCTTCGAAGGCGGGCGGCCGGTCCTTCTGGCGCCGCCAGCGCCCCCCGTCAAGCTGGGCGAGAACGTCCTGATCGCCTGGAACGGCACGCCCGAGGCCGCCCGCGCCGTCGCCTTCGCCAAGCCGCTGTTGCAGCGCGCCCGCCAAGTCGTGGTCGCGACGGTGGCCGGCGGCAAGTTCACGCAGCCGGATGGCCGGAGTTTGCTACGCTACCTGCAGCGCAACGGCATTTCCTCGGAAGCCCGCGAACTGCAGCCCGAGAGCGAAGCCGGTGCGGCCTTCCTCGCCGAGGCCGCGCGGCTCGGCAGCGACCTGATCATCAAGGGCGCCTATGCCCAGAGCCGCCTGCGCCAGATGATCTTCGGCGGCGCCACCCGGCATATCGTCACCAATGCCGGCATTCCAGTCTTCTTGGCGCACTGAGAGCCGACCACGCGGTCCAAGTCTTGCTGGTCATGGGAAAGGCCGTCTCGAGGAACCGCCAGAACCCGCCGAGCCACCGCCCTGCCGGGTGGAGAAATCCTCCTTCACCTCAAGAGAGATCAGTGAACCTGTCTCGCAGGCCGGGGCACCTGAGGTGTCTCACATAAAGTGCCCTCAGAGCTTCTCGTAGTATCAATGGCTAAGCCGTTAAGCGTCTCAGATAAAGTGATGCCGGAATTTCACATAAGCATGCTTTTGATGCGGGCAATCTCACATTGGCAGTCCACCTCACGGCCTCTGTCCGCTGATATCAGCTAGGTACCAAGAAGCGAACCTGCCCGCCAGCCGATCAAGACCGCCGCTAAGTGCCAACAGCGGACAGGTTTGACTGTCCAGGTTCGGGTCAGGCAAGCCTCTTGCCCGCTCGCCATCGCACTGTCGTCGGTCGGACGCAGGAATAGAAAGCTTCCGGATTCGCGAGCTCAATCAGACTGAAGACCTTTAGTCGAAACGCTGATCGCGTCGATCGTCTGGGTGATGTCCGCCTCCCTGAGCGCCAGGGAGGGATAGATCTTGCCAGCCGATTTGAAGATACCTTGCTCGCGCAACAGCTGGTTGAACCTGGTGGCGCGGTCGGCGTCGCCCTTTTGGACGCCGCGGTAGTCCCTGACCCGTTCTGCCGTGAAGACCACATCGAAGAGCACCGGGTCACCGACGATCCTGAAATCCACCCCGGCGGCGGAGAGCGACTGCTTCAACGCCGCCATCAGCGTCTCGCCGTGTCGGCGGAGGGTCTCGTAGCTGCCCGGCCGACGCAGAATCTCCAGGGTCTTGAGGCCGGCGACCGCAGCCACCGGGTTGCCGCTCAGGGTGCCGATCTGAAAGGTGAACCCGGCTTCGCCCACCTTGGCCTTGTCGAAGTGGGCCATGATCTCGGACTTGCCGGCGATTGCGGCGAGGGGAAAACCACCGCCGATGATCTTGCCGAGGGTGCAGAGATCGGGGGTCACGCCGTAGCGTTCCTGTGCCCCGCCGTAGGCGAGACGGAAGCCGGTCACCACTTCGTCGAAGATCAGCACGATGCCGTGCTTTGCGGTTTCTTCGCGCAGCGTTTCAAGGAAGCCCGGCTCGGGCGGGATCAGCCGCTGCAGCGGCTCGACGATGACGCCGGCGATCTCGTCGGCATGCTCTGCGATCAGCTGGCGGGCGAAGTCGACATCATTGAATGGCGCGATGAGCATGGAATCGCGCACGCTCTCGGGAATGCCGGCAGAGTCCGGCACGGCCAGCGGGAAGTTCACCAGTTTCTGCGGCGCCAGGCTCATCAGCGCCTCGCCCGACATGCCGTGATAGCCGCCTTCGAACTTGAGGATTCTCTCGCGGCCGGTGTGGGCGCGGGCGAGACGCATGGCGTACATGTCCGCCTCACCGCCGGTGCTGACATAGCGCAGCTGCTCGGCACAGGGCACGGCGCCGCAGATGACCTCGGCCAGCTCGATGCCGCGGGCGTTGCTGGCGAAGAAGGTCATGCCTTTGCCGAGCTGCTCCTGCACCGCCTCCAGCACCTCCGGGTGACCGTGGCCGAGGATCATCGGTCCCGAGCCGATCAGATAGTCGATGTACTCGCGGCCGTCCTCGTCCCACACCCGGGCGCCGCGGCCCTCGCGAATCACGATGCCGGGGTCAAAGTTGCCGAAGCCGCCGGCGGGCAAAACCTGCCGGGCCCGCAGGATCCAATCGTTCTGCATGATGTCCGCTTTCATCGGAGGGCTCCTCTCATTCGAATACCGCGATTGGCTGCCCGAGCGCCTCGACAGGGGGGGCAATGCCGAGGCCCGGCCCGTCGGGCACCGCAATGCGCCCGTTCTGCCGCAGTGGTGCGGCAGGGTCGAGGCGCGGCGTAACGTAACCGGAGAGATCGCAAACATTGAGCACCGCAGCAGGCGGCGTGGCGGCGGCCAGGTGCAGCGCGGCCGCGGTGGCGATGTCGGAGCCCCAAGTGTCCTCGATGCACATCTCCGCTCCGAGGTGGAGGCAGAGGTCGCGGGCGCGGCGCAGCGCACTCAAGCCGCCGAACTTCGACAGCTTCAACGCCACAGCATCCATGCAACCGAAGCGATGTGCCTGCAGCAGGGTGGCGGTGTCGTGGGCGTTCTCGTCGAGCTTCATGGGCAGGCCGGTGGCCGCGCGCACAGCGGCGCAGTCCTCCAGCGTCTTGCAGGGCTGCTCCAGCATGACATCGAGGTCGGCAACCGCGCGGCCGACGCGGGTCGCCTGCAGGCGAGTGGCACCACGGTTCCAGTCACCGTAGACCAGCGAACCCGGCCCAACCGCTTCGCGTACCCGACGCAGGCGCTCGACATCGGCCTGCCAGTCAGCGTCGACGCCGAGCTTCACCTGGTACTGCCGGATGCCCTCGGCCTGGGCCTCCTTGGCAATTCGGGCCATCTCCTCCGGTGCAATACATGTAATCGAATGATAAAGCGGCAGAGTGCTCGACTGGAGTCCACCGAGCAGCGCGTAGAGCGGCAGGCCCGCGGCCTTGCCGGTGAGATCCCAGAGTGCAATGTCGATGACCGACTTTGCGTAGCGGTGTCCGGGCAGGTATCGATCGAGGCGCGCCATTACCGCCTCCGGACCGACAGGATCGCAACCCAGCAGGATCGGCGCCAGCTCTTCCAGTGCCGGCGCCACGCCCGCCGCGTAGGCCGGCAGGTAGTGCGGAATTGGACAGACCTCGCCCCAGCCCTGCAGCCTGGCATCGGTGTCGATGCGCAGCACCATGGAGGCGACCGTCTCGCAGGCCTTACCCTCGGCCATATAGTAGGCGGTATGGCTGGTCAGCGCGACGCGCCACAGAGTGAGACGGATGATCTTCATCTTAAGCGCCGTAGACCGCGATGGGTTCGCCGAGCGCCTCGGGCGGCGGGGCGACGCCGAGGCCGGGTGATTGTGGTGGCGCGGCGAAGCCGTCGGCGTTGCGCGCCCCTTGGCCGGGCACCGGGTCGACGGCAAGGTGATCGTGGCTGAGCCAGCTGGCCAGGCGGCTTTCCGCCGGCGTCGCCGAGGCCAGGTGGATGGCGGCGGTGTCGGCCAGGGCCGAGCCGCCGACATCCTCGATATGCATGCGCCAGCCGACGGCAAGGCCGAGATCGCGCACCCGCCGCGCCTTTGTCAAGCCGCCGAGGCGATTGGGCTTCACCTTGACGCCTTCGCAGGCTCGCCCTTTCCAGGCTTCGAGGTGGCCCTGGAAGTCGTGCAGGCATTCGTCCAGCATGATCGGCTGGCGCACGCGACCGGCCACATGGCTGCACTGGTCGAGCGTCTCACAGGGCTGTTCGATCCAGCCACCGAAGCTCACCGAGTTGAGAACCTGCACAGCAACGGCAGGGGTCCAGGCGCGGTTCACATCGAAGGTCACCGACTCATCCGCCGGCAGGACCGCGGCGATAGCCTCGATGCGGGCGATGTCCGCCGCGATGTCCAGGCCGCCGACCTTGGCCGAATGGGTACGGTAGCCCTTGGCGCTGGCCTCGCGGATCAGCGCGATCATCTCTTCCGGAGTTCCGGTGGAAATTGACGAGTTCACCGGTACCGGGTCGGCAGCCTCGCCGCCGAGCAAGCGCCATAGCGGCATGCCGGCGGCCTGGCCAAGGATGTCCCAGCAGGCGATGTCCAGGGCCGACTTTACGAAGGGATGTCCCGGCAGCGTGCTGTCCATCGCACAGTTGATCGCGTCAAGTGCAGCGGGGTCGCGACCTATCAGGGCCGGCGCCAGAATCTTCAAGCCAGCGCGAAGGCCAGCTCCGTGCGCCGGTAGATAGCTGTTGCCCCAAGGACAGCCTTCGCCCCAACCCGACAGCCCCTCGTCAGTATCGATGCGCAGAAAAGTCGAGTCGAGCCGCTCGAATTTCAGACGACCGCCCGATAGCCAGTAGGGCTTGGTCAGCGGCAGGTCCAGCTGCCAGACGGAGATGCGCGTGATCTTCACGGCGCCGCACCCATGATTACCACGAAGTTTCCGACATGGCGCTTGTCGATAAAGGCCTGCTGGGCGTCTCGCAGATGTTCAAGAGGATAACTTGCGGCGAGCAGCGGCTTGATCTCGCCGCGCGCGATATAGCCGACGAGATCCGCGAAGACTCCGGGCGGCACGATCGTGGCGCCGGTAAAAGCAAGGTCGCGGAGATAGAAGGTGCGGAGGTCCATCTCAACAATCGGCCCGGCGATGGCCCCGGCGCAGGTGTAGCGCCCGCCGCGTGCTAGGGCATCGATCAGCTGCGGCCAGCAGGCGCCGCCGACCACGTCGGCGACGACCGTGACGCTGTCCCGGCCGATGGCTGCCAGGAGCGCCGACTTCAGATCTTCAGGTGCCCGCGGCAGGATCGCATCGGCGCCGACCTCAGCCACTTGATCGCGCTTGTCGTCGCCGCACATGGCGATGGCCGTCGCGCCACGCCGTTTGGCGAGCTGAACGAGCGCTGAGCCGACGCCGCCCGAGGCCCCGGGGATCAGTACCCTGTCGCCGGGCCCCACCTTCGCGCGGTTGAGCATGTTCTCAGCCGTGACGTAGGACGTCGCGAAGGTGGCCAGTTCGGCGTCGCCCAGGTCGCTGTCGATGGGATGCACCTGGAGTTGGTCGACCTTTGTGTAGTCGGCGAAACCGCCGTCGCATTCGGAGCCGAAGTAGCCGCAGCGATCGAGGTCGAGCGGTGCGCTCCAGTCGCGCAGCCAGGGATCGACCAGGACGCGGCGGCCGAGCAACGCGTCATTCGCGCCCGCGCCAAGCGCGACCACTGTCCCGGCGACATCGGCGCCCTGGATGCGCGGAAAGGCGATCGCCGCGCCGCCCCAGGTGGCGTCGTTGTCGCCCGCGCTTTCAAGGGCGCCGCCCGTGGTTTGCCCGGTGACGCTCTTGGAGTACCAGGCGGTCCGCGTGTTGACGTCGGTGTTGTTGAGGCCGCAGGCATGAACCCGGATCAACACTTCGCCCGGTCCCGGTTGAGGCACCGGCCAGTCGTCGTGATACACGAGCTTGTCGATTTCACCATGCCCGGTAAGCACCACGGCGCGCATGATTTGCGGTATGGCAGGCGCCTGCGTCACGCGGCGTCGCTTTCGGCATCGGCATCGCTGCGCGGCAGGCGGCTTTCCGGATCGTAGGCCGCGGCGCCCAGCACCCTGGCCCGGCGCGGCGTGCCCAGAATGGCGACCTCCAGTTCGGTGCCGGGCGCGGCGGCCCGCGGCTTCACGTAGGCGAAGGCGAGTATCTTGCCGACGCTGTGGCCGTAGGCGACCGAGCTGGTGGTGCCGACCACCGCACCGTCGTGCAGCACCGCCTCGCCGCCGTGGCCGTCGGCGACCCCGTCCGGTTCGATCTCCAGGTAGACGCAGACCCAGGGCAGATCGCTCTCCAGGCTCTTGACGGTCTCTTCGCGGCCGAGGAAGTCGCCCTTGTCTACCTTCACGAAACGCATGACATCGGCTTCCGGCAGGGTCACCTCGTTGGTCAGCTCGCCGGCGCCCTTGAAGGCTTTTTCCAGACGCATGATGTTCATCGCGAAGGAACCGTGGTCGGCGATACCATAGTGTTCGCCGGCCGCCCAGAGGGCCTCGTAGACGGCGAGCATGGACTCGCGCGGTCCGTGCAGCTCCCAGCCCAGTTCCCCGGCGTAGGACAGGCGCAAGGCCCAGATGCGTTCGCCGGCGACCTCGATCTCCCGCGCCGATAGCCAGCGGAAGCTGGCATTGTCGAGGGCGGCGTCGGTAATCCGGCTCAGCACGGCGCGTGCCTTGGGACCCTGCAGGGCGAGCGCCGCCCAGTCGTCGGAGCGCTTGACGATATCCACCACCTCGCCGTCCAGGTGATGGTTCAGGTGGTCGAGCAGTCGCTGCTCGAAGAAGGCGGCGCAGACCAGGTAGAAGCGGTCTTCGGCGAGGCGCACCACCGTCAGCTCGATCTCGATGCGCCCGCGCCGGTTCAGCAGGTGGGTCAGCGCGATACCGCCGACTCTCTGCGGCAGGCGGTTGGCCACCAGGCGACCGAGAAATGCCTCTGCCTCGGGTCCGGCCACCTCCACCTTGGTGAAGGCGGAGATGTCCATAACGCCGACTCGCTCGCGCACCGCCCTGACTTCCAGCCCGACGATGTCGTGCACGACGTTGCGGCGGAAAGAGTAGTGGTCCTGTTGCGCCACGCCGTCGCGCGCGAACCAGCGCGGCCGCTCGTGGCCATAGACTTCTTCGTAGACCGCACCCTTTTCCTTCAAGCGCTCGTAGAGCGGGCTCGGCTTCACCGGACGGCCGGCCAGGCGGTTGAAGTGCGGGAAGGGGATCTCGTGGCGCAGGCAATAGTCCTCCTTGGCCTTCACCACCTGCCAGTCCTTCGTCGCATAGGCGCCGAAGCGCCGCGGGTCGAACTCGCGCGTGGAGATTTCGGCGGCGCCGTGCACCATCCAGCGCGCCAGCTCGCGGGTCAGGCCCGGACCCCAGCCGATGCCGATCTGAGTGCCGCAGCAGCACCAGTAGTTGCGCACGCCCGGCGCCGGGCCGATCAGCGGATTGCCGTCGGGCGGATGGGAGATGGCGCCATGCACTTCCCGCTTAATGCCGAGTTCCGCCAGCACCGGCATGCGACCCATGGCGTTTTCGAGCCACGGCAAGATGCGGTCGTAGTCGGCCTCGAAGAGCTCGTTCTCCGCTTCCCAGGGACAGGCATCGAGCCAGATCGCGTTGGGGTTCTCCTTCTCGTAGATGCCGATGAGGCCGGACTTCTGCTCCATGCGGATGTAGCCGGAGACCAGGCGGTCGTCGCGGATCACCGGCAGCTCGCGCTCGAGTTTGAGGAATTCCGGCACTGTGTCGGTGACGAGGTAGTGATGGGTCATCGAGGTCATGGGCAGTTGCAGGCCGCTCCACTCGCCCATCTGGCGGGCATAGGTGCCGCCGGCGTTGACCACGTGCTCGCATAGGATGTCGCCGTGCTCGGTCGAGACCTTCCAGGCGCCATCCGGCTGCTGCTTGATGTCGGTGGCGCGGCAGCGCCGGACAATCCTGGCGCCCAATTGGCGCGCGCCGATGGCCAGGGCCTGAGTGACGCCCGAGGGGTCGACGTGGCCGTCGTCTGGCGTATGCAACGCGCCGAGCACGCCCTCCAGGTTGTAGAAGGGATGCAGCTCGCGAACGCGCTGCGGACCGACCAGCTCCATGTTGAAGCCGAGGGCGCGGCCGACGCTCGTCGTGTGGCGCAACCAGTCCATCTCGTCCTCGGTATAGGCGAGGCGGAAGGATCCGCAGCCGTGCCAGGTGACCGACTGACCGGTCTCCGCCTCCAGCTTCCCGGCGTAGAGCCCGATGTTGTAGTCGACGCACTTGCCGAGCCCGAAGCTCGAGATCGAGTGGGTGATCTGCCCGGCGGCATGCCAGGTCGAGCCCGACGTCAGCTCCGCCTTCTCCAGCAGCACCACGTCGGTCCAGCCTTCGTGGGCCAGATGATAGGCCAAGCCGCAGCCCATGACACCACCGCCGACGATGACAACGCGGGCGGAGGCGGGGAGGCTCGCTGTTGGGTGTGAGGGCATGGTTGCGGCTCCCTGGGCGGTGGCGAGGGCGAGAAAGAAGATGGACAGGCTATGCAAACATTTGTACGATCGTCAACTATGAAACAAACAAATGTACGATCCGTGGAGCCGCCGGTCGCCCACGAGATCCTGCAGGAACTGGCCGCCCAGTTGCCCCGGCTGACGCCGGAGGTCCGCAAGGCGGCAACCTATGTGCTGGAGAGCCCCAGCGACGTGGGCATCAGTTCGATCCGCGAGATCGCCGAGGCGGCCCAGGTGAAGCCCAACACCTTCGTGCGCATGGCGCGGTCCTGCGGGTTCGACGGCTACGAGGACTTCCGCGCACCCTTCCGCGAGGAGATTCGCCGCGGCGGGCTGAACTTCCCGGACCGCGCCCGCTGGCTGCAGTCACTGTCCAAAAGTGGCAAGCATGGCCGGCTCTACGGCGAAATGGCGGCCAGCGCCATCACCAACATCGAAAAGACCTTCGCCGCCAGCGATGCGCCCCGACTGAAGGCGGCGGCCGACGCCATCGTCGCCGCGCGCCGGGCCTATGTGCTGGGCGTCGGCATCAACCACGCCCTGGCTGAGAGCTTCGCCTACCTGGCGGACATGGCGCTGGAGAACGTGCGTGCCATTCCGCACAACGGCAACCTGGCCATCGACGACATCGCGCGCGCCGGTCCCGAGGACGTGCTGCTGGCCATGACCTTCAAACCCTACCGCGCCGAGGTGGTCGACGCGGTCGACTGCGCCAGGGCCCAGGGGGTCACCATCATCGGCATTTCCGACAGCCCGGCCTCACCGATTGTCGCCGGCAGCAAACACGGCTTCGTCGTGCAGACGGAAACCCCGCAGTTCTTCACGTCTACTTTCGCTACGGGCGCCTTCCTGGAGACGCTCATGGCTTTCGTCATCGCCGATGCTGGCCAGGACGTGATCGCCAACATCGAGCAGTTCCACGAGCGCCGCCATGCGCTGGGAATTTATCGGGAGTAGAGGGATAGACGGCTATGAACGCCCCAGACGGACTGGTGCATACCCTCGAAGCACGACACTACACCGATCCGGCGGTATTCCGTAGCGAGCGCGACGGCCTGATGTGCCGGACCTGGCAGTTCGCCGGGCATGTCTCGCAGCTCGGAAAGCCCGGCGACTATTTCACCTTCGAAATCGCCGGGCAGAGCCTGTTCTGCCTGCGCGGCCGTGACGGCGCCCTCGCCGCCTTCTACAATGTCTGCCAACACCGCGCCCACGAGCTTCTGCAAGGCAGCGGCAATGCCAAGTTGCTGGTCTGCCCCTATCATGCCTGGACCTACGAGTTGGACGGCCGTCTGCGTTCGGGTCCCAACGTGAACGCCGTACCGGGCTTCGACCGTAAGAAAGTCTGCCTGACCCCGGTGCGACTCGAGGACTTCCATGGCTTCATTTTCGTCAACCTCGACCCCGAGGCCGAGCCCATGGATGTGTGGTTCCCCGGCGTGCGCGAACAACTGGTCGACTTTGTGCCGCAGATCGCCGGGCTCGCGCCGCTGGAATGGATCGAGATCCCGGAGCGGTGCAACTGGAAGGTCTCAGTCGAGAACTACTCCGAGTGCTACCACTGCCTGCGCAACCACCCGACCTTCTCGCACGGTGTCATCAAGCCCAAGACCTACGACATCCGTCCACAGGGTTACTGCCTGCGCCACACCACTGAGTGCCAGAACCTGGAACGCATGAGTTACCCCATCGACCTGGAGGCAAACGCCCACGCCGGCGACTACTCCTCCTGGTTCCTCTGGCCGCTATTTTCCTTCCAGGTCTATCCCGGAAACATCCTCAACACCTATCACTGGCGCACGGTGGACGTGGAACATGTCGTCGTGTGGCGCGGCTGGTACACTGCCGGCGGCGTCGATTCCGAAGTCATCCGCCGGCTCGCGATCCAGGACCGGGCAACCACGGTAGAAGAGGACATCCACTTGGTGGAGTCGGTGCAGCGTGGCCTCAACAGTCGGGGCTACCGGCCCGGACCCCTGGTGGTCGATCCAAACTTCGGCGTGAACTCCGAACACTCGCTCCTGGCTCTGCAGGCATGGATGCGCGAGGCCGCTCGTGATTGAAGTGAAGCCCTACTGGCAGAACTATATCGACGGCCACTGGGTTGACGGCGGCGCCGGCCGCCTCCGGATCGACGACCCGGCGACCGGAGAACAATTGGCCGAGCAGGCACTGGCCGATTCCGGTGACGTCGACCGCGCCGTGGCCGCGGCCCGGCGCTGCCATGCGAGCGGTGCTCTCAGCGACCTGCGGCCGGTCGAGCGCGGCCGCCAGGTGCGCAGGATAGGCGCATATCTGCTCGAGAAGATCGACGAGATCGCGCCGCTCCTGACCCTGGAAAGCGGCAAGCCTCTGTGGGAAGCCCGCATCGAGGTCGAGGGCGCGGCGCGCTACTTCGAGTATTACGGCAACCAGGCGGAGACGCTGGAAGGCCGCTCGATCCCTCTGGGCGCGGGCTACGTCGACTACACGGTCTACGAGCCCTTCGGCGTCTCGGCGCAGATCATTCCCTGGAACTATCCCCTGGAGATGACCGCCCGCTCGCTCTCCGCAGCACTGGCCACCGCCAACGCCTGTGTCGTCAAGACGCCCGAACTGGACCCGCTGACTAACGCCTACTTTGCCCTGGCGGCGGAGGCCGCCGGGTTACCCACAGGCGCGGTGAACATCCTCTGCGGCCACGGCGCCGAGGCGGGGGCTGCCCTCGCCGCACATCCGGGCGTGAACCAGATCGTCTTCACAGGCTCCGTGCCAACCGGCGTCGCCATCGCCACCGCAGCGGCGCGGAACGTCGTGCCCTGCGTGCTGGAACTGGGCGGCAAGTCGGCGGCCATCGTTTATGAGGACGCCGAGGTCGACAGCTTCATCGACAATGTGCGTTGGGGTATCTACTTCAACGCTGGCCAGGTCTGTTCGGCCATGTCCCGCGTCATCGTGCAGGAATCAATCCACGACCGCGTTGTCGAGGGCATCGTCGAAATGGCCAAGGGCCTCTCCGTCGGCCCCGGCATTGAGCGGCCCACTTTCGGCGCCAATATGGGTGCGATGATCTCCGAGGAGCAGCGCGACCGTGCCGCCGATCTCTGTGCTGCTGCCCAGCGCCAGGGTGCCGTGGCGGCGACCGGCGGGCACCGGCTGAACCGCCCCGGCTGTTTCCTGGAGCCGACGGTCTTCACGGGGGTCGAGCCCGACATGGAGGTCGCGCAGACCGAGGTTTTCGGCCCGGTGCTCTCGGTCCTGAAATTCGCCGGCGACGACGAAGCCCTGGCGGTCGCCAACGGCACCGACTACGGCCTCGTCGGCGGGGTGTTCACCGCGGACTTGGAGCGGGCCATGAAAGTGACCCGGCATCTGAGGGCCGGTCAGGTCTTCGTCAACGAGTGGTATGCCGGCGGCGTCGAGACGCCCTTCGGCGGCTATGGTAAGTCCGGCTACGGGCGCGAAAAGGGCCGCGAGGCCCTGTGGAACTACGTGCAGACGAAGAACGTCGCCATCGCTCTTAGGCATTGAGACATCTGCGCCGCATGGCAAAGTCGCCTTCGGGTCAGGGAACTAAACCGCTCTCGCGGTAGTTTGCTGCGGCGAGTGGTGGAGGCTATGCGCTAACGGGCAGGGTCTGCCCTGTGTTGAGATTTGGTTCCGCAACCTTTCTCTCACACAGGAGCAGACCCATGACGGACAAGTCTATCAGCCCGTTGCGCCGACGTTTCATCGAGGACATGACAGTCCGCGGCTTCACGCCGGCCACGCAGCGAGGATACCTCCGGGTGGTGGCCGACTTCACGGCCTTTTTCGGCCGCCCGCCGGACCAGGCCGGCGCCGAGGACCTGCGGCGCTACCAGGTGCACATGCGATCGCAGGGCGCCACGGCGACAACCATGAACGCCGCGGTCTCGGCCTTGCGCTTCTTCTTCGGCGTTACCCTCGAGCGTGCCGATGCGCAGACCGGCATGACCACCGTGCGCGAACCGCGCCGGCTGTCGGTGATCCTGAGCCCCGAGGAGGTCGCGCGCCTGCTCGATGCCGCA
>JAVJNS010000015.1:0-1973 GCA_040217155.1 Kiloniellaceae bacterium
AAGGAAGCCAGCAAGGCCAAGACCGAGATGGTCGAGGCCAACCTGCGCCTGGTGATCTCCATCGCCAAGAAGTACACCAACCGCGGCCTGCAGTTCCTCGACCTGATCCAGGAAGGCAACATCGGCCTGATGAAGGCGGTCGACAAGTTCGAGTACCGCCGCGGCTACAAGTTCTCGACCTATGCCACCTGGTGGATCCGCCAGGCGATCACCCGTTCGATCGCCGACCAGGCGCGCACCATCCGCATCCCGGTGCACATGATAGAGACCATCAACAAGCTGGTGCGCACCAGCCGGCAGATGCTGCACGAGATCGGCCGCGAGCCGACTCCGGAAGAGCTTGCCGAGCGTCTCGTCATGCCGCTGGAAAAGGTCCGCAAGGTCCTCAAGATCGCCAAGGAGCCGATCTCCCTGGAGACGCCGATCGGCGACGAGGAAGACAGCCACCTCGGCGACTTCATCGAGGACAAGAACGCGGTCATCCCGCTCGACGCCGCGATCCAGTCCAACCTGCGCGAGACCACCACCAGGGTGCTAGCCAGCCTGACGCCGCGCGAGGAGCGCGTGCTGCGCATGCGTTTCGGCATCGGCATGAACACCGACCACACCCTGGAGGAGGTCGGCCAGCAGTTCTCGGTCACCCGCGAGCGTATCCGCCAGATCGAGGCCAAGGCGCTGCGCAAGTTGAAGCACCCGAGCCGCTCGCGCAAACTGCGCTCGTTCCTGGATACTTGAAGCGCAGGCACAAAGCCGAATGAATGAGGGCCGCCAATTGAGGTGACCCTTTTTCGTTGCGCGGCGCGGTGGCGGCGCTAGCCTCACAGCCCATGGAAATCGTTTTTCTCGGCACCGGCTGTCCGGTGGTCTCGACCGAACGCTACGGCCCGGCGCAGCTCATCTTGGGGGAAAGCGCCAAGCTGCTCGTCGACTGCGGCTCCGGGGTGACTCAGCGGCTGGTCGCCGCCGGCACGCCGGGCCGCGACCTCGACGCGCTGTTGCTCACCCACCTGCATTCCGACCACCTGGTCGATCTCTATCAATTGATCGTTTCCTCCTGGCACCAGGGGCGCGACCGGCCGCTGCCGATCTATGGCCCGCCGGGCACGCGGCGCTACGTCGAAGGTTTGATGGCGCTCTGGGAGCCGGAACTGAGCCAGCGTATCGCCCATGAGAAGCGGCCCTCCACCGCCGCCCTGGAGACCGCGGTGACGGAAATCGCTGCCGACGACGTTTTCCAGCTGGGCGGGCTGAAGGTGACGGTGGTGCCGGTCGACCATCAGCCGGTGCGCCATGCCTTCGGCTTCGTCATCGAAGATGGCGTGAAGAAGCTGGCACTCTCCGGCGACACCCGGCGCTGTCCGGCATTGATCTCGGCGGCACGGGGCGCCGACCTGCTGGTCCACGAGGTCTTCGTCCACCGCGAAATGCCGGTCGTGCCGGGGGTGCGCACGGCGCAGACCCTGGCCAACGTCGCCGGCTATCACACGCTCTCCGGCGAGGTCGGCAAGATCGCCACGGAGGCGGCGGTCGCCGTCCTGGCGCTCACTCACTTCGTGCCGCCGGCCTGCGACCGCGACGCCCTGCTGGCCGAGGTCGCGGCGGACTTTCCGGGGCCGCTGGTTCTGGCCGAAGACCTGCTGCGCATCGACCTGGCGCGAGGGCGCCTGGCCTATCGGGGCAGCGTTATCGGCCTCGGCCGATGACCGAAGCCGCTAACGGGTTGCTGAAAATGTCGCCGGACGAAGGCGGTCGTGCAAGAAAAGAATCTAACACGACCCGGAACGGACGGAATCGAATCGCAAATGGCATGATTGCGAATCATGATTGCGCAAATTCGAGCCCAAAATAGTTTTTCAGCAGCCTGCTAAAGCGCTTTGCGCCCAATTTGACTCAATTCTGTTTTCGAGCGGTGCGGCGATCCGTCAGGAGGCAGGCGAAGCGCGATGCGGCGCATCGGGCAAGCCTGCCGACGC
>JAVJNS010000019.1:0-53123 GCA_040217155.1 Kiloniellaceae bacterium
GCCCCTTGGCGACGCCGACGGCGGTCACGTTGTCGATGCCGAGTTCCTCAAGCACTTCGAGCGCCACCTTGAGCTGGCCCGCCCCGCCGTCGATCAGGATGAGGTCCGGCCAGGTCGCGTCTTCGCCTTCCTTGCCGTCCCGGCCCTCCGATTCCCTGACCAGGCGCGTGAAGCGGCGCGTCAGCACCTCGCGCATCATGGCGTAGTCGTCGCCGGCGACGGTTCCGGGGTCCTTGATCTTGAACTTGCGGTAAGCGTTCTTACGAAAACCCTCGGCCCCGGCCACCACCATGCAGCCGTAGGGCTCGCTGCCCTGGATGTGGCTGTTGTCGTAGATCTCGATGCGGTCGGGCGTGGCGTCCAAGCCAAAGATCTCGGCCAGCTGTTCCAGGAGCTTTCTTTGGCTGCTGCTTTCGGCCAGGCGGCGGGCCAGGGCCTCGCGGGCATTGTGCAGGGCGTTGTCGATCAGCTTGCGCTTGGCGCCGCGCTGCGGGCGGCTGAGCTCGACCTTGCGCTCGGCCTTCAGCGACAGCGCCTCGGCGATGAGCGCCTGTTCCGCCAGCCGGTGGCTCAGCAGCACCAGCCGCGGCACCGGCTTGTTGTCGTAAAACTGGGCGACGAAGGCGCCGAGCACCTCTTCGACGGCCAGAGACTTGTCGTGGCTCGGGAAGTAGGCGCGGTTGCCGTAGTTGCGCCCGGCGCGGAAGAAGAACACCTGAATGCAGATCTGGCCGCCTTCCTCGTGGGCGGCGACGACGTCGGCATTGTCGACGCCGGCGATGTTGATGTCCTGGTGCGATTGGATATGCGCCAGCGCCCGGATACGGTCGCGGAACACGGCGGCGGTCTCGAAGTCGAGAGCCGCCGAGGCCGCCTCCATTTTCCGGGCCAAGAGCTGCTGCACCTCCTGCGAGCGCCCGGTCAGGAAGTCGCGCGCCTGGGTCACCAGATCGCGGTAGTCGGGGGCGGAGATGCGCTCGACGCAGGGCGCCGAACAGCGTCGGATCTGGTACATCAGGCAGGGCCGGGTGCGGGCGGCATAGACCGCATCGCTGCACGAGCGCAGCAGGAAGGCGCGCTCCAGCGCGGTGATGGTGCGGTTCACCGCGCCGGCCGAGGCGAAGGGGCCGAAGTAGTCGCCCTCGCGGGTGTGGGCGCCGCGGTGCTTGGTGATCAGCGGAATCGCCTGGTCGCCGGTCAGCAGGATGTAGGGGAAGGACTTGTCGTCGCGCAGCAGCACGTTGTAGCGCGGCATGAGGCGCTTGATGAGATTGCTTTCGAGCAGCAGCGCCTCGACCTCGGTGTGGGTTTCCACCACCTCCATGGCCACGGTTTCCGCCACCATGCGCTGCAGCCGGCGCGGCAGCTTGGCTATCTGGGTGTAGTTGGTGACCCGGCGCTTAAGGTTGCGCGCCTTGCCGACGTAGACCGCATCGCCCTTGCGGTTCAGCATGCGGTAGACACCGGGACTGGCGGACAGGGTCTTCACCGTGCCGGCGATGACCGTGACGCCGCGGGCCAGGCCCTCGCCCAGGCCCGCCAGATCGAAGTCCGCGGCCACCGCGTCACCGCTGTAAGGCTCGGCCGGATCCTCTTCCAGGCCCATGGCCGAGCGCTTGCCGCCGGCCGAGGGGTCGTTCAGCAGTCGCGCGGACGTCCGCCGTTTGGGGCTTTTAGTCATAGGGCGATTAGCCGGCTTTCCTTGGCAACCTTTTGGCGCAGTTTGACCTAACTCTTTGAGCCAGCAAAGCAACCGGGATCGATCCGGTCAATGGCCGGTGGGCCAAGGCGGCTTCCGTGCCAGATAGCGGTAACTTGCCGCCGGATTCTATCCACCGTAGCTGTGGATAAAGCTGTGGCTATCCGTCCCCGCTGAGAGTAGGGCCTTAGGAAATTCTACATTTTTGTGAACTTGCCTTAATTTTAGGCAAAAGTTTCTAGTGAATTGTTTTTACAAGTAGAATACCAAGTCAACATTAAAGTTAATGCCGGAGACCTAATTTTTCCCTGGCCCAGGGGACCCATCTGGCCGGCTCCGGACGCCTGTGTAAAACTCGTCTCAATTGCCGTCGGATTGGCTGCTGCGGCAATGGTTTAGCTGCGGAGTCCAGGGTTTAGCCGGCGCCACGTCTGCGTGCAATCTCGACGCCAATGCCACCGATGTCGGCGTAGCGGTCGAGCTTTTCGATGCGCACTTTGGTTTCGCGGACGCAGGCAAAGCCGAAGCAGACCTCGGAAAGCTCCTCGGCCAGGGTTTCCAGCAGCCGGAAGGTGGATTCCAGACTGTGGTTGCGGACGGCCTTGGCCAGCTTTCCATAGTCCAGGACCTCGCCGATGCTGTCGCGCAGCGGCGGCGCATAGTCGACCGTCAGTTCGACGTTGATGCGCAGCCGCTGGCGCCGGGCGCGCTCCTCCTCGCTGACGCCGATGCTGCAGGACAGCGTCAGGTCGCGAATCAGGATGCGCTGCCACAGCACTTCGGACTTGGTGCGCTCGCCTGCCTGACGGGGCTCGGTGGTCGACATCTGGGCTCCCGGTACGGCATCTTGTGGAGGGTGCTGGCGCGGCAAAGCTGTCACTCTATCCTAAGGCCGCGCGGGCGCGGCCTCAACCGCCGGGGCGCTGATGACCGGCGGCATCGGGCCGGCGGTGGCGGCAGCCGGCTTGGCCGGATTGAACTGAACCCAGATGAAGGCGACATAAAGCAGCACGAATATCGCGCCTTCAACCCGCGTGATGCGCTTGCCGGTCAGCATCACCGGGACCGCAACCAAGGTCGCCGCGGCCAGCACCCAGATGTCGAAAGCCAGGATTTCGGGCGCCACGTTCACTGGGGTGATCATGAAAAGCGCACCGAGGATCAGCAGGATATTGAAGATATTGGAACCCAGGACGTTGCCCAGGGCGACTTCGGTGTGGCCGCGCATCGCGGCGACGATGGCCGTGGCCAGTTCCGGCAGCGAGGTGCCGAAGGCCACCAGGGTGAGGCCGATGACGGTCTCGGAAATACCGGCCGCCCGGGCGATCGTCGAGGCGCCCCGCACCAGCAATTCCGAACCGCCGGCCAAGGCGATTACCCCACCGACCACCAGGCCGGCAGCGACCAGGGCGGAGGATGGCGTGGCGCCGGCTTCCTCAATCGCCTCGAGGCCGGTGGCGGCATCGTTGCCGCCGCGCATTTCGATGCGATAGCTCATCCACAGGTATCCGGCCAGCAGGACCAGCATGAGGACGCCGTGGAGGAAGGACATTTCTTCCAGGAAGGCCATGCCGATGAAGATCGCGGTGGCCGCCACCATGGCGAAGGTATCGCGCAGGATGCGGCGCGGCTCGCGCTCAATGGGGCACAGCAGGGCGGCGAGGCCCAGAATCAGCAGGATATTGGCGATGTTCGACCCGACGACGTTGCCGATGCCAATGTCCGGAAGACCCTGAACGCCGGCGGTCAGCGTGACCACCAGTTCCGGCATCGACGTGGCGAGCGCCACCACCGTCAGGCCGATGATCAGCGGCGACAGCCCGAAGCGCAGCGACAGGCCCACGGCGCCGCGCAGCAGCACCTCGCCGCCGACGAACAGCAGGGCCAGTCCACCTCCGGCTTGCAGGAATGCGATTGCTGTCATGTCCGGACGTGGTACCAGGCTGGTTACGGGTGCAGCGGGGGCGGACTGCCGGCCCCGGCCCCGGGGCGCGGCTGTCCACCGCAGCGCGCGGCACAATGGCCGCGAAGCCCTTAAATGTCGATCCCCGGCGGTTTTTTCAATGAAAGAGTCCTGGGGGAAGGGTCCCGGCGTGGCGCCGCCGCGCCACGGCCGCCGTCAGCTTTCTTCGCCGCTGCCGGGCGTTTTCGGCCGCAGTTTCAGGGCGGCGGAGTTCATGCAGTAGCGCAGGCCGGTCGGCTGTGGCCCGTCCGGGAAGACATGGCCGAGATGGGCGTCGCAGGCCGCGCAGAGCACTTCGGTGCGGCGCATCCACAGGCCGCGGTCTTCCTTCTCGGCGACGGCCTTGTCGTCCAAAGGGGCATAGAAGGAGGGCCAGCCGGTGCCGGAGTCGAACTTGGTGGCGGAGGCGAAAAGGGGCTCGCCGCAGACCACGCAGTGATAGGTGCCGGGCGTCTTGCAGTCGTGGTAGCGCCCGGTGAAGGCGCGCTCGGTGCCGGCCTTCTGCGTCACCTTGTACTCCTCGGGGGTCAGGCGCTCGCGCAGCTCGGCATCGCTGATCTTAACTTTTTCGGTCATGTCAGGACCTCCATTTCCAATTCTCGGGCGGCAAGCCCCCCAGCTAGCCCCGCCGGTTAATGTGAGACGCGACAGGCGGCGCGGCAAGCCCCGCAGCGTTTCACGTCCGCGTCACGCGGCCCTCACGCGCCGGCCTCACCGCCAGGCCGAAGGGCCCGCCGTTGCGGTGCCGCGCGGCGGTCAGCGCCGGGTGCGCTTCAGCTTTTCGATGGTCTCGTGCAGGGCCGAGAGAAAGGCCGAACGGTCGCGCTGGGAAAACGGCTTCGGCCCGCCGGTGATCTCGCCGGCCTCGCGCAGCTCGCTCATCAGGTTGCGGCTGGCCAGCGCCATGCCGATCGAGCGGTCGGAGAAGCCCTTGCCGTTGTGGGCGAGCACGGCGGCGCCGGCCGTCACGCAGCGCGCCGCCAGCGGAATGTCCGCGGTGATCACCACGTCGCCGGGCCCGGCGCGCTCGGCGATCCAGTCGTCGGCGGCATCGAAGCCGTCGCTCACCACCACCCGGTGGATCAGCGGATGGCGCGGCAGCGCGATGATGTCGTTGGCCACCACCTGCACCGCCCAGCCGTGGCGCTCGGCGACCTTGTAGACCTCCGCCTTCACCGGGCAGGCGTCGGCATCGACGTAGATGGTGCCGCGGCGGGGGTCGGCTGGGCTTTGACTTTCGCTCAAGGGCTGCCGCCTAGCGCCGCTTGCCGCGGTACTTGCCCCCGCCTCTCTTGGCGCGCGACTGGCTGGCGGCGCCGGCGCGGGCGATGCGGTCGGCGAAGCCGGCTGCCCCTGAGGGCATGCCGGGCCTGTCGAGGCCGAGGTCGTGGTCCTTCAGGCGCTTGATCTCGTCGCGCAGGCGCGCCGCCTCCTCGAACTCCAGGTCGGCGGCGGCCTCGCGCATGCGTTTTTCCAGGTCCTCGATATAGGCCTGCAGGTTGTGGCCGACCAGGTTGCGGGCCTCGGCGTCGCCGGTCTTCACGGTCACGTGGTCGCGTTCGTAGACGCTCTCCAGGATGTCGGCGATCTGCTTCTTGATCGACTCCGGGGTGATGCCGTTGGCGGCGTTGAAGGCCTGCTGGCGCTCGCGCCGGCGGTTGGTCTCCTCCAGCGCCGCCATCAGGCTGTCGGTCATCTTGTCGGCGTAGAGCACGACGCGGCCGTCGACGTTGCGCGCGGCGCGGCCGATGGTCTGGATCAGCGAGGTGGTGGAGCGCAGGAAACCCTCCTTGTCGGCATCCAGGATGCAGACCAGGGCGCACTCGGGAATGTCGAGGCCCTCGCGCAGCAGGTTGATGCCGACCAGCACGTCGAACACGCCCAAACGAAGATCGCGGATGATCTCGATGCGCTCCAGGGTATCGACGTCGGAATGGATATAGCGCACCTTCAGCCCGGCCTCGTGGAGGTACTCGGTGAGGTCCTCGGCCATGCGCTTGGTCAGGGTGGTGACCAGGGTGCGGTAGCCCTTGTCGGCCATGTCGCGGCACTCGGCGATGAGGTCGTCGACCTGGCTCTCGGTCGGGCGGATGATGCAGATCGGGTCGATCAGGCCGGTCGGGCGGATTACCTGCTCGGTGAACACGCCGCCGGTCTGCTGCAGTTCCCAGGGGCCGGGCGTGGCCGAGACGTAGACCGTCTGCGGGCGCATCTGCTCCCACTCCTCGAACTTCAGCGGCCGGTTGTCGATGGCCGAGGGCAGGCGGAAGCCGAACTCCGCCAAGGTCGACTTGCGCGCGTAGTCGCCGCGGTACATGCCGTTCAACTGGCCGACGGTGACGTGGCTCTCGTCGACGAAGAGCAGCGCATCGTCGGGCAGGTATTCGAACAGCGTCGGCGGCGGCTCGCCGGCCTTGCGGCCGGTCAGGTAGCGCGAGTAGTTCTCGATGCCGGCGCAGGAGCCGGTCGCCTCGATCATCTCCAGATCGAACAGGGTGCGCTGTTCGAGGCGCTGGGCCTCCAGCAGCTTGCCCTGCTGGGTGAAGAGCTCGAGCTGGATCTTGAGGTCGGTCTTGATCTGCTTGGCGGCCTGCTGCAGCGTCGGGCGCGGTGTCACGTAGTGGCTGTTGGCGTAGACCTTGATGGTTTCCAGCACGTCGGTCTTGTCGCCGGTCAGCGGGTCAAATTCGTGGATCGCCTCGACCTCGTCGCCGAACAGGGTGAGGCGCCAGGCGCGGTCCTCGTAGTGGGCCGGGAAGATGTCGACGGTGTCGCCGCGCACCCGAAAGGTGCCGCGCTGAAAGGCGGTGTCGTTGCGCTTGTACTGCAGCTCGACCAGCTTCTTCAGCAGCGCGGCGCGGTTCACCTCCTGGCCGGACTTCACCTCCACGGTCATGGCGGCGTAGGTCTCCGGCGAGCCGATGCCGTAGATGCAGGACACCGAGGCGACGATCACCACGTCGCGGCGCTCGAAGAGGGCGCGGGTCGCGGCGTGGCGCATGCGGTCGATCTGCTCGTTGATCGAGCTTTCCTTCTCGATATAAGTGTCGCTGCGCGGGACGTAAGCTTCCGGCTGGTAGTAGTCGTAGTAGGAAACGAAGTACTCGACCGCGTTGTCCGGGAAAAACGACTTCATTTCGGCATAGAGCTGCGCCGCCAGGGTCTTGTTCGGCGCCAGCACCAGCGCCGGGCGCTGCAGTTCGGCGATCACCTGCGCCGCGGTGAAAGTCTTGCCGGAGCCGGTGACCCCGAGCAGCACCTGATCGCGGTCGCCTTCCAGCAGCCCGCCGGTGAGCTCCTTGATCGCCTGCGGCTGGTCGCCCGCCGGGGTGTAGTCGGAGGCGATGCGGAACGGCGTGCCGGCGGGCACGGCCCCTGTCTGGGTGGGCGGCTTGGCGGGAAAAGGGCTGAGGACGGGGTTCGACATGCTCCTAATATGCATTTCTCCCGCCGCGATGCCAGGGGCCAGGACAGGGTACCCCAGCGACTTCCTGTCACCTTGATGTCAGGAGCGTGCGGATCAGCGCCAAATCAGCGGTGCGAAGAGCATCAGCGCCGCGATCGCGCCGATGCCAAGCACGGCGACAACACAGAGGCGCTTCAGCCAGCGCCTGAGGGCGCTGCCAGGGGCCAGGGGCTCGTGACGGGTGATGATCATCGGATCGAACAGCATGAAATTTACAAGGCCCCGCCGGGGTGGCCTTCTCCTTCCTTAAGTCCCCCGAATGCGGTGGTCGAGAGAGCCGCTTCCCCGGGCGGCTCGGCGGTGGTTTGCAGCGCCGCGGCCGTGACCGCATAGCGCAGCGGCCCGCCCGGCGTTATGGCATCGAAGGGAAAGCAGGTGACCAGCGTCACCAGCGCCTTGCTCCCCGCCCTGCGGGCTCGGACCGGGTGGCGCACATCGATCACCTGACGGCCCTGCACGGCGTAATCGCGCCAGTTGCCCGCGCGGTCCTGCAGGCGGATACGGGTGCCGTCGGCCAGATCGCGCAGGAAGGCGAAGTGGGTATCGCGGTGGCCGCTCAAGATGCGGTGCTCCAGGCCCTCGGTGCCGGGCACGACGACCGGCCCGAAAGCGAGCGTGCGGCCATTCGCCCCGGCCAGGACGACAAGATCGACGTCAAGCGACGGGACCGCCAGGCGCGCCACCGGCCAGGTATCCGCCCAGGGCCAGGGCTTGACCTCGCCGCCGCCGGCCAGGGTCTCGGTCCAGGCCCGGTCGAGCAGGCGCTGGGCCAGCCAGGCCTTGCCGTGGATCAGGGCGGCCCCGCCCAACTGCCACAGGCCGAGCGCCAGCAGCAGCAGGGCGAGGCCCAGGAGACCACGGTGCAGACCACGATTCAGGCCCCGGTCGAGGGTAAGACGCCTAAGCACAGAGCCTCACTTTTCGGGCCCGGTAGAGGACCAGCAGAACCAGCAGAAAGCCGAGGGTCAGATAGGCGCCGCCGAGGATCGCCATGCGCTCCGCCGGGGTCGCGGTCTGCGGCAGCGTCACCGCCTGGCCGCGGGCCGAACCGGTGGCCTGCATCAGCGGCGCCGGCAGGGCGCGCCGGCGCAGTTCCATCGGTGCCGAGTTGGAATCCAATGCCGTGGCCCCCGGCGCCGCCCGGGACTCCTGCGATCCGAAGACCGTTTCGGCTTCCCAGCCCCGGGGCAGGTCGCGCGGTATCTCGCGGCTGTCCAGCGCCGCGTCCTCGGGCCGGGCCACTTCATCGTCCACCGCGACCAGCGACGTGTAGCGGGTGACCAGCCGATGCTCCAGGGCCACGCCCAGCGCCGCGGCGCGGACCGCCGTGGCATCGACTCGGTCGCCGCTGCGATAGAGCCCGTCCTCGATCTGCGCGATCTTGGCGCGGGCCCAAATGGCGGCGCTGCCCGGCGCCGGGCGCAGCCGGCCAAGGTCGAGGCGCTGCTGCCAGATGCCATCGCCGTCTTGGCCGGAGACCAGCAGCTTGCCGGCCAGGGCGTTCATGGCGACGCCTTCCAAGCGCGCGCTGAAGGTGACCGGCTCGCCGGCATAGAGATCCGGCAGCGGCGTCGGATAGGCCTCGATGCGCTTGCCGGCGGTCAGCGGCCAGCCGACTCGGAGGTCGGTCAGGGCCGGCTGTTCGAGCTGGCGCAGCAGCGCGCCGACGCGCGGTTCCACCTCGCCGAGATCGCCGATGTAGGTGAAGGTGCCGCGGCCCAGCTCGGCGGCCTTGCGCATGAAGTAGCTGTTGGGCGCCGTGCCGATGCCGACGGTGAAGAGGCGGCTGTCGCCGAGCCGCGCAGCGACCTGCTTGAACAACTCCGCCTCGTTGCTGACGGCCGCATCGGTCAGGAACACCACCTGGCGCAGGGTGCCCTCGGGCGCCGCCGGCGCCAGGGCCAGTTCCAGGGCCGGGCGCATCTCGGTGCCGCCTTCGGCCTCCAGGGCGCTGACGTAACGCCAGGCCATGGCCACGTTGCCGGCCGTGGCGGCAACCGCTCGCGGGAACAGCGCGAGAGTCCGGTTGTTGAACTGGATGACGTTGAAGCGGTCCTCCGGCCTGAGGCGCTTCAGGGCTGCGATGACCGCCGCCTTGGCCTGGTCGATGGAGTCGCCGTGCATGGAGCCGGAGGTGTCGATGACCAGGATCAGCTCGCGCGGCCGCACATCCCGGGTCGCGCTGTCGTCCGGCGACGGCGGCAGCATCATGACCAGCAAATGGGTGTCGGCGCCGACCTGTTCGGCGAAGACGGCGGCCTGGGGCTTATCGCTGGGCTTGGCCGACCACTCGAGCACGAAGTCGCGATCCGCGGGCACCGCTCCGGCTTTCAGGGAGACGATCTGGCGCCCGTCCTCCAGACTGTCCACGGCCACCGGATGGTAGAGGCTGCGCAGGGAGGCGAGCGGCAGACCGCTATCGAGTTCGATGCGCAGGCTCAGCTTGTTGGCGGTCTCAGGGTCGATGTCGACCGGCCCGAAGAGGTCGCGCGGCTGCTCCTCGATCCGCCTGATCACCGCCGGGTCGAAGGCGGGGCCGGGCGGCACCGGCGCTTCGGCGATCTCGGCCGGGGGCGCCGGGCTATAGCGCGGCGCCACCACCATGGGGAAGCGCAGGGAGAACAGACCGTCGTCATAGGCCACCGCATCCTGATAGCCGATCTCGACGGTGATGTTTTCGCCGGGCCCGATGTTGGCCAGCGAGGTGACGAAGACGTTGGGCCGCTCGCCGCTGACCAGGCTGGCGCGCCGGCCGCTGTCGGCGGCCTCGCGGTAGACGCGCTCGGCTGCGGCCTTCTCGAGGATGCGGCCCTGCACCCGGCGCTCGCCGATGATCATCGACAGGCTGTCGACGGCGGAGCGCTCCGGCAGCGGAAAGACATAGATGCCCTCCTGCCAGCGGTCGGTCGGGTTGTGGAACACCTGACGGACGGTCACCCGGTTCACCATGCCGTTGACCTGCATGCGGACGTCCGAACTTAGGGTGGGTGCCTCCAGGGCCGTGTCGGCAGAGCCGGTGCGGAAATAGAGACCCGCCGGTGAATCGGCTCCCCCGTCGATGGAGGCCTCGGCGCGGGCCGGCAGGCCGGAGAAAGCCAGGACGCTCAACATGACCAGGATCGCCAGCACCAGGGTGCCGGCGATCACCAGAATGTCTTTCAGGAAGGCGCGTGCCAGATGGGCCGGGATGGCGCCGTGCGCGGGCTCGGGCAGCAGGTCGTGTCGCATTACTGGGTCCCCCGGGAGTTGCGAGCGGTCGAAGGTTTCGACTGACCCTCATGGGGCCGGCAGAGCATGGCGACAGCGCAACGGGATTGCGGCGATTCCGTGATGTTTTGGGGTGCTTTTGAGGCAGGCGGCTGAAAAGCTGCGGAAAGCGGGCCTGCCCTGTACCCTTTCCCGGTTCCAATCTGCTTGTGAAGGCACTAAGTTGCGGCTGATCCGGCCGCGTCTCACACGCTGGGGGCAGGCGGCCTTATTCAAGCAATCTGGGAGTTTTGTCGATGTCCGTGATCGCGCAGCGTCTGTCGCGCATCAAGCCCTCGCCGACCATCGCCGTCAGCACCAAGGCAGCCGAGTTGAAAGCCGCCGGGCGCGACGTCATCGGCCTCGGCGCCGGCGAGCCGGATTTCGATACCCCGGACAATATCAAGGAAGCGGCGATCCAGGCGATCCGTGACGGCAAGACCAAGTACACGGCGGTCGACGGCACCCCTGAGCTGAAAAAAGCGATCTGCGCCAAATTCAAGCGCGAGAACGGCCTCGACTACACACCGGCGGAGATTACCGTCGGCACCGGCGGCAAGCAGGTGCTCTACAACGCCTTCCAGGCGACCCTCAATGCCGGCGACGAGGTGATCATCCCGGCGCCCTACTGGGTGTCCTATCCGGACATGGTGCTGCTGGCGGAAGGCGAGCCGGTCTTCGTGTCCTGCGGCGCCAACCACAATTTCAAGATGCAGCCCGAAGCGCTGGAGGAAGCGATCACGCCGAAAACCCGCTGGCTGATCCTCAACAGTCCCTCGAACCCGACCGGCGCCGGCTATACCCGCGCCGAGATGAAGGCGCTGACCGACGTGCTGATGCGCCATCCGCAGGTCTGGGTCCTGACCGACGACATGTACGAGCACCTGGTCTACGACGGCTTCGAGTTCGTGACGCCGGCCGAGGTCGAGCCGGGCCTCAAGGACCGCACCCTGACCATGAACGGCGTTTCCAAAGCCTATGCCATGACCGGCTGGCGCATCGGCTACGCGGCGGGCCCGCAGGAACTGATCAAGGCGATCGCCAAGGTGCAGTCGCAGTCGACCTCCAACCCTTCGTCGATCAGCCAGGCCGCAGCGGTCGAGGCGCTGAACGGCACCCAGGATTTCATCCCCGAGAGAGCGGCGGCTTTCCGCAAGCGCCGCGACCTGGTCGTCGAGATGCTCAACGACTGCCCGGGCATCCACTGCCACAAGCCGGAGGGCGCCTTCTACGTTTATCCGTCCTGCGCCGGCTGCATCGGCAAGCGGACCCCCGACGGCAAGACCATCGGCACCGACGAGGACTTCGTGACCTACCTGCTGGAAGCGGCCGGCGTCGCCGCGGTGCACGGCGAGGCCTTCGGCCTGTCGCCGCACTTTCGGGTGTCCTATGCCACCTCGACCGAGGCCCTGGAAGAGGCCTGCAAGCGCATCAGGAAGGCCTGCGAAGCCCTGACCGATTGAGTTCGCCGGCGTGTCGCTCGACGCCCTGCTCGACAGCCATGACGGACTGGCCCTGGCGGCGCTGGTCCGCCGGGGCGACGTCTCCGCCCTGGAGCTTCTGGAAACGGTCATCGCCCGCATCGAGGCGCGCGACCCCGCCGTCAACGCCGTGGTCCACCGTTTCTACGATGACGCGCGCGCTGAATTGTCGCTGGCACTACCCGATGGCCCCTTCGCCGGTCTGCCCTATCTGCTGAAAGACCTCTATACCTTTCAGCGCGGCCGGCCCTGCGGCAACGGCAGCCGTTGGCTGGCGGACTATCGGGCGTCTTTCGACGATCCCATGACCGCGCGCTGGCGCGCCGCCGGCCTGGTCGTGGTCGGCAAGACGGCGACTTCGGAGTTTGGTCTCAACGTCTCCACCGAGACCCGCCAGCATGGCGCGACGCGCAATCCCTGGAATCTGGAGCATTCGACCGGCGGGTCGAGCGGCGGCGCGGCGGCGGCGGTGGCCGCCGGCATGCTGCCTTTCGCCCATGCCACCGACGGCGGCGGTTCGATCCGCATTCCGGCTTCCTGTTGTGGCCTCTTCGGTCTCAAGCCCAGCCGGGGAAGAAACTTCACCAGCGACTCCTGGGCCGCCCTTGGCGCGGTCCACGCGGTGACCCGTTCGGTGCGGGACTCCGCCGCTTTGCTGGACGCGGTCTGCGGACCGCCAGCCTATCATCCCTACAGCCTGCCGAAACCGCTGACACCCTTCCAGGCCGCCGCGGGCGCGCCTGCCGGGCGGCTGCGCATCGCCTGGTCGGCGCGCACGCCCGAAGATGTGGCGCTGCATCCTGAATGCCGTTTGGCGGTGGAACGCGCGGCGCAGCTCGCCGTCGACCTCGGTCACGAGGTCGAGGAGGCGGCGCCGGCGGTCGACTTCGATCAATTGCGGCGGGTCATGATCACCATTGTCGCCGCCAACACCGCCGATGCCCTGGGGCCGGGCAATCTGCTGCGACCCGAGGGCGCCGCGCCGGACGATGTGGAGAAGATGAGCTGGCACCTCGCCGAAAAAGGCAGGGCGGTCACCGCGGCGGAATACCTGCGCGCGGTCGCCGCCGTCCGCCAGTTCGGCTACCGCCTGAACGCGTTCCAGCAGCCCTACGACGTGCTGCTGACGCCGACCATGGCGGCGCCGCCGCCGCGCCTGGGCGACCTCGACCCCCAGCGCGACGACTTCGAGGCGCTCAATCTCGCGATCCACCCCTATGTGACATTCACTCAGATGTTCAACATGTCGGGCCAACCGGCCGCTTCCCTGCCGCTGCACTGGACGCCGGAGGGCCTGCCGGTCGGCGTTCAGATCGCTGGGCGGGTCGGAGAGGAGGCCGTGCTGTTCGCCCTGGCGGCGCAGTTCGAGGAAGCCTGCCCGTGGTTCGACCGCCGGCCGCCGTCGCACCTGCCGGTACGTATTCAGTGAGTTGGGCCCTTGGCAATCTCCGCCATGACAAAGCGCGCCCGCTGCGCCGGCGAGCCTTCAGGCAATAAAACGACCTCGTAGCCGAGATCTTCATAAATGCCACGAATCATCGCGCCGAAGGCATGCGCTTCTTCGAAGGTCATGCGCCGTTCTTCATCCTGGCAATAGAACGCCGGCAGAGAGGGCGCCAGGAATATACGTCGATTGTAGCGGTAGTGGCGGGCGGCGGTCATGGCGGCCTCTTCTGACACTCCGAATAGGCGGGCATAGGCGACAACATCTGGGAGACCGCGATCGAACAACAGCGGCTGCCGATGACTTCCGCTGCGACGATGTCCGTGGAGCGAGCGCGAAAGCATTAGCTGCGTGAACAGCGCCTGGTCCCGTTCGGGAAGGCCGGTGCCGCCGATAGAGCGCTGTTCGGCCAGTATCTGACGGGCAGGCTCCGCGAGCACACCGATTCCGGCCCTTTGCACCTCGTCGAGAACGCTGGTCTTGCCGCTGCCAGGTGCGCCGGTCAGCACGAAGAAACTGTTCATGGAAACCTCGTTAGCAGGTCAGTGGCCTGTGGGGTCGAGTTGGCGGCCGCGGAGGGGCAGAGTCGGCCTGCCCCGGGCGCCGCGACGGCCGGATAGGCAAGGCGTTGAGAGAGAGGCTGAGGGGCGAAAAGTCTATCCCGCCATCAGAGGGCCAGCATTGCCTAAGCGGCCAGGCGCTCGCTGAGGCCGGCCTGGGGGTCGAGACCCAGCATGAGGTTCATGTTCTGCACCGCCGCGCCGGAGGCGCCCTTGCCGAGATTGTCGAGCACCGCCGCCAGCATCGCCTGGTCGCCGGCAGCGGAGCCGAAGACAAAAAGGCGCATGGCGTTGGTGCCGTTCAGTCCCTCGGGGTCGAGGTCTTCGCGCGCCGCGGTTTCCTCTGCCGAGGCCACCGAGACGAAATCCTGGCCGGCATAGTGATCGCTGAGCAGCGCCCGCAGGTCGGCGGGCGAGGGTCGGCCGGGCAGGGCCCAGAGCTGCAGTGGCACCTGCACCAGCATGCCCTTGTAGTAGTTGCCCACGGCGGGCACGAAGACCGGGCTATGCGCGAGGCCGCTGTGGACCTGCATTTCCGGCAGATGCTTGTGGGCAAGGCTCAGGGCATAGGCGCGGTAGGCGTTGCCCAGGTGATCGGGCGCGCCGGCGTCCTCGTGGCGCCGGATCAGGTTCTTGCCGCCGCCCGAGTAGCCGGACACCGCGTTGACGGTCACCGGAAAATCCCTGGGCAGCAGTCCCGCCGCGACCAGGGGACGGATCAGGGCGATCGCCCCGGTCGGGTAGCAGCCGGGATTGCTGACGCGCTTGGCGGCGGCGACCTTGGCGGTCTGCCCGCCATCCATCTCCGGAAAGCCGTAAACCCAGTCCGGATCGGTGCGGTAGGCGGTGCTCGCGTCGATGACCCGGGTTGCCGCGTTCTCGATCAGGCCGACGGCTTCCCGCGCCGCGTCGTCCGGCAGGCAGAGGATGGCCAGGTCGGCGTCATTGAGGGCGCCGGCGCGGGCCGCGCTGTCCTTGCGTTCGGCCTCGGCCAGGCGGATCAGGCTGACGTCGGCGCGCGATTCCAGGCGCGCCCGGATCTGAAGTCCCGTCGTGCCTGCCTCGCCGTCGATGAAGACCCGCGCGCTCATGTTTCTCGTCCCTGCTTATTCCACTCCGGAACAGGCCCCGCCGCCGAGGGCGGCAGAATCCTGTACCAAGGCTCTGCAATGACTGAAAATTATCAAGAATTCTCCGCGGAAGTCACTGAAATTCCGGGCCGGCGGTGCCTCGGCCCCACGACAGCCCCTTATTTTGGTTGCCAGCCGGCGGCGTTCTTTGGAACCATAGGGCCACAAGAGGGTGGAAACCGGGCCTGACAGGGCCTGAAAGCCCAACCATACGAGGACAGTTCGCCCCTGGCTTGCCATGGGGAGACTCATGGTCAGACCCCCAGGGGCGGCGGGGAGAAAAACCATGACGTCCAGATCGGTATCGGCGGCGCGCTGCGCCGCTCTCGTGGGACCCTATACCAGCGGCAAGACCACGCTGCTGGAAGCCCTGCTTATGCAGACCGGGGCCATCCACCGCAAAGGCTCCGTCATCGAGGGCACCTCGGTCGGCGATTCCGTGCCGGAGGCCCGCGACCGCCAGATGACCACCGAGCCGAACTTCGCCCACTGCACCTACCTCGATGAGACCTGGTCGTTCATCGACTGTCCCGGTTCCATCGAGCTGTCGCAGGATTGCCACTCCCTTCTAATGGGCGTCGACCTGGCCGTCGTCGTTGCGACGCCGGAACCCGAGCGCAGTCTTACATTGGCGCCGATCTTCAAGTTTCTCGACGACTTCAAGATCCCGCATATTGTTTTCGTCAACAAGATGGACAAGGCGACGGTCCGCGTGCGCGACCTGCTGGAATCGCTGCAGTCGGTGTCGGAGAAGCCATTGGTGCTGCGCCAAGTGCCGATCCGAGAGGGCGAAGAAATAACCGGTTTTGTCGACCTGGTGAGCGAGCGCGCCTGGAGCTACAACCTCGACAAGCAGTCCGATCTTATCGAAATGCCCGACCAGGTGAAGGGCCGCGAGTCGGAAGCGCGGCAAGAGCTGCTGGAATCCCTGGCCGACTTCGACGACGGGCTGCTCGAACAGCTGCTCGAGGACAAGGTTCCGCCGTCCGCGGAAATCTACGAGCAGATCGGCAAGGACCTTGCCGACGACCTCATCGTGCCGGTGCTCTTCGGTTCGGCCGACCAGGGCCATGGCATCACCCGTCTGCTGAAGACCCTGCGCCACGACACGCCGGACCCGGCCACCACAGCCGCGCGGCTCGGCGTGCCCGAAGGCAGCGCTTTGGCGGCCTCGGTGATCCGCACCTATCACCAATCCCATACCGGAAAAATGTCGATCGCGCGCCTCTGGCGCGGTTCGCTCAAGGACGGCGAGACACTGGGCGGCGACCGGCTGTCCGGCCTCTATCGGCTGATGGGCTCGGAGACCCAGAAGACCGACAGCGCGGGTGCGGGCGACCTGGTGGCCCTCGGCCGCATGGATTCGGTCCGCGCCGGCGACCTGTTGACCGAGGCGGGGCGCGACGCCGATGCCGGCCTGCAGTGGCCGGAAACCCCGACCCCGGTCTACAGCCTCGCCATCCGGCCGCACAATCGCCAGGACGAAGTGAAGCTGACCGCCAGTCTGGGCAAGCTGATCGAGGAAGATCCATCGCTGGTGCTGGAACACAACAGCGACACCAACGAGATGCTGCTGCGCGGCCAGGGCGACATCCACCTGAAGCTGGCCATCGACCGGCTGAAGAACCGCTACAACGTAGAGGTCGACGCGGCGCGCCCGATGACCGCCTATAAGGAGACCATTCGCAAGGGCACCAAGCAGCATTCCCGCTTCAAGCGGCAGACCGGCGGCCACGGCCAGTTCGGCGACGTGCATGTCGAGATTCAGCCGCTGCCACGCGGCGAGGGTTTCGCTTTTGTCGACAAGGTGGTCGGCGGCTCGGTGCCGCGGCAGTATATCGGTGCCGTGGAACATGGGGCCAAGGAGTATCTCTCCCGCGGCCCCCTGGGCTTTCCGGTGGTCGATGTCTCGGTGACGCTCTACGACGGCCAGCATCACTCCGTCGACTCCTCCGACCAGGCGTTCAAGACCGTCGGCCGCCTGGCCATGGCCGAGGGCATGCCGAACTGTCAGCCGGTTCTGCTGGAGCCGATCTACGAAGTCACCATTTCGGTACCCAACGAATTCACCAACAAGGTGCATTCCCTGGTCTCGGGCCGGCGCGGCCAGATTCTTGGATTCGAGATGCAGGCGGGCTGGAAGGGCTGGGACGCGCTCAAGTGCCACCTGCCGGAGGCGGAACTGCAGGACCTGATCATCGAGCTGCGTTCGCTGACCGTCGGCGTCGGCAGTTTTGACTGGCGCTTCGACCACTTGCAGGAACTGACGGGCAAGCTGGCCGAACAGGTCATCGCCCAGCGGGAGGGCGGTTAAGCCGGCATGGCCAGCGCCAGGGACTCAGCCGCGGCGGTCCCGGGCGGCAAGGTGAAAGTCACCTTGGTGCCTTGGCCGACGGTGCTTTCCAGCGTGAAGCAGCCGCGGTGCATTTCGATCAGCGACTTGGCGATCGGCAGGCCGAGCCCGGTGCCGCCAAAGCGCCGCGCGTAGCTGGATTCCACCTGCCCGAAAGGTGTGAGAACCTTCGGGATATCAGCCGGCGCAATGCCGATACCCGTGTCGGTCACGCTGAACAGCACACCGCCGTCGCGGGAGACACCGAGCCAGACACTGACCTTGCCGCCGCTGGGCGTGAACTTCACGGCATTTGACAGCAGGTTGACGAGCACCTGCTTGATGCGTCTTTCGTCTCCAACGGCCGACGGCAGGTCGCCGGCTATGTTGGAGACCAATTCCACGTTTCCTGACGCAGCTTGCGTTTCTACCAGGCGCAGGCAGTTTTCCAGCAAGGCGATGGGATCGAAGTCTTCGATCTCCAAAGGCAATTCGCCAGCTTCGACTTTCGACATGTCGAGCACGTCGTCGACGATGTTCAACAGGTGGCGCCCCGACGACCAGATGCTGTCGGCATATTCACGGCGGGTTGCATCGCCGCCGGCGTCTGGCTGCTTCGACTTGAGGATCTCCGAAAAGCCGAGGATCGCGTTCAACGGCGTGCGCAGTTCGTGGCTCATGGTGGCCAGGAACTCCGACTTCAGGCGGCTGGCTTCCTCGGCGCGGGCGGCGGTCCGCGCCAGATCCAAAGTTTTCTGATAGTGGCGCCTGGTCTGCCGCTCGCTGACCCAGACTCCTGAGATCAACAACAGGTAAAGCAGCACGAAGGTTCCAACGACGACGGCCTGCAGAGTCAACTGGCGGCGGTGAACCGTGGCCAGGAGCTCGGTGACGTCGTAGTAGACTTCGAAGACGCCTTCTATGCTGCCGGTGGCCGAGGTGATGGGAACGTAGCTCGACAGTACATCTCGATCTTCCACCGTTTGCTCGAAGGCGCTGAAGGTATCGCGGTGGGTCAGTTCACTGGTGCTGGTCCCGGTGCGGGCTGAGAGAAATCCGGCATTACCGCTCTTGTCTTCGCCGATCTGGGTGGCTTCGGAGGAAAACACGGTCAGGCCGCTCTGGTCGTAGATTTTCACTTTGAGGACCGAAAGATCGCGCATCTGTTGCATCAGGCTTTCGCGGATGGCCGTGGTTTCCGGGTGCCGGCGGATCGCCTCAGGGGTTAGAAAGGCGGCCGTCGTCAGAAACCCTGCGTGGCTGTCCCAGACCGCATTGGAGAATATCTGGGCGACCGCGATGTTGCTGCGCTCGGCCATGGTGGTCAGGTCGTCCCCGGCGACCTGCTTGTACATGCTGACAAGCAGCATAGTGGCGGCCACGACAACGAGCCCGGCGAAGAGGGCGAAGCGTTTGGTCAGGGAAAGGGACTGTTCCGCCATTGCGGGTCTGGCCTGCCGTTCCGGATAAGAAAATTTCGCGCCAATTCAGTCTTGCCGACACCTTTGGATAGCAAATCGCTCTTACGAATTTGTTAACCTTGTTCAGATTCCATCCAACCCGATTGGCATGATTCCGCGTGATTCGCCGCGGCTTTTCGCCCGGGCTCGCATTTAGTTGACTTGTCGCGCCCCGCCACTCGGGCTACCTCCTTGTGCGAGACGATAATCCCAGCAGATCTTGAGGGAGCAGGTATCTCATGTTGATCCGAATCAAGCGTGGGTGGGAGATCCCCGAGTCCCAGGTGACGCCCGAGAGCGTGTTCCGTGATCGCCGCCGGTTTTTGAAGGCCGCGGCTGCGGGCCCCTTGCTGCTCGGCACCGCCGGCCTCCTCGCGGCCTGCGATGAAATGCCGGCCGAGGCGGCCGAGACGGCAGACCCCTCGTCCAAGCTCTATCCGGTGGGGCGCAATCCCGACTACATGCTGGATCGTCCGATCACCGACGAGAGCCTGGCCACCACCTACAACAACTACTACGAGTTCGGTTCCTCCAAGAACATCTGGCAAAAAGCGCAGGCCTTGCCGACCCGGCCGTGGACCGTGGTTCTCGACGGCATGGTCGAAAAGCCCATGGAAATCGGCATCGACGACCTGCTCGCCAAGATGCCGCTGGAGGAGCGGGTCTACCGCCATCGCTGTGTCGAGGCCTGGTCGATGGCCGTCCCCTACAGCGGGTTCCCGATGAAGGCGCTGGTCGACCTGGCACAGCCGCTGTCGTCGGCGAAGTACGTGAAGATGACGACCTTCGAAGACGCCGAGGTGGCCGGCGGCCAGCGTGCCGCCTGGTACCCCTGGCCCTATGTCGAGGGACTCACCATGGCCGAGGCGCGCCATCATCTGGCCTTCATCGCCACCGGCCTCTATGGCAAGCCGATCGCCAAGCAGAACGGCGCGCCGCTGCGCCTGGCGGTGCCCTGGAAGTACGGCTTCAAGCACATCAAGGCGATCGTGCGTTTCGAATTCACCGACGAGCGGCCGAAATCGTTCTGGGAAGTGATCCAGGGCAGCGAGTACGGCTTTTGGGCCAACGTCAATCCGGAGGTGCCGCATCCGCGCTGGAGCCAGGCGAGCGAACGCGTGCTCGGCCAGGACGAGCGGGTGCCGACCCTGCTTTACAACGGCTATGCCGACTACGTGGCCGACCTCTATGGCGACGTCGACGCGACGCAGGAGCGCCTCTTCATGTAGGCGGCCTAAGCGGCCTTCCTGGCCGCCGCGTGCTTCCTCAGGAACGGCAGGAACTGCGGAAAGACCTCGTCGGCGACGCGCTCGCCCATGAAGGGGTCCTGGTGGCCGTAGCCGTCGACGATCAGCTGCTCGTGCCGATTGCCCGGCGCCAGCTCCTGCAGGCGTTTGAAGCAGAGGAGGTTGGAATCGGCAAAGACGCGGTTGTCGCGCCCGGTCATGAACAGCACCGGCGTGTCGATCTCCTTGGCGTGCTTCAAATAGTTCTGCGGCAGGGCGCCGTGTTCCGGCTTGCCCGGATACATGCGCACCGCGGTGTTGTCGCTTTTGATCATCTTCAATACGTGGCGGTGGTAGTTCAGGCTGGTGCCGCCGTAGAGGTCGCCGCCGCGCCGATGGGTTATCTCGGCCAGGTTGCTGTGCTCATAGAGGGCCGGCCAGCCGGTGCCCCACATCAAGCTCAGCATGTGACAGGCCGGCACATCGCACTCGCGGTGGAACATCGACACCGCCTTGCCCATGACGCGCCCGAAGGAGAAGGCCGGATAGTCCGACCAGTTGGGGCTGACGTAGGGCACGCTGAGCAGGCGCTCCAGCACGAAGGGGAAGATCGCCCCCTTGATCACCGACCATTTCGGCGGATTGGGCGTCAGCGCCACGGAGTTGGCGATGACGCTGGCCAGCCCGGGGACCTGCCTGGCGAAGAGGCTCATGACGAAGGACATCGAGCCCAGGCAGTGGCAGATCACGTGGATCCGCTTGTTGCCGGCGATCTCGCGGACCTGCTCGATCGCCTTGGGGTGATCGTAGAGCGCGCAGTCGTCCATCGAATAACGGTGCGGCCCGAGATTGTAGATGTGCCGGTTGCTCATGCGGAAATCGAAGGTGAAGACGTCGGTGAAGCCTTCATCGTGCAGCCAGGTGACCAGGTTCCTGTGCTCCGGCATGATGAACATGTCGCTGGACGTGGTCAGGCCGTGGATGACGATCACCACGTCGTCGCAATCGGCTTTCCAGAAGCGCAGCAGGCCGAGGGTGAGCATATCGTCGGTGACGAAGCTGTGCTCGGTGACCCGGGCTTCGGGAACGCCCGCGGTGGTATAGAGCGGAATCTCGCGTTTCATTGCTGTCTCCTCAGTCGACCCTCGTTATTCCGGGGTTACTCGGCGGCCATCGCCGCGGCGATGCGTTCGGCCAGCGCGGCGATGGTGCGTGACGGGTTCAGGCCGATGGCCCGCGGGAAGATCGAGCCGTCGGCGACATAGAGTCCGGGATGGCCGTGGACACGGCCCTTGCCGTCGACCACGCCGTTCCGCGGATCGTCGGCCATGGCGCAGCCACCCAACGGGTGTGGCGTGATGAGATCGCGGAACCAGCGCCAGTAAAGCGGCTCCACCGGCATGCCGCCGGTCGCGGCGGACAGCCGCTTGTGCATATCCACCATGGCGGAGATCACGGGTTCGGAACGCTTGAAGTCCCAATCCAGGCACAGCTTCTTGCGTGCGAAGGGATTCCACCACGGGCGGCCGAGGCGCATCCGCCCGTCGGCGACATCCACCGCCTGGCCGAACCACGGCATGACGCAGTCCAGCGGGTCGCTGTCGCCGGCCAGGGCCGCCGCCGAAGCGAAGAGCTTTGCCAAGGGACCGCCCGCGCCGGCGAGGTTGCGCGATACTTCTTGCAGGGAATTGCCGAGCACGTCCGGGAAGCCGCCGTCCTCGACGAAGAAGCGTTTGCCCCCTTGGCTGCCGTCGAGAAAATCGATGGCGGAGGTGATCGTCGGTCCCCGCGTCGGCGAGATGCGCCGATCGGTGTAAACCGCCGGCGTCAGGAAATCGCCGTTGGAACACCAGCCGTAGCCCAGGCGGTCCGAGAGGTTGACGAGGCTGCGGTATTCGTCGCGGCAGCGCAACAGGAGTTCGGTGGAGCCGAGGGAGCCGGCCGCCAGCACCACCCGGTCCGCCGTGACCTCGCCGTGCAGGAGGCGGCCGGCCTCGATGCGGTCGAAGCCGACGCGGTAGCCGTCGCCGTCCAGCGGCCGCAGCGAGCGCACGATGTGATTGGCGCGCACCTCAGCCCCGGCGCCGCGGGCCGCCGCCAGGTAGTTGAGGTCGAGGGTGTTCTTGGCGCCGACCTGGCAGCCGATGTCGCAGTTGCCGCAGTGTACGCAGGTGCCCTGCTGCTGGCCCTGGTCGTTGGTCCAGGATTTCGAGCGCTGGTCGCTGTGCGGGCTGTCCAGTCCGTAGTGCCAGTCGTTGTCGAAGGTTACGGCCAGAGGCAGCTTGCGGAAGCGCTCGCCGTGGCCCAGGGCCTCCGCCGCGTCGCGCATCAGTTTGAAGCGCTCGGTCAGCTGATTGTCGGGCAGTTCCTGGACGTTCAGCATCCGCGCGGCGGTCGCGTAGTGCGGCTTCAGCGCCTCGTAGGTGATCTCGGCCGGCCAGCCGTCCTCGAAGACGAAGGGTTCGGCTTCGACGGAGATATTGGCGTAGATCAGGGAGCCGCCGCCGACCGCCGCGCCCTGTACCACTGTCATGTCGCCGAAATAGCGAAGGTCGATCCAGCCGTTGCAGGCTTCCGGCCGCGCATCGTCCCAGATCCAGGCGTCGCCGGGCGCCCGGGGATAGTCTTCCCGCTTCCACTCGCGCCCGCGCTCCAGCACCAGCACCTTCCGGCCGGCCTCGGCCAGCCGGCAGGCGGTGACCGCTCCGCCGAAACCGGAGCCTATGATCACGACATCGAAGCTGTTGGCCATGCGCCCCTCGCTTGGCTCGCTGGATCAGATCTCGGGACCGTAGATTTCCCACAGTTCGCCCATGAAGAACCGGCCGAACCTGGCGACCGCTGCCGCCTTGTCCCTGGCGTTCTTGGCGCCGGTGACCTTGACGGTCGACATCAGTTTCAGGAAATCGCCCATATCGAGACGCAGCACCCCTGCGCCCACCACCGGGGCCTTCTCGTCACGCCCGGCATGCAGCTTGGTGAACAGTGTGGTCGTGTCGGTCCAGAGGTCGACGCCGACGTCGTCGTGGACGTGCTTCTTGCCGGCCAGGTAGTGCGGCTGGCCGCCATGCTGGAAAGCCAATTCGTAGACCATGTACTTGAGGCCCGATTTGCGCGACGGCGAGAACAGGTTGAAGACGCCGGTCTTGGCCGGCATGCCGGTCCCAAGCAGGCCGAAATCGATGTTGCCTGTCAGCTTGCCCAGATGCTTGGGGTCGGCGATGAAGGCCTCCAGATCGGGGATGGTGACCGTGGCGTGCATGGCCAGGCTGCTGCCGGCCCGATCGCCGGCCTCGGCGCCGGCCTCCGGATCGGTGGGGCCCAGGGCGAAGGCGCCGGCCATGGTTTCGTCGAAAGTAATTCCGATCGGCATCGCGGTGTCTCTCCGTTACCAGGGGGCGAGCTTGAGGTCGGAAATGGTCGGCTTGCCGGTGGCCTGGCCGATCCAGTTCCGCTTGCGGACGATCTCGCCCTTCTTGTTGATTGCCGTCACGCGCAGCGTCTGCGTCTTGGGGTCAAGGTCGACGCGGCAGAAATTGTCCTCCTGCGTGAAGTTCCACGCGCGGTAGTCCATCCTGTGCTGCTGGTCGATCTGGAAGCTGTCGCGCTGGTCGCGGGCCTTGGAGTCGTGCACGAAGCTCGACGGCTCGCCGTCGGCGAAAGGGAAGGGCCAGTAAAACGCCGAGGAGGTGACCGAGAAAGCCTTCAGCTTGTCGGCCGCCGGCGAGCCGCAGAACTCGATCGCCGCGACGTTGGCGCAGTGGATGTCGCCGGACAGGAAGACGACGTTCTGAATGCCGTTCTTGATGATGGTGCCGAGGATGGCGCGGCGGGTGGCCGGAAAGGCCGGCCAGGAGTCGCTCTCCTCCTTCCACTTGACTTTCTGCTCGTCGGTGCCGTCCCGGCCCTCGCGGGCGTCGATCGGATTGGGAGCGAATACGCTGGACGATACGATGAATTTCGGCGCGTCGCCACGCTTCTGCTGCTGCGCCACCAGCCAACGCAGCAAGCGGTCGAGCTGACTCGGTTCCTCATTGCCGATGGTCGGCCGGCCCAGCAGGTGGTTGTCGTCCAGACTATTCTCGACGTCGTCCATGAAGCGCTGGGTGCGCGTATCGAGCACGAAGAAGGGATAGCCGTTGCACTCGAAATTGTAGTAGAGGCGGGTCTGGTAGCTGCGCGGGCAGTGGCTCCACTGGTAGCTCATGTAGGCGCCGATGGCGAGGTGGAAGACCTTGCGCGAGGCGGCCTTGCTGAGCCGGTCCTGACTCCAGTTGTCCTCGATCTCGTGGTCGTCGAGGATCATGTAGGTCGGCACCTGACGCAGCAGTTTGCACATGTTGCGCGAGCCGAAGGCGGTGTGATAGCGCTCCTGGAATTCCTCGAAGGTGTCGGCGAGGCCAAGCGGGACGTGACGGTTCATCATGTCGGCATAGACCTGGTCGCCGGCCATGAGGACGAACTGTGCGGGCGTCACCGGCACTTCCGGCTCGGTCGCCTTCGCGTCGCGCTCGTTCAGGCCCAGCGCCTCGCAGCGCAGCGGGCCGAAGATCTTGTCCGCTTCCTTGATTTTCCAGAGCACGCCGGGGTAGCGGCAGGACCCGAGAACGAAGTTGAGCGGCCCCGGCGCCGCGGACTGAGCCTTGTAGGTTCGAAAGCTTGCGATGCAGCTTGGTGCCCCAAGGTCCAACAGATCGGAGGTCCAGACCTCAGGGTCGGGCAGCTTGAGCGCCAGCCGGCCGCTGGTCACGTTGCGGTCGTCGCCGTAAGGATCGTCGATGACCAGCGTTCCCATCAGGGCCAGGTGGGCGGTATCCGGCTTCAGGGCCGCTGACGGATTGCCGGTGATGCAGCTGTCTTTGCCGAAGCAGAAGGTACCGGTGCGGTCGTATTCCCGGTGCAGTCGAAAATAGTACAAGGGCGGCAACTTGTGGGCTTTGCCGGCGCGCTGCTTGTCGAGTTCGGGTTTGTACTTCTCGATGATCTTTTCGCGCAGATCGCGCCGCCCGTCGTCACTGTGCAGCAGCTTCTCGTCGGCCTTGGCGACCTCGAAGACCGCGGCGATGCCGACGGTGCGCCGGTCGGAATGCAGGTTGGAGCCTTCGTCGTCGGAATCGCTGCCGCGGATCCAGATGCAGGCGCTGCTGTCACTGACATGTCCGACAATGGGGCCGAGGCCCGGTTCGCGCAAAGCTGGCATGGATGCCTCCGCTTGGGTTCTACCGTCTCCTGCCGCTCACGACGAGGCGGCACGCGGGCGTCGTTTCCTGCGCCCGGCGGGAATGGACTTCCTGACAAGCGTCTCGCGTCAGTTCCCTGACGATTATGATTATATCTTTTCTGAGAGTCATCTTCGCGGACGATATTGAGGTTGCTGCTTCTTTTTCGAGGTAGCGATGAGGGGCATTCGGAGGAAGGGGCCGCGGCGGGGATGTTCGGCGGGGGTGTGCGGCGGTCTTGGACGGCGCGATACCATGGAATCGCCGGCCAAGCGGGCACGGCGGCGCCAAAGCGGTAGGTCTCAGCCGGGCGGCGCGGTATTCTCGGCGCGCCGCGGGGCCGCTCAGGTCGTTCCTCCGGGTCCGGTGGGATCAGGGGGCGTGGCCCAGAGTTCTCCTCCAGGATTCCTCGGGTTCTGGACCCAGCAACAACGAACCGAAGGCCCTCTAGCCAATCCATCAATCTGCGGGGAAAACGAGGATGCCGCCTCGGGAACGCGATACCTACGGAATCGACTTCGCCACACTCAGGGTCTTCGTCGTTGCCGGTGGTGAACGCAGCATGCAACGGGCGGCGCTGTCGCTGGGGATCTCGCAGCCTGCCGTCTCGCAGGCGATTCAAAGGCTTGAGCAGGGCCTTGGCGTCCGATTGATCGACCGTACGGTCAGGCCGTTCAAGCTGACCGCTGCCGGGGACGTGCTGATGTTGCGTGGGGAGGCGCTGCTCAGCGAACTGGAACGGCTCAAAGTCGAAGTCCAGGACGCGGGCGATGCTCTCGCGTCGTCCTTGCGTGTCGGGTTGATGGATTCTTTTGCGACCACTGTCGGGCCGCTCCTGGTCAGAAATCTGCGCAACTACGCGGATCGCATATCGCTTTGGTCGGGCGTATCGCCTGGTCTGGGCGACGACCTGTTGCGCAGGAACCTCGATCTGATTGTCGCTTCCGATCCCATGTACGGACTCGGCGGACTTGATCGTAGTGCCCTTCTTGAAGAACCATTTGTCCTGGCCTTGCCCGCAAGCCTGCGCGAAACCGACGGCGCGGACCTGCAATCGCTGGTCCATGGTCTCGCCTTCGTCCGCTACAGCGTGCGCTCGTTCATGGGGCAGCAGATAGAACAGTACCTTCGGCGCATCGGGTTCTCGGTCCTTCCCAAGCTCGAGTTCAACAGCACGGAGCCGGTCTATTCCATGGTCGCGGCGGGTCTCGGCTGGGCGATCACGACGCCTCTATGCCTGGCGCAGGCTGGATTTCACCGAAATGCGGGGGTCAGAATTGCCCCGCTTCCCGGCGAACAGCTCAAGCGGGAGGTCTACGTACTGACGCGCGAGGGCGAGTTCGCCGAACTCGCCCAGCGCGTCGCCGTGTTCTCCCGCGAAGCCCTCCGTCAACTCGTCGTCGACGAGTTCGCGCCGACTATGCCATGGCTTTCCAGCCAAATGATCGTTGGAACCCGTGAGATTCCATAGGCATGGATCAATGCTGCTTCAACGGCTGGCGCCGCCGGCCGGGGTCCGGCATTACGATGCGATATCGAGGTCGTCCCGCCAGACCCCCTGCTCTTTGAAGTACTGAGCGGCTCCCGCGTTCACGGGGATGCCTGCCATCATGTACTTTGTGGCGAACTCGATCGTGATGTTGCTCATCAGTTTGGAAGCTTTTCTGGCATCTTCCGCATGATCGTAAATCGCTTTGGTGATGTTGTATCCGGTCTCCGCGGTGATGCGCGGGTGGGCCGCCAGAATCCCGGCATAGGCGGGAACTTTCGTTGGCTGCGAAAGAGTCGCCCAGAGTTCAGGCGTCAGTTCGAAGGAAAGAACGCCTCTGTTGCGTTCGTTCGCACGCGCGAGCAGATCTGCGGGCACATCCAAGACGCGGAGTTTCACGGTGCTCTCAAGCTCGGTGACCAGGGGCGACGGCTTTCCCGTGGTCAGGATGGCGGTTGTGCAGTCGATTGCCTCCTGGCGAAAGGCATCGTAGGTGCCACGCCATCCGCCGGTCGACACGAACTCCACTCGATCCAGAAGGCCGGCCGAATCGAGCAGAGTCTTCCATAGCCGCGTTGCCGAGCCGCCGGCCGACCCGGTCGATATCCGCTTGCCGGCCAGATCGTCGAGAGATCGGATATCCGAACTGGCGCGCACGATCGGTACCGGTGTCCAGACCATGTAAGAGAACATCTGATGGGCCTGAACGGGGTCCGGGTAGGGCGGCAATCCGTTCAGCGCCGGGTGCCAGTCCGCCGAAGTCGTTTGCCCGAAGTCGATCAACCCCTGGCCGACCAGGGCCATGTTCTCGGCGCCACCGCCGGTGGACATTGACGAGGTTCTCAGTTTCGGATCGGAGAACTTGTTGACGATCGCAGAGAGCGTTTCAACGATGACGTAGCCGGTCGAGCCGAGGCTCGCAGACCCCATCTGGAGAATTTCCGCGGCCTGGGCGCTTCGCCAGGCGGGGAACCCGGCCGCGGCGGCACCGAGGAAGGCGCCACCGGCGGCCAGAGCCTGTCGACGCGACAGCCTCGCCTGCTTGCCTTTTCGTTTGTCTTCCATGTTGTAGCCTCCTTCTGTTGAATGTTCGCGCTCGCTTCTAACGAGTCTCGTTTCGCGTTTCATCAGCAACAAAGTGCGAGACAGGGTCGGCGTGGGTCGGCGCCCGCACTGAGCAGTCCGGTGTTCTGATCGATCTGAATGGCGCAGACGCCACCTGCGCGCCACACCCACTCCGGCCACCATTCGGGCTTGTGTCCCAGTCTCGCCAGGGAATCCGACGTTTCGCTTCCGATTCCAGGCTCCAGGTTCAAGCGGTCGGGAAAGCAGCTGTTCGGAGCGAAGGACGCGGGAAAGCTGTAGGTCGCAAAGCGCGGTGTCTCGATTGCTTCCTGGACATCCATCCCATGCACCGCGACATTCAAAAACACCTGAAGCATGGCCTGGACCTGGACGTCGGCACCGGGTGAGCCGAAAACGAAACAGGGCTTGCCGCCGCGAAATGCCATCGCCGGGTTCGGCGTCATTCTCGGCCGCTTGCCGGGAGCCACGGAAGCCGGATGTTCGGGATCCGCTCTGGATTGCGATCCGCGCTCCGACGGGCAGAGCCCGGTTCCGGGGATCACCGGTGTGTTTCTCGACACGTCGCTCGGCGTCGCCGAGATGGCGTTGCCCCAGCGATCCACGACCCCGACATAGGAAGTGTCGAAGGCCGGCGGATCTTCGCCGGCCGCTGCAAGGCGAAGTGGTTTTGCTTGCCCGACCGAACCGGCGGTTCCGCTTGGCGGGACGCCGGGGTGGGCCTTTTCCGGGTCGATGGCCCGGCGCCGGTCGGCGCTGTAGCTGTCGGACAGCAGACTTTTCAAGGGCACGTCGACGAAGTCCGGGTCACCGTAGAATCGTTCCCGGTCTGCGAAGGCCAGCTTGAGCGCTTCGACCACCAGGTGGATCCAGGCTGGCGAGTTCGATGCGGGCGGATCGGCGAGAAACGGTTCCAGCAGCCGCAACGACTGGGCAAGGGCCGGCCCCTGGGTCCAGGGGCCGCAGCAATGGACCGTCATGTCCCGAAATGCCGCCCGAACGGTCGGCGCCAACCTGGCCTCATAGCCCGCAAGGTCGTCGTAGGTCAGCAGCCCGCCGTTCTCCTGGTGATAAGCGGCGATTTTTCGGGCGATGTCGCCGCGATAGAACGCATTGCGCGCCGCCGCGATGCCGGCGTCACGGCCTTGGCGCGCTGCCGCCCGCTCCTCATCCGCCATGTACTGCAGGCTCGCGGCCAGATCGGCCTGGACAAAACGTTCCCCGACGCGGGGCGGCCGCCCGTTCGGCAGGTAGATTGCGCGGTTGCTGTCCCACTGCCGATACAGCGCCGCGTTGTCGGCGAGGTGGTTGGCCATCAGCGGGTACATGGGAAAGCCGTCGCGCGCGAAGCCGATCGCGGCCTTCGCGACGTCCGTGAAACTCATCGTTCCATACCGCTCCAGCGCCGTGAGCCAGGCGGCCGGCGCGGCCGGAACGACAGTACGCAGGATGCCCGTCGGTATCTCGCCCTTGTGATGCTTCATGAAGAAGTCCGGCGTCACCGCCTTGGGCCAGCCGCCGACACCGTCGATGCTCACCACTTTTTGTTGGGCCGCCAGCCAGATGATCATCGGCGCGACGCCGGCGACATTCACGATATCGCTTTGCAGGACCCCCAGGGCGATGCCCGTCGCGACGCCGGCATCGACCGCATTGCCGCCGGCGCCGAGAATCTCGAAACCGGCCTGCGTCGCCAGATAGTGGCCGGAGGTAATTGCATGATTGTATCCCATTGCCGTGGCTCTAAGCGGCATTGCTGCCTCCCCGGGCGGCGCCGTTTCGGCGGCCGGTTTCTCCCGTGCCTGGCACCGTCGCTCTCGCTTGTCGCCGGTCTTGGGCCCACTGCACAAGCTGTCGGCCGAGAACCAGGCACAAGAGTGCGGCGCCCGCGGCATTGGCAGTCCAACTGGGGGCCAGGAGCGCGAAACCAACCGGCAACAGCACGAGGCGCGACAGCACGCCGAGGGGCCGCAGGAAATAGCCTTCCAGAGCCAGGTTCAGGACCACGACGCCGATGAACGCGAAGGCCGTCACCAGCAGCGTGTCGAAGAATGTCCCCTGCAGCAGAAGCATTTCAGGTCGGAGCACGAAAACAAAGGGGATCACGAAACCGGGAAGGCCAAGGCGGACGGCATTGAGGGCGGTTTTCAGGAAATCGGCTTCCGCGATGCTCGCGGCAACGAGAGCTCCCGTGGCGACCGGCGGCGTCAAGGCAGACATGATCGCCATGTAGAAGATGAAGAGATGCGCCGCCAGTTCAGGCACGCCCAGTTCGATCAGGGCGGGCGCGCCCAGAATCGCGACAAGGATATAGGCGGCCGAGGTCGGGAGGCCGAGACCGAAGGCGAGCGACGTCACGGCGGTAATGGCGAGGATCGCGATCAGGCTGCCCGAAGACCAGAGCAGCAGCAGATGAGAGAGTTTTTGCGCGAAGCCGGTGACGACGAGCATCTCCACCATAATGCTGATCGCGCCGATGACGATGGCGACCAAGGCGCCGCTGCGGGCACCGTCGGCAAGCCCCGCGGCATTCACGCGAAGCGCCGCCGCAAGACCCCGCAGGGGGCGGCGGCGGTGGAGAACCATCTGCTTGACGCTCTCCAGCACCATGAGGGTGACGACTCCGTAGAGCGCGGCCAGTCCGGCTGGATATTGCAGAAGGAGCGCGTAGACCAGGACCGCAAGGGCAACGAAGAGATGGCCGTACTCAAGCGTCGCGCGCGTCATCGAGATATCGGACAGCGGGATCTCCACCGTGCCTTCCCGGGCGACACGCCCGGCGTCGATGTCCGACTTGACGGCGCGCAGCTGAACCGCCGTTGCGAGATAAAGATAGACGACGACCGACGGAAAGATCGCGGCAATCATCACCTCGTTGTAGGCAATGCCGGTCAGACCGACGATCAGGAAGGCGGCGAGGCCCATCTTGGGTGGCGTGAACTGGCCGAGCGCGGAGGCGACTGCCTCGACCGCGCCGGCGAAGGCCCCGGTAAAGCCCACGCGCTTCATGAGGGGAATCGTGAAGGCACCCGTGGAGGCGACATTGGCCATGATGCTGCCCGAGATCATGCCCATGAAACCGCTGCTGATCACGGCGGCCTGGGCCGGACCGGACCGCGAGCGTCCGCTGGCGGCGAACGCGAGCTTCATGACGTAGTCCAGGCCGCCAGTCGATTTCATGAGACCGGCGAAAACGAGAAACATGAAGGTCACGCCGGCCGAGACCTGCATCAGGTTACCCAGCAGGCCGCGGAAATAGGGAACCGAGAGGTATCCGACCAGGCGACTGAGCGAGATTCCGCTGTGGGACAGCAGCCCTTCGGGCAGGAGGTATCCGAAATAGCCGTAGGCGATCCCGATAACGGCGATGGACGGGATCAGCGTTCCCCAGGTGCGGATCGCCATCACCAGGAGGAGTCCGATCATGAGAACGCTGAACGCCAGGTCCGTGCGGTTCGGCAGGAATGGCCGGTCGTTGACCATCGCGTTGTGCTCGAGGTGGATGTAGACCAGCGGCAGCAATGTGAGACTTGCGATGACGCCCCAGCCGAGGCGCGACCAGGATCTGCTTGCCGGCAGGCGGGAAAGGCACCACAGCGCCAGGATCAGGATGCTGGAGTTCAGGTGAAAGCTGCGAAACTGGCCGGCCGGCCAGAGATAGAATGCCGTTTGCAGCATATGGAGCAGCACCATGGCGACGGCGATCAGGCCGAACAGCAGCGTAGCCGGCGGCAGTTGGTCTTTGCCGTCGGAGAAGACCGCCGACAGTCGCTTGATCACGCCACGCTGCAGACGTGAATCGAGGCATTCATCCTGATCCAAACTACCCCCATGTCCACGCTCATCGTTGTAAAGCGTCAGCAACGAAGACTATGGGGCTGGCATAAAGGCGTCAAAATAGTAATCAAATATTATTTTAAACATAAGATATACTTATATTGGTGTTGTTCCTCGTTCCCTGCCGGAGGCGCGCCCTGGAGACAGACCCCTGCCTGCGCGACGGACAACGCCGGGCCGGTTGTCGGAAACACTGCGTGCCGGCGATGCCGGCGGCAGGTGGCCGGGGTGCGGATCCGGCGTTCGATGCGGTCCTGGCTTGACCTCAGGCAAACCGGCTCGGCTGGCGCGCAAAGAAAAATGCCGGGCCCGAGGGCCCGGCAAGTTGAACAGGGAGGCTTCACGTCTGGGAGACGTAGGACCTAAAAAGGCCCTTATCCGAGCGGGGGGCGCTCGGAACAGAGTTCCGGCAGGGGGGGTGCCGGGATCTCGGTGGATGCTGCGTCGCAACATCCGATGACTTGAAGATAGGGGTTTGAGATTCTTTTTCTACATACAAAAGGGCAGTGGTGATATGCGGACGTTGCATGGCTCCACAACAAATTGAAATATATAGCTATTCTTGCGTTGGCAAAGCCCTCTTGAGGGCCTGTGCAGAAGGCCGCCGCCCACCCGTTTGGGTGTCAGAAGTTAGATTCAGCAACCTTGCGTAGCAGAAAATCCCGGAACACCGAGATCCGCTTGGAGCGCCGCATTTCCTCGGCGTAAACGAAATAGGCATCGAACTGCGGCCCGTTGAGCTCCGGCAGGACCTGCACCAGATCCGGATTGGCGGCCGCCATGAACTCCGGCAAAGCGCCGATACCGGCCCCGGACTGCACCGCCTTCATGACGCCGTAGACGTTGTTCACGGTCATCGACGGGCGTCTCAACTGGCCGTCCTTGTAGCCGACCCTCAGCAGCCAGTTCACGTCCGGCACCGGCGGGCGCACGTCCTCGCCGTAGACCACGATGCGGTGCTTGTCGAGTTCCTTGGCGGTCTGCGGCACGCTGTTCTTCTTGATGTAGCCGGCCGAGGCATAGATGTGCATCTGCACGGTCATCAGGTGGCGCTGAATGAGGTCGGCCTGGCGCGGCGGCGAGAAGCGGATCGCCAGGTCGGCCTCGCGCATGGAGAGATCGACTTCGCGGTCGAGCAGCACCAGATGGCACTCGATCTCCGGATAGACGTCCATGAACTCGTGCATGCGCGCCGCCAGCCAGTGCGAGCCGAAGGCCACAGTGGTGGTAATCTTCAGCGGCCCCTTGGGGCGGTCCTTGCTCTCGGTGAGCTGTGCCTCGGTCATGGCCAGCTTGCCGAAGACCTCGTGCGCCGTACGGTAGAGCAGTTCGCCCTGCTCGGTGAGGATCAGGCCGCGGGCGTGGCGGTGGAACAGCGGCACCTTGAGGCTGTCCTCCAGCGCCGAGATCTGACGGCTGACCGCCGATTGGCTGAGGTTCAGCAGTTCACCGGCATGTGTAAAGCTGCCCGCCTCCGCCACCGCGTGGAAGATGCGCAGCTTGTCCCAATCCATAATGGTGGCCCCGAGCCCCCGCTTCTGGGGCAAGCCAACATCGTCAAGCATGCTCGCCTCCTCCGGCGCCAGGGCGTCTGCCTAACTGGCTGACTGTTCGTGGGCAGATCGATCTACGTCCCGGGAGCACCGGGATAAACCGCAAATCAGTATAGTTCAGCTGGGTTCAGGAGGCTATTCCGCCGCTTCGGTGGCGGAATCCTCCAATTCGGCCAAATACTTCTCCGCTTCCAAGGCCGCCATGCAGCCCATGCCGGCGGCCGTGACGGCCTGTCGGAAGACCTTGTCGACGCAGTCGCCGGCGGCAAAGACCCCGGCGACCGAGGTGCGGGTGGCGCCCCGGTCCGCGAGAACATAGCCCTCGCCATCCATTTTCACCGCGCCCTCGAACACCTTGGTGGCCGGGTCGTGGCCGATGGCGACGAAGACGCCCTCGCAGGCCAGCTCATTTAGGGCGCCGCTTTGGGTGTCGCGCAGACGCACCCCCTCGACTCCGTCCATCGGGCCGTCGCCGCCGAGGATCTCGTCGATCACCGCGTTCCAGAGCACCTCGATCTTGGGGTGCCGAAACAGCCGGTCCTGGCCGATCTTCTCGGCGCGCAAGGCGTCGCGGCGGTGCACCAGGGTCACCTTGGAACAGATGTTTGCCAGGTAGAGCGCCTCTTCGACGGCGGTGTTGCCGCCGCCGACCACCACGACTTCCTTGTTCCGGTAGAAGAAGCCGTCGCAGGTGGCGCAGGCGGAAACGCCGCGGCCGTTGAACTTCTGCTCGCCGGGCAGACCGAGCCAGCGCGCCTGGGCGCCGGTGGCGATGATCACCGCGTCGGCCGTGTAGGTGGCGCCGCTGTCGCCCTGCATGACAAAGGGACGTCGTGTGAAGTCCACTTCGCTGATCAGATCGGAGACGATTTCGGTGCCGACATGCTCGGCCTGCTTTTGCATCTGCTCCATCAGCCAGGGGCCCTGGATGACGTCGGCGAAGCCGGGATAATTCTCCACGTCGGTGGTGATGGTCATCTGCCCGCCCGGCTGCAGGCCCTGCACCAGCAGCGGTTTCAGGTTGGCGCGCGCGGTATAGATCGCCGCGGTCAGGCCGGCGGCGCCGGACCCGATGATGAAAACCCTGCTGTGCCGGTCCTGGCTGTGACCGTCTTGCGCCATGCGAACTGACTCCTGTCTGAAATGTCCTCCAGAAAATAGGGACAGCGGCGGAGGGTCGCAAGGCGGGGCGGCAACCCGCCTGTGGATGAAGGCCGATTGCCTGGGGCGAGCCCCGGCGGGCCGCGCGAGGGCCGCGTCCCGTGCACGGCAGGGTTCGGCATTTTTCAAGTCAGGAATATCTATAATGATATACTGTACATTAATTGTAGGAGATTGAATGTGAACTATCGGAGACTCTCCAGGTGATCACCGCAGGACAGATGCGGGCCGGCCGGGCGCTGCTTGGCATCGACCAGCGCCGGCTGGCCGAATTGGCCGGGGTTTCGCTGCCCACCATCCAGCGCATGGAATCGAGCGACGGCACGGTGCGCGGCGTGGTCGATACGCTGATGAAGGTGGTCGCCGCTTTCGAGGCGGCGGGCGTCGAGCTGATCGGCGAGGACGCGCCGAGCGCCGGCCGCGGCCGCGGCGTGCGGCTGCGCGCGCCGGCGCAGCGGAGCTGAACATGGCCGCCGTCAGTGGGCCCGGAGCGGGCGCGCCAGGCGCGACCTGGCGCCTTTACAAACCCAAGCTCATTACCGTGCTGAAGGAAGGCTACGGGCTGGCGCAGCTGCGCGGCGACGCCGTCGCCGGGCTGACCGTCGCGGTGGTCGCGCTGCCGCTGGCCATGGCCCTGGCCATCGCTTCCGGCGCCACGCCGGAGCGCGGTCTGGTCACCGCCGTGGTCGCCGGCTTCCTGATTTCGGCCCTGGGCGGCAGCCGCTTCCAGATCGGCGGGCCGACCGGCGCCTTCGTGGTGGTGGTGTTCAACGTCATCGCCCAGCACGGCTACGACGGCCTGCTGCTGGCGACGCTGATGGCTGGGGCCATGCTGGTCGTCGCCGGCCTGCTGCGCTTCGGCACCTGGATCAAGTACATCCCGGAACCGGTGGTCACCGGCTTCACCGCCGGCATCGCGGTGATCATCTTCACCAGCCAGTTGAAGGATCTCTTCGGCTTGTCGCTCGACTCCGTGCCCGCCGAATTTCTGCCCAAGCTGACGGCCCTCTGGGCCGCGCGCGGCAGCCTCGACCCGGCGACCCTGGCGGTCGCCTCGGCGGCGCTGGCGGCGATCCTGGGGCTGCGCCGCTATGCGCCCAAGTTGCCGGGCCTGCTGATCGCGGTGGTGGGCGCTTCGCTGGCGGTCTGGTTGCTCGGCCTGCCGGTGGAAACCATCGGCTCGCGCTTCGGCGCCCTTCCGTCCAGCCTGCCGCTGCCGCAGCTGCCGGCGTTACGCCTGCAGCAGGCGGTCGACGTGCTGCCCTCGGCCTTCACCATCGCCTTCCTGGCCGGCATCGAAAGCCTGCTCTCGGCGATGGTGGCCGACGGCATGACCGGCGCGCGCCACCGCTCCAACTGCGAACTGGTGGCCCAGGGCGTCGCCAACGTGGCCTCGGCCTGTTTCGCCGGGCTGCCGGCCACCGGCGCCATCGCGCGCACCGCGACCAATATCCGCGCCGGCGCGCACTCGCCGCTCGCCGGCATGTTCCACGCGGTCTTCCTGCTCGCCTTCATGCTGCTGGCCGCGCCGTTGGCCGCCTACGTGCCGCTGGCCAGCCTCGCCGCCGTGCTGGTCATCGTCGCCTGGAATATGAGCGAGATCGACAAGTTCCGCCACCTGATGAGCGCGCCGCCCGGCGACGCCGTGGTGCTGCTGGTGACCTTCGCGCTGACGGTGATGGTCGACCTGACCGTGGCCATCGAGGTCGGTGTGGTCATGGCGGCGGTGCTGTTCATGCACCGCATGGCCCAGGTGGTGCAGGTGGAAACGGGCATCGGCTTCCTGCAGGGCGACGTCGACGACGCGCAACTGCCGGCCCTCGACTATGGCTTCCAGACCCTGCCCGAGGGCGTCGAGATGTTCAGCCTGCGCGGCCCGCTGTTCTTCGGCGCGGCGCGCGGCCTGCGCGATGCGCTGGAGGTCATGCCGGTGCTGCCCAGGGTCTTCATCCTGCGCATGCGCAACGTGCCGATGATCGATTCCTCGGGCGTTGCCGCGCTCTCGGATTTCATGCGCCGGTGCCGCGCCCGTGGTGTTGCGGTCATCGTCACCGGCATCCGCCCGCAGCCGAAGGAGGTCCTGGCGCGCATGGGCTTCGGCCTTGGACAGGGGGGCCATCACGACAACCTGCGCCTGGCCGAGAATTTCACCGCGGCGCGCGACATGGCGGAGGCGATGATCGCGGAGGCGCCGGCGGAATAGGCTAAGTCGCCGTCGGGTTCTCGAGCGATTCCCGCGCTTCCGGATTGAGGCGGCTGGCGACGGCCGTGGCGGCGTGGCCGACCGGCAGGGCGGTGCCGGTCTCGGCGGCGCGCTTTTCGCCGGCCAGCAGGCGGTAGAGGGCGAGCAGGCCGGTCGCCCCCTGCAGCAGCGCCAGACAGAGGAAAAGGGCGGGCGCGCCGAGGCCGCCGATGGCGAGGCCGGCGGCCAACGGGCCAAGCACGATGCCGCAGTTCATCACCAGGACCAGACCGCTGGAGGCGGCGACCATCTGCGCCGGGGCGAGACGGTCGTTGGTATGGGCGACCGCCAGGGAGTAGAGCGGCAGGACAAAGGCCCCGACCAGGCCGACGGCACCGTAAAGCCAGGGACCTTCGGCCAAGTCCATGGCGGAGGCCGCGACGGCGAGGCAAACCAGCAGCGCCACGCCCGCGGCCCCGGCGATCACCAAGCGCCGGTCGACGCGGTCTGAGAGCGCGCCCAGCGGGAACTGGCCCAGCACGCCGCCCAGGGTGCCGGCGGCGACCAGCAAACCGGTCTGGCCGACCGGCAGGCCGAGGGCGACACCAAAGAGGCCGAGGCCGACGTAGAAGGCGCCCTGCGACAGGCCGTTGAGAAAGCCCACCGAAACCCCCAGCGGCGAGATGCGGAACAATTCGCCCACCGAGAGCCGCGCCGGCGCTTCGAAGTTCTGGCCCTGGCGCGCCGAGAGCAGCATCGGCACCAGCGACAGCGAGATCAGCACCGAGACGATGACGAAGAGCAGCCTGCCGTCGCTGTCCGGCAGGTAGAGCAGCAGCTGGCCGATGGCCGCGCCGCCGGTCTGGGTGATGAAGTAGATGGAGAGCAGCGCGGCGCGGGTCTGGTTGTCGGCGCGGCCGTTGAGCCAGCTTTCGGAGACGACATAGAGGCCGGGAAAGCAGAACCCCGCCAGCGCCCGCATGGCGCCCCAGGAATAAGGGTCGTCGGTCACCATGTGGATCAGCGCCGCGGTCGAGCACAGCGAGGCCAGGGCGCCGAAGCTGCGGATATGGCCGACCCGGGCGACGATGCGCGGCGCCACCAGGCAGCCGGCCACGGCGCCGAGGGGATAGCAGGCCTGCATCACCGAGATTTCGGTCTGGGTGAACCCCAGGTCGCTGGCCCTGAGGGTGAGCAGAGTCACCAGCAGCCCGTTGCTGATCATCAGCAGCAGCATGCCGAGGAACAGCGGCCAGGAATCGTAGATGCGGCGGGCAAGCAAGGGTCGGAATCCTTAAGAAAGCGGCGCCGGCGAAAACCGGTTCCGCTCCCCTATCCGAGATTCAACGACCCGGCAAGTTCAGTGAAGGCGGCTCCTCTGGAGCAGGACCGGCCCCGTGTTTCGAGACGCCCGCTCGGCGGGCACCACACCAAGAGGCCGATCGGACTATGAACCTCGCCCTGAAGGCCGCCGCAGCCGGCGTCTCGAAGGGCGAGGCGTGCCACCTTGGCGTTACCAGCTGCCGGTGTTTTCCATGGAGGCCCAGGGCTCCTGCGACGGCAAGGCGTCGCCTTCCTGCAGCAGTTCCACCGAGATGCCGTCGGGCGAGCGCACGAAGGCCATGCGGCCATCGCGCGGCGGGCGGTTGATGGTGACGCCGCCGTCCATCAGGTGCTGGCAGGCGGCGTAGATGTCGTCGACCCGGTAGGCGAGGTGGCCGAAGTTGCGCCCGCCGTCGTAGTCCTCCGGATCCCAGTTGTAGGTGAGCTCGACCAGCGGCGCCTGGGTTTCCTTGGCTTGCTCCGCGTCCTTGGGGGCGGCCAGGAACACCAGGGTGAAACGGCCCTTGTCGTTCTCCAGGCGCCGCACCTCTTGAAGGCCCAGCTTGTCGCAGTAGAAGTCGAGGGAGGCGTCCAGGTCCTTCACGCGGACCATGGTGTGGAGATATCGCATCGATGACTCTCTCTGTTGGGGGGTGTTGTTTGGCAGTCAGGCCACAATTTAGGGCCAAAGCGGCATGGTTTGTAGAGCTTGTACTTTAAAACCCGAACATGTGGTCGAAGGAGAAGGCCTGCTCGCCGTTGGTGAGGCCGTGGTAGCCGAACAGGCGGCAGGTGGTGTCGCGGATGATGACGTAGCCTTCCGGCCCGGCCTGTTTCATGTCCGCCTCTGAAAAATAGTCTTTGGGTTTCCACAGCAGCGAGCCGCCGCAGGCGATCTCGACGTCGTGCTCGGCGAGGGGCTTGCCGTCGCGGTCGTGCAGCAGCAACGTCGTTCGGCTTTTCTCGTGCCAGGGTGTCGAGGCGGGATAGATGAGGTGGCAGATCGCTTCATAAGGCGCCGGCCCGAAGGACAGAAAGAGCCGGGTCGACAGGCCCGGCGGGCGCCCGGCATAGGACTGCGGCTCGCCTTTGAAGGTCAGGACGGCATTGAAGATGTGGGCGCCGAAGGAGGTTTCGGCGACGTGGCCCGAGTTCCTGTCCTCGTAGCGGAACAGGCCGTGCAGCCAGCCGTCGGCCGCGCCGCCCTCGGCGAAGTCGTAGACCAGTTCCATGTGGCCCCAGTCGAGATCCGCCCCGTCCAGCAGCTCATCGGCGTCAACCAGGGTGGCGTGGTTGCGGGGCAGTTTGCCGAGGCGCTTCACGCCGAGTTCCCGCCCTTCAGGGTCGTAGGCCAGCAGGGCGACCGGCAGGTTCTCCTGGCAGGTCGACATCGGCGTCGGCAGCGCCAGCGAGCGGAAGCGGCCGCGCGGCAGGATCGGCGCCGGCAGGATGAAGCCCTTGCCGAGCAGGTTGGAAAGCTCGGGGATGCGCGGGTCGGGCTGCAGGTCGACGCGCTCTACATTGGGATGGGCGATGCGCCGGCGCGGCGGCTCGGCCGCGCCGTTGGCGATGACCTCGTAACGCGGCCGCACGAAGTGCTTGCCGGCCTGCACCTCGATCTGCTGCGGCCAGCGCGCCGCCGGCAGCAGCTCGGCGGTGTCGATGGCGACGGTGCCGAAGGGCGGGATCTCGCGGTCCAGCCAGGCGATATTCCCCTCACCCATGAGGTTCAAGCCGACGCTGCCGGCGGGGACCGGGGCCGGGTGGCTGTTCTGCACCCAGAGCAGCACCTGCTCGCCGTCCTTTGGCGCGGGCAGGCCGCCGTAGAGATCGGCCGGCCAGGAGTTGGAGTCGTGGGTGCAGGAGAGGATCTCGTCGCTGTCGCCGTAGGTGTCGAGGGCGTACTTGACGATGTCGTGGCCGGCGACGCCGCAGACATGCAGGAAGAGGCTGCCGGTGAAGTCGCCGAGGCCGAAGCGCGCGCGCACGTCCTTCGAATCGATGATGACGCTGGCGTTGGCGCCGGGCAGCGGGTCGGTCCACTCGGCCAGCGGCCGGCCGCCGGCGTCGAGCAGGCAGCACCAGGCTTTGGGTGCCTTGGCGCCGTAGGCCGACCAGTAGTTGGCGGTGGCGAGACGTGTGTGGTGGCCTTCGCCGTCGCGGAAGAACACCAGGTTGGTGGCGAAATTCAGGCCGTCCAGATAGTTGCGCTGGTTGGTCAGCATCGCGGCGGGCAGGCGCAGGGCGTCCAGGCTCACCACCTCCGCCGCGGCGGGCAGCAGGTGGCGCACATGGGCGACGAGGCGCTGGGCATCGAAGGCCGTGACCAAGACCTTTGCCGCCGGGGCGCCCGGCAGATCGGTCACCGGCTGGGCCTGCCGCCCCAGGATCTCGCGGCCGATGTCCTCGAGGGCCTGCACGTAGACCGCCGCGATGTCGAGGCCGCTGAGGTCGTAGATCTCGGCGAAGGCGCTGGCATAGCCCTGCGGGTCATAGAGAACGACCGGGCCGTCGGCGAGGTCGCGCAGCAGGGCCTGCGCCTGGCGCGCCGCCAGGGGATGGCCGATGGCCTTGAAAAACGCATTGCCGCCCTTGGCGTTGCTGAAGGTCTCGATGTTCAGGGCCATGAAATTCTCTGAATTGAGGTAAGGATGTCGGGCGGCGCCATGGGCTCAGGCGCCGAAGCGCAGCAGCCGCTTGGTCCAGGCGGAAAAGGCGTGGCGTTTCAGTTCGCGCTTCAAGACGGCTTCGTCGGTCAGCCAGTTGAGTTGGATCGAGCGCCGCTGCCCAACGAAGGGTTTGTGGCCGTGATAGGCCTCGGGCGCGCAGCGAAAGGCGACCAGGGTGCCGGCTTCCGGCGGCACTTCGGCGGCGTAGTCCTCCAGGTCGTTGGCGCCGTTCAGCATGCGCAGGCGGCCGCCGTCGGACTCCCAGTCGCTGTTGAGATAGATCAGCGCCGTGACCAGCTTGCTCCGGGAGTCGGTGTGGATGGCGCCGTCCTTGGCGCGCGACTGGCCGCGCAGGGTGACCATGGTCGGCCGGCCGGACAGGTCGAGCTCGAACTTGGCGGCGAAGGCGGCGGTGACCGCCGGCCCCTGCAGATCGCCCAGCAGGTCGGTGAAGGCCGGGCCGCACTTCAGGCTGGGCGCGGGAAAGCTGCCGCCGCTGCTGATCTCGGGAAAATCCCGCTCGATGGCCGGCAATGCCGCTGTGGTCAGGAATCCCGGCACAATGAGGAAGTCAAAAGGCACGCGCTGCAGCGGCGTGGCCGCGAAGCGGTCGAGCGCGAGCGCCGGGCAGGGGGCGGCGGTTTCGATGGCAGGGCTCGGCAAGCGGCATGATCCCGTGGTTGTCGCCCGGCACAGCGCCGCGGCGGCTTGTTTGCGGGTCGCTCTTATTTAAATCCCGGCTGCCGAAAGATCAAATGAGGCAAATCAAGCCGGCTTTTCAGGGCCGCCGTGAAATTCAGCGGCCGGCGGCGCGATCCCGGCGCCGCTTGAGCAGGCGCCGGCGTATCTCCCGGGCGACGCGGTGCGTCTCCATCAGGGGCGAGTAAGACCACTCCTTCAACTCCCCGGTGAAAGAACGCGTGTAACCGGCCTTCTCCATGCCCTCGTGGAAGCGCTGGAACTTGGCCGAGCCGCCCTGCAGATGGACGACATGGACCGGCTTGCCGGTGCTGGCGGCCTCCGAGACCATGTTCACCGAGTCACCGGTGACGACGATGTGGTCGGCGAGACCGAGCATGCCGAAGTAGGGGTTCTCGCCATTGCCGTCCCAGATCCGCGCCGGCAGGCCGGCCAGGCCGTCGCGCAGAATGGCCTCGTTGCGCCTGCCGGTACGCCGCGAGGGCGTCACCATCAGGCCGACATCTTCCTCCCGGGCCAGCCGTGCGAGTTGCCGGGTCAGCTGGGTCATGGTCTCGGCGTTCAGGCGGAACACCTTGTTGTCGCCGCCGATCAGCACGGCGACACGGCGCCGCGGCAGACCGGCGTAGGCGGCCTCGAACTGCCTGGCGGCGGCGGCCAGGCGCTCTGGCGTCACCCGGCCGAGGGCGCCGTCGGTGGTCAGAATGTTGGGCCCGCGCAGACGGTCGTGCGCCGGGGTCACCACAAGGTCGATGGCCGCCGGGTCGATGGCCGGGTTCTGGACCTGCACCGTATAGGTCGCACCGCCGCTCAGGGCTCTGATGTCGCGGGTCAGCGGCACGGTCTGACGTCCGCTGGCGATCCACAGGTCGGGCCAGGGCGGCGACAAAAGGTCACCCTTCGGCCCCAGCGCGTTCATTGCGTTGCGGATCAAGCCGGCGGGCAGCCAGCGCCACGGCTTGCCGACCGAAACGCGTTTCACCTGCGGGCGAAGACCCATGGCTTCGGCCAGGCCCAGGCACTGAATCTCCATGCCGGCCTTGCCGTCGGTCACCACCCAGCAGGTCAGCCCGGCAAGCCCGTCGCGATTGTCCTCACGCAGGGCGCCCGGTTCGGCGGCTTGGCTTTCGGCATGGTTCATGGCGGGCGCGACTATGCGCGTGACCCCCGCAGCGTGCAAGGTTTTGGCGGCGCCGCGACGACATGACGCCGGCGCGCAAGGAAGTGTTCAAAGAAGCGGTCTTGTGGCCTTGCGGGGCTTGCGCGCAAGAGGCTGCCGGGTAATATTGTTACTCAGCAGTCGGCGTGACCGGCGCGATCTTTTCTTTTTCTTACCGAGGGTGCCCATGCGCCGGGTCAAATTGGACCGAATCGATCTGCAAATTCTGCAGGATCTCCAGGAAGACGGACGGATGACCAACGTGGAGCTGGCGCGCCGCGCCGGGATCTCCGCACCACCCTGCCTCAGGCGCGTGCGTGCTCTCGAGGAATCCGGCTATATCAAGGGCTACCACGCGGATCTGGATGCCGAGGCTCTGGGCTTTGAGGTAACCTTCTTCGCGCTCGTCGGCCTCGACAGCCAGTCCGAGGTGGTGCTGAACGATTTCGAGAGGCTGACCGGCAGCTGGCCGGAGGTGCGCGAGTGCCACATGGCGCGCGGGCCCGACGACTTCGTGCTGCGGCTGGTGGCGCGCAACACCGCGCACGAGAACGAACTCACCCAGCGGCTGACCTCCGCGCCTCATGTGGTGACGGTGAAAACCATCCAGGTGATCCGCACCGCCAAGGCGACGCCGGGCGTTCCCATAGACAAGACGCAGGGCCTCGAGCCGGCGAGCCACGAATAGACCGAACAGGCGAATAGACCGAACAGGCAAGGGCCTCGATGACGCGCCGCCGCGGCGGCGCGGCGTTCAGACGTATTGGACTTTGAGAATCTCGTAAGCCTTGGAGCCGGCCGGGGTGACTACCTCGACCGAATCGCCGACTTCCTTGCCGATCAAGGCGCGGGCCAGCGGGGCGGTGATGGCCAGGCGGCCTTCCTTCACATCGGCTTCCATCTCGCCGACCAGCTGGTAGGCGGTTTCCGCGTCGGTGTCCTCGTCGACCAGTGTCACGGTGGCGCCGAATTTCACGGTGCTGCCGTCCAGGCTGGCGACGTCGATCACCTCGGCACGGGCGATCTTGTCTTCCAACTCGGCCACCCGGCCCTCAATGAAGCTCTGGCGTTCGCGCGCGGCATGGTATTCCGCGTTTTCGGAGAGGTCGCCGTGCTCGCGCGCTTCGGCAATGGCGCGGATAACCTCCGGCCGCGCCGTCGACTTCAGGTAACGCAGTTCTTCTTCTAGGCGGGAATAGCCGCCTGCCGTCATCGGTACTTTATCGCTCATGGGAGCACGCCTGCTGCTTCTGGAACTAACGAGAGAGTCACCGTGCCTGATCTGAAGCAGCGGGGAAAGCTGCTGTTTTTCAGTACGACACCGTAAAATAAGACTGCAGCGGGGCGACTGCAAGATCGTCGGAATTCATGGCCTCGATGGCCTTGACGGCGGCCCGGGCCCCGGCGACCGTGGTGCTGTAGGGTACCGCATTGGTTAGGGCGGTGCGCCGCAGTTCGAAAGAATCGGCGATCGCCTTGGCGTCCTCGGTGGTATTGAAGATCAGCTGTACCTCGCCCGACTTCATGGCATCGACGATATGCGGGCGCCCTTCGCGCACCTTCTTGATGGTTTCGACCTCAAGACCCTGATCCTTCAGGTGCCTTGCGGTGCCGCCGGTGGCCAGGATCCGGAAACCCAACCCGGCGATGGCGTGGGCCACGGGCGTGATGGCCGCCTTGTCGTCGTCCTTTACCGAGATGAACACGGTGCCGCTCTGGGGCAAGGTGACCCCGGCGCCGAGCTGCGCCTTCAGGAAGGCCCTGGCGAAGTCGCTGTCGAGGCCCATGACCTCGCCGGTCGAGCGCATCTCCGGGCCCAGCATGACGTCGACGCCGGGGAAGCGGGCGAAGGGAAAGACGGCTTCTTTCACGGCGACGTGCCCGGCGGATTGCGGGCCGATCCTGCTGCTCAGGTCGAAGTCGGCGAGCTTCTCGCCGGCCATGACGCGGGCGGCGATCTTGGCGATCGGCAGGCCGCTGGCCTTGGCGACGAAGGGCACCGTGCGGCTGGCGCGCGGATTGACTTCCAGGATATAGATTTCCTCGCCGCGCACCGCGAACTGCACGTTCATCAGGCCGACCACGCCGAGAGCGCGGGCCAGCTGCTCGGTCTGGCGGCCGATATCCTCGACGATCGCCGGCGCGAGGCTGTAGGGCGGCAGGGAGCAGGCCGAATCGCCGGAATGAATGCCGGCCTCCTCGATATGCTCCATGACCCCGGCGATGAAAACCTCCTGGCCGTCGGCAACGGCATCGACGTCGACCTCCACGGCCTCGCGCAAATAGCTGTCGATCAGCACTGGGTTCTTGCCGGAAACCTTCACCGCGGTCTCGATGTAGCGCTCCAGGCGCTCCGGGTTGTGGACGATCTCCATGGCGCGGCCGCCGAGCACGTAGGAAGGCCGGATCAGGACCGGGTAGCCGATCTGCTCGGCGACGGCCAGAGCTTCGGCCTTGGAGGTGGCGGTGCCATTGGGCGGCTGCCTGAGGCCAAGGTCGGCGAGCAGTTTCTGGAATCGCTTGCGGTCCTCGGCGAGGTCGATGGCGTCCGGCGCGGTGCCCAGGATGGGAATGCCGGCGGCTTCCAGGTCGTTGGCCAGCTTCAGCGGGGTCTGCCCGCCGAACTGTACGATGACACCCTTCAGCGTGCCGCGGCTCTGTTCCTTGCGGGCGATGCCGATGACGTCTTCGGTGGTCAAGGGCTCGAAGTAGAGCCGGTCGGAGGTGTCGTAGTCGGTGGACACGGTCTCCGGGTTGCAGTTGACCATGATGGTCTCGTAGCCGGTCTCGCTGAGGGCGTAGGCGGCATGGACGCAGCAGTAGTCGAACTCGATGCCCTGGCCGATGCGGTTCGGCCCGCCGCCGAGAATCATCACCTTGGTGCGGTCGCTGGGCGCGGCCTCGCAGTCGGCCGGCAGCGGCCCATCGGGGCCCAGGTGGCCGGCCTCGTAGGTTGCGTACATATAGGGCGTAACGGAGGCGAACTCGCCGGCGCAGGTGTCGATGCGCTTGTAGACCGGCACGATCTCATGGGCCAGGCGCGCAAGGTGAACGGCGCTTTCCGCCTGCCCGCTCAGCTCGCCGAGCCGGGCATCTGAGAAGCCCATCTGCTTCAAGCGCAGCCAGCCGTCCGTCTCCTTCGGCAACCCGGCCTTGCGCACCTCTTCCTCGGCGCCGACGATGTCCTGCACCTGGCGCAGGAACCAGGGATCGAAGTGCGTGGTCTCGAGGATCTCCACCAGCGTCAGGCCGTGGCGCAACGCCTGGGCGATGGTCAGCAGCCGGTCGGGCCGGGGTTCGGCCAGCGCGGTGCGGATGGCGTCGCGGTCGACCTTGCCCTCGGCGTCGACGGCGCCGGAGATATCCACCTCGTTGAGGCCGGTGAGGCCGGTCTCCATGGAGCGCAGCGCTTTTTGCAGCGACTCGGCGAAGTTGCGGCCGATGGCCATGGCCTCGCCCACCGATTTCATAGAGGTGGTGAGCAGCGGCTCGGCGCCGGGAAACTTCTCGAAGGTGAAGCGCGGCATCTTGGTGACGACGTAGTCGATGGTCGGTTCGAAGGAAGCCGGGGTCACCTTGGTGATGTCGTTGTCGAGTTCGTCCAGGGTGTAGCCGACGGCCAGCTTGGCGGCGATCTTGGCGATCGGAAAGCCGGTCGCCTTGGAGGCCAGGGCAGAGGAGCGCGAGACGCGCGGGTTCATCTCGATGATGACCAGATCGCCGTCTTCGGGATTGATGGCGAACTGCACGTTCGACCCGCCGGTGTCGACGCCGATCTCGCGCAGCACCGCGATCGAGGCGTCGCGCAGGATCTGGTATTCCTTGTCGGTCAGCGTCAGTGCCGGCGCCACGGTGACCGAATCGCCGGTGTGGATGCCCATGGGATCGACGTTCTCGATCGAGCAGATGATGATGCAGTTGTCCGCGCAGTCGCGGACCACTTCCATCTCGTACTCCTTCCAGCCCAGCACCGACTGCTCGATCAGCACCTCCCGGGTTGGCGAGGCGCGCAGGCCGCCCTTGACGATCTCCTCGAACTCATCGGGGTTGTAGGCGATGCCGCCGCCGGTGCCGCCGAGGGTGAACGAGGGCCGGATGATCGCCGGCAGGCCGATCTCGGGCAGCACCGCCGCGGCTTCCTCGAAGCTGGTCACCTGATGGGAGCGCGGCGACTTGAGCCCGATCTTGTCCATCGCCTCGCGGAATCGCTGGCGGTCCTCCGCCTTGTCGATGACGTCGCCCTTGGCGCCGATCATCTCGACGCCGAACTTCTCCAGGGTGCCGTCGCGCTCCAGTGCCAGGCCGGTGTTGAGCGCGGTCTGCCCGCCCATGGTCGGCAGCAGGGCGTCCGGGCGCTCGCGCTCGATGACCTTGGCGACCATGGCCGGGGTGATCGGCTCGATGTAGGTGGCGTCGGCCAGGTCGGGGTCGGTCATGATGGTGGCGGGGTTGGAGTTCACCAGGACGACCCGGTAGCCCTCCTCCTTCAGCGCCTTGCAGGCCTGGGCGCCGGAGTAGTCGAACTCGCAGGCCTGGCCGATGACGATCGGCCCGGCGCCGATGATCAGGATCGATTTGATATCCGTGCGTTTAGGCATGTTCGGCGGCGCCGGCCTCGTGAGTTTCGATCCCCTTGCGCTTCTCGATCAGGGCGACGAAGCGCTCGAAGAGGTAGTGGCTGTCCTGCGGGCCGGGCGAGGCCTCGGGGTGGTACTGCACCGAGAACACCGGGCGGCCCTCGACGGCGATGCCCTCGTTGGTGCCGTCGAACAGCGAGACGTGGCTCTCGACCACGCCGTCCGGCAGGCTCGCGGTGTCGACCATGAAACCGTGGTTCTGGCTGGTGATTTCGACCTTTCCGGTAACGAGGTCCTTCACCGGGTGATTGGCGCCGCGGTGGCCGCGCTGCATCTTGGTGGTGCTGGCGCCCAGCGCCAGGGCGAGGAGCTGGTGGCCGAGGCAAATGCCAAAGATCGGCAGGCCGGTCTGCAGCACCTTTTTCAGTGCCGGCACCGCATAGACGCCGGTGGCCGCCGGATCGCCGGGACCGTTGGAGAGGAAGACGCCGTCGGGCCGGTGGGAGAGAATATCTTCGGCGGAGGCGCCGGCCGGCACCACGGTGACGTCGCAGCCGAGGCTCGCCAGGCAGCGCAGGATGTTGCGCTTGGCGCCGTAGTCGACGGCGACGACTCTGTGGCGCGGCGCCGTCTGTTTGCCGTAACCCAGGCCGAGGGCCCAGCGCGTCTCGTTCCAGCGATAGGTCTGCCGGCAGCTCACCTCGGCGGCCAGGTCCATGCCTTCCAGCCCGGGCCAGTCGGCGGCCAGTCTGCGGCAGGCGGCGATGTCGGGCGCGCCGTCGGGGAAGTGGACGATGGTGCCGTGCGGCGCGCCCCGGTCGCGGATGCGCCGGGTGATGGCACGGCTGTCGACGCCGGCCAGGCCGATCAGGTTGTGCGACTTCAGCCAGGCATCGAAGTGCTGGGCGGAGCGCCAGTTCGACGGCTCGGTGATATCGGCGCGCAGGACCACGCCGCGCACCGCGGGCGTCAGCGTCTCGATGTCTTCCGGGTTGGTGCCGACGTTGCCGATGTGGGGAAAGGTAAAGGTGATGATCTCGCCGGCGTAAGAGGGGTCGGTGGCGATCTCCTGGTAGCCGGTCATGGAAGTGTTGAAACAGACTTCGCCGACCGCCCGGCCGCTGGCGCCCAGGCCCTTGCCCCAGAACACGCTGCCGTCGGCCAGGACCAAGGCGCCGGTAACGCCCGGCGGCACCGAAACGGGCGCAGCGGCAGACGGCCCGTCCTGACCGGACGGGGTGGGGCTCTGAGGTGTGTCGTTCATGAAGCGGATCCTCGAACGCAGGCGCGCTGATGTTTAAGGGAAAGACCCGCCCCGGTCAAGCCCAAGAAAAAGTCCATAATTCATATATTTCAATAGCTTGGGGTGGCGTTCCGCGTTTTGCCATTTTGGATGATATGAGCTACCCTCCCGCGCCTCGCGAGCCATTTGGAAAATAAAATATGCTGCGTACCCGTCTCAACGACGCCCTGAAAGACTCCATGAAAGCCAAGGAGGCCAGGGCCACCTCTACCCTGCGGCTGATCCTGGCCGCCCTCAAGGACCGCGATATTGCCGAGCGGACCAAGGGCAACGGCGAAGGCCTGGGCGACGAGGCGATTCTCGAGATGCTCCAGAAGATGGTGCGTCAGCGCCATGACTCCATCGAGATGTACACCAAGGGCGGCCGCGACGACCTTGCCAAGCGGGAAGGCGAGGAGATCGAAGTGATCGAACGCTTCCTGCCCAAGCAGATGGACGAGACCGACATGCGGGCGGCCATCGACGGGGTGATCGACGAGCTCACCGCGTCGAGCGTCAAGGACATGGGCCGCGTGATGAGCACTCTGAAGGAGCGCTACCCCGGCCGCATGGACTTCGGCAAGGCCAGCGGTATCGTCAAGGAAGCGCTGGTCTGACAGCGCCGGTCTTCCGCTTGGCGCGGGACGCGGATACGCCGGCCTGCGCGCAGATCTATCTGAGCGCGCGCCAAGCCGCATTTCACTGGGACCACCGGGACTACGGCCTGAATGAATTCTCAGGCTCCACCTATGGCGAAACGCTTTGGGTCGCCGAAGGGGCCGCCGGGCGAATCCTCGCCTTCGCCTCGGTTTGGAAGGCACCGGACTATTGGTATCTGCACAACCTTTTCGTGGCGCCAAAGCACCAAAGACAGGGGCTGGGCAGCGGACTCCTCGCGGTGGTGCTGGCGGCGGTCGGCCGCCCGGTCGAACTGAAGACCGATGCGCCCAATGAAGTTGCCCGGCGCCTCTATGAATCGTCGGGGTTTGAGGTTGTCGAGACGGGGCGCAGTGGCACCGTGCCGTGGCTCAAGATGCGTCTGGCCTGACGGCAAGGGGCGATTGCGGCGCGCGCGCTCCCCGGTCTTCAACAACGGTTCACAGCCTTATCCACAGGTTTATAACGCCTTGGTCCACCGCGCTCGGCTCCAGTGCGGCGTTTCCACCGGCTTCTCTCTGGGGGCGGAAGGCGAACTTTGGTAATCTTGCCCGCCCGCCACAGGCGGCGGCGATCGTCGCGTGTCCATTGCGGCACCGGATGACGGCCCACGCCATCACGAACTAGGCGCTCACTGGTTATGGCTTTTCCACCAGAATTTCTCGACGAAGTGCGCAGCCGCACCACCCTTTCCGAGGTCGTCGGCCGGCGGGTGAAGCTGGTCAAGCGCGGCCGTGAGCACAGCGGCCTGTGCCCCTTCCACAACGAGAAATCGCCGTCGTTCACGGTCAGTGACGAAAAGGGCTTCTACCATTGCTTTGGCTGCGGCGCCCACGGCAGCGCCTTTGACTTCATCATGAATTCCGAGGGTCTGAGCTTTCCCGAGACGGTGGAACGACTGGCCGGACTGGCCGGACTTGAGGTGCCGCAGGAGCGTCCCGAGGACCGCGAACGGGCCCAGCAGCGCGCCGGCTTGATCGACGTGCTCGAGGCCGCGGCGGCCTGGTTCGAGGAGCAGTTGCAGACCGGGGCCGGCAAGGAGGCGCGCGACTACCTGGAACGCCGCGGCCTGGCGGCCGACACCGTGAAGGCCTTCCGCCTCGGCTTTGCACCGCGCACCCGCGGCGTCCTGGCCAAGGCCCTGCGCGCCCGCGGCATCACCGTCGACCAGCTGCTGGAAGCCGGCCTGGTGAAGCGCGGCGACGATGGGGCGGGGCGAGATGACGAAGATCTGCGGGACTACTTTTTCCACCGCGTGGTGTTCCCGATCACCGACCGGCGCGGCCGGGTGATCGCCTTCGGCGGGCGCACGCTGGGCGAGTCCAAGGCCAAGTACCTGAATTCGCCTGATACCCCGCTGTTTCACAAGGGCCGGGTGCTTTACAACCTGGCCCGCGCCCGCAAGGCGGCCCACGATACCGGCGAGCTGCTGGTCACCGAGGGCTATATGGACGTGATCGCCCTGGCCGAGGGCGGTTTTCCGGCGGCGGTGGCGCCGCTCGGCACCGCCGTCACCGAGGAGCAGATCGAGGAGCTGTGGCGGCTGACCGCCGAGCCGACGCTCTGCTTCGACGGCGACGCCGCGGGCCAGCGCGCCGCGTTCCGGGCCGCCGCCCGGGCGCTGCCTCTGCTCAAACCCGGCAAGAGCCTGCGCTTCGCCTTGCTGCCGCCGGGCGAAGACCCGGACAGTCTGTTACGCAGCCAGGGGCCGGCGGCCCTGCGCGGCCTGCTTGAAGCGGCCCAGCCGCTGGCCGACATGGTCTGGCGCCAGGCGACCGACGGCCGCGCTGCCGATACGCCGGAGCGCCGCGCGGCGATCCGCGCCGATCTGCGCGACCAGACGAGGACCATTCGCGATCCGGAACTGCGCGACGACTACCGCCAGGAGATGGACCGCCGCTTCGACCTGGTCTTCGGCTATGGACCGAAAAGCGGGCAGGGACGCAGCGACCCGGGTGGCGGCTGGCGCGGCGGCCAGGCGGCGGGCGGCCAAGCCGGGTCCGGCCGGCGTTATGGGCCGGGCCGTGGCCGGTCTGGCGCCGGCAAGGCGGCCTGGGGACCGCCCGAGGCGCCGTCAAAACGGCGCGGGCCGGGCGATTTGCTGCGTCCCGAGCGCACCGAACAACTGCTCCTTGCGACTCTGATAAACCATAACAATTTATTAATCGAGTTCGTCGAGGATCTGGTTGGGATCGATTTCGTCAGCCGCGACCTCAATGACCTGCGCCAGGCCCTGACCGACTGCATGGCCCGCAATGCGGAACTTGACACTGAAGGTGTGAAATGCCACCTCTCCAAACAGGGGTATTCGGGGCTTTTGGCTGCGTTACTCGCCCCGGAGGTATATATTCATGGCAGGTTTGCCCGTCCCGACGCCTCAGCGGAGGTGGCGCGGCAATCTGTGTTGCATATTTTGGGGGTGTTGCGTGAACGCCAGTCGGGCAGCCAGCGCGCCGAGGAGGCGCGGGTTCTGGCGGCGGACATGACGGCGGACCAGTTGAAGCGGGTTCAGGCCCGGCAGAAGCTTCAGCACGAGGAAGAAGGCCGCAAAGTGGATCTGGACCGATTTGAGGCGATGCTTCAAACGACCGTGGACAAGGCAGACTCTTAGAAATTCGCGCTGGCGTGCGCGGGGGTGATCGCTAGATCGATGGGCACCCCGACGCGCGGCTGAGCGCTCCAAGTTACGGCATATCGAGGTAGTGGGCTGAATGGCGACCAAAGCAAGCGAAAGCTCTGAATCGACGGAATCGCGCGACGACAATTCTGACGGACCGCTGATGGACTCCCTGTCCGCGGCGGTCAAGAAGATGATCGCCAAGGCGAAGGAACGCGGCTACGTCACCTATGACGAACTGAACGCGGTCCTGCCGCCGGATCAGATGTCCTCCGAGCAGATCGAGGACACCATGTCCCTGCTCTCGGAGATGGGCATCACCGTCATCGAGAACGAAGAGCAGGAAGACTCCTCCAACGATGAGGAAGCCAAGGAAGGCGAGAAGACCGCCTCTGGCAATCTCAACGACGACGACATCGGGCGCACCGACGACCCGGTGCGCATGTACCTGCGCGAGATGGGCTCGGTGGAGCTGCTGTCGCGCGAGGGCGAGATCGCCATCGCCAAGCGCATCGAGGCCGGCCGCGAGAAGATGATCGGCGGCATCTGCGAAAGCCCGCTGACCATCCGCGCCCTGCTGACGTGGCGCGAGGCCCTGATCGAGGGCCGCATCCTGCTGCGCGACATCATCGACCTCGACGCCACCTACGGCGGCGGGCCGACCGAGGATGCCATGAACCAGGCGGTCGAAGAGATCGCCGAGATGGAAGACGAGCCCGCCCCCAAGGAAGAGGCCAAGGACGGCAAGGACTCCAAAAACAAGGACGCCGACGACAAAAACGCCAAGGATAAAAACGCCAAGGGCAAGGCCGCCAAGGCCGCGCCGGAGGCTGAGGCCAAGGGCGAGACGGCCAAGCCCGAGGGCGCGGAGTCGGATAACAAAGACGAGTCGGCAAAGGCCGACGGCGACGACGACGACGACGAGGAAGATAATTCCATCTCCCTCGCGGCCATGGAGGCGGCCCTGCTGCCCCAGGTACTCGACGGCTTCGACGAGATCGCCAAGACCTGGAAAAAGATTACCAAGGTTCAGGAAAAGCGCCTGACCCACCTGCAGCGCGGCGAGAAGATCGTACCGGCGACCGAGAAGCGTTACGAGAAGCTGCAGCACGAACTGGTCGAGCTCATGGAGGTCGTCCACTTCAACAACAACCGCCTGGAGCAGCTGGTCGATCAGCTCTACGGCCTCAACCGCCGCCTGCTCGGATTCGAGGGCAAGATGCTGCGCATGGCCGAGCGCTGCGGCGTCAACCGCCAGGATTTCCTCGATCACTACTTCGGACGCGAACTCGATCCGCGCTGGGTCAGCCGCGTGAAGCGCTTGAGCGGCAAGGGCTGGTCGAAGTTCGCCGAGCGCTACGGCGACGAGGTGAAGGGGATCCGCAAGGAAGTAGCCGTCATCGCCGAAGACAGCGAGTTGCCGATCAGCGAGTTCCGCCGCATCGTCAAGACGGTCCAGACCGGCGAGAAGGAAGCCAGCAAGGCCAAGACCGAGATGGTCGAGGCCAACCTGCGCCTGGTGATCTCCATCGCCAAGAAGTACACCAACCGCGGCCTGCAGTTCCTCGACCTGATCCAGGAAGGCAACATCGGCCTGATGAAGGCGGTC
>JAVJNS010000024.1:0-21349 GCA_040217155.1 Kiloniellaceae bacterium
GCGGTCTCGGCCTTGCGCTTCTTCTTCGGCGTTACCCTCGAGCGTGCCGATGCGCAGACCGGCATGACCACCGTGCGCGAACCGCGCCGGCTGTCGGTGATCCTGAGCCCCGAGGAGGTCGCGCGCCTGCTCGATGCCGCATCCGGCCTCAAGGCCAAGGCGGCTCTGTCGGGCTCCCACGGCGCCGGCCTGCGCGCCTCGGAGGTGGTCTCGCTCAAGGTCACCGATATAGACAGCAGCCGTCAGGCGATCCGGGTTTCCAGGCCGCCGTCGTCGGCGAAGGGGCTGCCGTCGAGCTCCAGGTACAGCGGCCCCTGGTTCCGGGTCGCCGCGATGAGGAAGTCGAAGGCCCCGCTGGGATGCATGAAAGCGGTGACGGTGGCGGGCCCCCGGCCGCAGGCGGCGAGGCCCAGCAGGCCCGCCAGGGCGGTGGCGGCGGTACGGCGGCTGGTCGTGGACATCACGGAAAAATGCTTCTCCAAGTGGCTGCGGTGCCGCCGCCGGCGGCACGAATCGGTTTAAGCCCGCGGGGCGGACGTGATAAAGACAACGCCCAATGAACCCCCAAGGGCGCCGATGAATTACCGCTACCGCTTTATCGTCTTCGACCTCGACGGCACCCTGGTCGACAGCCAGCACACGGTCGTCAACTGCATGAGCCAGGCCTTCGCCGAGCACGGCCTGCCGGTGCCCTCGGCCGCGGCCATCCGCGCCACCATCGGCCTGAAGCTCGAGATCGCGCTCAACGGCCTGCTGCCGGCGCCGGACGAGGCCCTGGCCTGGCAACTGGTCGAGGCCTACCGCCGCGCCTTCTTCATCCTGCTGGACGACCCGGCCCACGACGAGCCGCTGTTCCCCGGCACGCTGGCGGCCCTCGACGCCCTCATCCACCCGGAGGTCTTTCTCGGCATCGCCACTGGCAAGAACCGCCGCGGCCTGAACCGGGTGCTGCAGCGCCACGCGCTGGAGGGCCGCTTCCACAACCTGAAGACCGCCGATGACGGCCCCGGCAAGCCGCACCCGCATCTGCTGGAGATCGCCATGGCCGAGGTTGGCGTCGACCCCGGCCGGACGGTTATGATCGGCGACACCACCTACGACATGGAGATGGCCCGCGCGGCCGGCTGCGCTGCGGTCGGCGTCGCCTGGGGCAACCACCCCGAAGCGCGGCTTCTCGGCGCCGGCGCCGACTGTGTGATCGGAAAATTTTCCGATCTTGATGAAGCCCTTATACGGCTGAGCGGAGAAAGTGGATGAGAAAAAGACGGGGGCGCTTCAGGCGGCTGGTCACCGCCACCTTGGCGCTGGCCGTGGCGCTGCTGGTGGCCGGCTACGCCATCGTCTCGTCGCTTGACGTGCGGGAGGTCGCCGGCTTTGCCAAGGCCGAGGTCAAGGCCGCCACCGGCCGCGAGCTCGCCATCGACGGCCCCGTCGCGCTCCGGATATCCCTGGCGCCTTCCATCGACCTCTCGGATGTCCGCTTCGCCAATGCACCCTGGGGCAGCCGGGCGGAGATGGTCAGCCTCCGGCGGCTGGAGATCGAGGTCGAACTGCTGCCGCTGCTGTTCGGCGAGGTGGTGGTCAAGCGCCTGGTCGTCGTCGAGCCGGACATCCTGCTGGAGGTCGATGCGGCGGGCCGCGGCAACTGGGTCTTCGAGGACGCCGCCGCGGCGGCGCCGGGGGCGCTGCCCGCCAGCGGGGGCGAGGGCGGGGACGACGGCGGGGGCGATGACGGGGCGGTGACGCTGCCCGACGTGCGGGACTTCCGCATCGAGGGCGGGCGCCTGACGATGACCGACGCGGTCCTGGGCGAAACCCTCAGGCTCGACGTCATCGAGGCGGTCGGCGCGGTGCCCGCGGGCGGCGGCGCGCGCAGCCTGCGGCTGGCCGCCGCCTACAACGGCAGCCCGTTCAGCCTCGACGTCGTCTACGCCGGCCTGCGGCAGCTGCTGTCCGGCGCCGTGGCGCCCGTCGAACTGACGCTGGAAGCGGGCGGCGCCACGGCGACGATAAAGGGAACCGCGGGCGATCTGACCGGCGCGGTGAAGGCCGACGTCGCGCTGACGGCGCAAGGCGACGACTTTTCCGGCCTGTCGCCGTTCGTCGGCGCCGCGCTGCCCGCCAGCGGCCCCTTCAAGCTCTCAGGAAATGTAAAGACTGATGGGCAAGACATTGAAATATCAGGTTTATCCTTGCAGGTCGGGGGCAGCGATCTGGCCGGCAACCTGGCGCTCGCGCTGGCCGCGGAGCGGCCCGCCCTGAACGGCAGCCTGCTGTCCAAGCGGCTCGACGTCGCCGACTTCGGTGGCGCTGCGGGCGGGACCGCGGCGGCAAGCCGCGCCGGCGGCCCCGGCGCGGACGGCGATCCTGGCGCGGGCGGCGGCCCTGGCGCGGGCGGCGGCCGGCTGTTCTCCGACGCGCCCTTGCCGCTGGCGGCGCTGCGCGCCGTCGACGCGCGGGTCAAGCTGGGGATCGATGTCCTGCGCCTGTCGCCGGCCGTCACGCTCGACGAGGTGGCGGCCACCCTGGTGCTGGCGCAGGGCAGCCTGACGCTCGCGCCGTTCGCCGCCGTCCTGGCTGGCGGCCGGCTCGACGGGCGCCTGGCGCTGGCCGCGGCCACGGCCACGGCCACGGCGGAGCCCGAACTGGCGCTGACCCTGACGGGCGAGAAAATCGACTTCGGCGAGCTGTTGAAAAAGGCCGAGGTCAGCGACGAGGTCGGCGGCGAACTGGCGCTCGACATCGACGTCACGGGGCGCGGCGCCAGCCCGCGCGCCCTGGCCGCCGGGCTTGGCGGCTTTGTGCAGGCGGTCTCCGAAGACGGCACCATCGACAATTCGCTGCTGCGCGGCCTCAGCGCCGGCCTCAGCGATATCGCCGGGCCGCTGTTCGGCGCTGCCAACCGGACCCGGCTGGAGTGCCTGGTGGTCCGCTTCGACATTGCCGCGGGGCAGGCCACAAGCCGGGCCCTGGTGCTCGATACCGGCGCCTTCGCGGTGAGCGGGCGCGGCGGCATCGACCTCGCCGCCGAGCGCGTGAACCTCGCCTTCGATACCGAGACCAGCGAGCCCAGCCTCGCCAGCCTGGCCATTCCCTTCAAGGTGACCGGGCCGCTGGCTGATCCCCGGGTGGTACCCGATCCGGTCGGCGCGGCGGTCGGCGTGGTCGGGACGGTCGGCAATGTCGCCGAGGGTGGCGCCAACATCGCCGGCGGCGCCGTGGATGCGCTCGGCGGGCTGATCGGCAGCGGTCCGATCATCGGCCGGATCGGCGACAACCGGACGCTCTGCGGCCGCGCCCTGGCCGCCATCGGCGGCGCCGGCGAGGTCACGCCGCAAGCCGCGCCGGCCGCCAGGTCGTCCTCGGGCAGCGCGCTGGACCAAGCCGGCGACGCGCTCAAGGGCGCCGGCGAGGGCATCGAGAAGGGCCTGAAGAGCCTGTTCGGCAACTAGGCTTGAGGGGCTGAGAGGGGTCGATGCAGCAGCAGATCAAGCGCTTCTACAAGACGGCCGCCGCCGCGCCGGCCGACGGCGGCTTTGCCATCGAACTCGACGGCCGGGCGGTGCGCACCCCGGCCAAGGCGCGCCTCGTGGTGCCGGGCGCGGCCCTGGCCGCGGCGATCGCGGCGGAGTGGCAGGGCCAGGGCGACCGTGTGGATCCGCTGTCGATGCCGCTCAACGCGCTGGCCTGCACCGCCCTCGACATCGTCGCGCCGCATCGCGACCGCATCGTCTCCGACCTGATCGAGCACGGCGGCCACGACCTGCTGTGCTACTGGACCGACGAGACCGGAGAGCTGCTGGCCCGCCAGCAGCGGGACTGGCAGCCGCTGCTCGACTGGGCGGCGAGCGAACTGGGCGCGCCGCTGCGCAAGACCTGCGGCATCACCTCGCAGCAACAGGCGCCGCAGAGCCTGGCGGCGCTGCGCACCGCGGTCGCGGCGCACGACGACCTCGAACTGACGGCGCTGGCGGCGGCGGTCAAGGCGGCCGGCTCCCTGACCGTCGGTCTGGCGCTCTCCAAGGGCCGCCTGGACGCGGCGCGGGCCTACGAAATCTCGCAGCTCGACGAGCTTTACCAGGCGCAGCGCTGGGGCGAGGACGCGGAGGCGGCGGCGCGCCGCCTGGCGCTGCGGCGCGAGCTGGACTCGGCCGGAAAGTTTCTTGATCTCGTCAGGCAGAAATAAGCTCTAAGCAACTGAGCTTAAGAGAAATCCCTGGTCTCTTGAGGTTCCTGCGCGCCCGTCATCATGACCTCCGCCAGGGCGGCGTAGACCGTCGCCCAGGCCTGTTCCTCCGGACCCGTGAAATTTTCCGCGAGAATTTCATTCAGGGTCGCCAGCAGGGCCGTGCCGACACTTTCATAGTGATTGAACCCGATTCCGTAGGTGAGATGGCGCTGGCCCATGATCTTCAGCACCGGGATCAGCTGATCGAACTTGTCGAGGCCGGCGATGGCGGTCTTCACCACCGCCATGAACTTGTCGCCCTGCTCGGTCATGTCGCCCTCGAACAGCGACCGGGTGCTGGGGTCGATCTGAAACAGCTGCTGGTAGAACACCGCGCCGGCCCGCGCGATGACGGGCTCGACCCGGGCGAAGCTCTGCCGCACCAGTTCGATGTCGCGTGGCGCCAGGGCGGCGCCACTATCGCCGGCGGACTCGCGTTCGGCCGGCGCCTCTGTCGCCGCGGGGCGCGCCGGCGTCTCTATCACAGCGGGGCGCGCCGGCGTCGCAGTCGCCACGGGGCGCTGCTGGGGCTGCTGATCGCTCAGCGCGGCGAGACGTTCGATGCGGTGGGTGAGGCTGCTGGCGATCTCGGCGATCTCGGCGGTTGAACTGCTGGTCTGTCCGGCCAGCTGCTTGACCTCGCCGGCGACCACCGCGAAACCCCGGCCGGCATCGCCGGCGCGCGCCGCCTCGATGGTGGCGTTCAGGGCCAGCAGGTTGGTCTGCTTGGCGATGGCCTCGATCTGCTTGGCCATGTTGGCGACGTTTTCCACCTCGCTGCGCAGCGCCTGGATCTGCTCGTCGATGCCCTCCTCGGCGGCGGCGTCGAGGCCGGGCTTGGCAGGCGGGGTGCGGGCGGCGGCAGCGGACATGGTCGGGTCTTCCTGGTTCACGGGCGCGGCGCGGCCGGCCGTCGTTGCGGATTTTCTAAGGCCTTTGTAGGCAAACGCCGTTAACGACTTCCTAATTCCCCGCCGTGCCGGCGCCCCGGGCGACGTCCCCTGCGGCTGGTGCCAGCCAGGCGCCCGTGCTATCAGCTTTCGCAACGGGACGGCAGGGAAAGCAGGGAAAGCGGTGCCATGCAGGACATCCTCCAGCGACTTGAGGAAATGCGCGCTCAGGCGGCCATCGGCGGCGGCCAGCGGCGTATCGAGGCGCAGCACGCCAAGGGCAAGCTGACGGCGCGCGAGCGGCTGGGCATCCTGCTCGACGAGGGCTCCTTCGAGGAGTGGGACATGTTCGTCGAGCACCGCAGCATCGATTTCGGCATGGCGGAGCAGAAGGTCTCCGGCGACGGCGTGGTGACGGGGCACGGCACCGTCAACGGCCGCCTGGTCTTCGTGTTCAGCCAGGACTTCACGGTCTTCGGCGGCTCGCTGTCGGAGGCCCACGCCGAGAAGATCTGCAAGATCATGGACAAGGCGCTGCAGGTCGGGGCGCCGGTGATCGGGCTCAACGATTCCGGCGGCGCGCGCATCCAGGAGGGCGTGGCCTCGCTGGCCGGCTATGCCGAGGTGTTCCAGCGCAACGTGCTGGCCTCCGGCGTCGTCCCGCAGATCTCCATGATCATGGGCCCCTGCGCCGGCGGCGCGGTCTACTCGCCGGCGATGACCGACTACATCTTCATGGTCAAGGACAGCTCCTACATGTTCGTGACCGGCCCCGACGTGGTGAAGACGGTGACCCACGAGACGGTGACGGCCGAGGCCCTGGGCGGGGCCATCACCCACACCACCAAGTCCGGCGTCGCCGACCTCGCCTTCGAGAACGACGTCGAGGCGCTGCTGGAACTGCGCCGCTTCGTCGACTTCCTGCCGGCCTCCAACCGCGAGGCGCCGCCGTGGCGCCCGACGGAGGACCCGGCCGGCCGCGAGGAGCTGTCGCTGGACAGCCTGGTGCCGCCCGACGCCACCCGGCCCTACGACATGAAGGAACTGATCGGCAAGGTCGTCGACGAGGGCGACTTCTTCGAGCTGCAGCCCGCCTATGCCGGCAACATCATCACCGGCTTCGGGCGCCTGGAGGGCAACACTGTGGGCTTCGTCGCCAACCAGCCGATGGTGCTGGCCGGCTGTCTCGACATCGCCTCCTCGATCAAGGCGGCGCGCTTCGTGCGCTTCTGCGACTGCTTCAACATCCCCCTCGTCACCTTCGTCGACGTGCCGGGCTTCCTGCCGGGCACCTCGCAGGAGTTCAACGGCATCATCAAGCACGGCGCCAAGCTGCTGTTCGCCTACGCCGAGGCGACGGTGCCCAAGGTCACGGTGATCACCCGCAAGGCCTACGGCGGGGCTTACGACGTGATGGCCTCCAAGCACCTGCGCGGCGACGTGAACTACGCCTGGCCGACGGCGGAGATCGCGGTCATGGGCCCCAAGGGCGCGGTCGAGATCATCTTCCGCGGCGACCTCGGCGACGCCGACAAGATCGCCGCGCGCACCGAGGAATACCGCCAGAAGTTCGCCAACCCCTTCGTCGCCGCCTCGCGCGGCTTCATCGACGACGTGATCACGCCGCACGGCACCCGCCGCCGCCTGTGCAAGGCGCTCAACATGCTGCGCGACAAGCAGTTGGAGAACCCCTGGAAGAAGCACGACAACCTGCCGCTTTAGATTTGGTCGAGCAGGCGGCGCATCCTTCGAGACGGTGGCTCCGCCACCTCCTCATGATGAGGCGAGAAGACGGTGGCTTGGCCACCTCCTCAGGGTGAGGTAGAGAGACGGGAAGAACAGGCGGTCATGCTGAAACTCTACGACGATCCGGACTCGGGAAACGGCTACAAGGTGCAGTTATTGCTGCATTTTCTTGAAACTCCTTACGAACTGGTCGAGGTCGATTCCTTCGCCGGAGGGACCCGCACGCAAGCCTTCCTGGAAATGAATCCGAACGGCAAGATCCCGCTGCTGCAACTGGCCGACGGCAGCCTGCTGCCGGAGTCCAACGCCATCCTGTTCTATCTCGCCGAGGGCACGGCCTGGCTGCCCGGCGACCGCCTGGGCCGGGCCAAGGCGCTGCAGTGGATGTTCTTCGAGCAGTACAGCCTCGAGCCCTATATCGGGGTGCTGCGCGCCTGGACCCGCCACAGCGACAGGACACCGCGGACCGAGCCGCGCTGGGCGGTGCTGGAAAAGGCGGGCTACGCCGCCCTGGGCGTCATGGAAAAGCAACTGACCGGGCGGGACTGGCTGCTGGGCGACGCGGCGGGTGGCGGCCCCTCGATCGCCGACATCGCGCTCTATGGCTATACCCATGTCGCCGACCAGGGTGGCTTCGACCTCGCCCGCTACCCGGCGGTCCGGGCCTGGATCGGGCGTTTCCCGGGGCTGCCCGGTTTTGTACCCTTCGCCGGACGCCTCAAGGACAGCGACGACCGCAAGGCGGGATGACGTATTCTCTCAATGAAAAGGCGGCCATGGTCAGGCGCGGCCGAAGAAGAACAGGGCTTTAGGGACGGATGTTCAAGAAAATCCTCATCGCGAACCGGGGCGAGATCGCCTGCCGCATCATCAAGACCTGCAAGCGCCTGGGCATCCAGACCGTGGCGGTCTACTCCGAGGCCGACGCCGCCGCCCTGCACGTGCGCCAGGCCGACGAGGCGGTGGCCATCGGCCCGGCGGCGGCGGCCGAGAGCTACCTGGTGATGGACAGGATCGTCGACGCCGCCAGGCAGACCGGCGCCGAGGCGGTGCACCCCGGCTTCGGCTTCCTGTCGGAGAACGCCAGCTTCGTCGAGGCGCTGGACGCCGCCGGCCTGGTCTTCATCGGCCCGCCGGTCAAAGCCATCGGCGCCATGGGCGACAAGATCACCTCCAAGAAGCTGGCCACCGAAGCCGGCGTCAGCACGGTGCCCGGCCACCCCGACGCCATCGACGACGCGGCCGAGGCGGTGAAGGTCGCCGGCGAGATCGGCTACCCGGTGATGATCAAGGCCTCGGCCGGCGGCGGCGGCAAGGGCATGCGCATCGCCCGCGGCGAAGCCGAAGTGACGGACGGCCTGCGCTCGGCGCGCAACGAGGCGCGTTCCAGTTTCGGCGACGAGCGGGTGTTCATCGAAAAGTACATCGAGGAGCCGCGCCACATCGAGATCCAGGTGCTGGCCGACAGCCACGGCAACACCCTGCACCTGGGCGAGCGCGAATGCTCGATCCAGCGCCGCCACCAGAAGGTGGTGGAGGAGGCGCCGTCGCCCTTCCTCGACGCCAAGACCCGCGCCGCCATGGGCAAGCAGGCGGTGGCCCTGGCCGCCGCCGTCGACTACCGCTCGGCGGGCACGGTCGAGTTCATCGTCGACAAGGACAAGAACTTTTACTTCCTTGAGATGAACACCCGCATCCAGGTCGAGCATCCGGTGACCGAACTGGTCACCGGACTGGACATCGTCGAGTGGATGATCCGCATCGCCGCCGGCGAGACGCTCGGCTTCGCCCAGAAGGACGTGAAGCTGAACGGCTGGGCGGTGGAGACCCGGGTCTACGCCGAGGACCCCTTGCGCGACTTCATGCCGTCGATCGGCCGGCTGGTGCGCTACCGCCCGCCGTTGAGCCCGGAAGATGGCGCGGCCACGGTGCGCGTCGACAGCGGCGTCGAGGAGGGCTCGGAGATCTCCATGTTCTACGACCCGATGATCGCCAAGCTGGTGACCCACGCGCCGGACCGTCCGCGGGCCATCGCCGCCATGCAGGCGGCGCTCGACGCCTACTGCATCCGCGGCATCAACCACAACGTCGCCTTCCTGGCCGCGGTGATGACCAACGAGCGCTTCCAGGCCGGGGACCTCACCACCAATTTCATCGCCGAGGAATTTCCCGACGGCTTTCAGGGCTCCGAGGTGACGCAAGAGGCGCTCGACATCCTCATCGCCGTGGCGGCGATCCTGGAACAGCGCCGCGCCGCGCAGGCGGCCTCGATCTCCGGCCAGATGGACGGCCGCCTGGACTTCGGCCCGGAACGGGCGGCCGACTGGGTGGTGCTGCTGGCGGGCCAGGAGGGCCATGCGCGGAGGGTGACGCCGCGGGACGGCGCCTTCCGCGTCAGCGGCGGCAAGACCGAACTGGTCGTCGAGACCGACGGCCGGCTGGGCGACTTCGTGATTCCCTGCGTCGTCGACGGCAAACCGCTGACGCTGCAGGCCGACCGCCGCGGCCCGGCGATCCGGCTCAGCCATGCCGGCGCCGACATCGAGGCCCTGGTGCTGACGCCGCTGGCCGCCAAGCTGGCCGCGCGCATGCCGGTGAAGGCGCCGCCCGACCTCTCCGCCTTCCTGCTGTCGCCGATGCCGGGCCTGCTGATGTCGCTGAAGGTCGAGGAAGGCCAGGACGTGAAGGCCGGCGAGGAACTGGCGGTGGTCGAGGCCATGAAGATGGAAAACGTGCTGCGCGCCGAGCGCGACGGCAAGGTGGCCAAGGTCCACGCCGCGCCCGGCGAGAGCCTCGCCGTCGACCAGGCGATCCTGGAGTTCGAGTAGGCGCAGGGCGACAAGTCTCGCTTCACGCAGGCCACTCTCTGCTGTCGTCCCGGCACTTGATGCCGGGACCCATTGGCGTCAATGCGTGCGAATGCCTTACCACGTTTACATCCTCGCCAGCTGCAAGCACGGGACGCTTTACATCGGTGTCACCAACGACATCGCTCGGCGTGTGTGGGAGCATCGGCAGGGGCGCGGGTCGAAGTTTGTTCAGAAATACCGTGTCACACGTCTGGTCTATGTCGAGGCGCATGAGGAAATCGCGCGCGCGATCCAGCGGGAGAAGACCCTGAAGGAGTGGCAACGGGCCTGGAAGATCCAGCTAATCGAGCGCGACAATCCGGATTGGGAAGACCTCTACGACCGATTGAACGGCTAGGGCAATGGGTCCCGGCATCAAGTGCCGGGACGACACCTGTGCCTGTTTCAATGACAGTGCACCCTGATGGCTTACACTCCGCTGTCGTCCCGGGGCTTGACCCCGGGATCCAATGGCGCTGGCAAGCGATGAGTCAGGTGGCTGTAGCGAGCGCGGTGCCCTGGTATAAACCCAGCCATGGAACAGCTCGAACGGCCATCGGCGGAACTTTGGGACGAGCGGCGCCTGTGGTTCGAGGAGACCCAGGCGCGCTTTGCCGCGGCCGGCGTGGCGGCGACGGGGGCGGCGCCCAGCGAGCAGGCCTGCGCCCTGATGATCGACCTGCAGGCGGTGTTCTGCGCCGGGGCCTGGGCGGCGGCGGCGATCCTCGCCTGCGCGGTGACGGAGGCCCAGGGCGGCTCGCGCCGCGACAGTTTGCCGGGGGTCGCCGACCGCGACTATCGCTGGCTGCGCGCGCTGCGCAACCGGCTCAGCCACGAGAACCGCAACCGTCCCGAACTGACCGTCGAGGACCAGTGGCTGCGCCGCGACCTCTGGGAGGAGCGGGCGCGGCGCGCGGTGGTCATCGCCTGCGCCGCGCTCTATCCTCCGCCGGTCGCCGCCGCCGGCGATAGCGAGGAGAGAACATGACCACGACGCTGCGCGTTGTCGTCTCCGGGCGGGTGCAGGGCGTCTGGTTCCGCGCCTGGACGGAGAAGACGGCCGAGGGCTTCGGCCTGTCGGGCTGGGTGCGCAACCGCCGCGACGGCACCGTGGAGGCGGTGCTGTCGGGCGAGGCGGCGGCGGTCGAGGCGATGATCGAGAAGCTGTGGCAAGGCCCGCCGCTGGCCCAGGTCGCGGCGGTCGACCGCTACGATCACGACGGGCCTGTCGCGCCGGGCTTCGCGGTGAAGGAGTCGGCGTGAAGGTGGGGGGTGAAGGCGGGGGGCGTGAAGGCGGGGGCGTGAGCCGCGGGACAGCACTCCGCAGCGAGATTTCCCAGCCGCCCTACCAGACAGCTGCAAAGTCCCCTATCGTGGCATCATGGCCTGGTTGTCGTCTGGGAAGGATCCGTTATGCCGCTGATCGATATCCACGTTCTCGAAGGTGTCTTCACCGATGAGGAAAAGGCGATGCTCATCAAGGAGACCGCCAAAGCATTCGGCAGTGTTGCCGGCAAGCGCATGCAAGACAACACCTCGGTCCGCGTCCATGAGGTCAGGAGTGGCCATTGGGGCGGCGCCGATACCGTCTGGACCACCGAGCTCGCTCTGGCGCTGAAATCGAGTGAGTAGAAGCCCTATGGCAAACCCGATCGTTCACACCGAAGGCGAGTCGAACACCTCCGCCGCCCGGCGGGCCTGGGTGGAGAAGTCGAAAGGACCGAACTCGGCGCCGCTGCTGCGGCGGGACGCGGAGGCCTTTCTGCACCAGTCGCTGTCGTCGCCCTGCGTCAGCACCATCGCCAAGGCCGAGGGCATCTGGATCGAGGATCTCGACGGCCGCCGCTACATGGACTTCCACGGCAACTCGGTCCATCACATCGGCTACGGCCATCCGCGGCTGGTGGCGGCGATCAAGCGGCAGCTGGACGAGCTGCCTTTCGCGCCGCGCCGCTTCACCAACGACGCGGCCGTGGCGCTGGCCGAGAAGCTGGCCGAGACGGCGCCCGGCGATCTCGGCAAGGTGCTGTTCACCACCGGCGGGTCGGACGCCAACGAGGTCGCGCTGAAGATCGCCCGCGCCGCGACCGGCCGCTTCAAGACGCTGAGCTTCTGGGATGCCTTCCACGGCGCCGGCTTCGGCGCCGCCTCGGTGGGCGGCGAGGCGACCTTCCGCAGCCACATCGCCGGGCCGCTGCTGCCGGGCAGCGAACATGTCGCGCCCTTCGCCTGCTACCGCTGCCCCTATAACCACGCGGGGCCCGAGGTCTGCGGGCTGGCCTGCGCGAACATGGTCGACTATGTGCTGGGGCGCGAGGGCGATATCGCCGCGGTGATCGCCGAACCCATGCGCGCGGTGCCCTATGTGCCGCCGCCGGGCTTCTGGCAGTCGGTGCGCGCGGCCTGCGACCGCCACGGCACGCTGCTGATCATGGACGAGATTCCGACCGGCCTCGGCAAGACCGGCGCCTTCTTCGCCTTCGAGCACGACGGCATCGTTCCCGACATCGTCACCCTGGGCAAGGCGCTGGGCGGCGGCATTCTGCCGATCGCGGCGGTGGTCGCGCGGCGCGACCTGGACGTCTGCGGCGACTTCGCCATCGGCCACTACACCCACGAGAAGAACCCGGTCACCGCCCGCGCGGCGCTGACGACACTCCAGATCATCGAAGACGAAGACCTGGTCGAGCGCGCCGCCGCCCTGGGCGACCATGCCCTGGCGCGGCTGAACGAGGCGCTGGCCGCAGTGCCGATCGTCGGCGACATCCGCGGCCGCGGCCTGATGTTCGGGGTCGAGATCGTCACCGAGCGGGCCGGCAAGACCGCCGGCAACGCGCCGGCCGAGCGGATCTACTACGCCTGCCTGGAGGCCGGGCTGAGCTTCAAGATCAGCCAGGGCTGCGTGCTGACCCTGTCGCCGCCGCTGACCATCGCCCGCGCCGATCTGGACCGCGCCCTGGACATCGTCATCGCCGCGATCGGGGAGGAAGCGGCGCGATGACCGGCGGTCCGACGAAGCGCGGCAGCGGCCTGCCGGACCGCGTTCGGCCGATAATTCGAATATTCTAGAAATATCGTTGCAATTGGCGCCGGGCGGCGCTAGGTTTCACCGATGAACCTGAACCAAGCCGCCCGCTGCCTGGAGAAGCTCGGCAACCCGATCCGCCTGGAGGTGTTCCGCCTGCTGGTGAAGGCCGGGACCGAGGGCCTGCCGGTGGGCGAAATCCAGGACCACCTGGGCATCCCGGCCTCGACCCTGTCGCACCACGTCGGGCACCTGGTGAACGTCGGCCTGGTGACCCAGCAGCGCGCCGGGCGGCAGTTGATCTGCAAGCCGGACTTCGCCCTGATGGACGGCCTGCTCGAGTTCCTGACGGCGGAGTGCTGCATGCTGGCCAAGCCGCCAAAGGCGAAGCCGGGGGCGCGGCGCAAGGCGGGGTGAGCGCCGTTTTTTTGACGATTTGATTCGATAATCCCAGAATAATCGAATTGTAGAAGGACGCAGGACGATGACTTTCCTCACTGACGCGGCGACGGGGGCGGGCGGATACCTGCGCTCCGTCGACCGGGTGTGGCTGACCCTCGGGCTGTTCTTCGCGGCGCTGGCGATCGCGCTGCCGGGGCAGGCCGCCGACAGCCTGGCGTTCACGCTGGACGCCTTCCTGCGGCTGCTGCCCTTCCTGCTGCTCTCGGTGCTGCTGGCCGCCTGGCTGAAGGCGGCGGGCGCCGACAGCCTGGTCGCCGGCATGGTCGACCGGGCGCCGCTGGCGGCGCTGGTCATCGCCGCGGCGGCCGGTTCGTTCTCGCCGTTCTGCTCCTGCGGCGTGGTGCCGCTGATGGCCGCCCTGCTGGCGGCGGGGGTGCCGCTGGCGCCGGTGCTGGCCTTCTGCGTCGCCTCGCCGCTGATGGACCCGGAGCAGTTCATCCTCATGGCGGCGACCCTCGGCCTGCCGTTCACCCTGGCCAAGACGCTGGCCGCCTTCAGCCTCGGCCTGCTGGCCGGCGGCGCCACCCTGGCGCTGCAGCGCGCCGGACTCTTCACGAACCCGCTGCGCGCGCGGTCCGGCGGCTGCGGTGGCTGCGGCGCCCCCCAGGTCGATACGCCGCGCCTGCGCTGGGCCTTCTGGCACGAGGCGGGCCGCCGCCGCGCCTTTACCGGCGAGGCCCGCGCCACCGGCCTGTTCCTCAGCAAGTGGCTGCTGCTGGCCTTCGCCATCGAGAGCCTGATGGCCGCCTGGCTGCCCGCCGAGGTGGTCGCCGACACCCTGGGCGGCGGCTCCTGGCAGGCCATTCCCCTGGCGGTCGCCGTCGGGGTGCCGGCCTATCTGAACGGCTTCGCCGCCATCCCGCTGGTCGGGGAACTGATGGCGCTGGGCATGGCGCCGGGCGCCGCGCTGGCCTTCCTCATCGCCGGCGGCGTCACCAGCCTGCCGGCGGCCATGGCCGTCAACGCCCTGGTGCGCCGCGCCGTGTTCCTGTGGTATCTGGCGATCGCCCTGGCCGGGTCGCTGCTGGCCGGTTTCACCTATCAGGCGGTCCTCAGCCTCGCGGCCGCCGCCTGAGCGGTCCCGGCCAGAGCGGACCCGGCCGGGCCGAAGCCGCCGGGCGGCGGTGACGTCAGCGCCCGGACCGTCAGCGTCCGGGCCGTTTGAAGTTTGCGCGCGCGCGCTCCACTTCGGCTCTGATCACGCAGTCCTCGACATGATCGTTGAGGAGGCCCATGGCCTGCATGAAGGCATAGACCGTGGTCGGGCCGACGAATTTCCAGCCCCGCTTCTTGAGGTCTTTCGACAGGGCGATCGACGCCGCGGAGGTCGACGCCGTCTGCGGCGCCGCCAGTCGCGTTCCGTCCGCTTCGTAGCGCCAGATGAAGGCGGCCAGGGAGCCTTCCCGTTTGACGGCTTCCTGCGCCCGCCGCGCATTGTTGATGACCGCCTCGATCTTGCCGCGATGGCGGACGATGCCCTCATCCTTGAGCAGGCGGCCGACGTCGCGCTGAGTGAAGCGCGCGATCCTGTCGAAGTCGAAACCCTGGAAGGCGGCGCGGAAATTCTCGCGCTTGGCGAGGATGGTGCGCCAGCTCAATCCGGATTGAAATCCCTCCAGACACAGCTTCTCGAACAGACGACGGTCGTCGGTGACGGGGAAGCCCCATTCGGTATCGTGGTAGGCGAGAAACTCCGGTGCCGCGGCGCACCAGCGGCAGCGCGCTTTGCCATCGGGTCCGGGAATCGTCGTGCTCATATCTCCGCGTCCTGCATCCTCATTGCTGGGTTGCGGTCAACCGAGCAGGAACGCCAGACGTTCGTCGGCTCGCGCCGGCGCGATCTCTAGAATCTCCGCGCTGACGACGTCTTCCGCGACGAAGGGATCGCCGTTCACCCTGTGTTGAAGTTGCGGCAGCGACGTGTTGTGCGCCACGATCGCGCCGCCCAGATTCGGCGCGAGACTGCCGGCCAGCAAAAACACACCGTCATCGAAGCCGCGTTTGAGCCATGCCTTGTGCCCTTCCATGAAGTTGCCCGCCTGGCTTTTATTGCCGGAAAATTTCAATACCACGACAAACATTCGTTCGCTTCTCCTTGGCATTCTCGCACCTTAGTGCTTCGGGCGCGGCGCGTTTTCGATGCAGGCATCCAGCCAGTCGCACATCTCCCGCACTTCCCGCTTGATGAAGTTCTCGTCGCGAAAGGCGTTCGCCAGGGTGGCGGCCCCCTGGCTGCGGGCGAGGAGATGCAGGGCCAGCGCGTCGGCGTCCGACTCGCGGCCGAGCAGCGTGAACTGCCGGCGCAGCCAGGTTCGGAACAGCGTGAACAGCTTGTTTGCCTCGCCTTGCGCGGCATGGTTCAGCTTCGCCAGTTCAGAAGACAGGGTGCCGATCGGGCAGCCGTAACGCTTTATGTCGACGCGGTTCGCGATCAGAATATGGATGAAACTCCGGATGCGATCGGCGGGTGTTTCTCCGTCGCTCTCCCACCGCGCCAACATCGTTCGCCTGTCCGCCAGACGCAATGAAATGACGGCATCCAGTATCTCGTCCTTGGACTTGAAGTGATAGTAGAAGTTGCCGCGCGAAATGCCCACGGCATCGGCAATGTCCGAGAAGGAGGTATGTTCGTAGCCCTGCCGATAGAACAGCCGGTCGGCCGCTTCGACGATGTGGTCGCGGGTCGTCTCGCCGCTCATGAATTCACCTCCGGCATGTCATCGCCTCCGGATGATCTCCCGCGGCCCGGCGCCGCACTCTAGGTCAAGCGTCCTACAAGATCAAAATAGGACGGCCGTCCAATGCTGTCAAGAATTGGCTGGGCGGTCGCGGCAATTGGCCTCTGACAGCCGTTGCACTGCGAGAGCCGGAGAGAAACACCGGAAAAGCGACTGCCGATCCGCTAGAATGAATCGGCAACCGAACCCATGTCGCCAAAGCCGAGGCCACGCCATGCAGGACCAGTTCTTCTTCAATATCGACAGCGCGCGAGGTGGAATCAGCCGGGAACTCGCCCCGGGGATAACCACGACCATCTTTTCAGGCGAGCATGCAATGATCTCGGTGGTCAAGTTCGAGTCGAAGGCCCGGGGAACGCTGCATCACCATCCCGAAGAGCAGTGGGGCCACTGCCTGTCCGGTTCGGGCGTGCGGTTTCAGGGCGGTGACGAAGTGCCGGTCAAGCCTGGCGATTTCTGGCGCACGCCCGGCAACCTGGCGCACACGATGGCGGCCGGCGAAGAGGGGATGGTGGTAATGGACATCTTCGCTCCCCCCCGAAGGGCCTACCGCAAACCCGGCACCGGCTTCGCATCGGCGGAGAAGTGATGCCGCGCCGCCGCCTAAGCGGAGCGGCGGCCGGCCGTCGCGGCGTGATCGGGCTCGACCCACTCGGTGGGGCCGAAGACGCCGGGGAAGCCGGCGCGCAGGGCGGCGTCGAGGTCGGGCAGGCCGACCGGCAGGCCGAGGTCGACCAGCGAGGTGACGCCGTGCTCGCTGATGCCGCAGGGCACGATGCCGCTGAAGTGTTCCAGCGCCGGCTCCACGTTGACGGCGATGCCGTGGTAGGTCACCCAGCGCCGCACCCGCACGCCGATGGCGGCGATCTTGTCTTCGCGCGATGCCGAAACACCCTCCTTGCGCGCCACCCAGATGCCGACGCGGCCGGCGCGGCGCTGGCCGTCGACCGCGAAGGCGGCCAGGGCGCGGATGATCCATTCTTCGAGGTCGTGGACGAAACGGCGGACGTCGGGGCCGCGGCGCTTCAGGTCGAGCATCACGTAAACGACGCGCTGGCCGGGCCCGTGATAGGTGAACTCGCCGCCGCGCCCGCTGCGGTAGACCGGGAAGCGCCCGGGCTGCAGCAGGTCGCCGTCCTCGGCCGAGGTGCCGGCGGTGTAGAGCGGCGGATGCTCGACCAGCCACACCAGTTCCGGCGCGCCGCCGGCGCGGATCGCGGCCACCCGCGCCTCCATCGCGGCGACGGCGGCGGGATAGTCGAGCAGGCCCGGTTCGACCCGCCATTCGACGGGCTGGGCTTGTCTGGGGGCCGGTTTGGGCGGCGGGGCGGGTTCCATGACCTGGAAGATAGCCGCTGCGCCGGAGATTGCTATCTCTTTCATTTACTTAACCTCTCGCCGCCGCCAAGGCTCTTGCGCCGCGGCGCGGCGCCGGTCATCTTCGAAGCCAAGCAGGTCCGCTGTTCCGACGGGGCACGGATGGATCAAGAACAAGAAACGACGAGGGACGGAATGGCAAAAGATCTGCGCGAAGCCGCACTGGCCTACCACCGGCTGCCGAAGCCCGGCAAGCTGGAGATCAGCGCCACGAAGCCGCTGGCCAACCAGCACGACCTGGCGCTCGCCTATTCGCCCGGCGTGGCGGCGGCCTGCGATGCCATCGCGGCCGATCCGGCCGAGGCGCACAACCTCACCGCGCGCGGCAACCTCGTCGCCGTGGTCACCAACGGCACCGCGGTCCTGGGGCTCGGCTCGATCGGTCCGCTGGCCGCCAAGCCGGTCATGGAAGGCAAGGCCGTCCTGTTCAAGAAGTTCGCCGGTGTCGACGTCTTCGACATCGAGGTCGACACCCGGGATTCCGAGCACCTGATCGATGTGGTGGCGGCGCTGGAGCCGACCTTCGGCGGCATCAACCTGGAAGACATCAAGGCGCCGGAGTGCTTCGAGATCGAGGCCGCGCTGCGCCAGCGCATGAACATTCCGGTGTTCCACGACGACCAGCACGGCACCGCCATCATCGTCGGCGCGGCGATCTACAACGGCCTCAGGCTGGTCGGCAAGGAGATCGGCGACGTCAAGCTGGTGACCTCGGGCGCCGGCGCGGCGGCGCTGGCCTGCCTCGACCTGCTGGTCTCCCTCGGCGTCAAGCGCGAGAACATCTGGGTCACCGACATCGCCGGCGTGGCCTACGAGGGCCGCGAGGAACTGATGGACCGCTGGAAGGCGCGCTACGCCCAGCCGACCGACAAGCGCAAGCTGGGCGAGGTGATCGAGGGCGCCGACGTCTTCCTCGGCCTGTCCGCCCCCGGCGTGCTGAAGCCGGCGATGGTCAAGGCCATGGCGGCGCGGCCGATCATCATGGCGCTGGCCAATCCGACGCCGGAGATCATGCCGGAAGACGCCATGGCGGCGCGCGACGACATCATCATGGCGACCGGGCGGTCCGACTATCCCAACCAGGTGAACAACGTTCTCTGCTTTCCCTACATCTTCCGTGGCGCCCTCGACGTCGGCGCCACGGCGATCAACGAGGAGATGAAGCTGGCCTGCCTCAAGGCCATCGCCGACCTGGCGATGAAGGAACAGAGCGACGTGGTGGCCAAGGCGATGGGCGGCGAGGGGCGCAGCTTCGGCCCCGACTACATCATCCCCAGCCCCTTCGATCCGCGCCTGGTGCTGGAGATCGCCCCGGCGGTCGCCAAGGCGGCGATGGACAGCGGCGTCGCGGCGCGGCCGATCGAGGATTTCGAGGCCTATCGCCAGAACCTGCAGCGCTTCGTGTTCCGCTCCGGCCTGATCATGAAGCCGATCTTCCAGCGCGCCAAGGAAGACCCCAAGCGCGTCATCTACGCCGAGGGCGAGGACGAGCGGGTGCTGCGCGCGGTGCAGGTGGTGGTCGACGAGGGCCTGGCTCAGCCGATCCTGGTGGGGCGGCCCGACGTGGTGGCCACAAGGGTCCAACGCCTCGGCCTGCGCATCCGGCCGGGCGAAGACGTGCCGCTGATCAACCCTCAGGAGGACTCCCGCTTCCGCACCTACTGGCAGGCCTACCACGAGCTGGTGCAGCGCAACGGGATCTCGCCGGAGGCGGCGCGGGAGATCGTGCGCACGCGCAACACCGTGATCGCCGCGCTGGCGGTGCGGCTCGGCGACGCCGACGCCATGATCTGCGGCACCAACGGCCGCTACAAGCGCCAGCTCGACCACGTCTGCGACGTGATCGGCAAGGCCGACAAGGTCGTCGACTTCTCGACGATCAGCCTGGTGATCCTGCCGACCGGCTCGTTCTTCATCGTCGATACGCATGTGACGCCGGAGCCGACGGCGGAGGAAATCGCCGAGATGACCATCCTGGCGGCGCGCCATGTGAAGCGCTTCGGCCTGCAGCCGAAGGTGGCGCTGCTGTCGCATTCCAACTTCGGCTCCGCCACCACGGCTTCCGCGCGCAGGATGCGCGCGGCGCTGGCCCTGCTGCACAAGCGCTGCCCCGAGTTGGAAGTCGAGGGCGAGATGCAGGCCGACGCGGCGCTCAACGAGGCGATCCGCGAAAGCACCTTCCCCAACTCCAAGCTGAAGGGAACGGCCAACCTGCTGGTCATGCCGACGCTCGATGCCGCCAACATTGCCTTCAATCTCGTGAAGACCCTGGGGCAGGGACTTTCGGTCGGCCCGATCCTGCTCGGCACGGCGGCGCCGGCGCATATCATGGCGCCTTCCGTGACCGCCCGTGGTATCGTAAATATGAGCGCCGTCGCCGTGGTCGACGCGCAGGATCGCGCCATCGAAGAATGATCCCCACGGGGTAACAGAGGACCAGCGCCCGGTCATGTCGCAGACCCCGCCCGACAAAGACGACGCCGATGCCTGGCTGCCCGAAGTCCAGCCGGAGAGCTACGGCATTTCCTCCGAACTGGTGCGCGCCGTCGAGGACGCGCTGGAGGACGGCAAGGAGTCGGATGCCCGCGACATTGCCGCCGAGCTGCACGAGGCCGACCTCGCCGACCTGCTGGAAAACCTCGACCGGGACGAGCGCTCACAGCTGCTGAAGGCGCTCGGCGACGACTTCGATCTCGAGGTCCTGACCTATCTCGACGACTCCGTGCGCGAGTCGATCGTCGAGATCCTGGAGCCGCGCCAGATCGCCTCCTCGCTCGGCGACCTGGACAGCGATGACGCCGTCGACATCATTGAGGACCTGGACGACGAGGCCCAGCAGCGGGTGCTGGAAGCCCTGCCCGATGCCGACCGCCTGGTCCTGGAGGAAAGCCTCAGCTTCCCGGAGGACTCAGCCGGCCGCCTGATGCAGCGCGAACTGGTCGCGGTGCCGTCAAGCTGGACGGTTGGCGAAACCATCGACTACATGCGCGCCTCCAAGGATCTGCCCGACGATTTCTACGACCTCTACATCGTCGACCCCAAGCACCAGCCGATCGGTTATGTGCCGCTGAGCCGGGTCCTGCGCACCCGGCGGCCGGTCAAGCTGACCGATGTCATGACCGACGACATGAAGACCGTGCCGGTCAACATGGACCAGGAGGAGGTTGCCTATCTGTTTCGCCAGTACGGCCTGGTCTCGGCGCCGGTCATCGACGACGCCGGCCGCCTGGTCGGTGTGGTGACGGTGGACGACGTCGTCCACATCATCGACGAAGAAGCCGAGGAGGATCTGCTGAAACTGGCCGGCGTGCAGGAGACGGACCTTTACAGCGCGGTTCTGGACACCACCAAGGCCCGCTTCTCCTGGCTGCTCATCAACCTTTTCACCGCGGTCGCCGCCTCGGTCGTGATCGCGATCTTCGAAGACACCCTGGAGCGCATCGTGGCGCTGGCGGTGCTGATGCCCATCGTCGCCTCCATGGGCGGCAACGCCGGTACCCAGACCCTGACCGTGGCGGTGCGCGCCCTGGCCATGCGCGACCTCAGCGCCGGCAATGCCCTGCGCTTCGTCAGCAAGGAGCTGCTGGTCGGCCTGATCAACGGCATGCTGTTCGCGGTGGTGGCCGGCGCCGTCGCCTGGGTCTGGTTCGACACGCCGTCCATCGGCCTCATCATCGCCGCGGCCATGGTCATCAATCTGGTGGTGGCGGCGCTGTCCGGCGCGCTGGTGCCGCTGGGCCTGGAGAAGGTCGGCGTCGATCCCGCCGTGGCCTCCAGCGTGGTGCTGACCACGGTGACCGACGTGATCGGCTTCTTCGCCTTCCTCGGCCTCGCCACCCTGTTCCTGCTTTAAAGCGCCTTGCGCCCAATTTGACTCAATTCTGTTTTCGAGCGGTGCGGCGATCCGTCAGGAGGCAGGCGCCCCCTGAAGTTCCCCGGGCGATGCGGCGCATCGGGCAAGCCTGCCGACGCCGCGGGCGCCCGCCGCTCGGAAACCCGCCAGGGCCTTTGGGGGCCGGGCGGCTTTGCGCCAG
>JAVJNS010000032.1:0-79845 GCA_040217155.1 Kiloniellaceae bacterium
AGCTTTGGTATTCGCACCAGATTGCAGGCGGTGGCGGTAAGGGTGAACATCCAGCCGACCCGGTCGAGCCCTCGGTGCCGGGTCTTGGCGAGGCCAGCGGCGGTCTTGATCCAGCCGAAGCTCTCCTCGATGCGCTTGCGGGTACGCTGGCTCCCAGCGTAGCCCGGGTGGTGCGGCGGTCGATCCTGGTTTTGCGGCGCTTGCCGGTCTTTGTCAGGTGGCCGTCGATGGCGATGTGCGGGCTGATCTTGCGTGCGCGCAACTCGTCGACGAAACCGGCGACATCGTAGGCCTTGTCGGCGCCGAGCGTTCTTTGCCGCCGCGCCTTGCGGCGGTCCAGCATAACGAGCGCCGCGTCTCGCGCGACGGTGCCAGTGGCGTGGGTAGGCTGTATCATAGCAGGCCTTATTGCTGATGTCGATCTTCGTTAGTTTCGACATATATTGGCATCTTCTTGGGGGAGCAATATGACATTCAAACCACTAGCCCTGATCTTAGATCGAGTCGAACGCTATGGCTCTGATTCGGACACAGCACTGTTCACTGAACTGCTCTATGCAGGGGAGTTCATTGTAAAGGCAACTACAGCGGCTTTCGTTTCCGCAGTAGAAGATGATCGGCAGAACCATCGATACAGATTGCTGCATGGCTTAGTTCGGTCAGATGGACTTGGCGATTGGGCGCGGGCGCTTGACGAAGTATTGGTCGGCCCTGCATCGCAGCAGTTTGCGAGCCAGCTATATGACTCTAGAAAGGCGTATACCGAGAGACTCGGCAAGGATAGTTGGCAGTACGATGTCGTCAGCGACCTTCATGAGGTGTTGAGAGGAATTGATACCAACGCAAATTCACAGCCGATTGGTGACAAGGTAAGCCTGCGCAACTGGTTTCAAATGTTTTCTCAGCTGCGCAACAAATCTCGAGGGCATGGAGCCCCGACCCCTGCAATCTGCTCCAAGCTAGCGCCGAGACTAAACTCGTCGATTCGACAACTGGCTGAAAACAATCCTGTCTTCCAGCTTTCTTACGCGTACCTGCATCGCAATCTTTCTGGAAAATACAAAGTAGTGAATCTTGGTGGTGATCCGACTCTCTTCGAGAGCCTGAAGTCTGCCAAAGCGATCAGCGGAGAAAACTATCCAGAGGGCGTCTTTATGTGGGCCGGAGGTTTTAGGCCTGTGGAACTCCTACACACCGACCTCGACGTGTCCGATTTCTTTCTGCCAAATGGCGACTTCCGAAATGGATCGTATGAGCTGCATTCGCTTATCACTGATGGTCGAATTAGAGGTGATGCAACTCCTTACTTAACAGCCGCTGGCGAGCGCCCGCCAAGCGAGACCGTTGGGGAAAGCGAATTAGACATCCTTGGTAGGACGTTTTCCAACTTGCCTAGCGCGACGCCCGGCTATGTAGGGAGACCTTTGCTTGAGAAGGAAGTGTTGGAAGCGCTGACGAATGACCGGCATCCAATCGTGACGCTCGTCGGGCGTGGTGGAATTGGAAAGACATCGACCGCACTTTCAATCCTTAGAGATGTCGCGCAAACAGATCGCTACGATGTAATCGTATGGTTCAGCGCACGCGACATCGACCTCACTATGTCAGGTGCAAAGTTGGTGCAAGCGCACTTGCTCACCGACAAGGATATAGCCAAGGAATATCGATCACTCATCGGTGAGCAAAACACAGAATCGGGGGGCAAGAAGACCCCTGTGGATCTAATGGCTGAGCATCTGCGAAAGAGTCCGCTAGGCCCGACACTGTTTGTCTTTGATAACTTCGAAACAGTGCGCAACCCTGTCGATTTGTTCCAGTGGATCGACATGAACATCCGGCTCCCAAATAAAGCTGTCATTACGACTAGGTTCCGTGAATTCAAAGCCGACTACCCGATCGTAGTGTCGGGTATGGAGCTTGAAGAAGCCGAAACCCTCCTATTGCAGACGGCTGCCTCGCTAGGCATTGAGAATTTGATTGGCAAGCATGAGCGCAGCCTTCTCATCGAACAATCCAATGCTCATCCATATGTGATCAAGATTATGCTGGGCGAGATCGCGAATGCCGGATCATTCTCAAAGCCCGAGAAGCTGATTGTGCGCAAAGAGGAGATTCTCGACGCGCTATTTGAACGTACATATGCGAACCTTTCGCCCATCGCATCTCGCGTGTTCCTTACACTCAGCGGGTGGCGTTCGCTCGTACCTCAGCTCGCAGTTGAGGCTGTTCTGCTGCGCCACGGTGACGAAAGTATAGATCCTGAATTGGGGGTGGAGCAGCTTATTCGAATGTCCCTCGTCGAACGGACAAAGGCTGGCGACGGCACAGACTTTTTGGAGGTGCCCCTCACGGCGGCCCTGTTCGGCAGGCGTAAGCTCGAATCCAACCCCAACCGAGCAACGATTGAGGACGACATCCGATTCCTTCAGGACATCGGTGCGACTGCAACTTCGGGACTGAAAGACGGCATCCGCCCAAGAATGTTGTCATTTTTTAGAAAGACAGCACGACGGATCAGCGATGGGAGTGTCGAACTCGACAAGATACGTCCCATTCTCGAGTTTCTTGCACGTGGATATGCGCCAGCTTGGTTGTTAATGTCGGAACTTGAGGAAGAAGTTTCCGGAGGATTTGGAGTTAACCAAGCGGCTGAATGTGTTCGTAGGTATATTGAAACACAGCCATCGGACGCCGAAGCAAGTATGGCATGGAAAAGGCTCGCCCATTTATATCGCATCTCGGATGATGTGATCGGCGGGTGCGGCGCATTCCTCAAGGCTTCCGAAAGCACCGACCCACCTCTCGAAGAAATCAGCAAAATGGCCAATTGGCTCAACAACGCATCAGCGGTAGTTGGCAACATGGATGTTCTCGAGCGTAGCACCCTATTCAAGCCGCTTGCCGCGTTAATGGAGGCACACCTGACCGAAGCCTCAGCAAGTGACCTTTCGCGCTTGGCTTGGTTGCACCTTCACTCCGGCGACAAATCGCGCGCGCTACATCTAGCTGAATTAGGTCTGGAGCGCGAAGCTGAGAACATACATTGCCAACGATTGGTCGCGAAACTTACTGAATTCGACTAAGACCAAGAAACCTGCCGATGGTTCGGTACGTATTCCCACAACTTACCCTCAGGCACCTGTGAACTCGCCAGAAAATTCTCAGGAGCAAAAAAGCGTCGTGATTTACTGATCAGCAACGTCAAGGCGTTCAGAACACCGCGTCAGATCGCTCCCCTCTGCGAAGCTTCGCGATCGCACATGTTCCTGTCACCGAGCGCAGACGCTATGTGGGGCTCAAAGTGGTACTGCAGCTAACGTATGATAATAAAAATATTATATAACAGTTGGTTAGATTAGCTAAATGGCGGAGGGGGTGGGATTCGAACCCACGATGGGCTTCCACCCATGCCAGTTTTCAAGACTGGTGCCTTAAACCGCTCGGCCACCCCTCCCGGCGACGGGCGGCTGCCCGGACCCTGCGGAGACCCGCGGAGAGTTAGCAAAGCGACCGCCGCCTGGAAACCCTGAAATGAAAGCGCCGGGCCCTGCCGGCGGCGAGAGAGTTGCGGCGCAACGGATCTCGGGCCAAACTCCCGGGCAGAACAATAAGACACAAAGCATTTTGGGGGCGCGGTCATGTACAAGGTTTCCCGACGTAAACTCCTCGCGGCGGGCGGTGCCGCCTTTGCCGGCGCCGCCGCTTTTCCAGGCTTTGCCACGCGGGCGCTGGCGGCCGAGCCAATCCGCGTCGGCGCGGTGCTGCCGTTCAGCGGCGGGCTGGAACTGTTCGGCAATCAGGCCAAGCTCGGTCTCGACCTGGCGATGCAGGAGATCAACGACGCCGGCGGCATCCTCGGGCGTCCCCTGGAGATCCTCTACGAGGACAACAAGACCGACCCCAAGACCTCGGTGGAAAAGGCGCGCACGCTGATCGGGCGCGACGGCGCGGTGGCGCTGACCGGGCCGATCCTGTCGTCCTCGCGCGACGCCATGGCGGCGACGGTGGAGCGCTCCAAGGTGCCGCTGCTCTACGCCACCAACTACGAAGGCGGCGCCTGCAGCCGCTACATTTTCTCGTTCAACACGGTGCCGAACCAGGAACTGGCGAGGCTGCTGCCCTACATGCACGACACCGCCGGCGCCAGCGTCTACATGTTCGGCGCCGACTACGTCTGGCCGCAGAAGATGTTCGAGGCGGCGGAGACGATGGTCGCCGCCCAGGGCGGCAGCACGCTGGGCAAGGAGTTCACGCCCTGGGGCGTGAAGGAGTTTGCGCCGGTGATTCGCCGCATCGCCGACAGCGGCGCCAAGGTGCTGCTCTTCGCCCTGCCGGGCGGCGACGGCATCACCTTCATCAAGCAGGCCGAAGCCTTCGGCCTGTTCGACAAGGTGACCGTGGCCTTCCTCGGTTTCGCCGAGACCTACCTCGGCGCCTTCGGGCCCGGCGGCGGCCAGAACATGTGGGTCACGGTGCCCTTTGTCGCCTCCGGCCGGCAGCCCGGCGTGGTCGACTTCGTCGCCCGCATCCGCGCCCGGGCCGGCGACGACGTGCCGATCTCGCACTACGTCATGACCCACTACAACGCCATCAACGCCCTGCGCGACGCCTTGGAGCGCCAGGGCGAGGTCGGCCCCGAGGCGGTGGTCGACGGCCTGGAGGGCCTCACCGTCTCGACCCCGACCGGCCCGGTCAGCATCGGCGGCGTCGATCACCACGTCACCCTGCCGATGTTCCTGGCCAAGACCGAAGGCGCCGGCCTGCTCACCGAGCAGGATCTCGGCCGCATCGCGCCGCAGGCCGGCTGCGCCTAGCGCCCGTCATTGAACGTAAGGAGGCCGAGATGCCCGACAGCTTCGACCTGCCGCACCTGACCCGTCAGGTCGCCGCGGCCCTGCCGGTGGCGCCGGTGGACCTGCGGCTTGACGAGGACGGTGTCGGCCTCGTCATCGTCGACGAGGTGAACGGCTTCGCCACGGTGGGCGCCGGCAACCTGGCGCCGCCGGTGGACAACCCGCAGGTCTCGGCCATGGTCGCGGAGACCGACCGCCTGGCCCGGGCGTTCAGCGCGCGCGGCTGGCCGGTGCTGGCGTTCCTCGACACCCACGTTCCCGGAAAACCGGAGCCGCCCTATCCGCCGCACTGCGAGAAGGGCAGCGGCGAGGAGGACCTGGTGCCGGAACTGGCCTGGCTGGAGGACGACGCCAACGCCACCCTGGTGCGCAAGGACTGCATCAACGGCTTCGTCGGCGCCATCCGTCAGGACGGCAGCAACGCGGTGGTCGACTGGGTGAACGCCGGCAAGCTGCGACGCCTGCTGGTGGTCGGCATCTGCACCGACATCTGCGTCATGGACTTCGTGCTGACGCTTCTGTCGGCGCGCAATCACGATCTCATGCCGAGCCTGAAGGACATCTCGGTCCATGCCGGCGCCTGCGCCACCTACGACCTGCCCAAGGAGGTGGCCGCCGATCTCGGCCTGCCGGCGACGGCGGCCCATCCGCAGGACCTGACCCATCACATGGGGCTCTACTTCATGGCCTCGCGCGGTGCGGTCATCGTTGGCGACGTCGTGCTGGCCGACTGACGTTCTCTGCATGACCGCCCTCCTGGAAGTCGCCGGGGTCGAGAAGGACTTCGGTGGAGTCCGCGCCGCCGCCGGACTCGACCTGGTCTTGGGGGCGGGCGAGATGCTCTGCCTCATCGGCCCCAACGGCTGCGGCAAGACCACGCTCTTCAATCTCATCACCGGCGCGCTGACACCCGACGCCGGCCGCCTGCGCTTCGCCGGTGAAGACCTGCGCGGGCGCGAGCCTTTCGAAATCGCGCGGCTCGGTATGCTGCGCAAATTCCAGGTGCCGGGCATCTATCCCGAACTCTCCGTGAGCGAAAACCTGACCGTCGCCCTGGTCGGCAGTGCCGACGAAAACCCCCAGCGCATCGCCGAACTGCTCGATCTCGCGCGGCTCGCAAGCAAGGCGGAACAGGCGGCGGGGAGTCTGGCCCACGGCGAAAAGCAGTGGCTGGAGATCGTCATGGTGCTCGCCCGCCGGCCGCGCCTGCTGCTGCTCGACGAGCCGACCAACGGCATGACGGCGGCGGAGACCGCGGCCACCGTCGCCCTGATTCGCGACCTGCACGACCGCTTCGGCTGCGCCGTCCTGGTCATCGAACACGACATGGGTTTCGTGCGCCAGTTGGACTGTCCGGTGGCGCTCATGCTGCGCGGGCGCATCGAGCGCCGGGGCAGCTATGCGGAACTGCAGGCCGACCCCCTGGTGCGCGAGGCCTATCTGGGGGCCGGCGCCCTGGAGGTTGCCGGCTGATGCTCGAGGTCGAGGACCTGGAGAGCGGCTATGGCGGCGGCCGCATCCTGCGCGGCATCACGCTCGGCGTGGCGGCAGGCGAGAGCGTCGCCCTGCTGGGCCGCAACGGCATGGGCAAGTCCACCTTGCTCAGGACCATCATGGGCCTGCTGCCGGCCACCCGCGGCGAAGTCCGCTTTGCCGGGCGGCGTCTCGACGGGCGGCGCCCGGAAGCGGTCGCCAAGGCGGGCATCGCCTTCGTGCCGCAGGGCCGCGAGATCTTCGCCGAGCTGACGGTGGAGGAAAACCTGCTGCTCGGCGCCATGGGGCGGGGCGGACTCGGCGCTGCGGTGCCGCCGGACATCTACACGCGCTTTCCCCTCCTCGAGGAACGTCGCGGCCAGCGCGGCGGCACGCTCTCGGGCGGTCAGCAGCAACTCCTGGCCATCGGCAGGGCGCTGGCCGGAAACCCGCGTGTGCTGCTGCTCGACGAACCCTCCGAAGGCCTGCAGCCCTCCATCGTGCTCGAGGTGGCCGCCGCCCTGCGCCGCGAGGTCGCGCGGCACGGGCTGACCCTCGTCACCGTGGAGCAGAACGTCGAACTGGCGCTGCGCGTCGCCGGGCGCTGCCTCTTCATCGAAAACGGCGCCCTGGTCGCGGAAGCGCCGAGCGCCACGTTGCGAAGCGACCCGGCGCTGCTGCAGCGCCACCTGGCGATCTGAGGGCCGGCTCATGGATCAGGCCTTGCTGCTGCTGCTCGACGCCACGAACTACGTGCTGGTCATCGTGCTGGTGGCCATGGGCCTGGTGATTATTTTCGGGCTCATGCGGGTCATCAACATGGCCCACGGCGAACTCTTTCTGCTCGGCGCCTATACCCTGGTGATGCTGCAGCAGGCCGGGATTTCCTACTGGATCGGACTGGTCGCGGCGACCCTGCTGGTCGGTTGCGTCGGCCTGCTGATGGAAGAACTGGTGATCCGCCACATTTACCACCGCTTCCTCGACACCATCCTCGCCACCTGGGGCCTTTCCATCGCCATCAAGCAGGGGGTCATTCTGCTGTTCGGCCCGGGCGCGCAGTCGACCTCGGCGCCCTTTGCCCATCAGGTCGCCCTGCTGGGCACGGCCTATCCGGCCTACCGGCTGTTCATCATGGCGGTCGCCCTGGCGGTGGTGGCCGGCACTTTCTATCTGTTCTTCCGCACCCGCTTCGGTCTCGCCGCGCGCGCGGTCATCGCCAGCCGCGACACCGCCGCCTGCCTGGGCATCCCGACGCGGACCTTCGACCGGGCGACCTTCGCCTACGGCGCGGCGCTAGCCGGCCTCGCCGGCGCCGTCATGGCGCCGATCATGAGCGTCGACCCGCAGATGGGTCTCGGCTTCCTGATTCCCGCCTTTCTGGCGATCCTGGTCGGCGGGGCCGGGCACCTCGCCGGGCCGGTGCTGGGGGCCGGGCTGATCGGCGCCACCGACAGCGTCACCGCCAGCCTGTGGTCGCCGGTGATGGCCCAGGTCGTGGTCTTCACCATGGCGGTCGTCGCCATCCGTGTGTTCCCCGGCGGCTTGTTGCGCGGCGGCGGGCGCGGATGATCAGGCTCCCCGAAGGCTTGGGCGACCGGCGGCTGGCCGTCGACCTCGCGGTCTGGGGCGGTCTGGCGGCGCTGCCGCTGTTTCTCGGGTCCTGGCAGGTCGGCCAGATCGCGCAGTATCTGACCTATGGCATCTTCGCCATGAGCCTGGCGCTGATCTGGGGCCAGTGCGGCCTGCTGTCTTTCGGCCACGCGGTTTTCTTCGGCCTCGGCGCCTATGCCATGAGCCTGTCGACCCTGGGCCTGTTGCCCGGCCTCGAAGGCTGGACCTCCAGCTACCTCGGCATCGTCCTCGCCCTCGTGCTGCCGGCGGCGGCCGCCAATCTGCTGGGGCGCTTCCTGTTCTACGGCCGCGGTCTGCAGGGCGCGCAACTGGCCATCGTCATGCTGGCCGTCGCGGTCATCGCCGAGCGCCTGATGACTCGCTGGCCCTATGCCGGTGGCATGAACGGCCTGATGAGCGTGCCGTCGCTGGATATCGGCGCCTTCGGCGCGAGCTACGAGCTCTACGATCCGCTGCCGCTGTTCTACGGCACCCTGGCCGCCGCGATCCTGGCCTACGCGCTGCTCGAGGCCCTGGTGCGCTCGCGCCACGGCGTGGTGCTGCGGGCGATCGGCAGCGACGAGCCGCGCACCGCCTTTCTCGGTCACGACACCAGGGCCATGAAGCTCTCGGTCTTCACCCTCTCGGCGGCGGTGGCCGGTTTTGCCGGGGCACTCTTTGCCAGCCAGTTCGGCTTCGTCTCACCGCCGCTCATCGGTTTCGGGCTGTCGACGGAGGTCTTGATCTGGGTCGCGCTCGGCGGGCGCGCGGCGCTGCTGACGGCGTTTCTCGGCGCCATCGTCGTGCGCCTCGCGGAGAACGCCCTGGCCGACATCTTCGGCCCGGCCTGGCTGCTCGGCCTGGGGCTGCTCTTCGTGCTCTGCATGATTTTCCTGCCGCGCGGTCTGCTCGGCGAGGTCTATTGGCGGATCATTGGCCGGAACCGGAAGCGGCGCGGCGCGGACTGAGCGCCCGTTCCTCGCAGCGGATGCGCAGCGCCAGAACCGCAGCGTTGGCGAGCGAGAAAATCACCGCGATCTGCCAGGCGCCGAAGGCCAGCGGCAGCACCGCGATCTCGCCGGCCACCACCAGGTAGTTCGGATGCTTGAGGAAGCGATAGGGTCCGCGGCGGACCAGCGGCGCGCCGGGCAAAGTGACGATGCGGGTGGTCCAGTAGCGCCCGAGGCTGAACAGGATCCACAATCGCAGGCCTTGCAGGACGACGAAGACGGCGAGCAGGGTCCAGTTCACCGGCTGCCCGGCCGGCACCAAGGCGGCCAGGCTGATGAGCCACAGAGCATGCAGACCGACCAGCACCGGATAGTGCCCGGCGCCGCTCTCGACGCCGCCCTCGGCCAGGAGCCTGCGGGTGTTGCGCCGGGCATAAACCAACTCGGCCAGGCGCTGCGCGGCCACCAGGATCAGGACGATCCACAGCGTGCTCACCGTGCTCACCGTTGCGCCGCCGCGGGACCTGGGGCCTCCAGGATCTGGAAACCGGCGGTGAAGCCCGGACCCAGCGCGGTCATCAGGTAGCGGCCCTTCATACCCGCCTCTCGCATGCGCTCGAGCACGAAAAGCACCGTCACCGCCGACATGTTGCCGTAGTCGCGCAGCACCGATCGCGCGTCGCTGAGGCCGCCCTCGGGCAGGCCGAAGACCTCTTCCAGCGCCGTGATCACCTTGGCGCCGCCGGGATGGCAGACGTAGCCGTCGATATCGGCTCGGCTCAGGCCCTGGCGGGCGAGGAAGGTCTCGGCGGCGGTCCCCAGTCGCTCGCGGATCAGGGCGGGAATGTCGCGCGAGAACAGCACCCCGAGGCCATCGTTTTCCATCTCCCAGCCCATGACGTCGAGCGAGTCCGGCCAAGTGTATTCGCCGCCGGCGCCGAGGCGCAGGCCGGCCGCCGAACCGGTACCCGATTGGGGCGCTTCCAGCAGCACGGCGGCGGCGCCGTCGCCGAACAGCGCGGCGGCGATGACGTTGCTCTTGGAGCGGTCGTTGGCGCGGAAGGTGAGGGCGCAGAGCTCCACCACGAGGCACAGCACCTTGCTGCCGGGACTGGCCTTGGCGAGGGCGGCGGCGCGCGAGAGGCCGAGCACGCCGCCGGCGCAGCCGAGGCCGAACACCGGCAGGCGCATCGCATCGCGCCGGAACGGCAGCCTCTCCATCAAGCGGGCATCCAGGCTCGGCGTGGCGATGCCGGTGGTGGAAACGGTGACGATGGCGTCGACGGCGCCGGCCGGCAGCCCGGCTTGGGCCAGGCAGCGCTGCGCCGCTTCGGCCAGCAGGTCGACGGCATTGTCGATGAACAGTCCGTTCCGGGTCTTCCAGTCGCTCGGGGTGAAGTACCAATCGATCGGTACGCAGGACCGGCGCGTCTCGATGCCGGCGTTGCCGAAGGCCGGCAGCAGACGGTCGATATCCAGGCGGTGGCCGGCAAAGAGTGCCTGGACGCAGCGCACCACGTCCGCCTGGCGCAGCACATGGCGCGGCGCGGCGGTCGCGATGCTCGTCAGGGTGATCGGCGGCGCTTGTGCCGGGCGGTTTTCGTCTCGGCGGCGCGATGGAGCGTCCAGCTCAAGCATGGTGTCGTTCATCTCCCTGTGGCCGCGCAGGACGCTGCACCGGCCCAGCTTCTGTTATCTTCTACGCGCGCTGCGAAGCTTTGGTTTCACCAATGATTAAGCGCCGTTAATCACGCCTCTTAACGCGGGGCTAGTTCAATGGCGCTACTCTGGGGTTTGCTCAGGAGGAGCTATCTCTTACCACGGCCTGGTAGGTAACCATGGGTAAGTGGTCTAAATCGTTCGCTTTCTTATCGGCATTTGTCTGCGCCAGCGCGGTCCCGGCGACGGCCGCGGAATTGCTGTCGACCCATCCGTCGCACTATTCGAGCCCGGGCGCCTCGGGGCAGGGCGGAACTGCGCCGATTTCCGGCCGCACCAAGCAGGTCCGGGCCGGATCGCGGGTCGTGGTCCGCGACGACGACCCCCTGGCGCAGCGCTGGCGCCTCAATCAGGAGCTCAGCCGCGCCTGCACCCGCCGATATTTCCGCCAGAAACGCGACAAATTTCTGATCGGAGTCGTCGAGGGACGCACCTACGGTGCCGCCGTGGGCGGTCACGGCAGCCTCATCGACCGTGCAAAAATGGCGGAAAACCAAGTGATTTATCTCTTTCGTGGGCAAGGTACGACGGATTGCCGGGTGTATCATCGCGGCAGATAGAAAATTCTAACGAAATTAGAGGGTCCGTTAACCTTTTGTTTACCATGTCGGCACAATACTCCAATCACGGTTCATCGACCGTCTCCTGAATATTGATTGCATCGACCTCTTTAAAGCCCCGCCCTCCCCGGCGGGGCTTTTTCTTCGCCGCTTTGCGCTGGCGCGCGTTGGCACCGGATGCCGCGACTCGCCTTGCCGCAAGGCCGGGCGCAAAGTGCTTTAGACAAGACCACTCACAGCCACCGGACTACCTGGTTCATGCGACATCTCAAGATAACCTTCGCTTTTCTCGGCCTGCTGCTGGTCGCGGCGTGCTTTGCGCCCAGCAAGGCGGATCTGATCAAGAAGGCCAAGGGGGTCAGCTCGCGCGGCGAACTGGAGGCCGCCCTGGGCGAGCCCAGCGACGTCTCCAAGCTCGGACCCATCGAGAAATGGACCTACAAGGCCTCGGACGGCGCGGTGATTTTCGTGCTGGCGGGGGATACTGTGACCTTCGAGGTGACGGAGAATCCCTGAGCATGCCCTACAGCGCCGTCTTGGGCGGCTGCGATGGCGGGGCGCCCAGCACCTTCTCGCGAATCGAGATGTAGACGCCGCTGCCGACGATCACGGCGATCCCGGCCCAGGTCCAGGCGGTCGGAAAATCGCCGAAAAGAACCAGGCCCAACAGGGTGGTCATGACGATTTCGCTATAGGTGAAGGGCGCCAGCAGCGACGCCGGGGCGAAGTCGAAAGCCTTGATGAGCAGGAAGTGGCCGCCGGCGGCGACCGCGCCCATGAGCGCCATGGCGCCCAGGTCGACCGGGCTCGGTGCGACCCAAACCGCCGGCATCAGGAACGACATCACGACCGCGCCGACCGCGGCGGTATAGGTGAGGGTCACCAGAGGCGGTGCCGAGCCGGCGAGGCGGCGGGTCGAGAGAAAGTAGAGGCCGAAGACGACTCCGGCGGCCAGCGCCATCAGCGCCGGCCACTGCAGCGCATCGATCCCCGGACGGATGATCAGCAGCGCGCCGCAGAAGCCGACGACGACGGCGAGACGGCGGCGCAAGCCGACGGTTTCCCCCAGAATCCAGGGCGACAGCGCTGTAACGACCAGCGGCGAGACGAAGACCAGGGCGAGGGCGTCGGCCAGCGGCATAAAGGCGATGGCGGCGAAAAACAGGGTCGTGGAGCCGAGCAGCAGGGCGCCGCGCAGCAGTTGCAGCAGCGGCCGCGGCGGCAGCAGTTGCCGTGGCCCATAGCGCAGCAGGACAACCGGCAGGATCAGGCAGAAGTGGAAGAAATAGCGCGCCCAGACGACCTGCAGCACCGGGAGGTGACCGCTGAGGTGCTTGGCGATGGCATCCATGAAGGGGACGACCGACATGGCGCCGACCACCAGCAGGATGCCGATCAAAGGGCGCTCCGGCGAGGCGCTGGAGGTCGACTGCGCGGAATTGGTCATGGGCCGGGGGTCTTAACGGAAGCTTTACGGCGGATTGCCAAGGTTAACGGGCCTGTGGCACAAGTGCCCTGCGTACGCCGTCGCGTCACCGGCAGGCCTCAGCATCGGGAGTTGTACCGCAGCGTGGGAAATCAGCAAGTGAGTCTTCTGAACCGGGTTCTCCGCGTGGCGGCCGGTATCCTCTTCGGCGCCGTATTGTTGCCGCTGGCAGCCTGCGCCCAAACGGCGCCGGCTACGCCCATGGACTTCGACAGCTGGCTGGTCGGACTGAAACAGGAGGCGATCGGCCGCGGCATCCGCGCCGAGACGGTGAATTCGGCGTTGGCCGGCCTTGAGCCGCTGCCCGAAGTCATCGAGCGCGACCGCAGCCAGCGGGAGTTCACGCTGACCTTCACGCGCTACATGCGCGGCGCGGTGACCGAGGGACGGGTCGAAAAGGCTCGGCGCCTGCTGGAGGAAAACCGGAAACTGCTGGAGAAGGTCGCCGCCCAGTATGGGGTCCAGCCCCGCTTCCTGGTTGCGTTCTGGGCGCTGGAGAGCAATTTCGGCGAGCATACCGGCGGTTATTCGGTGGTGGCGGCCCTGGCGACCCTGGCCCATGAGGGCCGGCGGCACGATTTCTTCCGCGCCCAGTTGCTCGACGCCCTGCAGATTCTCGACGAAGGACACATCCGCGTTGCCGAAATGACCGGCTCCTGGGCCGGCGCCATGGGCCAGCTGCAGTTCATCCCCTCGACCTTCGTCAACTTCGCGGTCGACTATGACGGCGACGGTCAGCGCGACATTTGGAACAGCCTGCCGGATATCTTCGCGTCCGCGGCCAACTACCTGTCCCAGGAAGGCTGGCAGGGCGACAGGACCTGGGGCCGGCAGGTCACCCTGCCGCCGAACTTCGACTATAGCCTGGCCGATCTCTCGGATCGCAAGCCGCTCAAGGACTGGGCCTCAAGCTATGGCCTGCGCGATGCCAACGGCGGTCCCCTGCCGCAGGTCGACGGCTTCGATGCGTCCCTGGTGCTGCCGGCGGGGCAGAAGGGACCAGCTTTTCTGGTCTATCAGAATTTCCGCACCGTGATGGTGTGGAACCGGTCGATTCTCTACGCGCTCTCGGTCGGGCATCTCGCCGACCGCATCGCGGGCGCTCCGGCGCTCAGCGCGGCGTCTCTGCCGGACGAGGAGCCCGTCAGCCTCAAGGCGATCGAGGAAATGCAGGCGCTCCTGAACGCCAGGGGCTATGACGCGGGCAAGCCCGACGGGCTGGTCGGACCGAAAACGAGGGCGGCGTTGCGGGCCTATCAAAAAGACCAGGGCCTGCCGGCGGACGGCTATCCGACCGCTGCCGTGATCGATCGGCTGAGGACTTCTGGAAGCCAGTGAGGCCGGGTTGTTTCGCTTCCGAAAGCGGCTTAAGATTCAAGATCGAGTGGGGGTTGTGATTTTGGAGCACAAGATGAAGGCGCGAGGCCTGAGTTTCGCGATCCTCGCCGGCCTGCTTGGACTTCTGGTTGGCTGCGCCGAGACCGAACTCGCGGTGCACACCGCCAAGGACCTGAGAGCACCCGAGGCAGGTCCTCCCATCCAGCCCGGCATCTACAAGGTTGGACGGCCCTATCAGATCGCCAGAGTTTGGTACTACCCACAGGCCGACTACCGCTACGACGAGACAGGCATCGCCTCGTGGTATGGGCCGGGATTCCACGGCAGGGAAACCGCCAACGGCGAGATCTACAATCAGGAGGCCATGACCGCCGCGCACCGCACCCTGCCGATGCCCTCGCTGGTGCGGGTGACCAATCTGGAGAACGGCCGTTCGATCAAGGTGCGGATCAACGATCGTGGACCCTTCGCTCACGGGCGTATCATCGATCTTTCGAAACGCGCGGCCGAGGTGCTTGGCTTCGCGCGCCAGGGGATCGCAAAAGTGCGGGTCCAGATTCTTGAAGCTGAGAGCCGCCAACTCGCCGCCGCCGCCGGCGCCGGTTCCGAAGTCCTTGGCGAGGCGCCGCCGGCGGTTCCGGTCGAGAACGTCGCGGTTCAAGAACTGCCGCCGGTCGGCGCCGCGCCGAGGCGGGGCCCGGCACTCAGCACGCCCGCACCCAGCACCCCCGCACCCAGCACCCCCGCACCGGGCGCTACTCCGCAGCCGGTGAGGGCGACAGCGCTGAACACTGCTCAACTGCAGACGGCCGCCCTTATGGTAGCCGAGCCTGAAGTGACTCAACTGCCGGTCCGCCCGACCAGTATCTATGTGCAGGCCGGCGCCTTCACCCAGGTCGCCAATGCGGTGCGCCTGCGGGCCAGATTGTCGTCGCTGGGCAACGTGCAGATTTCCAAGGCACTGGTCGGCGACGATTCCTTTTACCGCGTGCGCGTCGGTCCCATGGCCAATGTCGACCATGCCGACCGGACCCTGGAATTGCTGATCGGGAACGGCATGAACGACGCCCGGGTTGTGGTGGATTGACGCATTCCCTACGTCCTTTGCTGCCGTCATAGTTTCGGCGAATTCTAAACTTAGGCTGCGGCGCGTCCGCAATCTGCCAACCGGCACACCGGAGAAACCCAACCGATGAAACGCCTCTGTTACCTGCTTCTGACCCTCGGCTTCTCAATTGCCTTGAGCCTGCCGGCAAGTTCCGCGCCCATTGAGACCCTGGCGGAGGAAGCATTTCTCGTGGATTTCGACACCGGGGCGGTATTGCTCGACAAGAACGCCGACACCCGTATGCCGCCGTCGTCGATGAGCAAGTTGATGACGGCCTATATGGTATTCGAACGCCTCGACGACGGCCGGCTGTCGCTCGACGATAAATTGACGGTGAGTGAGAAAGCCTGGCGCAAGGGCGGCTCAAAAATGTTCGTCAAGGTGGGCAATCAGGTGCGGGTCGAGGATCTGCTGCGCGGTGTGATCGTCCAATCCGGCAACGACGCATGCATCGTTCTCGCCGAAGGTCTTGCCGGCAGCGAGGAAGCCTTTGCCGAGCAGATGACGGTGAGGGGACGAGAGATCGGCCTGACCGGCAGCAACTTTACCAATGCGACCGGTTGGCCGGACGAGGATCACTATGTCACGGCGCGCGATCTGGCAATTCTCGCGAAGCGCATTATTCTCGACTATCCGCAATACTATCACTACTACGCCGAGAAGGAATTTACCTGGAACGACATCCGCCAGGGCAACCGCAATCCGCTGCTCTACATGGACATCGGCGCCGACGGCTTGAAGACCGGCCACACGGAAGAAGCCGGTTTCGGCCTCACCGCCTCGGCGGTGCAGAACGGCCGCCGCCTGATCCTGGTGGTCAACGGCCTGCCCAGCATCAAGGCGCGCGCCGATGAGTCCGAGCGCTTGATGTCCTGGGGCTTCCGGGAGTTCAACAACTATGCCCTCTTCAAGGCTGGCGACACCGTCGACGACGCGCCGGTCTGGCTGGGCGCCGAAGACAGCGTGCCCCTGGTGGTGGCAGACGACATGACGGTGACGCTGCCGCGCAACGAGCGCAACGGCATGAAGGTCTCGGTGGTCTACGAGTCACCCATCCCGGCGCCGATCCCCGCCGGCCAGGAGATTGCCAAGCTGCGCGTGTCCTGGCCCGGCGGTGTGCCGGTGGAAGTTCCCCTGACCGCCGGCAGTGACGTGGAGCAGCTCGGCCCCTTCGGGCGCATCGCCGCCAGCATCAAGTTCCTGCTGCTCGGCGCGCCATGAGCGGGACCCGATGAACCAACGGGGCCGCTTCATCACTCTTGAAGGCGGCGAGGGCGCCGGCAAGTCGACTCAGCAGCGCCGCCTCGCCGCGTGGCTGCGCGATGGCGGCCGAGACGTGGTCGAAACCCGGGAGCCGGGCGGCAGCCCCGGCGCCGAGGAAATCCGCGCCCTTCTGGTGACCGGCGCCGCCGGCCGCTGGGATGCCGTCACCGAAGCCTTGCTGCACTTCGCCGCCCGCCGCGACCACCTGGTGCAGACCGTCGAGCCGGCCTTGGACCGTGGCGCCTGGGTGGTCTGCGACCGCTTTGCCGATTCCACCATGGCCTACCAGGGATACGGATATGAGCTCGGGCGGGAGAAAGTGGCCGCGCTCTACGACCTCGTGGTCGGCGACACCCATCCCGACCTGACGCTGGTGCTGGACCTGCCGGTGGCCGAAGGCCTGGCGCGGGCGCGCAGCCGAAAAGGCGCGCCAGGCGAGGATCGCTACGAACGTATGGACATCGCTTTTCACGAGCGCCTGCGGGTGGGCTTCCACGACATCGTCGTCCGCGAACCGGGGCGTTGCGTCCTGATCGACGCATCCGGCGATGAAGCGGCTGTGGCCGCCGGGATCCGGGCCGCCGTAACCGAGCGCCTGGGTGCGGCCGCGGCATGAACGGGCGGCGGTGATGGCCAAGGCCAAGGAAATAGAGACGCAAGCAGCGCTGTGGCCGCATCCCCGGGAGACGGCGGTCCTGCGCGGCCAGGAAGCCGCGGAAGGGGTGCTGCTGCGGGCCCATGCCTCCGGCCGCCTGCCGCACGCCTGGCTGCTGTCCGGTCCGCGCGGCGTCGGCAAAGCGACGCTGGCCTTTCGCTTCGCCCGCTTTCTGCTGGCGCCCGACGCCCAGGCCGGCGGCCTCTTCGGAGATGCGCCCGATAGCCTTGCGGTGCCGGAGAGCGATCCGGTGTTCCGCCGCGTCGCCGCGGCCGGGCACAGCGACCTCATGACCCTCGAAAAAGGCATCGACGACAAGGGCAAGCTGCGCAGTGTCATTCCCGTCGACGACGTGCGGCGCCTGCTGAGCTTCTCTCACATGACCGCGGCGGAGGGCGGCTGGCGGGTCGCCATCGTCGATGCGGTCGACGAGATGAACCGTAACGCCTCGAATGCCCTGCTGAAGATCCTCGAGGAACCGCCGCCGCGCTCGATCCTGCTGCTGGTCAGCCATGCGCCCGGGAGTCTGCTGCCGACCATTCGCTCGCGCTGCTGCCAGTTGCCCCTGGCGCCGCTCGACGAAGCCGTGGTGAGCGATCTCCTGGCCGGGCATTTCCCGGATCTTGCCGCCGAGGAGGTGCGGGCCCTGTCACGCCTTGCCGACGGCAGCCTGGGCCGCGCCCTGGCTCTGGCCTCGCATGGCGGCCTCGGCCTCTACCGCGAGCTGATCGGCCTGCTCGGCACCCTGCCGCGGCTCGATGTGGCGCAGCTGCACAAGCTGGCCGAGAAGTGGGGGCAGGGGCGCGATCCCCTGGCCTTTCAGACCGGCATGGAACTGCTGATCTGGTGGCTCGGCCGCTTCATCCGGGCCGCCTCCACCGGGCAGCCGGCACCGGAGGTGGTAGCCGGGGAAGGGGCCCTGGCCCAGCGCCTGCTGGACGGCCGCCCCCTTGCGCAATGGCTTGGCCTGTGGGAGAAGATCAGCCGCCTTTTCGCCCGGACAGAGGCCGCCAATCTGGATCGGAAGCAGGTGGTGCTCACCGCCTTTCTGGACCTGGAGAACGCGGCTGGCTGATGCCGGGCCTTTGCTGTCAGGTCCAGGACGGGCCGCAGCCGACCCCGTTGGAGACCCGCGATGACGGCAGGCAAGCCGGCGTACTACATCACGACCCCGATTTACTATGTGAACGATTCACCGCATATCGGGCATGCCTACACGACGCTGGCCTGTGACGTGCTGGCGCGCTTCAAGCGCCTGGACGGCTTCGACGTGCGCTTCCTGACAGGCACCGACGAGCATGGCCAGAAGGTTGAGAAGTCGGCGGCCGCCGCCGGCATCGATCCGCAGAGCTTCACCGACGGGGTATCGCAGAACTTTCGCGATCTCTCGGCCCTGTGGAAGTTCTCCAACGACGACTTCATCCGCACCACCGAAGAACGCCACAAGATCGCCTGCCAGGCGCTGTGGAAAAAGCTGGTCGCGGCCGGCGACATCTACCTGGGCAGCTACGCCGGCTGGTACGCCGTGCGCGACGAGGCCTACTACGCCGAAAGCGAGCTGGAAGACGGCCCCAACGACAGCAAGATCGCGCCGTCCGGCGCCGAGTGCGAGTGGGTCGAAGAGGAGTCCTACTTTTTCAAGCTTTCGGCCTGGGGCGACCGCCTGCTGGATTTCTACGAGCGGAATCCCGACTTCATCCTGCCGGCCGGGCGCCGCAACGAAGTGATCTCCTTCGTGAAGGGCGGCTTGAAGGATCTCTCGATCAGCCGCACCACCTTTTCCTGGGGCATTCCGGTGCCCGACGCACCCGGTCACATCATGTACGTCTGGCTCGACGCGCTGACCAACTACATCACCGCCGTCGGCTATCCGAACGAAGCGAGCGACTTCTTCAAGACCTACTGGCCGGCCGACGTGCACATGGTCGGCAAGGATATCCTGCGCTTCCACGCGGTCTACTGGCCGGCCTTTCTGATGTCGGCCGGTGTGGCGCCGCCCAAGCGCGTCTACGCCCACGGCTGGTGGACCAACGAGGGCCAGAAGATCTCCAAGTCGCTCGGCAATGTCATCGTGCCGGCGGAATTGATCGAGACCTACGGCCTCGACCAGGTGCGCTACTTCCTGCTGCGCGAAGTGCCCTTCGGCAACGACGGCGACTTCTCGCGCAAGGCCATGGTCGGGCGCATGAACTACGACCTCGCCAACCAGTTCGGCAATCTGTCGCAGCGGGTGCTGTCGATGATCGCCAAGAACTGCGGCGGCAAGGTGTCGCAACCGCAGGACCTGGCGGCGGAGGACGAGGCGTTGCTGAAGTCCGCCGCCGATCTGCTGCGGGATCTGCGCGCCGACATGGACCAGCAGCAGTTCCATATGGCGCTCACCAGAATCTGGGAAGTCGTCTCGGCCGCCAACCGCTACATCGATCACGCCGCTCCCTGGACCCTGAAGAAGACCGACCCGGCGCGCATGGCCACGGTGCTCTATGTGCTGGCCGAAACCGTTCGCCGCCTGGCGCTTCTCGCCCAGCCGGTGATGCCCGACGCCATGGCGGCGATGCTCGACCAGTTGGCGGTCGCGCCGGACGCGCGCGACTTCGCCCGGCTGGAGGACAAACTGATTCCCGGCACGGCGCTGCCCCAGCCGGCGCCGATCTTCCCGCGCTACGTCGAGGAAGAGGCCTGAACGTGGGCGGCGCGGCGGCATCTGCGGCGGTCGCGGCTCGGCCCCTGGTCGACTCCCACTGTCACCTCGATTATCTCGAGCGCGACGGTGAGATCGAGCCGGTAGTGGTACGCGCGCTGCAGGCGGGCGTCGGCACCATGGTGACAATCTGCACCAGGCTCAGCGAGTTCGATCGCATCGAAGCCATCGCCCGGCGCTTTCCACGCGTCTTCTGCTCAGTCGGGGTGCACCCGCACGAGGCCGCCAAGGAAGGCCAGCAGACGCCGGACAAACTGATCGAACTGGCGGCCCGCGACAAGGTGGTCGGCATCGGTGAAACCGGACTCGATTACTTCTACGAACATGCGCCGCGTGACGCGCAGCAGGTGAGTTTCCGCGCCCACATCGCCGCGGCGCGCGAGACGGGCCTGCCGCTTATCGTGCATGCCCGCGATGCCGACGACGACACGGTCGCGGTGCTGCGCGAGGAGTACGCGCAGGGCGCCTTTCCCGGCGTGATCCACTGCTTCACCGCCGGACCGGCCTTGGCCACGGCGGCGCTGGAGATCGGCTTCTACATCTCGCTGGCCGGCATCGTCACCTTCAAGTCGGCCCAGGCGCTGCGCGACACGGTGCGGGATGTGCCGCTGGAGCGGCTGCTGGTCGAGACGGACTCGCCTTACCTGGCGCCGGTGCCCAAGCGCGGCAAGGCCAACGAGCCGGCCAACGTGGTGTACACCGCCGCGGCCCTGGCCGAACTGCGTGGCGTGCCGGCGGCGGACTTCGCCGATCTGACAACGGAAAATTTCTTCCGCCTCTTCACCCGCGCCCTGCCTGCCTGAGGCCGCGGCGATGAAGCTCACGGTTCTTGGCTGCGGCGGCTCCGGTGGCGTCCCCCTGGCCGGGCGCGAAGCCGGCGGCACCTGGGGCGCCGCCGATCCGGCCAACCCGAAGAACCGGCGCAGCAGGGTCTCCGTCCTGATCGAAGAGGCCGGAACACGCATCCTCATCGACACATCGCCGGATCTGCGCCAGCAGATTCTCGACAACGACATCACCGCCCTCGACGCGGTGCTGTTCACCCACGCCCACGCCGATCATACCCACGGCCTCGACGAACTGCGCGGCCTGGTCTACGGCCGCGGCGCGCCGCTCGACGCCTACATGGACGCGCGCACCCGCGATCTGCTGACCACGCGCTTCGATTATGCCTTCGACTCCAGCCGCACCCCGCAAAATCTTTACCCGCCGCTGATGACCGACCGGGTGATCGACGGCCCCTTCGAGATCGACGGCATTCCGGTGCGCTCGTTCGTGCAGAACCACGGCCCCGACATATCGCTGGGCTTCCGCCTGGGCGACTTCGCCTACTCGACCGATGCCAGCGCCCTCGACGAAAATGCCTTCGCGGTTCTTGAAGGCGTGAAGCTATGGGTCGTCGACTGCTTGCGCGACGATCCGCACCCGACCCACTCCCACACTGCCCAGACCCTCGAATGGATCGCCCGGGTGAAGCCCGGCCGCGCCATCCTCACCCACATGAACGAAAAGCTCGACTACGACGAACTTCTGAGCCGCTGCCCCCCCGGCGTCGAGCCCGGCTACGACGGCCTGGTGGTCGAGTTCTAAGGAGATCCATCATGCGGGTCATGGTGATCGAGACGTTCCGCGACGGCGATCCGAAGCCGGTCTACAAGCGCTTTGCCGGGCGCGGCCGCCTGCTGCCGGAGGGCGTCACCTACCGCGTCCTGGGTGGCCGAAGACGGCGCACGCTGCTTCCAGCTCATGGAGTGCGACAGCGTCGAGCAGTTGCAGCCCTGGATCGACGCCTGGACCGACCTCGCCGACTTTGAGGTGATCCCGGTCACCCACAGCACGAGCGCGGCGGCGCGGTTCGGTCCTTAGTCGGCATTCAGACTCCATATCGCTCTTCACGCGCCAGCCACGCCGATTCACAGTTGTCATCCCGGGAATAAGTCCCGGGATGACAGCAGAAATCAGGAAATAGCATGCGTGCGAAGCCGACAAACGGAATACGGCTCGCTGAAGCCATAGGAGCAGAGAACGATCATGTTCACGATCCATGCCTCTTGCGAATGTTCGCCTTCATCCGCGCGTCGAGTTGGCGGTAGTCTTCGGCGAGTGCATCGCAACTCGCCTTGTCGGCTTGACAGAGAAGCCGCGTCTCCACAGCCCAACCTCCCTTCAAATCCTTATGGGCTGTTCTTTTTGCCGCACTGGGGTGCGCTGGATGGCTTTCAGGTGTGAACGACCAAAACTCCAAGCCCTGCGCGCGTACGAACAGAATCCAGCCCTGCTGCGTACTTTCCGTTGCCGTGGGATCGCTTCGCAACGCTTCAAGTGCTTCCGCTACGGAGGCGTAGCCGATAGGGCTCTTGGCCTCTTCGGCCAGGGCCGGAGCAGTCCAGAAGACGGGGGCGAGTGCAAGAAACTTAGGCAGAATCCGTTTTGCACTCACCATCCAACCCGCCCCCTATCGGTCGTACCAGAATCTCTCCGGGCGGTAGATGCCGAAGTGAGCGCCCGGGTCCCAGTTGTAGATGCCTTTTTCCGGCACGTTGCGCAGCGCCTTGGCGACGACGACCGGCTGCGGCACCTCGGCGACCGTGCCGATGGTATAGACTTCTTCGGCATGGATTTCGAGTATCTCCCGCCAGATCTCCTCCTTCTCGGCGCGTGACTTGGCGGCGATCCAGAGGTTGTAGAGCTCCAGCAGACGTTTAGGCTTTTCCATGTCGACCGCTTCGCCGGCGGTGCCGTTGGTCTCGGCGTACTGGCCCCACATCGGCCACTGCAGACTCTGCTGGCGGACGGGCACGAATTCCTCCGGACTGCTGAAAGAGGAGGGAATGCCGTTCTCGTAACCGAACCACATGGCCATGACCGTCTCGCCGGCGAAGATTCGGTTGCGCAGCACTTCGCGTTGCGACGGCTTGGTGAACAGTTTAACTCCGATCTGGCGCCAGGAGTCGCCGATCAGTTCCAGCACGTCGACCTCTTCGGTGTTTTCGCCGGCGGTCTCCACGATGATCTGCAGCGGCCGTCCGTCGGGCAGCAGGCGAATGCCCTCGCTGTTGCGCTCGGTAAGGCCGATATCGTCAAGCAGCGCGTTGGCCTTGGCGGGGTCGAAGTCGGCCCAGGCCTGGCGGTACTCCTCTTTGTACAGCGGACTGTCCGGCAGCACCGAGTTGTTCCCTTCGAGACAGAGCCCGTAGTAGATCACCTGGTTGATTTCGCTGCGGTTGACTGCCAGGGAAAGTGCCCGGCGATAGCGGACGTCCCGATTGAGCGCGCGCCACACCGGGTCGACGACATTCAAATTGGGATAGAGCGCCAGTTGCGAACCGCGCACGGTCTTCCACAGGCGGACGTCGTAGCTGCTGCGCTCCTCGGCCGACTTGAGGAAAGTGTAGTCGGAGAAACTGAGGCTCCTTGCCTGCAGGTCCACTTCACCGGAAGAAGTCTTGGCCGGGATCAGCGAGCCGTTCGCGACATCCATGATGAAACGGTCGGCGTAGGGCAGCTGCTGGCCGCTGGCGTCGATGCGATGAAAGAAGGCGTTGCGTTCGGCGACGAAGCGGGTAGACGGCGGCTCGACCTTGTTGTGCCAGGGCTGCAGTGTCGGCAGCTCCGGGTTGGTGGCGCGGTACATGTTGCCGATGCGGTTGAACAGCTGGGCCCAGTTGCGGGCGCCGGCGGCTTCGACGAAACCTTCGATCTTGGCCGGGTCGCCGTACTTGGGATGGTACTGTTTCAGGTAGTGGGCCGGCATATAGAGGGGCAGGGGGCGTGGCCCGGCCAGCGCGGGAAGAAAAAACGGATTGGGCTTCTGCCAAGTATAGCGAATCGTCGTCTCGTCGATCACCTCGACTTTGGGCAACTCGCCGTCGACCCGCATCGGCTGTTCCGGACCGACCGGCGAGAGTTCGTCGTTGTTGGCCACATCCTCCCAGAAAAAGCGCAGGTCCTCGGTCGTGAAGGGCGCGCCGTCGGACCAGCGGTGGCCGGCGCGCAGCTTCAAGGTGAAGATGCGCTGATCTTCCACATCCAGCCACTCCAGGATGTCCGGTTCGATCTCAAGCTTTTCGTTGTAGCCGACCAGCCGCGCGTAGCCGTAGACGATGAGCAGCCGGACGTCCTTGTCGCGGCCGATCAGCATGCGAATATCGCCGCCGGGCTTGCCGACCGAAAGATTCGGGCCACTGATCGAAACCCGCGGCACCGCCGGCAGGCGCTCCGCTACCGGCGGCAGCTCACCGTCCGCCACCTTCCGGGCCAGCCACGGCGTTTCCTTGTAGGCCGCCACTTTGGGGGCCTCGGGAGCTTCGTAGCGCACGATGTCAGCCGTTGCTGTCCCCGCGGCAAGGACGGCCACGGCGAACGCGGCCAGCATCCCGGCCTTCCACGCTAAGCGATTGAACATGAAGTGAGTCCCTGAACGTATTGTTATAGCGAGGTTTTTCCTCGATTCCTCAAGATTATAGAGCGGCTCGGTCGAAAGCGCCATTCAAGATCATCGAATGCTAATGCGCGGCTGAGCCGGGCGGCGGATCTCATCCAGCAGGTGATTTTCAGATCTGAACTTTGCGTTCCGCGTCCGGCGGCACGCCGGCTCGAGCGGGGCTTCAGGCAGGGCAGCCCCCCGGCACCACAGGATTGCCTTAAGCCAGCCGCTTCATTTCTTTAGAGTTACTGCGAGTTTCGCGCTATTTGGCTGAATACGCTTAATGTTTTCTTTATGATGCCATGCTTGAACTGCATTGCTGCGGTGCAACATATGCGCTCGTCGCAGAGCTCGAACCGGTCCATATAGGACGGGTAACAAGCACCCCGCCGGGCCGTCACGGAAAATCACCGCGAACGCACCCGATTGCCACTCGGTGCTGTAATCGGATCCGCTGCCTCTGGCGGGGCAGCAGTCAAGGATAGAGAAAATGGAAATGACACAGTTCAACAACATTCAAGACCCCATCGCCCGGGCTGAAGCCATGCGCGCCCAGGCGGTTGCCAACCTCATCGTCGATGCCATCGACGGCCTGCGCGACCTGGTGAAGGGCGCGACCGCTAAGGTGTCGGCTTATTTCGAATATCGCCGCAACTTCGACACGCTCGCGGCGCTGACCGACCGCGAACTGGACGACATCGGCATTTCCCGCGGCGACATTCCCGCGGTCGCCAGCGGCCACGACCCGCGTTCGCGGCGTGAGGCCTTCCTGGGCGATGCACTGGCTCAGCGTCTGGCGCTGGCCGAGGCTTTCGAGCAGGAGACCCTGGCCGGCGTGGCGGCCAATGAGGACCGCAAGCAGACTTCGGCCGCGGCGTAAGACGTCACGGTTTGCCGGCAGCGGATCCGCTGCCGGTGCCGCAAAGGGCCGCGCTTCGCGCGGCCCTTTGTCGTTGGCGCGCGGCGAACTGATGCCGGCGTTCAGTCAGGCGGTTTGCGGGCCAACCGGGTGGCTTTCGGGCTAGCAAGAGAGCCGCAGCCGTCGGGCGCCGCTGTTTTCGCCAAGCATCCGCCCGGTCACCCCAGACAGGGCGTTCCAGTCGGCCGCCCGCGCGCTCCCGTAAGGGGATCGTGGAGTTCGTCGGTGAGGTGACCGGTGTCAGGCTTGGCTGGCGGTCGCGAGCGGATCGGTGGTCTCGCGACTTCTACCGAGAGGCCGCTTGGCTCCGCCGACGTTGTATTGGCACACTACGGGGTCCCGGCGGCACTCGCGCTCGGCACCTCGGCGACCACTGAGTGCAGCCAGGCCCTGAAGGTCGCGAGCTCTCGACCGGTAGGCGTGCTGCGGCGTTGCAGCAGGTAGTAACCCCAGCCGGTCGGAAGGGAGGACTCGAAAGGCTTCACCAGAGTGCGCCGCGCCAGATCGCGCCACAGGAACTGCGTGCCACCGAGGACGATGCCGAGGCCGTCGCGGGCCGCCTCGACCGACAGCCGATAGTCGTTGACGCGGATCCATTGCTGTCCGACGGCCTCGCGCACGCCCTGTCCGCGCAGCCACTTCTGCCAATCGGGCCAGTCGGGTTGACTGAACTCGCACTCGATAAGGGTATGGCGCCGCAGGTCTTCGGGGCCGTCGATGGGTCCGTACTCCTCCAAATAGGCCGGCGAGCAGACCGGAAATGCATCCTCCTCGAATAACAACTCGGCGTCGTACTCGGCCCAGTGACCCTTGCCGTAGGTGATGGCGACATCGATCTCGGGGCCGAGCACCTCGGCGTCGGTCTCGCAGCAGATTAACCGTATGCGCGCGTCCGCGCGGAATTTCCGAAAGCGCGGCATTCGCGGGAAGAGCCACAGCGACGCCATCGCGTTGCTGAGCGCCACCTCTAGCGGTGCCTTGGCGTGGCTGGCGCGCACGCGGTGCGCCTCGTCGTGGAGCTGGGCGAGCAGCACGGCGACACCGGCGTAGAAGTCGCGCCCGGCCGCGGTCAGCGTCATGCGCCGCCGCCCGCGGTCGATGAGGGTAGCGCCGAGGTTCTCCTCCAGCACCCGGACGTTGCGGCTGACGGCCGCCTGGGTGAGGTTCAGCTCATCAGCCGCAGCCGAGAAGCTGGCCAGCCGCGCCACCGCCTCGAAGGAGACCAGACCGCTCATCGGCGGCAGCCCGCGGCGCAGGTTCTTCATTCCCGAGGAGCTCTCCGATATCCCTCAACGCGGTCCCAATTATACAAGTTTTACTTATGATATATCAACTTTGATTAGCTTGCCTCCGCTTTCATCCAGCAATAGATTCCGCGTCTGATCATAGGTACAGCCCACCATACCAAGGCGGGCATTGCCGGGGTTATCAGTAAAACTATTGGCAGCCAAGACCATGAACCAAGTCACCTGCTCGACGACCGCCGCCGGCGCCGAGGCCCACCTCGCATACACTCAGGCGGCCAGCTACTACACCTCGCCGGAGGTCTTCGCACAGGAGCACGAGCGCATCTTCGCGCGCAGTTGGCAGCTCGCGTGCCATGTCTCGCAGGTCGCCGAGCCGGGCGACTACTGCACCCTCGATCTGCTCGACGAGCACCTCATCGTCATCCGCTCCGACGACGGCGTGGTGCGCGCTTTCTTCAATGTCTGCGCGCACCGCGGCCACCAGCTCCTGCAGGGCGCCGGCCGGGTCCCGAAGCGCATCGTCTGCCCGTACCACGCATGGTCCTACGACAATAGCGGCGCGCTTCGCCAGGCGAAGAACTGCCGCAACGTGCCCGGCTTCGACGTTGGCTCGGTGCATCTCAACGAAGTGTGCGTCGAGGAGTTCGCCTCGTTCGTATTCGTGAATCTCGATCCGCAGGCGCAGCCGCTTTACGACCTCATGGGCGAGATCGAAGACGACATGCGGCGCAGTGCGCCGCGGCTGGTCGACCTCAAGCTGCGACACACCACGACACAGGTGTTGAAGGCCAACTGGAAGGTTGCGGTGGAGAATTACTGCGAGTGCTATCATTGCACCACCGCCCACCCGACGGCGATGAAGGCGTGGTACGGTGTCGAGAACTATCGCGTCGACGTGCGCGGTCGCCACCAGATCCACTCGACCACCACCAGGGGTGAGATGGCGGGCGAGGTGCCCGCGCCGCTGCGGGTCACCGAGCAGTACCGCGCGTGGATCTTGTTCCCGTACACCGCCGTGCATGTGTACCCGGCCCATCTCAACGTCATGCGCTGGGTGCCGATCGACGCCTGCACGACTCGCTACATCGAGGGCTGGTACGTACTTGGTGACGAACTGAGCGAGGCCAATCGGGCCGCCATCGAGTTCCGCGCCAATTTCGTCCAGGTTGAGGATACCGCAATCTGCGAGAGCGTGCAGGTGGGTTTGCGCAGTCGAGGCTACCGGCCTGGCCGGTTAATGATCGACGGCAGCGGCAACGGCAGCAGCGAGCACGGCGTCCACCACCACCAATGCATGGTGTTGGAGGCGATGTCGCGCCCGGCGTGAGGGCTGCGCCGGGGCAGAACTGGAACGGGACGCCGGAGGCCGCAGGACGGCGGGCGCTGGACTCGTCGCGGGTGCCGTCCGAGCGGATAAAGATATTCGGCACCAATGTGCAACAGCTCAAAAGATAGCGAAAGTTTCCATAATATAAATTATGCGCGAACAGGAGAGGCAAGTCCGGGCCTTCCGCGTGCTGCCCCGTTGCGCCCCACTCGTCTCCTGCGTCAGTTTACGCCCTCCTTTCTGGGCATTGAGGTTGTGCGCTGAAGAACCATTTCGCCCTCCTGGGGGGTCCATTACGACGATATCCGCGCCGTCAACTTGATCGATCCCGCGAAAACGGGCTCCGATGCCGCCCACCAGGCGCGCGTCCAGTTTCACTCCTGCGCCGGCTCGCTCTACATCTGCCTTGCCGACCAGTTCATCATGGAGCACAGCCAGACCCGCGGCGACTGTACGATCGCCGGGCTCGATGCCAACTGACCGCTTGTTGGGTTTGATTATTATTTATCTTTAGCTTCGCCGATAATCTTGACCTCGAAGTCGAAGTGCTTGGCGAGCTGGCCGTCGATGAACACGTCGATCGAATGCGGCCCGGTGGGATCGCCGGCGGCGATGCACCAGGAACTGGCGATCCAACCCTCCTTGTCCGGGGCGGCGAACTCCTCGGTGGTCGCCGTCGTCCGGTCGGCCGAGAAGCTGTGCGGGCTGTAGGCGTCGTTTTCACCGCTCCAGAACTTGGGCGCTTGCGGAAGCTTCAGGACTTCCCGGTAGCGCACCAGCGCCCGCCGGTCGGCGAGACGAATGCGCCAGCCAAAGCAGGCTCTTTCCGGCAGGTAAGGCACAACGTTGGAGATCACGCTGCGCGAGTTCCCCTGACCGTCCGATACCGAAACGACGAACTCGGCGGTCTCGAGCATCGCGGCCCGGCCAACGCCCGACACGAGGATCAAAAAGACCAGCAGGCCGGCGCACCAGGCGATGTGCGGCGCCGGGCGCGGCGCCGGATTGAAAGCCGGACGGCGGCCCTCACGGAGCCGCGAGCCGGCGGAGCGATACCTTCCGGCGGAGCGATGCATCATCGATGGGCTTTCCTGTCCAGGCCACCCTCTGGTTCACGAGTATAGCCGGTCGCCGCGGCGCGCCATAGGGGGGCCCGCAATGCCGGCGGCCAAGATTGGTGGTCAAGGATTGGCGGTCTCTGGCGGCGGCTCTTGCCGGCGATCCCTGCGACGTTTCCTGCCTGCCCCGGCCGCGGATTGAACCTTTCGCCGGGCGGAGACGACTCCCGCAGAGAGATGCCGCGCGCCCCGGCGCCGCCCACAGCCTCGTTGAGGAGTCCGACCATGAAGACCGCATTTCACCGCAGCTCGAAGCTCGCCCTGGCCGCTACGGCGCTGACTCTCGGCCTCGGCCTCCAGACGGCGGCGGCGCAGATCCAGCCATTGCCGCAGGGGCCCGCCGAAACGATCCTCAACGGTCCCTTGCCCGACATCATTCCGACCACCATCGGCTTGGTGATGAAGACCGGCCCGGTGGCCTGGGGCGGCACCCAGGTGCTCGACCATCCGCTGCATGCCGACGCCACCCAGGTCGGCCCGCAGAAAAACATGTGCCGCTTCTTTCCGGTCGCCTACCGCACGCACAACAAGGGGACCGGCAACGCCGGCGCCTTCGTGACCAAGACCTACCGCGACGGAACCCTGGTGCAAAGCCACAACGTGCCCGGCGGCCTGCCCGCCAAGAGCGGCATCGACTGGCACAAGTTCACCATCGACCTGAAGGAAGGCATGAATGTGATCCGCGTGGTCTTCGACGCCAACAAACAGGTCGCCGAGACCGACGAGCAGAACACCTACTCGATCCGCGTTTCAGTGAAGATCGATTGTAACGGCGACGGCAAAATCGGCGGCGTGGCGGGCCCCCAGGGCGGCTTCAAGCAGGCCCCTGTAGAGCACGGCCCGGACCCTGTGAAGCCGCGCCGGCTGCGTCTCAAACCACGCGGTTAGGCCCGCGCGCCCACCGCCGCAAGCAGGCCCGGCAGCTGAGAAAAGTCGGCGAAGGCCGCCTGGTGCGGTATCGCGTCGAGTGGAGATTTGCGGTAGCCCTCGGTGAACAGCAGGAAGGCCACGCCGGCCGCCGCCGCCGTGGCGGCGTCGACCTCGCTGTCGCCGACATAGGCCAAAGCCCCCGGCTCGGCCCCCGCCCCGATCCCGGCCCCCAGCCGGCACGCCAGGTGGCGCAGCGGCGCCGGGTCGGGTTTGCGCTGGGGCAGGCTGTCGCCGCCGACCAGGTCGGCGAAGAACGCCGCGATGCCGAGATCCCCGATGACGCGGCGCGCCGGGCCCTCGGGTTTGTTGGTGCAGATGCCCAGGGTCAGGCCGTCACCGCGCAGGGCGGCCAGGGTTTCTCGAACGCCGGGGTAGAGCCGCGACAGGGCGCTGGGCGCGGCGCCGTAGATCTCGTTGAAGCGCGGCAGGGCCGCCGCGACCTCTACCGGACCGGCCGCCTCGCCCACCGAATTCAACAGGCGCTCCAGCAAGACCGGCACGCCGTTGCCGACGAAAGACGTCACCTTGGGCAAGTCGAGGGGGGCCTGGCCGCGCTCCGCCAGGAAGGCGTTGGCGGCGGCATGGATATCCGGCGCGCTGTCGACCAGGGTGCCGTCGAGGTCGAAGGCGACCGCGCGCAGATCCTGGCGCCGCGGCGCGGGTTCTCCGGAGTCTGGGGACATATACCTACCTATCGCGAGTCTTTGAACCGAACCCGCTTGTGGCGCGACTGACCGGTTAACGCAACACCCAAACCAAAAGGACCAATCCGATGCGTACGAGCCCCGTTTACCTCATCGCTCTGGCCGCCGTGTCCGCCCTGTCCGTCACCGTTGGCCTCACCCATTACAGCGCCGCGCAGTCCGCCCCCAGCGAACTCCGCCTGCGCACGCCCGAACTCGACGTCGTCAAGCCGTCGCGGCCGGCCCGCGATTCCCGCCTCCAGGTCAAGCGCCCGACGCGCCCGGCGATCAACAAGTTCGTCACCGGTGCCCCCAGCGGTGGCCCGGACACGCCCAGCCAGCTCGCCAATCTGGTCGTCATTCCGTTCTACAACAACGCCGTCGGCTTGCCTGAGGGTTTCCCCGAGCACAGCTACTGTGTGAAGAAGCCGACCGGCGGCACGCCGAACCAGATCAAGTTCTGGGTGCGCAATGCTGGCGGCAGCGACAGCGGCAGCTTCCAGTGGACGCCGTCGTTCCCCAACGCCGGCGCCGCGCCGGCGCAGATCATCGCCAACGTCCCGGCCAACGGGCAGGTGCTGATCACTCAGGGCATCCCGAACGGTTGCTATGACGGCAATTTTTCGGCGAATTGCCAGTTCTCCATCCACCTCGACGATCACGACGAGGTCGAGGAGTGGAGCGAAGCCAACACCTTCGACAGCTACTGCGTCAGTCCGGCCGGCTGATCCCTGGCCGGCAGATCCCCCGGCCGGCTTGATCCGGAGCGCGAAAACGAAGGGAGCGGCAGTCCGCCAGGCGGGCTGCCGCTTCCGCCTGTGCCGTCAAGCCTACAACGACCTGCGCGGCAGAACGTCGTTTTCGATCCGGATGACCTGCTTGTCTTTCACGGTCCCGGTAACGGCATTCGCCAGGGGATCGTTCTCGATGCGGGACAGGCAGCCCATGATGAGGCGGCGCTCGCCGTCGTTCGCGCGCAGCGGCAGACGCAGGATCTCCACCCTCAGGAAACTGCGATCGCAGTAGGTCAGGCCCTCGATGGAACGGATGCAGGCGCCCTGCCCCAGGACGTCGTCGAACATCTGCGAAACCGCCCGCAGGTCGTCGCCGTTGAGCAGCTCGTCGAGAAAGTGATTGGTGTTCTCGACCCCCATGATGTCCCGGATCCCGGTGCCCGATAGCCGAAACAGGTAGCGGCCGGTTACCGGCACCCGTTCCACGATAAAGAGCTGAGGCAGGAGACGGGGTATCTCCGCGGGATCGAGGTCGTCCCTGAAGGGAACGCCGCCGCGGCGCGCCACCAGGCTTTGCCAATAGGCGTAGAATTCCCGGGTGGTCTGGCTGAAGAACCCGTCATGCAATTCTTGCTTGAGAATCGAAGGCTGTACCAACATTCATGAACCCTAGAGTCACAAAGGTTTGCACTTTGTTAAACAGAGCGCTTTTCCGGCGCCAGATCTGCGGTAATCTGCGCGCCATGACCGATGCCTCTTCCGCCGCCAAGCAACCGCCCCGCGCCCTCAACATCGACCGCCTGCTTGCCATCATGGCGCGACTGCGCGATCCCGACGGCGGCTGCCCCTGGGACCTGGAACAGAATTTCGCCACCATCGCGCCCTACACGATCGAGGAGGCCTACGAAGTCGCCGGCGCCATCGAGCTGGACGACATGGCGGCCCTGAAGGACGAACTCGGCGACCTGCTGCTGCAGGTGGTGTTCCATGCGCGCATGGCGGAGGAAGCCGGACACTTCGCCTTCGACGATGTGGCCGCGGCGATCAGCGACAAGATGGTCAGCCGGCACCCACATGTCTTCGGCGGCCAGAGGGCCGACACGCCCGACGACGTGAAGCTCACCTGGGAAGCCCATAAAGAGGCCGAGCGCGAAGCCAAGGCGGCGGCGGCGGGTAACGGCGAGGGCGCGCCCTTAAGCGCGCTCGACGGCGTGACCGCCGCCCTGCCCGCCCTGCTGCGCGCCGAGAAGCTGCAGAAGCGCGCCGCGCGGGTGCGCTTCGACTGGCCCGAGGTCGGCCAGGTCTTCGACAAGCTGGAAGAGGAGATCGGCGAGGTTCGGGAGGTCATCGGCGAAGGCGGCGATCCCGACCGCCTGGAAGACGAGATCGGCGACCTGCTGTTCGTCGCCGTCAACCTCGCCCGCCACATGAAGGTCGATCCGGAAACCGCCCTGCGCCGCGCCAACACTAAGTTCGAGCGCCGCTTTCGCGCCCTGGAGGCCAAGCTGGCCGCAGAGGGCAAAAAAGCCGAGGACCAGTCCTTGGACACGTTGGAGGACCTCTGGCAGGCCGCCAAACGCGCCGAGCGCGGCGGCTAGGCCTGGATCGAAGCCGCCAGCGCGGCACCGGCGAAGAGCGCCACGCCGTAGATCAGATGCGACGCCAGCGCGTTGAGAACCGGCACCGCCGGGTTGGGCGTCAGGCGGCCCATGACGCCGATGCCGAGGCCCGGCTGCATGATGAACCAAGGAATGACCACCGAGGCCGCACCGAAGACGGCGCCGTTGAGCAGCGACGGCTGCCGGTCAAGGCCGTAGACCATCAGGCCGAGATAGGCGAAGCCGTAGACCAGCCCGACCAGGTAGTGCATGGACCAGCCGAGGGCCAGTTCGCCCGCTACGGCCGGCGTGTCGCCGATCGGCCGATGAACGATCCGGCCGCGCGGGATGTAGGCGAACCAGCGCCCGATGAGGCTCCAATTGGCCGGCGGAATCTTCGCCGCCGCGAAGAGCATGCGCTGCCAGATATCCAGCATGGCGGTGGCGAAGAGGCCCGCCACGCAGGCCTGGAAGATGAACGTCTGCGTCGACATGGCGCCGCTCCCCGCCCTTGGTATTCCGGTCAGTCGTTGGCCAGCAGGTGCATGAGGCTGGAGGTGTCCCAGCGTTTGCCGCCGCGCGCCTGGACCTGGCCGTAGAACTGGTCGACCAGGGCGGTGACCGGCAGGCGCGCGCCGTTGGTCTTGGCTTCTTCCAGGCAGATGCCCAGATCCTTGCGCATCCAGTCGACGGCGAAACCGAAGTCGAACTCGCCGTTGCACATGGTCGCGGCGCGGTTGTCCATCTGCCACGACTGCGCCGCGCCCTTGCCGATGACCTCGATCACCCTGTCCATGTCGAGACCGGCCTTGAGCCCGAAGTTCATGCCTTCCGACAGGCCCTGCAGCAGCCCGGCGATGCAGATCTGGTTGACCATCTTGGTCAGTTGCCCGGACCCGGCCGGCCCCATCAGGGTCACCGCGCGGGCGAAGGCGTCGATGACCGGCCGGGCGCGCGCGAAGGTCGCCGCCGCGCCGCCGCACATGACGGTCAGGGCGCCGTTTTCCGCCCCCGCCTGGCCACCGGAGACCGGCGCGTCGATGAAGCCGACGCCCTGCGCCTGCCCGGCCGCCGCCAGTTCCCGCGCCACCTCGGCCGAAGCCGTGGTGTTGTCGATCAGGATGCTGTCCCGGCCCATGCCGGCAAAGGCCCCGTCGCCGCCCAGCACGACGCCGCGCAGGTCGTCGTCGTTGCCGACGCAGCTGAACACCATTTCGGCGCCGTCGGCCGCTGCGCGCGGGGTCGCCGCGGCGGCGCCGCCATGCTTGGCCACCCAGGCCTCGGACTTGGCGGCGGTGCGGTTGTAAACGGTCACGTCATGGCCGGCCTCGGCCAGGTGCCCGGCCATGGGAAAGCCCATGACGCCAAGCCCGAGAAAGGCAACCTTGGTCATCTCGATCGATCTCGCTTTTCAATGGTTCCGAGAGGGCGCGGCACGAAGTTGGCCGCTGGTGGAATGTCGCGGGCGAGCCTACTTGAGACAACCGAAGGGTTGCAAGGGCCGGCGCCGCCCGTCGCTGCCCCGCCGCGTCTCGCTACCATACCGATAGTGAATCCCCCCGCGGTGACACCAGGGGCCATATCGAACCGTCTCATTCTAAAGGAAACATAAACCACCGCCTGCTTGAATGGGCCCTGGAGAGTTGAGAGGTCGACCGTCGTAAACGACGGCGCTTGGGGATCAACGTATGGTTTCATCGGCATCCCAGCCCATCGCTGGCGGCAAGGGCAAACAGTCCCGGCCGGCAGCGAAACCGGGCGCGCGGGCTTCGGGCCTTGCAGAGAGAGGTGCCGGCTTCACCGGCACCTATCGCTTGCTCGTGCGCGGCAAGAACATCAACGAGAACACCCTTCTCGCTACTGATTATCTTAATCATTTCAATGAGATAATCATGCTTCTTGAGATGGTGCCCTCGATGCCGGAGTGCTTCGAGGACGCCGCTGAGTGGCGACCCAAGAGCTACGCCGATCATTTTCGCGACAGTTGTTTCTCCGATGCCGAACTGGCCATTCTCGCCTACGAGAACGCGCCGGCGAATTATCGCCAGGCCTTCGACGCCACCATCGCGCAGATGGACGCCCTGGTTCTGGAGACCCTGCCCCGCATCGCGCGCCTCATCGAAGCCGCCGCGGAGGGGCCGCTGCAGGCCGGCGTGACCGGGGTCACGCGCAAGCTGCAGAGTTTCGTCGACGTCGCCTCGTCGATCATCAACGGCAACATGGACACCCTCGATCAATCCCAGATCGACAAGGTGATGAACGGCTAATCCCGTGTTCGTTCGGCCTGCTCGACCAGCCGGCTGAGCGTCTCCAGCCCCGGGCCGATGTGCTGGGGCTCGATCGAGGAAAAACCGAGGCGCATGCAGTTGCGCGGCGGTTTTTTCGAGAGAAAGTGGGCCGATCCCGGCTCGATCACGATGCCCTGGCCGAGCGCCTCGCGCGCCAGTATATCGGTATCCAGGCTCTTGGGGCCCTCCAGCCAGAAGCTGGTGCCGCCACAGGAGGGACGCCTGGCGAAGTCGGGCAGATAGCGCTCCAGCGCCTCGCCCATGGTCTCCCAGCGGGTCCGGAAATCGCGCTGCAGGCGGTGTACCAGGGCGTCGTAGTGGCCGCCGCCGATGAACAGCGCCAGGGTGCGCTGGTTATTGGTGGCCGGGTGCCGCAGCATGAGGCGCCGCAGCATCCGCGCTTCGTGGATGAACTCCTCCGCGCCGACCATATAGCCCATGCGAAGACCGGGCCCTAAATATTTGGAAAAACTGCCGATATAGATAACGCGTCCGCCGCGGTCCATGGCCTTCAGCGCGGTCGTGGGGGCGTGCAGGAAGTTGGCCTCGGCCTCGTAGTCGTCCTCGATCACCAGAAAATCGTTGCGCTGGGCACGCTCCATCAGGGCGATGCGCCGCTCCAGCGGCAGGGTCACCGTGGTCGGCGACTGGTGGCTCGGTGTCACGTAGGCGCAGGTACAGCTGTCGAGGCGCTCGTCGACCACCATACCGTCGCGATCCACTGGGATCGGGCGCAGTTCGGTGCCCTTCAGCGCGAAGATGTTTCGGGTGTCGACATAGCCTGGGTTCTCGACCGCCAGCACCTTGCCGGGGCCGGCCAGCAATTCGGCAATCAGGTAGAGGGCGTTCTGGGCGCCCAGGGTGATGAGGATCTCCTGCGGCTGCGCCTTGATGCCCCGGCGCGGCAGCACCCGGGTCCGGATCTCCTCGATCAGCCGCGGGTCGTCGTCGTTGAAGTTGTCCTCGGTCCAGGTCTGGATGGCCTCGACACCGAGCGCCTGGCGCGAGCACATGCGCCAGGTCGAGACCGGAAACAGCTTTGGATCCGGCTGGCCGTAGATAAAGGGATAGGGATAGCGGCGCCATTTGCGCGGCTTGGTCAGGTGCTGCTGCTCCGAGGGGCGCAGCTGAAGCCGGCTGAACCAGTCGAGCGGGGCGTCGCGATCCTGGCCGAGGTCGGCGACCTGACCGTCGATCTGCTGAAACACCATGTCGGTGTTGACGAAATAGCCGATGCGCTCGCGCGAAATCAGCAGGCCCTCGTCGGCCAGGGCCTGATAGGCCAGCACCACGGTATTGCGCGACACGCCGAGCGAATGGGCCAACCGGCGGCACGACGGCAGGGGGTCGCTGCCGGACAGGCGCCCGTCCAGGATGGCGTCGATCAGCTGGCGCCGCAGTTGCGCCTGCAGACCGACTTCGCCGTCATGGCGGACCGGAAAGATGAAATCGCGCAAAGTTTACCCGCGCCCGAGCGCGCCTCCGGCCCCGCTCCCTGCGGGGCAGTTTTCTACCAAGGAAGTAGACTAAGGGGCCGCGGGTTTCGCCTCAAGCCCGGCAGATTTGCCTTGGCTCAGGGCGCCAGCTGCCCCCTCGCAATCGCCTTAAAGTGGCGCGCGGCAGCGAGTCCTTCGCTCTGGCACCAGGCGCGGTTGCCGCCAAGGCCGCGGTTGCTCCACTCCTCGTCCGCCTCGACCCAGCCGCGCAGGCGGTGCTGACGGGCGGTTTCCTCGTCATAGCCGCCCCGTGCGGTGATGGCCGCCACTTCACGGTGATAGCCGGCGACGACCTCGCGGTCCTGTGTGCCGCAGAGGCCTGCAACCGCAAATTCATAGACCACGCGGGTCAGGCTTCTTTCCGGCGTTTGCGCCCCGGAGACGGCGGCCAGGAACAGCCCCAGGCTCCAGACCGACCCGAAAGAAAGTAGCTTCGATCCCCATTTGTCCACTTCTGGCACCATTTACGGTTTGGAGTTGGCCTTGACTTGCTTTGGAACCCGCTGCCAGATTCAATCTAGGCCCACTAGCCTCTACGATAAAACGATTAACCGGGAGGGGGCGGCTCCTGCCGCCCTGTCACACGTCAACTTCTTGGGGAGAACGAGCGTGAAAAGGACTGCAAAACCAACATCGAGCGAGAAGACGCATCGCGCGGTACGCGATTTCTCGCGCCGCGCGCTGCTGAAGCAGGCCGCGGCCGGTGGCGCTATCGTCGCCGTCGCACCCGTGATCATCAGCCGGAAGACGCTTGCCGCTTCGGGCGAACTGGTGGTCATGAACTGGTCCGACTATCTGCCGAAGACCTTCTTGGAAGGCTTTGAGAAGAAGACGGGCATCGTCATCAAGCACACACCCTACGGCTCCAACGAGGAGTTGCTGAACAAGATGCGCGCCACCAAGGGCCGCGGCTTCGACCTTGTCGGGCCGACCCTCGACCGCGCCGGCGAATGGAAGCCACTCGGCCTCCTGCAGCCCTTCGACATGAATCGGGTGGAGACGTCGAAGGTCGTGCCCGGTCTTCTGAAAGGGTCGACCGACGGCTGGACCTGGGACGGCGGCAACCACCACCTGCCCTACCACTGGGGCACCGAAGCCCTGGCCTGGCGCACCGACAAGTGGCAGCGGGACTACGCCGATCTGTCCTACGGCGACCTCTGGCTGCCGGAACTGAAGGGCAAGGTCATGGGCCGGCCGCATTCCATGATGGCGGGCATCGGCCTTTACCTCGATTCGTCCGGCAAGGTGCCGTCCAACCGCATGCTCGACGCCTACAAGGACGAAGAGACCATGCGCCGCATCTGGGGCGAGATCACCAAGTTCGCGATCGATCACAAGTCCTGGCTGAAGCAGTTCTGGAACGATGCCGACGCGCAGATCAACGGCTTCATGCAGAACGACGTGGTGCTCGGGCAGACCTGGGACGGCCCGCCGGTGCGCCTGAAGAAAGAAGGCAAGCCGGTGACCTACATGGCCCCGCAGGAAGGCGCACTTACCTGGCTCGACGGCCTGGCCATGCCGATCGGCGCCAAGAACATCGACGAGATCTACGAGTACATCAACTACGTCTACGATCCGGAAGTGAACGGCCTGATCGCCAACGAGACCGGCTACAATCCGGTGGCTGTCGGCGCGGAGAACTATCTCTCCGCCGAGAGCAAGTCGGCCTTCAGCGAAGCCTATCCGGGCGACGCGCTCGACCGTCTCTGGTGGTGGCCGCCGTCTGAGCCCTGGTACACCGAGATCCGGGCGGAATACAGCGACAAGTTCGTCGCCGCCTGATCCCTGGCGCAGAGGACGGAGGTTCCGGTCGAAGCCGGAACCTTCGTCCGGCGCGCCACGCGATCCCTGAGAATGGGGAGCGCCCGGCAAGAGGCGCTGCGGAGAGGCTATAAGTTTCCATCCGGGTTGGGGAACCCGGCGGGGGCTGAAGAAAACGGGGGCGGCCTGACATGAGCGCAGACGTTGAGCTCGACCATATCACCATTCGCTTCGGCGATTTCACCGCGGTCGACGACGCGAACCTGAAGATCGAGCAGGGCGAGTTCTTCAGTTTTCTCGGCCCGTCGGGGTGCGGCAAGACGACCATCCTGCGCGCCGTCTCCGGCTTTTTGGAGCCGACCGAGGGCGAGGTCCGCATCGGCGGACAGAACATGCGCGGCATCGGCCCGAACAAGCGCCCGACCGCCTTGATCTTCCAGAATCTGGCTCTGTTCCCCTTGATGTCGGTCGCCGACAACATCGCCTTCGGGCTCGAGGTGCGCGGCGTCAGCAAGTACGAGCGGCGTAAACGCGCCGACCAGCTGCTCGAGCTCATCGCGCTGGACGGCCAGGGCGACAAGAAGGTCAGCGAGCTTTCCGGCGGCCAGAAACAGCGCGTCGCCATCGCGCGGGCTCTGGCGGTCGAACCGGATGTGCTGCTGCTCGACGAGCCGCTCTCCGCCCTCGATCTGAAGCTGCGCCAGCACATGCGCACCGAGCTGCGCGCGATTCAGCAGCGCGTCGGCATCACCTTCATCTACATCACCCACGATCAGGGCGAAGCGCTGACCATGTCGGACCGCATCGCGGTCATGAGCCAGGGCGTGATCCAACAGGTCGGCGACGGCACCGCCGTCTACGAGAACTGCCAGACGTCTTTCGTCGCCTCCTTCGTCGGCGAGAACAACCCCTTCGTCGGCCGGGTGGCCAGCGCCGACAAGAACTATGCCGTGATCGAGTCGCAGTTCGGGGCGCTGCGCGGCAGGAATCTCGGCAACCTCTCCGCCGGCGACCAGGCCATGCTTTTCGTGCGGCCGGAGTCTTTCGCTTTCGCCGACGGCGATACCGGCGACCGCAATGTCATCGAAAGCACGGTCCTCAACAGCGAGTTCGAAGGCTCCTTCGTTTCGGTGTTCCTGCGCGGCGAGGGCGAGAAAGACATCGTCATGTCGATGACCAACAGCGGCACCCTGCCCGCCGTCGAGGTCGGCAGCACCAGCCGCCTTTCCTTCTCCCCGGACCGCGCCGTGGTGCTGGCGAAGGGGGAAGTGGCCGATGAGTGATTTCTTCAGCATCTTTCTGCCCGCTTTCCTGGCGGTTCTCTTCGCGATCCTTCTCGCCCCCGTGGTGCAGAAACATTCGGACACGATCTGGGCCAGCGTCACCAACATCCGCTTCGTGCAGCGCAACGGCGTGGTCATCTCAAGCTACCTGCTGCTGGCGGTGATCGGCTGGGTGGTCTTCATGATCATCCTGCCGCAGGCCTACATGCTGGACTTCTCGTTCCGCAACAATCTGCCGCCGGCGAAGATCGGCGGCCCGGAAGACGTCTACACCCTGTCGAACTACCAGTATCTGCTGTTCGGCAGCCCCGGCAACGACGAGATGTTCAACTGGCTGCACCTGACGGTCTTCCTGCGCACGATCATCGCCTCGATCTTCGTCACCCTGATCAACTTCGTGATCTGCTATCCCATCGCCTACTACATCGCCCAGGTCGCCAAGGGCGGCCAGGCACGCGCGCTGATCCTGTTCCTGATCCTGCCGTTCTGGGTGAACGAGATCCTGCGCGCCTTCGCCTTCCGCATCCTGTTCGGCACCTCGGGCGTGATCAACGCCATCCTGCAGACCCTGGGGATCATCGACCAGCCGATCGACTTCATCCGCGCCGACGTGGCGCTCTATGCCGGCCTCTCTTACGCCTACATCCTGCTGATGGTGTTTCCGCTCTATAACGCCATCGAGAGCCTGGATCACAACCAGGTCGAGGCGGCGCGCGACCTCGGCTCGCCGTGGTGGCGCATTCACTGGCGCGTGGTGATCCCGCACGCCAAGCCGGGCATCGCCTCCGGCTGCACCCTGGTCTTCATGCTGGCGGCCGGCGCCCTGGCGGCGCCGCAGATCCTCGGCGGGCCGTCCAGTTTCTGGTTCACCCAGATCATCTACCGCTGGTTCAACACGGGGGGCAACTGGCCCCAGGGGGCGGCCTACGCCATCGTGCTGCTGCTCGCCTGTCTGGTTTTCGTTCTGACGGTGATGCGTGTCTTCAAGGTCAGCCTTGGGGAGATCGCGAAATGACGTCCCGTCAGATTCAGAATTTCATGATTCTCTTCTACATCTTCCTGTTCTTTCTCTATCTCTTCGCGCCGCTCTTCATGATGGGCACGGCGGCCTTCAACGATGTGGAGTTTCCGCAGGTCATTCCCTGGGAGGGGTTCACCTGGCGCTGGTTCCCCCAGTTGCTCAACGACGACCTCATGGTCGAGGGCATCATCAATTCCTTCTGGATCGGCATCGGCGTGATGATCCTCGCGGTGCCCATCGGCCTGGCCGCGGCGATCATGATGACCCAGGTCTATCAGCGCTTTCAGACGATCTACTACACCATCGTGGTGTCGCCGGTGTTGATGCCCGGTGTGATCCTGGGTATCTCCACCCTGGTGTTCTGGGACCGCCTCGGCACCCTGGTCGACGCCGACTACGAGAGCATCTACTACAGCGGCATGTTTCTCACCATCGTCGGCCAGTCGACCTTCATCTCGGCCTACACCATGCTGATCTTCCTGGCCCGACTGCAGCGCTTCGACCGCACCCAGGAGGAAGCCGCCCTGGATCTCGGCGCCACCCATGTACAAGTGTTCTGGAAGGTTCTCATGCCGTTCCTGCGGCCGGCCATCTTCTCGGCCATGGGCCTCGCCTTCCTGACCTCCTTCGAGAACTACAACACCACGGTCTTCACCATCCAGGCGGACAGCACCCTGACGACGGTTCTGGCCGGCAAGGTGCGCATGGGCACGCAGCCCGATCTGGCCGCCCTGGCGGTGCTGATCATCGCCATAACGCTGATCGGCGCCATCGCGATCGAAGTGACCAAACGCCGCGAATTGGCCCGCGAGGCGGTCGCCCAGGAGGAATCCAAGCGCGCCGGCAACGCCGCCGACATGAAGCTGGCCAAGGTCGCGGCCCCGTAGGACGGCGGATCGGTCCGGGGGCGCGGCGCGAAGTTGGGGCCGCCACGTATTGCTTATCTCGGCGGAACCGGATATCAGCGGGAGCATCTGGTGCGATTCGCCAGACTTCCGACTTGAGCCACAAAGGAAAAGCCATGACCGTCACAAAGACCCAGCTTGCCGAAGCCTATGCTGCGGCTCTCAACAAAGCACTCGGTAAGCAGTGGGACTATCAATTCAGCCGCAGGGACGCCAGCCGGTTCCTCGATGCCCTGTGGCCTGTCGTCTCCGACCTCGCGCTCAAGGACACGACCAAGGCAACACCGGGCAGCGTGCCGCTCGGTAATCTCGGCCGTATGAAGATTCGCTACAAGGCGGCCACCAAGGCCCGCAAGGGCACCAACCCCTTCACCGGCGAGCCGGCCACCTTCAAGGCCAAGCCTGCGACCTTGCAGCCGCGCTTCACCGCCGGCAAGGCGCTCAAGGACGCGGCCACGAAGTACTCCAAGAGAATTAAGTAAGGCGTTCCGAGCGCCGAGGATCCGGCCCCGCACTTCTCGTCGGGGCCGCATTCTCGCAGTCACTCGAAAACGGGCAGGCCCCTCCCGGCATTCAGGCGGCACCGCCTTGCGGCGCTTTGCCGCCGGTAGGATGTCGGCGGCCGGGCTGACGCAGATGCTCTGAACAGGGTCAGCCGAAATATTCGCCGATGACCTCTTTCTTGGTGTCGATCGACATCTGCGAGAGCACGCGCACGCGCCCCGACTGGGTCCATCCCATCTTCAGATAGATCGGATTTTCCAGACGCAGCACATCCATATAGGCGGGATAGTGCGCGATATCGATATGAGCGACGGCGGTCTGCGCTTTATAGTCGCCGGTCGGTTTCGGCGGCTCCTGGGCTTCTCCGTAGTGCTCGAAAACCGCCGTTCCCCGGATCACGTCGTCATGGTCGTAGAGGCGCACCGTGATGAAGGAGTGCGCCTCTTCGCCCAGTTTCTTCGTCAGCACCTGCACCGTATGGCGCGCGATACTGTGCAGCGTGACTGCCATGGCCATCCCTACTACCCCCCGGATCCTGCAAAAGCATTGCCCGAAGTCTAAAGCGCTTTAGTGCATCTTCCTAGTGCTTGGCGAGGACGCCGCGCAGCTTGGTGAAGATCTCGTCGATGTGGTGCTCCTCGCAGACCAGCGGCGGTGAGATCAGCGCGCAATCGCCGGTCAGTTTCACCATGCAGCCGGCATCGTAGAGCTCCTGCATCACCCGCAGGCCGCGCGCGCCGGGCTTGTCCAACGGCGCGAGGTCGATGCCGCCGATCATGCCGTAGCCGCGGATATCGGTGACGACGGAGAGATCCTTCATCGAATAGAGCGCCTCCAGGAACTTGGGCGTCATCTTGGCCGCCCGCTCCACCAGTTGCTCTTCCTCGAAGATGTTGCGCGTGGCGATCGCCGCGGCGGAGGCCACCGGGCAGCCCGAATAGGTGTAGCCGTGGAACAGCTCGATGGCGTTCTCCGGGGCGGCGTCCATCAGGGTCTGATGGATGTGTTCGCTGGCGGCGACCGCGCCCATGGGCACCACGCCGTTGGTCAGCGCCTTGGCCATGGTCACCATGTCGGGGACCACGCCGAAGCTGTCGGCGCCGAACTGCTTGCCGGTGCGCCCGAAGCCGCAGATCACCTCGTCGAAAATCAACAGGATGCCATGCCTGTCGCAGATTTCGCGCAGGCGCTGGAGGTAGCCCTTGGGCGGGATCAGGGCACCGGTGGAGCCGGCGATCGGCTCGACGATGCAGCAGGCGATGGAGTCGGCGCCGTGCAGGTCGACGAGACGCTGCAGGTCGTCAGCCAGTTCCGCGCCGGTTTCCGGCTCGCCCACCGTGAACTTGTGCTCCGGCAGGTGGGTGTGGCGCAGATGGCAGGCGCCCGGCAGACCGAGGCCGAAGGCCTTCTTGTTGTTGATCATGCCGGCGACGGCGAGGCCGCCGAAGTTCACGCCGTGGTAGGCGCGCTCGCGCCCGACGAAGCGCATGCGCTGCCCTTCGCCGCGCGCCTTGTGGTAGGCCAGCGCGATCTTCAGCGCCGTCTCGACGGCTTCCGAACCGGAATTCGAGAAGAACACATGGTCGAGGTCGCCGGGCGTGATGGAGGCGATGCGGCGGGCGATCTCGAAGGAGCCCGGATGGCCGAACTGGAAGGGCGGCGCGTAGTCCATCTTGGTCAGCACCTCGGTCACCGCCTCGGCGATCTCGCGGCGGCCGTGGCCCGCGGCGACGCAGAACAGGCCGGCCGAGCCGTCGATCACCTTGTCGCCGTGATCGGTGGTGTAGTACATGCCCTCGGCGCCCGTCAGAATCCGCGGGTTCGCCTTGAAATGGCGGTTCGCGGTAAAGGGCATCCAATGCTGCTCGAGCGAATTGGGAATTGGCGGGATGACATTCATCGGCCCATCTTTCCTACGGTTTTGAACAAGTTGACGGCAACCTTAGACCGCAGTCTAGTCCCCCCGCCATGGAGGCAACTAGACCCAGTTGGCGGCCATCTGTGAGGCCAGACACCGCCGTCAGAGGCGCGGCACGTCCAAAGCCTCTTCCGGCGCGACGAATTCCAGGCCATGCGCCTCCGCCACGGCCTTGTAGGTCACCTTGCCGCCGGCCACGTTGAGGCCGTTCTTGAGGTGCGGGTTCTCCGCCAGGGCCCGGCGATAGCCCTTGTCGGCGAGCGCCAGGGTGAAGGGCAAGGTGGCGTTGTTGAGGGCGATGGTCGACGTGCGGGCCACGGCGCCGGGCATATTGGTGACGCAGTAGTGCACGCAGCCCTCCTCGATGTAGGTCGGGGCGTCGTGGGTGGTGCCGCGAGAGGTTTCGAAGCAGCCGCCCTGGTCGATGGCGATATCGACCAGCACCGAGCCCGGGCGCATGCGGCGGATCATGTCGCGGGTCACCAACTTGGGCGCCGCCGCGCCCGGCACCAGCACCGCGCCGATCACCAGGTCGGCGCCCTCCACGTAGCGCTCGATGGCGTCGACGGTCGAATAGATGGTGTTCAGTGTCGGGCCGAACTGCAAATCGAGCTCGTAGAGGCGCTCCAGCGAGCGATCGATCACCGTGACGTGGGCTTCCATGCCCATGGCCATGCGCGCCGCGTTGGTGCCCGAAACGCCGCCGCCGATGATTACCACTCTGGCCGCCGCCACACCGGGAACACCGCCCAGCAGCATGCCGGAACCGCCCTGTTCCTTTTCGAGGCAATGGGCGCCGACCTGCACCGACATGCGGCCGGCGACCTCGCTCATGGGCGACAGCAGGGGCAGGCCGCCGCGGGCGGAGGTTACGGTCTCGTAGGCGATGGCGATGCAGCCGGATTTCATCAGCCCCTCGGTCTGCGGTCGGTCCGGCGCCAGGTGCAGGTAGGTGAACAGCGCCTGATCCTGGCGCAGCCGGGCATACTCCTCCGGCTGCGGCTCCTTGACCTTGACGACCATCTCCGCCGCGGCGAAGACGCCATCGGCATCGGGCGCGATCTGCGCGCCGGCGGCCTCGTAGTCGGCGTCGGTAAAGCCGATGCCCTCGCCCGCCTTGGTTTCGACCAGCACCTTGTGGCCATGGTGAATCAACTCGCGGACCGACGAAGGCACCAGTCCCACGCGGTATTCGTGGTTCTTCACTTCCTTAGGCACGCCAACCAGCATTTATTCTGTCCTCTGCCATCGTTGCGGGCCGGTTTTTCCGGCCTGTGGTTTATGATCCAAACGCACCGGTATCGGCAATAGACCATGGCGGCGCGAAACCGCACCCTAGGGCTACGGACAGGTAACTTCCAGAGCCAGATTTTCGTTGTGGCTGATGCCAGCAGATGGCGGGCCGATCAGGCCGTCAGTCGTCGAGCAGCACGCTGTGCAGGGTGTCCCAGCTGCTGCGGTCCGGCGCCATGAGCAGGCCCAGGTCGCGGTAGCGCGCCGCGGTGTAGGGCATGGCATCGAAGCACAGCGCGGTGCCACCCGCCTCCTGGTGCAACAGGACGCCGGGGACATGGTCCCAGGGCATCAGGCGGGTAAAGAGGGAAAAATGCACCGCGCCCTCGGCCAGCCGCAGGTATTCCGCCCCGGCACAGCCGAGGGACTTCACCGCCGCGACCGCGCCGCGGCGCTGATCGACGCGCCGGGCGATCTGCTTCGGAGCATAGCTGGAGGCATGGAGGCTGCCGGTCATCCGCGCCGTTTCGACCGGCGCGGCGACGGACATGCGCGCTCCGTTGAGCCAGGCGCCGGCACCGCGCTCGGCAATGCCAAAGCGTCCGCTCACCGGCTCCAGGATCCAGGCGCCCCGCGTTTCGCCGCCCCGCACCAAGGCCAGCATGATCGCGAAAGCCGGGCGGCCGTGCGCGAAGTTGCGCGTGCCGTCGATCGGATCGATGATCCACAGCGGTTCTTCGGACGTCAGCCGTGTCATCAAGGCGGGATCGCTGTGCGCCGCCTCCTCGCCCACCACCAGGGAGCCGGGCAGCATGTCGCGCAGCCGCGCGGTCAGGCGTTCTTCGACCATCACGTCGACCACCGTCACCAGTTCGCCGGCGGTCTTTTCGCGGATGTCTTCGCTGGCCAGGGACTGGAATCGCGGCAGGACCTCGACCGCGGCGATCTCCTCGATCACGGCGGAAACTTTGGCGATGTCGATCAAGTGAGCTCCAGGAGGGCTGAACAGGGGCCGGGGCAAGATAACGCTTGAGCGGGCACGGAAAAAGGGCCGCGGCGGAACCGCGGCCCTCGATCTTCCAGCTTGGGGGAAAGGGCTCTTAGAAGCCCATGCCACCCATGCCGCCCATACCGCCCATGCCACCCATGTCGGGAGCTGCCGCGGCAGCGTCCTTCTTCTCGGGGGTGTCGGCGACCATGGCTTCGGTCGTGATCAGCAGACCGGCGATGGAAGCTGCATCCTGCAGCGCCGTGCGCACGACCTTGGTCGGATCGATGATACCGGCCTTGAACATGTTCACGTACTTGCCGTTCTGCGCGTCGAAGCCGAGAGAGGCGTCCTTGGCGTCGTTGATCTTGCCAACGACGATGGAACCCTCATGACCGGCGTTTTCGGCGATCTGGCGGATCGGCGACTGCAGAGCGCGGGCGACGATCTCGATGCCGACACGCTGGTCGTCATTGGCGGTTTCGAGCTTGGCCAGGACCTTGGCGGCGTTCAGCAGTGCCGTGCCGCCGCCGATGACGATGCCTTCCTCGACCGCGGCGCGGGTGGCGTTCATCGCGTCTTCGACGCGATCCTTACGCTCCTTCACCTCGACCTCGGTGGCCCCGCCGACACGCAGGATCGCCACACCGCCGGCCAGCTTGGCCAGACGCTCCTGCAGCTTCTCGCGGTCGTAGTCCGAAGAGGTTTCCTCGGCCTGGGCGCGGATCTGCGCACAGCGGCCGGCGATCTCCTTCTTCTTGCCGGCACCGTCGACGACGGTGGTCTCTTCCTTGGTGATGACCACACGCTTGGCCGAACCCAGCATCTCCAGGGTCGCGGTCTCGAGCTTGATGCCGAGATCCTCGGAGATCACCTGGCCACCGGTCAGGATGGCGATGTCCTCGAGCATGGCTTTGCGGCGATCGCCGAAGCCCGGCGCCTTCACGGCGGCGACCTTCAGACCGCCCCGCAGCTTGTTCACGACCAGGGTCGCCAGGGCTTCGCCTTCGACGTCCTCGGCAACGATCAGCAGCGGCCGGCTCGACTGCACGATGGCTTCCAGCAGCGGCAGCATGGGCTGCAGGCCGGAGAGCTTCTTCTCGTGCAACAGGATGTAGGGGTTCTCCATCTCGCAGACCATCTTCTCTGCGTTGGTGATGAAGTACGGCGACAGGTAGCCGCGGTCGAACTGCATGCCTTCGACCACGTCCAACTCGGTCTCGAGGGACTTCGCCTCTTCGACCGTGATGACGCCTTCCTTGCCGACCCGCTCCATGGCCTCGGCGATCATCGAGCCGATCTCGGCCTCGCCGTTGGCGGAGATGGTGCCGACCTGGGAAACCTCACCCGAGGTGGAGATCTTCTTGGACTTCTTCTTCAGCTCGGCGACCACGGCTTCCACAGCCAGGTCGACGCCGCGCTTCAGGTCCATCGGGTTCATGCCGGCGGCCACCGCCTTGGCGCCTTCGCGCACGATCGACTGGGCCAGGACCGTCGCCGTGGTGGTGCCGTCGCCGGCCATGTCGTTGGTCCGGGAAGCGACTTCGCGCACCATCTGGGCGCCCATGTTCTCGAACTTGTCGGAGAGTTCAATCTCCTTGGCCACCGTGACACCGTCCTTGGTGGTGCGCGGGGCACCGAAGGACTTGTCGATCACCACGTTGCGGCCCTTGGGGCCGAGGGTGACCTTCACGGAGTCGGCCAGAATGTCGACGCCACGCAGCATTCGCGTGCGGGCATCGGCGCCAAACTTAACGTCTTTCGCAGCCATCTCTGGATATCTTCCTTGTTGTAGTAAGCCTTATTGCAGTACGCCCATGACGTCGGACTCGCGCATGATCAACATGGTCTTGCCGTCCAACTTCACTTCGGTGCCGGACCACTTGCCATAGAGGACCTTGTCGCCCTTCTTGACGTCCAGCGCGTTGAGCTTGCCGTCGTCGCCCCGGGAACCGGGACCGACAGCCAGCACCTTGCCTTGCATCGGCTTTTCTTTTGCTGTGTCGGGAATGATGATACCGCCGGCGGTCTTTTCGTCTTCCTCCAGCGGCTCGACCACGACACGGTCATGCAGCGGCCTGAATTTCATAGAACTCTACCCTGTCTGATTTCGATGGGAATGGCGCGGGGCCACCAAGCGGCTTTACAGCCCCTCGCCGGCCCCGGCCGCGATCTTTGTTAGCACTCAGCCACACCGAGTGCTAGCGAGCATATAAAAGCCCCGGCGGAGAGAGTCAACCACCCGCGGCAAAGTTCCGGGCAGGACTTGGCGTCTTGGCGTTCTGAGCGGCGAGAATCTCGCCATTTTCAACGCAGGAGCCGAATTTCTTAAGAAACCGGTCAAGGTCCATCGGAGCGAGCTTCACATCGATCTCGGTGACCAGTTCCTGGTCCCGGCGCCCCACCACTTCGCCGTGGTCGTAGAGCCAGCCGAGGGCGGCGCCCTGTTCCAGCCGCAGGCCGACGGTGACCTGCCGGCGCTGCAGCGACAAGTGCTTGCCGACCAGTTCCAGGACGTCGTCGCAGCCGTCGCCGGTAAGTGCCGAGCAAAGCACGCTTTCCGGGCTGGCTTCGCTCCGCTGGGTCAGGTGGTGCCGCTCGGCCGCCGGCAGCAGGTCGGCCTTGTTGAGCACCTCCATGACATGGCCCATGGTTTCATCGATGCCGAGGTCCGCCAGGACCGCCCGCACATCGGCCTGCTGCGCCAGGCTGTCGGGGTGCGATACGTCGCGCACATGCAGGATGACGTCGGCCTCGATCACCTCCTCCAGGGTGGCGCGGAAGGCCGCCACCAGGTCGGTCGGCAGGTCGGAGATGAAGCCCACCGTGTCGGAGAGGATGATGTTCTGGCCCGACGGCAGCACGACCCGCCGCATGGTCGGGTCGAGGGTGGCGAAAAGCTGGTCGCGGGCCAGCACCTTGGCCTCGGTCAGGCGGTTGAACAGGGTTGACTTGCCGGCATTGGTGTAGCCCACCAGGGCGACCACCGGATAGGGCACGCGCTGGCGCGCGCCGCGGTGCAGGCCGCGGGTGCGCTGGACCTGGGCCAGTTCCTTTTTCAGGCGGGTGATGCGCTCGGTGATCAGCCGGCGGTCGATTTCCAACTGGCTCTCGCCCGGGCCGCCCATGAAGCCGACGCCGCCGCGCTGGCGCTCCAGGTGGGTCCAGGAGCGCACCAGGCGGGAGCGCTGATAGGTCAGCGCCGCCAGTTCGACCTGCAGCTTGCCTTCCTTGGTGCGCGCCCGTTCGCCGAAAATCTCCAGGATCAGACCGGTGCGGTCGATGACCTTGCAGTCCCAGGCCCGTTCCAGATTGCGTTGCTGCACCGGGGTCAGGGCCGCATCGACCACCGCCACGGCGATCTCCTGTAGGCGGATGTCGCCAGCCAGGCGCTCGACGGCGCCGCCGCCGATCAGCGTCTTGGCCTTGAGTTGCTTGACTGTCACGACCTCGCCGACGACGACCTCGAGATCGATGGCCGCGGTCAGACCGACGGCCTCGGCCAGGCGCGCCTCGGGTGCGCGCAGGCCGGGCTGCAGAAAATCAGGGTGCACGACAAGAGCGCGGTCGGTCATCACGTCCGGCGGCGCGCGGCGCCGCCCCTTTCAGTAAGGCTCAAGCTGCCGGCAGGGTGGTCAGCCTCGGTCACGCCCGCTGCGGCGGGTCAACCCTCGGCAGCCTCTTCTTCCTTGCTGGGATCGAAGAGCTGAATCGGGGTCGCCGGCATGACCGTCGAGATGGCATGCTTGTAGACGAGCTGCGAATGCGCGTCGCGGCGCAGGAGAACAGAAAAATTATCGAACCACGTAACAATCCCCTGCAACTTCACGCCGTTCACCAAAAAAACGGTAACGGGGACCTTGTTCTTCCGAATGTGATTGAGAAATACGTCCTGCACGCTTTGATTTTTTTCAGCGGCCATTTTCGCACCTTTGTTCTTGCTCTTAACGTCGGTCGATTATGTTTACTCTGGCCTCTGCGCACTTCGGCGCCCCCAGATAACTGATCTTCGAGCCGCTCCCAGTCAGGTTCCATTTCTGCGCCAATTACGCCAAATGCGCGGCGCCCCCCGAGCGCAGGAGCCGAATGGCCCTTCCTATCACGCTTGGGAGAAAAATGAAAAATTATCCTGAGAGAAAAGCCGCCCCGGAACTGCACAAGCTATTTCAGTTATTTGCTGCTCGACTCAGCCGTTTTCAAGGGCTTTCAGGGCCAAATCGGCAAAAGCCGCGCAGTCCGGCAGGTGAGCGGCCGGGGGGCAGGCGTCGAACTCTCCGGCCCGCGGCTCCTCGGGGCGGATCAGTACCGGGGTGCAGCCGCTGTTGCGGGCACAGAGCAGATCGATGTCGGTGTCGCCGACGAACCAGACCTCGGGTCCGGCGGCGATGCCGGTGCCGTCCAGCGCGAAGTCGATGACCTCCGGCGCCGGCTTGTCCTTGACGGCGTCGGTGGCGCCGACCAGCGGGCCCAGGTAGCTGTCCCAGCCGATGGCGGCCGCCTCAAGGCGCAGCAGTCTGCCCTGCTTGTTGCTGACGATGCCGAGCAGGGTCTGACCGGTCGCGGCGATGTCGCGCAGCATCGCCCCCGCCCCCGGTAGTTCGCGCAGCTGTTCCAGGTGGGCGGACTCGTAGGTGCGGTAGAAGATTGCGGTGGCTTCGTCGGCACGTTCGCCGAACAGGTCCGGGAAGGTATCCCGCGCCGATTTGCGGACTTTCTGGCGCGCCTCCTCCAGGGTCCAGGGGCGTTGGCCCATGGCCTCGAAAACGGCCATCATGGCGTGGTGAATCAGCACCCAGGAGTCCACCAGGGTGTTGTCCCAGTCGAAGAGAATGGCTTTGGGGGCTGGCAGGGTCATATAGAGCCAGGGCCTTTATGGGTGGTTCTGTGATTTGGCGTCCGCAAGCTTCTGTGCCGTGCCCAAGAGAATGCGGAAATAGGCCAGATTGATGTCGTTGAAGGCATCGAGGTCTCCGCTCAGGCGCTGGCTTTCAGGCCCTGCATGTAGTCGAGGTAGCGCTGGCGCAGCTTGCCGGAGAGAATCCCGGGGTGCCCGTTGCCGATCGGCTGGCCGTCGAGCTGGCTGACGGGCAGCACGAAAGACGTGCTGGAGGTCAGGAAGGCCTCGCGGGCCGCTTTGGCCTCTGCCACCGAGAAGGAACGCTCCTCCAGTTCATAGCCCTCCGCCTTGATCAGCTCGAGCAGCGTGATGCGGGTGATGCCGTTGAGGATTGCTTGCGTCGCGTCGCGGGTCACCACCTTGCCGTCCTTGGTGACGATCCAGGCGTTGGTCGACGTGCCCTCGGTTACCTGGCCGTCGCCGTCGACTTGCCAGGCTTCGTAAGCGCCGGCCTCCACGGCCTGCTGCTTGCCGAGAATGTTGGGCAGCAGGGAGACCGACTTGATGTCGCAACGGTGCCAACGCTGATCCGGCACGGTGATGACCTTGAGGCCATCGCTCAGCAACTGCGCGCTGTGCGGCTTGGTCTGACGCGTGGTCATGACCAGGGCCGGCCGCGCCGCCTTGGGGAACTTGTGGTCGCGCGGCGCCACGCCACGGGTGACCTGCATGTAGAGAAAACCGTTGCTGAGACCGTTGCGGCGCATCAGCTCGCGCGACACCAGCTTCAGCGCCGGGCGCGACATCGGCTGGTCGATGCGCAGTTCGCGCAGCGAGCGGTCGAGGCGGTCCAGGTGGAGGCCCTCATCGACCAGGATGCCGTTGTAAACCGGCACCACCTCGTAGACGCCGTCGGCGAACTGATAACCGCGGTCCTCGATATGCACGGCGGCGTCGCCGTGCGGCAGGTAGCGGCCGTTGACATAGGCTTGACGGGGCATTCGCGAGCCACTCCTTTCAACTCGGACGAATCGGCAGTGGCGATCCTAGAAAAACTCGAGCTTCACGGCAAAGAGCTTCTCGACCTTCTTGACCGCATCGGAGCGCGCGAAGATCACCACCAGGTCGTTCGCCCGGGTGATGGTGTCGCCGCGCGGGATGATGACCTCGTCGCCGCGGACGATGGCGCCGACGATGACGCCTTCGGGCAGGCGCGCCTCGCGGATCGGTACACCGACCAGGCTGGAGGTTTCCAGCGCCTCGGCCTCGATGACCTCGCCGAAGTCCTCGCTCAAGGAGTGTACCGAACGGATGCGTCCGCGGCGGACATGCTGCAGGATCTTGGAGACCGTGATGGCGCGCGGGCTGACCACGGTGTCGATGCCTAGGGTGCCGACCAGGGGACCGTAGGAGGTTTTGTTGATCAGGGTCACCGCCCGCCTGCAGCCATAGCGCTTGGCCAGCAGAGAGGTCAGGATGTTGACTTCGTCGTCGTTGGAGACAGCGATCACCGTCTCGGCGATGGAGGCATTGGCTTCGTCCAGGATCTCCGTGTCCAGGGCATCGCCGTGAATCACCACGGTGCGCTGCAGCGCCTGGGCGACGATTTCGGCACGGCGCTTGTCTACCTCGATCACCTTGAGGTTCACCTGCGGATGGTTCTTCTCCACCGCCCGCGCCAGGTTGAGGCCGATGTTGCCGCCGCCGACGATGATGACCCGCCGCGCCTCTTTCTCCTCATGGCCGAAGGCGGCCATGGTACGTGCCAGGTGGCTGGTATCGGCCACCAGATAGACATCATCGCCGGCGCGCATGTCGTCGTCCGGTGTCGGCACGAAGCCCTTGCCATCGCGCGAGATCCCGATGATGACGATGTGCAGATCCGGGAACAGCGCCGTGAGCTGACGCAGCGGCGTGTTGATGACCGGCGTGTCCTCGCTGCAATGCAGGCCGATGAGACTGACCTTGCCGTCGGCCAGGGGCTGAATATCGAACGCGCCGGGCAGCTGCATGCGCCGTTCGATCGCCCGCGCCACTTCGATTTCCGGCGAGATGATCACGTCGATGGGCATGTGGTCGCGGCTGAAGAGGTCCGACCACATTGGTTCCAGGTAGCTCTGATGACGCACGCGGGCAATCTTGGTCGGCACTTCGAAGATCGAGTGGCAGACCTGGCAGGCCACCATGTTGACCTCGTCCGCGTAGGTCACGGCGATGACCATCTCGGCGTCGGAGGCGCCGGCGCTTTCCAGCACTTCAGGATGCGAGGCAAAGCCGACCAGACCCTTCACGTCCAGTGAATCGGTGATCTTCTCGATGAGTTCACGCGATTGATCGACGACGGTGACGTCGGCATTCTCGGTCGACAGATAGCGCGCGATGTTGAACCCGACCTGGCCGGCACCGCAGATAATCACCTTCATGGCTCAATTGGCTCCGCGGGCGCTCATTCAGGCGCGTTCAACACTGCCAACGCCGAGCGAGCGCAGCTTTCGGTGCAGCGCAGAGCGTTCCATGCCGACAAAGGTGGCGGTGCGGGAAATGTTGCCGCCGAAGCGCATGACTTGGGCCTCCAGGTATTTTCTTTCGAAGACTTCGCGCGCCTCGCGCAGCGGCAGGGACATGATCTCCTGCCCCGTCTCCCCCGGCAACGACGTCGGCGAGGAAGCGCCGATTTCCGGTGGCAGCATGTCGGGGCGTACCGAGTCCTGCTGACCGCCGGGGGCCATGATCAGAACCCACTCGATGACATTGCGCAGCTGGCGCACATTGCCGGGCCAGTCGTAGGCCCGCAAGGCCGCCAGGGCATCGTCGCTCAACGTGCGTTGCGGCAGGCCGGCGCTTTCGGCGGCACGCTCCATGAAATAGGCGACCAGGGACGGGATGTCCTCGCGGCGCTCGCGCAGCGCGGGAACCTCGATCGGCACGACGTTGAGCCGGTAGAAAAGATCTTCGCGGAACTGGCCCTCGGTGATGCGGGCCGGCAGATCCCGGTTGGTGGCCGCGATCACCCTTACATCGACGGCGATGCGGATATCGCCGCCGACCCGCTGAAATGTCTGCTCCTGCAGAACGCGTACGATCTTGCCTTGGGTTTCCAAGGGCATGTCGGCCACTTCGTCGAGAAACAGCGTCCCGCTGTGGGCCCGTTCGAAAGTACCGATCTTGCCGGTCCCGTCGCCCTCCTCCTGCCCCGGGGCAATGCCGAACAGCTCCGGCTCCAGGCGGTCGGGATGCATGGTGGCGCAGTTGAGCGCCACGAAAGGGGCCGCCGCACGGTGCGAACAGGCGTGCAGCTGCCGGGCGATGACTTCCTTGCCGGCCCCTGCGGGACCGGTGATCAGCACCCGGCTGCCGGTGGGGGCGACCTTGCGGATCGCCTGACTCACCTGCTGATACCACTGGGAGGTGCCGATCAGATGTTCGCCCTGCCCGATGCGCAGGCGCAGTTCCTCGTTTTCGCTGCGCAGCCGCGCCGCTTCGATGGCGCGCTGGACGATCAGCAGCAGACGGTCGGACTTGAACGGCTTTTCGATGAAGTCGTAGGCGCCGAGCTTGATCGCGTTGACGGCGGTCTCGATGTTGCCATGGCCGGAGATCATGACCACCGGCAGCTGAGGAAAATCCTGTTTGATCTCGCTCAGCATCTCCATGCCGTCGAGTGCGGAGTTCTGCAGCCAGATGTCCAGGATGACCAATTCAGGCAGCCGTTGGCGCAGCAGGTCCAGGGCCGTGTCGCTATCCCCGGCATCGCGTGTCTCGTAGCCTTCGTCCTGAAGGACACCTGTAATCAGCAAGCGGATGTCGACCTCGTCGTCGACGATGAGAATTTCGCTACCCATGTCCCGCAGCTCTTTCCACTGGTGACGCCAAGGCGCCGTCCTTGGCCCGGCCGCCACCGCTTTCGACGATTTCTTCACGTAAGGGGAAAACCAAGCTGACGATCGCGCCACCCTCGTCCCGATCCCGGAGCAATAGGTTGCCGCCGTGATCTTCCATGATCTTCTTCACAATTGCGAGGCCAAGTCCAGTGCCTCGCTCGCGCGTCGTGACATAGGGTTCCGTCAGGCGCCCGCGATCGGCTTTGGGGAGGCCTTTTCCGTTATCCGCGATCTCGATCCGGCAGCTTCCGTTCCCGACCCCCACCGAAACGTCGATGGCGCCGGCCGGCGCGGCATCTCCCTCCAATGCCTGACGCCCTTCGACAGACTCGATCGCGTTCTTGATCAGGTTGGTCAGGGCCTGCACAACCTGTCGGGCATCGCAAGGCAGCAATATCGTCTCTGCCGGCGCTTCATGGGTGAAGTGCACATCGCTGTGCGCGGTGCGCTGCAGAAACACCGCCTGCTCGACCAGTTTCTTCACATCTTCATTGCGGATGTGCGGCGCCGGCATGCGGGCAAAAGACGAGAACTCGTCCACCATGCGCCCGATGTCTCCCACATGGCGTACGATGGTATCCGTGCAGACTTGGAAGGTTTCCGGGTCGTTGGTGATCTGGCCGACATACTTGCGTTTCAAGCGTTCCGCCGCCAGTTGGATCGGCGTCAGGGGGTTCTTGATCTCATGCGCGATACGCCGGGCGATATCGGACCAGGCCGCCTTTCTTTGCGCCGCCAGCAGTTGGGTGATTTCGTCGAAGGTGACGACGAAGCCGACGATATCGCCGTGCTCCAGTTCCGCCGAGATGCGCACCAGCAAAACCCGCTCCGATCCGCTTGAATCGGGGATGGTAAGCTGCTGTTCGGTCAGCTTTTGCGGGCGCCTGCGGGCCTCCTCCAGCAGTTCGCCCATGGCCGGCATGACCTCGATCAGAGTCCGCCCGCGCATCGCCTCGGCCGTCTGACCCAGAAATTCGCAGGCCATGCGGTTGGGCAGGTTGATGCGGCCGGTCTCGTCGAGCCCGATGACCCCGGCGGAAACGCCGCCCAGGACCGCTTCGATAAACCGGTTGCGGTAGTCAAGTTGCTCGTTGGCTTCCAGAAGGGCATCCTGCTGCCGCTCCAACTGACCGGTCATTTTGTTGAACGCGCGCGATAGATTGCCGATCTCGTCGCGCCGCGGCGGACCCTGGACCCGGGCGCGGAGATCGCCCTTGCCGACCCGCTCGGCGGTGGCGATCAGACTGCCTATGGGTCCGGTAAGCTGGTTGGCGAAAGCCAGACCGATCCATACCGCCACCAGCAGCAGCAACAACGCCACCACCAGGAAGACGAGGGCGAAGGTGATCTGCAGACTGAACCGGCTGCCCTCCAGATCTTCGTAACGCTGCACCGCCCAACTGGTGCTCTCCATGTGGCCGAGCACGCGGGAGTCGACCAGGCGTCCGACATAGAGATAGGCATCGGCGACAAAATCGAGGCGCACCAGGGCGCGGACACGGTCTTCTTCTTCTGAGGTCATGATCGCCATGCCCTCGACGCGGGCGCGCTCGAAGGCCCATTCCGGGATCTCCGGATTGAAGGCGAGGAGATCGCTGGAGGCGCGCGCCAGCATGCGCCCGGAGGAATCGTAAACGGCCGCCTCGGTCAGGTAGCGCTGATTGGCCTGACGGGTCATGACGTTGTTGAACAGCGCCGGGTTATAGGCAAGCGCGGGGCCGCCGCGGTTCAGCACCTGGGCGATGGAAAGTGCATCGGTGGCAATCGCCTGCTGATGCTCTTCGAGATAGGCTGCCGCCACGGCGCGCGAGTTCTTGATGGCGCTGGAAACCCGCTCGCTGAACCAGAACTCGAGTCCAAGGTCGAACATGATAACCGAAAAGGCCGCGACAAGGATGGTCGGCGCCACCGCCACGACTGAAAACAGCGCCACCAGCCGGCCATGCAGGCGGGACCCCGCCCGGCCCCTCTTGCGCTCGATCCAAAGAATGGCCAGACGGCGGGTGATCAAGGCCGCAAGACCGAGGATGATCACCAGGTCGGCCAGGAGCAGCAGGAGAATCTGGTCGGTGTTGGCGGCCACTGAGAGATTGCCGGTCATGGCGACGAAAGTGGCGATACCGCTGCTGAGGCCGACGACCAGCAGAATCAGAGCCACCGTGCGCTCGAACCTGATGCGCCGCAGCCACTGTACCAGGCGTGCCACACCGGCTTGCCCCGGACCAAGCGTTTGGCCGGTCAGGTCTTCCGGCGCATTGCCGGACGGTTCCGAGGTCCGATCCGGCAGAACGCGGCCGCTGGAAGCCGCGGTCGGCTCATCGGTCTGTTGTATATTTGCCACAGGCTATTTAAGGCCGCGAATCACCCGGATGTCCAGTTCCCGAATCTTTTTGCGCAAAGTATTTCGGTTCAAGCCGAGCAGCTTCGCCGCACGGATCTGATTTCCCCTTGTCGCCGAAAGCGATAGCTCCAGCAAGGGGCGTTCGATTTCCCGCAGGACACGATCGTAGAGCCCGGAGGCCGGCAGACCGTCCTCATGGGCGGCGAAATAGGCGCGCAGGTGCTGTTCGACGGCGCCGCCCAGGGATTCGGGCGGTGGCGTCCCGGCCCGAGCCGCCGCCTTGCCTTCGCTGACTTCGTTCTCGATGACGTCGCGGTCGATGGTTTCCTGGCTGTAGAGGACAGCAAGCCGGCGCACCAGGTTTTCCAGTTCGCGTACGTTGCCGGGCCATTGATAGGCCTTGAGGGCCGCCATGGCGTCGCCGTCCAGCGACTTGCCGGCCAGGCCTTCGGCCTGAACCTCGGCGAAGAAATGGCGCACCAGTTCGGGGATGTCCTCGCTGCGCTCGCGCAGCGGCGGCAGGCGGATCGGCACCACGCTGAGGCGATAGAAAAGATCCTCGCGGAACAGTCCCTGGCGCACCAACTGCCGCAGGTCGCGGTGCGTCGCGGCGACGATGCGCACATCCGCGCGGATCGGCGTTCGGCCGCCCACGGTGGTGTATTCGCCTTCCTGCAGCACGCGCAGCAACCGGGTCTGCGCCTCCAGCGGCATGTCGCCGATTTCATCGAGGAACAGCGTTCCGCCGGCGGCCTGCTCGAAGCGGCCCGAGGAGCGCATCGTGGCCCCGGTAAAGGCGCCCTTCTCATGGCCAAAGAGCTCGCTTTCGATCAGCTCCCGCGGGATCGCCGCCATGTTGACCGCCACGAAGGGGCCGCGCCGGCGCTTGCCATAGTCGTGCAGCGCCCGGGCGGCCAGTTCCTTGCCGGTTCCGGACTCACCGTAGATCATGACCGTGAGGTCGGTCGGCATGAGCCGTGCCAGGACCCGGTAGATCTCCTGCATCGCCTGCGAACGACCGATCAGCGGCAGTTGCTCTTCGCTGTCTCCCGGCTCGGCCGTCGGCTTGCCGGCGGGGCCGTTGGGCTCTGACAGCGCGCGATCGACCACCGCGATCAGTTCGCGCAGGTCGAAGGGCTTGGGCAGGTATTCGAAGGCGCCGCGCTCGGTTGCTTTGACCGCGGTCAGTAGCGTGTTCTGTGCCGACATGACCAGAATGCGCAGGTTTGGCCGCACCTTTTTGATCCGGGGGATCAGGTCGAGGCCGTTCTCGTCGGGCATGACGACGTCGGTGATGACCAGGTCGCCCTCGCCTTCCTTCACCCACTGCCACAGCGTCGCGGCGTTGCCGGTGGTCCGCACCACGTGCCCCTGGCGGCCGAGCGCCTGGGTCAGGACCGTTCGAATCGCCCGGTCGTCGTCGGCGATCAGGATGGTCGCGGCACTCATGCTTCGCTCTCACTGGCGCGGTCGGCGTGACCGTCTTCCGAAGCGGCATCGCCGTCGGCGCGGGGGGCCATGGGCAGCATCAGCCGGAACAGGGTGCGGCGCGGCGCGCTGTCGAACTCGATGACGCCGCCATGGTCGTCGACGATCTTGGCGACCAGCGCCAGGCCCAATCCGCTGCCGCCCGCCTTGGTGCTGACGAAGGCATCGAAGAGGTGCGGCTGAATGTCTTCGGCAATGCCGGGCCCGTTGTCCTGGATCGTCACGGTGAGCGGCAGATCGACCCGGCTCTTGCTGCCCGGAATGGCGAGGCGCACGCCCTGCTGATAGCGCGTCGAGAGAGTAATCTCCCCACCTTCCCCGGGCACCGCCTCGGCGGCGTTCTTCACCAGGTTGAGGATCGCCTGGATCAGCAGGTCGCGATTGCCGTAGACGGGCGGCAGCGAGGGATCGTAGCTTTCGACGAACTGCACCTGCCGGGCAAAGCCGTTCTCCGCCAGGCGGCGGACCCGCTCCAACACCACATGGATGTTGACCGGCTCGCGCGCCAGGGGCTGCTTGTCGGAGAACATCTCCATGCGGTCGACCAGGGCGACGATGCGGTCGGCCTCTTCGCAGATCAGTTGGGTCAACTGGTGATCGTCCGGGTTGGCGTTCTGCTCCAGCAACTGGGCGGCGCCGCGAATGCCGGACAGCGGGTTCTTCACTTCGTGGGCCAGCATGGCCGCCATGGCGGTCACCGAGCGCGCGGCATTGCGATGGGTCAACTGGTGATCGATTTTGCGCGCGATGGAGCGCTCATGCATCGACACCACCACACTGCCGGGGTGGTCATTGAGCGCCGCGGCGTCGATGGAGACGAAGTGCGAGCCGATTTTGGGCCCGGATAGCGTGACGCCGAATTCCGAGACCGAGTGGCCGCCGGCGCGGACCTGCCCGATCAACCCAAAGACCGGGCTGTCCTCCGGCAAGACGTCGCCGAGCGGCCGCCCGATCAGATTGGCGTCGGAGGACGCGAAGAACTGTTCAGCCGCCTGGTTCACATAGGAGATATGGTCGTCGCCTTCGACCACGAAGAGCGGCACCGCCATGGCCGTGAGGATGGCGCTGGCTCCCGGCGTTCCGTTGCGGGCGGCGCGGCGCGCGAAGATGTCCGAGACCTTCGTCATTAGAGCATGATCGGTTCATGCGGAGCCGTCTGCCGGGCGTCCTTGCCCGGTGAGGCGTGCCGCATCTTGACGAATGAGCCGTCCTTGGCCATCAAATCGACTCCAGCTAACCCGGTCATGCTTTAGGCCGCTGCCTTTGCCGGCAAAGCCGGCACGGCCTCGCGGCTGTCCAACGCCCCGATCATGGCCCTCACACGGTCCGGGTCGTCTTCCCGGTTCATCCGGGCGCGAAACGCCGCCGCGCCGCTGAAGCCCTTGGCGTACCAGCCGAGATGCTTGCGGGCGATGCGCACGCCGTGGCGCCGGCCGTAGAGCGACAGCAGTGCCTCATAGTGCGCCAGCATGACGTCGATCTTGACGTTCAAGGGCGGCTCCGGCGTCAGGCTGCCGTCGCGCAGGTAGTCGATCACCTGGCGCGGAAACCACGGGCGGCCATAGGCGCCGCGCCCGATCATCACGCCGTCGGCGCCAGAGCGCGCCAAGGCGGCGGCGGCGTCCTCGACCGTGACGATATCGCCGTTCACGACCACCGGCAGGGTGACCGCTTGCTTGACCTCGCGCACGAAGTGCCAGTCCGCCTCGCCGGCATACTTCTGGCAGCGGGTGCGGCCGTGCACGGTAAGCAGCTTCACGCCGCAGTCCTCGGCGATGCGCGCGACACGCGGGGCGTTGCGGTTCTCCCGGTTCCAGCCGGTGCGCATCTTCACCGTCACCGGCAGGTCCACGGCCTCGACCACCGCCGCCATGATGCGCCCGGCGAGCCTCTCGTCCTGCATGATCGCCGAGCCGCAGGCCTTGTTGGTGACCTTCTTGGCCGGGCAGCCGAAGTTGATGTCGATGATGGCGGCGCCGCGGTCGGCATTGAGCTTGGCGGCCTCGGCCATGACCTCGGGGTCGGTGCCGGCGAGCTGCACCGAGAGCGGATACTCCGCCGCGCAGTCGCCGGACATCTTGCGCGATTCCTTCACCGACTCCTGCATCTGCCGGATCATGGCGTTGCTGGCGATCATCTCCGAGACCACGAGGCCGACGCCGAAACGCTTTACCAGGCCACGAAATGCCTGGTCGGTCACCCCGGACATCGGCGCCAGGATCACCGGCGCGTCCAGTTCAAGCTTGCCGATGGCAATGCCCATCCGCGTTCCTATCAAGTTGCCAAGGCCGAACGAGTAACGGGGAATTGAGCGCCGCCACGAACCGCCGGGCGCGGTGGTGCCGCGTCCGCTGCTGGTTTCATGGGTACTGGCGTCCAACCCCGTTTCAATCGGCGAATAATGCACAAAGTTTAGGCGCTGTCACGCGGGATAGGCCACCGGATGGGGAACCGGGCGCCAGTTGCACGAAAACCGGGCAGAGCGTCAGGCCAGCAACACGCTGGTGACGAATTTAACGCCGGGATAGGCCAGGGTGAGCAGCAGATAGGCGACCAACACGATCCGCGCCGCGCGGCGGCCGCGCAGGCCGCTGCGGTAGTGCAAGAACAGCAGCAGGCCGATCACCGCGAAGGCCGCCACGGAGAGCAGCGTCTTATGAGAAAGGGTGAAGAACGCACCGGAAGTCACGTAGAGTTCAGAGATTCCCGTGACAATCCCCAGTCCGAGAATGAACTCCGAAGCGGCCAGCAGGCGGACTTCCAGGCGCTCGGCATCGGCGACCGAGGGCAGCATCCGGGTGAAGGCATTGGGCGTCCGGCGCTTCAGCGCGCGTTCCTGCACGAAAACCGCGGAGCTGGCCACCGCCGCGATGGTGCACAGACCGTAGGTGGCAACCGAAACGGCGATGTGGGCCATCAGCCAGCCGTCCGGCGACGCCAGCAGCGGGCCGGCCGCGCTGAGCGGGCCCAGTCCGGTCGCCAGGGCGCCCAGGACCAGAAGGTAGGGCAGCAGCAGTGGCGCCAGGCGCGCCGCCTCGCGGACCAGCATCACGAGCAGGCCGAACAGCCCCAGCGCCACCGCCACGGCGAGCCACAGCGTTGCCGAGAGCCCGGTCTGCCATTGCGCGCCGAGGGAGACGATGCTGAGCGCCGCGGAGCCCGCCAGGGCGGCGCCGAGCAGCAGCCAGAACAGGGCATCGGCGCGCGCCGCGTGCCGCATGAAGGGCAGCAGTGTGGCGGGCAGCAGCGCGGCCAGGGCCGAGAGCGACAAAACCATGCTATTCATGGCCCCTATATATCACCTCTTGGCCGCGCCACCAGGGGGCACTAGGTTCAGCGCGACAGCACCACAGCACGAAACGCGGAGTCCCGCAGATTGACAAGCACCGTTGCGCTGATCGTCGCCGCCGGCCGGGGCCAGCGCTTCGGCGGCGGCCTGCCGAAGCAATACCGCACCCTGGCCGGCGTGCCGCTGCTGCGTCACAGCCTGCAGGCGTTCAAGCGCCACCCCGCCATCGACGACGTGCGCGCGGTGATTCATCCCGACGACAGCAATCTCTATGACCAGGCCGCCGCCGGACTGGGCCTCGCCGGACCGGTCGCCGGCGGCGCCAGCCGTCAGGAATCGGTTCTGCGCGGGCTGGAAAGGCTGGCCGCGACAGCGCCGGCGCGGGTGCTGATCCATGACGGCGCGCGGCCCTTCATCGCGGCTGAGGTGATCGACCGGGTCATCGCCGCGCTGCAGGCTTTCCCCGGCGCCATCGCCGCCCTGCCGGTGGTCGATACCCTGAAGCGCGGCGACGGCGGGCGCGTCGCCGGCACCCGGGACCGCAGCGGCCTCTGGGGCGCGCAGACACCGCAGGGTTTCCGCTTCGCCGAAATCCTGGCCGCGCACCGCGCCGCCGCGGGCGAGGAACTCACCGACGACGCGGCCGTGGCCGAGCGCGCCGGCCTGACGGTAGCGCTGGTCGAAGGCAGCCGGGAGAACATGAAAGTGACCTCACAGGAAGATCTCAAGGCGGCAGAGCGCTGGCTTCGCGGGGGCCAGGCCGAGACTCGCGTCGGCCAGGGCGTCGACGTGCATGCCTTCGGCCCCGGCGACCACGTGACCCTCTGCGGCCTGCGCCTCGCCCACAGCGCCGGGCTGGTCGGGCATTCCGATGCCGACGTCGGGCTGCACGCCTTGACCGATGCCCTGCTCGGGGCACTCGGTGCAGGCGATATCGGCGACCACTTTCCGCCCAGCGACCCGCAGTGGAAGGGTGCCGAGTCCGGAGTCTTCCTGCAGCACGCGCGGGATCTGGTGGCGGCCCGCGGCGGGCGCATTCTGCATCTCGACCTGACCCTCATCTGCGAGCAGCCGAAGATCGGACCGCACCGCGCGGCCATGGCGGCGCGGGTCGCTGAACTGCTCGGCCTCTCCGCGAGCCGCGTCAGCATCAAGGCGACCACTACCGAGAATCTCGGCTTCACCGGGCGCGGCGAAGGCATCGCCGCCCAGGCCGTCGCCACCCTCAGCCTGCCGGCGGAGGCCTAGCGTCGTGGCCACGCCCTCCCCCTGGCTGCCGTCATCGCTGCTGGCCACCTGGTTCGGCGCCGGGCTGCTGCCCTGGGCGCCGGGCACCTGGGGCTCGCTCGCCGCTCTGCCCTTCGGCTGGCTGCTGTTCTGGCTCTCCGGCCCGCTCGGCCTGCTGGCCGCCACCGTGGTGGTCTTCGGCGTCGGCCTCTGGGCGGCGCAGGACTACGAGCAGGTGGCGGCGATCAAGGACCCCGGCGCCATCGTCATCGACGAGGTGGCGGGCCAGTGGCTGGCGCTGATCCCGGCCGGGCTGTTCAGCGGCAGCTTGACCCTGCCGGGCGTGCTGCTGGCCTTCCTGCTGTTCCGCGTCTTCGACGTCGCCAAGCCGTGGCCGGTGAGCTGGGCCGACCGTCATCTGAAAGGCGCTTTCGGAATCATGGCCGACGACATCATCGCCGGCCTCTACGCCGCCGCCGCGGTCTACGCGGTGCTGTGGCTGTGGGAGCGCAGCTGATGTTCGACGCGGCGCTGCTGCAGCAGGCCGAGGCCCTGCTGGTAGCCTACCGGGGCGCCGGCAAGCGCCTGGTCACCGCGGAATCCTGCACCGGCGGCCTGATCGCCGGTTGCCTGACTGAAATCGCCGGCTCATCCGACGTCGTCGAAGGTGGCTTCGTGACCTATTCCAATGCCGCAAAGCGGGAGATGCTGGGCGTCAACGCGGCGCTGCTCGAGCCCCCCGGACCGGGCGCGGTCAGCGCCGCGGTGGCGGTGGCCATGGCGACCGGCGCGCTGGCCGCTTGCCAGGCCGATGTCGCGGTCTCGGCCACCGGCATCGCCGGCCCCGGCGGCGCCACCGAGAGCAAGCCGGTGGGGCTGGTTTATCTCGGCTGGGCTTCGCGCGGCGGGCCGTCTCAGGCCCTGCATCATGTCTTCCCCGGCGACCGCGCGGCGATCCGGCGCCTGACCGTTAGCGAAGCCCTGCGCCTGTTCAAGATGGCGCTCGCTTAAGTGCTCCCGCCGCGTCTCCCGCCGCGTCTCCCGCCCCTGCCGCCGCTGCCGGTTCGCGTCCGCGACCTCGCGCTGCTGCTGGTACTGGTCGTCGTCTCGGTCCTCGCCGGCCCGCTGGTCATCGCCCTGTTCTGGCCCGACGTAAGCCTTTCCGGCCTGCTCCCGATTGCCGGGTTCCTGGTCGCCCAGTCTCTGTTGATGCTGGCGTTCACCTGGCTGGCGGTGCTGCGGCCGCACCGCCTGCGCCTGGCCGACATCGGCCTGCGCCCGACCTACAGCGCCTGGTACCGTCTGGCGGTCGCGGCGGGGTTGATCTGCCTGCCCCTGGTCGCCGGAGTGAACTATGCCGTGCAGGCCCTGATCGGCACGCCGATCGACAACCCGCAACTGCGGGCGCTGGCGCCGGAGGGATTCAGTTGGGCCAGCCTTGTCGTCATGCTGCTGCTGGTCGGCGTGCTGGTGCCCTTCATCGAGGAGGTGATCTTCCGCGGCCTGGTCTTCGGCTGGCTACGCAAGCACCTGCGCTTCCTCTTCGCCGCGCCGCTCAGCGCGGTCTTCTTCTCGATCGCGCACGGCCTGCCCGAACTGATGCCGGCGCTGGCGGTCATGGGCCTGGTGCTGGCCGCCATCGCCGAGCGCAGCGGCTCGCTGTGGCCGGCCATCATCGTGCACGGCACTTTCAACAGCCTCATGACGATCAGCCTCTACACCGCCCTGGCCGCCGGCGCCGGGTTTTAGGACGGTCGGCCATGCGGCATGACCGGGCTGTGCCGGCGCCTGGCAACGAAACCGTTGATCCGGGCGCGTTGGCGTGCCGGGAAAGAGCCGAGCCTCCGTCAGTCCTGTACAAATCGGGGCGCATGTGTGATCTCTTTGGCCGGCAGGTTCCCCAGGAGCACGGTTCGGTCGCTTGGCATCTTTCATAAAAAAACGCGAGAACCGTTACGTCAACGATCTCAGGCGTTTCGGCTATGGGCAGTCGCTGTTCTTCGGCCTCCGCAAGGTCGTCGTGCCGCTCGGCCTCTCCGTGGTCTTCCTGGCGGTCGTCGGCAGTACCGTCGCCGGTTACCAAAGCACAATCAGTGAAGACTGGCTGATCGTCGCCATCGCCGCGGTGGTCGGCGGCTACATGGCCCTGAACATCGGGGCCAACGATGTCGCCAACAATATGGGCCCCGCGGTCGGCGGCAAGGTTCTGACCGTCGCCGCGGCGGTGCTGATTGCCGCGGTTTGTGAAGCCGCCGGTGCGCTGCTCGCGGGCGGCGATGTCGTCAAGACCGTTTCCAAGGGCATCATCTCTCCGGGTCCGGAGATCAGTGTCATGGCATTCCGGGACCTGATGCTCAGCGCGCTCTTCGCGGCGGCCCTGTGGATCAACCTGGCGACCCTATTGAGCGCGCCGGTCTCGACGACGCATTCGATCGTCGGCGGCGTCCTCGGCGCCGGCATCGCGGTGGCCGGTTTCGGCCTGGTCAACTGGGCGACCATGGCGGCGATCGCCGCCAGTTGGGTCGTATCGCCCGTCTTCGGCGCCGGCTTCGCGGCTCTGATGCTGTATTTCATCAAGGTGAAGATCCTCTATGCCGAGGACCGGCTCGCGGCGGCGCAAAAATGGGTGCCTCTGCTCATCGCGCTGATGGCTGCTGCCTTCATGGCGTACATGTCGTTGAAGGGGCTGAAGAAGATCTGGCGCCCGGGCGCTGTGGAGATCGTCTTTTTCTCGGGCCTGGCTTTCGCGGCGGCCTACGCCCTGGCGCGCCCCTACATCTCCGCCCGCGTGCGCGCGTTGGAAAACAGCCGCTCCGATATCAACCAGCTTTTCAACGTGCCGTTGATCGCCGGCGCCGCCCTGCTGTCTTTCGCCCATGGCGCGAACGATGTCGCGAACGCGGTCGGCCCCCTCGCCGCGATCGTCTCGACGGCCCAGCAACAATCCGAGATCGCCAAAGAGGTTGCGATTCCGCTGTGGGTCATGGCAGTCGGGGCCATAGGAATTGCCCTCGGTCTCGGGCTCTTCGGGCCGAAGCTGATTGCCGTCGTCGGCGGGAAGATTACCCGCTTGAACTCACCGCGCGCCTACTGCGTCGCTTTGTCGGCGGCGGTGACGGTGCTGATCGCGACGACACTGGGGCTACCGGTCAGTTCGACCCACATCGCCGTGGGAGCGGTCTTCGGCGTCGGCTTTCTCCGCGAGTTCATGGAGAATCCGAACAAGCGAAAACTCAGGCCCGGGCACAATTTGAACGCTACCTCCGACGACGCCTTCAACAGCAGCGGCTTCCGTTCCGTGAGGCGGCTGGTACGGCGGCACTTCGTCTATTCGATTGCCTCGGCATGGGTGATCACGGTGCCGGCGTCAGCGCTTCTCGCGGCGCTGATTTATGCGGGCTTGCAGCTTCTGTGATCCACCGCCGCAAGTCGCCGAATTGCTTGATGAGCGGCAGGAGATCCTCGCGGTAAGCGACGCGGGGGGCATCTTCGATCAGCGCCCAGTGCCGCTGACGCCGGTCCTGTTCCGGCCATTCGTCGAACTGCTCGGTCACGAAAAATGGGTAATAGGTGACGGGCACCTCGCGCTTGCCCGCTGCCGTTTGCTTGGTCACCAGCACCGTCATCGGAAAATCTTCGAGGACGACGCCGGTCACGCCGGCCTCCTCAAAACCCTCGCGAAGGCACGCCTCGACGTGGCTTTCCTCCGGCTTCATCTTGCCTTTGGGCAGAATCCACCGGCCTCGGGTTTGGGACGTCACGAAGAGCACCGCTATGGCGGCATCTCTGGTGTCGAAGGGAATTATACCGACGCGATGCATTTCAGAGCCTTCGTTACCGGGGCAGTCGAACCATCCAAGCCGCAAAAGCCGCCTGAACTTTCCGGGCTCGGCGGCGGGCCGAAGGGACCGCACTGCAGCGATAGTCCGCCAGGGGTCTGCCCGGATCAAGCCCTTTGAGCACCTTGCGCCACGCCGGCGCAGCTCACGGCCCTGCCCTATCGCTTTGTGGAATCCGGCAGGGGCGGGCCTTGCGGCGCGCCGTAGAGGGCGCGGGCGCGGGTTTCGAAGGCGGCGACCATGCGGCGCACGGCTTCGTGGAACAGGGCTTCGATGACCTTCTGCAGCAGCTTGGAGCGGAACTCGAAATCGACGTAGAAGTCGATCAGGCAACCTTCAGGGTGTTCTTCGAAGCGCCAATGGTTCTCCAGGTACTTGAACGGCCCTTCGGCGTAGGTGACGTCGATGCGCTGAGCGTCGGCATTCGGCATCACGCGGCTGGTGAAGCGCTCGCGGAACATCTTGAAGCCGATGATCAGGTCGGCGACGATCAGATCCTCGCGCTGCGACTTGATGCGCGCGCCGAGGCACCAGGGCAGGAACTCCGGATAGCGCTCGATATCGACCACCAGCGCGTAGAGCTGGTCCGGGCTGTAAGGCAGCACCCGATTTTCTTTATGAACCGGCATGACGGAAGACGCGGTACCTTAGCTTGCCAAGCGCTTAACCCGCCGCCGCCAGCTTGGCCTCGCGGGCGGCGCGCAGCCGCGCGAAGTCCTCGCCGGCATGATAGGACGAGCGGGTCAGCGGCGTCGCCGACACCATGAGGAAGCCCTTGCTGTAGGCCAGGGCCTCGTAGAGCTTGAACTCCTCCGGCGTGACGAAGCGGTCGACCACATGGTGCTTGGGCGTCGGCTGCAGGTACTGGCCGATGGTCAGGAAATCGACGTTGGCCGAGCGCAGGTCGTCCATCACCTGCAGCACCTCTTCCTTGCTCTCGCCGAGGCCGACCATGATGCCGGACTTGGTGAACAGCGTCGGGTCCTGGCGCTTCACCTCATCGAGCAGACGCAGCGAGTGGAAGTAGCGCGCGCCGGGCCGCACCTCGGTGTAGAGCCGCGGCACGGTTTCCAGGTTGTGGTTGAAGACGTCGGGCTTGGCTGCGACCACCACTTCCAGGGCGCCGTCCTTGCGCAGGAAGTCCGGCGTCAGGATCTCGATGGTGGTGTCCGGCGCCGCCTCGCGGGTCGCGCGGATGACCTCGGCGAAGTGCCGCGCGCCGCCGTCGGCGAGGTCGTCGCGGTCGACCGAGGTGATGACCACGTGCTTGAGGCCGAGCTTGGCCACCGCCGCGGCGACATTCACCGGCTCGAAGGGATCCAGGGCGCCCGGCTTGCCGGTCGAGACGTTGCAGAACGAACAGGCTCGGGTGCAGATCTCGCCCATGATCATCATGGTGGCGTGGCGCTGCGCCCAGCATTCGCCGATGTTCGGGCAGGCCGCCTCCTCGCAGACCGTGTGGAGGTTGTGCTCGCGCACGATCTGGCGCGTCGCCTGGTACTCCTTGGAAACCGGCGCCTTCACGCGGATCCAAGCCGGCTTGCGCTTCACCTCCTGGTCCGGCCTGTGGGCCTTCTCCGGGTGGCGGACGCGGGGGGTGGTTGTGATCTTTTCTGTCATAGCGTCTGCTTCTTGCAGCGGTGTCAGGTTTTCGGCGCGCCTTTGAGCCAGCGGGCTATACGATGCCAGCTTCGGAGTACGAAACGGGCAATGGCGGGAATGACAACCAGCGTGATGTTCTCTACGGCAGTCTCGCGCACAAGAGGCTCAATATAGTCCTTGCCGCTCTTCAGGTGCGGATGCAGGTCGCGCATTGGCCTCTCCTCCTGATAACTTGTCCTTACATGTGGATGACGCGGCCGTAGGCGTCAAGCACCGACTCGTGCATCATCTCCGAGAGAGTCGGATGCGGGAAGACGGTGTGCATCAGTTCGGCCTCGGTGGTCTCCAGACCCATGGCCACCACATAGCCCTGAATCAGCTCGGTGACTTCCGCCCCGACCATGTGGGCGCCCAGCAATTGCCCGGTCTTGGCGTCGAAGACCGTTTTCACCATGCCCTCGGGCTCGCCCAGGGCGATGGCCTTGCCGTTGCCGATGAAGGGGAAGCGGCCGACCTTTACCTGATGGCCGGCGTCCTTGGCCTTCTTCTCGGTGAGGCCGACGCTGGCGACCTGCGGGTGGCAGTAGGTGCAGCCGGGGATCTGCTCCTTCTTCATCGGATGGACGTCGTTGAGGCCGGCGATCTTCTCGACGCAGATGACGCCCTCGTGCTCGGCCTTGTGGGCCAGCATCGGCGGGCCGGCGACGTCGCCGATGGCATAGATGCCCGGCTCCGCGGTGCGGCCGTACGCGTCGATGACGATGCAGCCGCGGTCGGTCTTCACCTTGGTGGTCTCGAGGCCGATATCCTCGATATTGCCCTGCACGCCGACGGCGGAGATCACCCGGTCGACGGTGATCTCGGACTTCTTGCCGGCCTTGTCCTCAATGGTCGCGGTGACATTGTCGCCGCCCTTCTTGACGGCGGTCACCTTGGTCTCGGTCATGATCTTCATGCCCTGCTTCTCGAGCTGCTTGCGGGCATGCTTGGAGATCTCCTCGTCTTCCACCGGCATGACCTGGGGCAGGACCTCGACCACGGTCACCTCGACGCCCATGGTGAGATAGAAGGAGGCGAACTCGATGCCGATGGCGCCCGAACCGATGACCAGCAGCGACTTCGGCATCTTCTCAGGCACCATGGCCTCGAAGTAGGTCCAGATCAGTTTCTTGTCCGGCTCGATGCCCGGCAGAGCGCGCGGCCTGGCGCCGGTCGCCAGGATGATATGCGGCGCGGTCAGGTCGCCGACCTTCTTGCCGTCCTTGGTCACCGCCAGCTTGCCGGGGCCGTTCAGCTTGGCCTCGCCGTCGACCACGGTGACCTTGTTCTTCTTCAGCAGGTGGCCGACGCCGCCGTTCAACTGCTTGGAGACGGCGCGCGAGCGGGCCACCACCTTGGCGGCGTCATAGCCGACCTTCTCGGCCGAGAGGCCATAGGCGTCGGCGTGCTGCATGTAGTGGTAGATCTCGGCCGAGCGCAGCAGCGCCTTGGTCGGGATGCAGCCCCAGTTGAGGCAGATGCCGCCGAGGTGCGCGCGTTCCACCACGCAGACCTTCATCTTCAGCTGCGCGGCGCGAATCGCCGCGACGTAGCCGCCCGGCCCGCCGCCGACGACGATCAGATCGAATGAGGTATCAGCCACAGGTACTCTCCTCTTGCGCCGGCGCTCAGCCCGGCGGGTTCCAGATGTTCGGGTCCGGCGCGCGGCCGGTGATGACATGAATGATGAGCGGCACCACGGCGTTGCTGCCGTCGCTGGCTTTGAGATTGGTCAGCAGGCCGGCCTGGGCCTCGAAGAGCGCGCGAAACGGCGCGATAGAGGACAAGAGGTCGAATCGCCAGGTGCCGGCCTCCTCCTTGAAATGCACCGACACCGGTATCGGCGAGCCCTTGAGGTTCGACAGCGGCGCCTGGGCCTGGCCGCCGTTGACGCTGAACTCGGCGGTCTCCAGCTTCGCGACTTCTTTCACATCGAAGGCGCGCTGGTCCACCGCATAGGCCACGGGGTCGCCCGATTTCATGCCGCGCAGTTCCTCCGCCTTCATGTTGTGGCGCAGCATCAGCACCGAGATCTGGTCGAGCAGCGGCAGCGCCTGCAGGTCCTTGGCCGGCATGGTCAAGGCACGCTCGAGGGTCTGCTTCAGGTAGGCGTGGGTGTCGGAGGCCGTCAGCTTCGAGGCCGCCGCGCCGTCGCCGTCGATCAGCGCCTGCTTGTAGGCCGCGAAACTCTGCGCCACGGCCGCCGGGTCCGCCTGCGCGAAGGCCGGCGCCGACAGCACCAGTCCCAAGATCGCAACAAGGGCGCGCAGCCTCATCACGGCGGACTCCAGATGTCGGGCTCCGGCTTGCGGCCGCTGCCGTATTCCAGCATGAGCAGCACGAAATCGTCGTCGCTCAGGCCGGTCTGCTTGGCGGAGTATTCGAAAGCGATACGGGTCAGCATCATCAGTTCGTCCAGTTCCAGGAGCCAGCGTCCGCCGACCTTCGTGAATTCCATCTTGAAGGTGGACTCCTGACCATCCGGCTGCAGGATCGTGCCGCTCGCGGAATCGCCGTCGAGCTTGTAGGCACCGAGTTCAAGTTGCTCGGCGCCCTCGCGGCCGATCCAGCCCTGCTCCACCGCATAGGCGACGACGTCGCCGCCGGTCATGTTTTCAAGCCGCGCCCGATCGAGGTTGTGGCGCAGCAGCATCGCGTAGAGCCGATCCGACAGGTGGATCTTCTGCAGCCCGGCGCGGTCCAGAGTCAACGCGTGATCGGCGAGACCGCGAAAGTAGTCTTTGGACTCCTGCGTGACCAATCGTTTGGCCGCCGCGCCGTCGGAGGTCAGGATCGCGGACTTGTAGGCGGAAAAGCTCTCCTTCACTTCATCGAGCGGCGCCGCGGCGGCCGAAACCGGCAGCGCGAGCAGCGCGGCGAAGAGAAAGGAACGGAGATAGCGCACAGATACTCCCTCCTTCGGTTGGGGTTCGACTAAAGCAGCATGGAAAGCGGATCTTCGATCAGCTTCTTGAAGGCAGCGAGGAACTGCGCGCCCACCGCGCCGTCCACAACCCGGTGATCGACCGAGAGGGTGCAGCTCATCACCGTGGCGATGGAGAGCGCGCCGTCCTTCACCACCGGGCGTTGCTCGCCGGCGCCCACCGCCAGGATGCAGCCCTGCGGCGGGTTGATCACGGCGGCGAAGTCCTTGATGCCGAACATGCCGAGGTTGGACACCGAAAAGGTGCCGCCCTGGTATTCTTCCGGCTTCAGCTTGTTGTCGCGCGCCCTGGTGGCGAGGTCCTTCATCTCGTTGGCGATGGTGGCCAGGCCCTTGCCCTCCGCCGCCTTGATGATCGGCGTGATGAGGCCGGCGGGCGTCGCCACCGCGACCGAGACGTCGGCATGCTTGTAGAACAGCAGGCCGGACTCGTCGTAGGAGGCATTGGCCGCCGGCACCTTCTTCAGGGCCAGGGCCGAGGCGCGGATGACGAAGTCGTTGACCGAGATCTTGTACTCGTCGGAGCGGCTGTTGAGCTCCTTTCTCACCTTCAGCAGCGAGTCGAGTTCGCAGTCGACCGTCAGATAGAAGTGCGGCACCTGCTGCTTGGACTCGGTGAGGCGCTTGGCGATGACCTTGCGCATGCCACTGAGCGGTTCCTGCTCGTAGGCCATGTCCAGCATGTCGGCGAGCTTCTTGGCGCCCGGTCCGGCGGCAGCGGCGGGTGCGGCGGCCGCAGGAGCCGCTGCGGCTTCCGGCTTGGCCGCCGGGGCCGCGCCCGGCTTGGCGCTCTCGACGTCGGCCTTGACGATGCGGCCGTGCGGGCCGCTGCCCTTCAGCGCCGTCAGGTCGACGCCCTTGTCCTTGGCGATGCGGCGGGCCAGCGGGCTGGCGAAAATCCGCCCCTCGGACCCTGAGGGCGCCGGCGGCGCCGGCGTGTCCGCGGCTTTCAGGTCCGGCCCCTTCGCGGGCGGCTCGCTGCCGTTGCTCTTGGCGGCGGGCTGCTCGGTCTTGGCCTCTTGCTTGGGAGCCTCTTCCTGCTGCGCTTCCGCCTTTGATCCGGCGGCGGCCGGCGCGCCGTCCTGCGGGTTTTCCGGAATCGCCGAGGCGTCCTCGCCTTCTTCCAGAAGCACGGCGATGACCTGGTTCACCGGCACGCCGTCGGTGCCCTCGGAGACCACGATCTTTCCGATGGTGCCCTCGTCGACGGCTTCCACTTCCATGGTCGCCTTGTCGGTTTCGATTTCCGCCAGGATGTCGCCGGACGTCACTTCGTCGCCTTCCTTGACCAGCCACTTGGCGAGCGTGCCTTCGGTCATGGTCGGCGACAGCGCCGGCATCAGGATATTGATCGGCATCTTTTTCTTTCCTTCCCCCGAAGGCTCAGTCGCGGTAACAGACTTCTTTGGCGCCGGCGACGATGGTTTCGGCCTGCGGCAGCGCCAGGGCTTCCAGATTGGCGGCATAGGGCATCGGCACGTCGACGCCGCAGACCCGCTTGACCGGCGCATCGAGCCAGTCGAAGGCCTGCTCCATGACCACCGAGGCGACCTCCGAGCCGATGCCGGCATAGCCCCAGCCTTCTTCGCAGGTGACGATGCGGTTGGTCTTGCGCACCGAGTCGATGATGGTCTCGGTATCGAGCGGGCGCAGCGAGCGCAGGTCGATAACCTCGGCGTCGATGCCCTCCTCGGCCAGTTGCTCCGCCGCCTGCAGGGCTTTGCCGACCATGATCGAGAAGGCGACGATGGTGACGTCCTTGCCGGGCCGCGCGATGCGCGCCTTGCCGATCGGCACGGTCCAGTCCTTGCTGTCCGGCACCTCGAAGCTCTGGCCGTAGAGGATCTCGTGCTCCAGGAAGATGACCGGGTTGTCGTCGCGGATGGCCGACTTCAGCAGTCCCTTGGCGTCGGCCGCCGAATAGGGCGCCACGACCTTGAGGCCCGGCACGTGGGCGTACCAGGAGGCGTAGCATTGGGAGTGCTGGGCCGCGACCCGCGCCGCCGCGCCGTTGGGCCCGCGGAACACCATCGGCGAGGAGATCTGGCCGCCGGACATGTAGTGCGTCTTGGCCGCCGAGTTGATGATGTGGTCGATGGCCTGCATGGCGAAGTTGAAGGTCATGAACTCGACGATGGGGCGCAGGCCGTACATCGCCGCGCCGACGCCGAGGCCGGTGAAGCCGTGCTCGGTGATCGGCGTATCGACCACCCGCCTGGCGCCGAACTCGTCGAGCAGCCCCTGGCTGATCTTGTAGGCGCCCTGGTACTCGGCAACCTCCTCGCCCATCAGGAAGACCCGGTCGTTTTCCCGCATCTCCTCGGCCATGGCGTCGCGCAGCGCCTCGCGCACGGTCAGGGTCACCGTGGGGCCGTCCCACTCCGGCTCTGGGGCCGGTGTCGCCGCCTTGGGCGGCGCGGCGTCGCCGGACTTGGACGGCTTTTCTTCGTCGTCCGGCGCCGGCCCGGGTTGCTTGGCCTCCGCCTGCTTTGGCGCGTCGGAGATCGCCGAGGCGTCTTCGCCGTCCTCCAACAGCACGGCGATGACCTGGTTGACCGGCACGCCGTCGGTGCCCTCAGACACCATGATCTTGCCGAGCACGCCCTCGTCGACGGCCTCGACTTCCATGGTCGCCTTGTCGGTCTCGATTTCCGCCAGGATGTCGCCGGAGGTGACGTTGTCGCCTTCCTGCTTCAGCCACTTGGCCAGCTTGCCCTCGGTCATGGTCGGCGAGAGTGCCGGCATTAGTATTTCGATTGGCATGTCCCCTCCGGGAGTTCCGCTCGACCGGTCGTCACCGCGAGATCGTCGCGACGGGCCGGCCTGCCCTGTTTTTCGTTCAGGCGCCGACGTAGACGTCGGTATAGAGTTCCGAGGCGTCCGGCTCGGGGCTCGACTGCGCGAAGTCGGCGGCCTCCGAAACGATGGCCTTCACTTCCTTGTCGAGCTCCTTGAGCTTGGCTTCGTCCATCACCTTCTTTTCGATCATGATGCCGCGCAGCCGCTCGATGGGGTCGCGCTCCTGGCGCACTTTCTGCACCTCTTCCTTGGAGCGGTACTTGGCCGGGTCCGACATGGAGTGGCCGCGGTAGCGGTAGGTCAGCATCTCCATGATGAAGGGGCCCTTGCCGGAGCGAGCGTGGCCGAGGGCCTTCTCCGCCGCCTCACGGACCGCCAGCACGTCCATGCCGTCGACCTGCACGCCGGGGATGCCGTAGGCCTGGCCGCGGTGATAAAGTTCGGTCGACTTGGCCGAGGAGCGCTCGATCGAAGTGCCCATGCCGTATTTGTTGTTCTCGATCACGTAGACGGTAGGCAGCGACCACAGCGCCGCCATGTTGAAGGATTCATAGACCTGGCCCTGGTTGAGGGCGCCGTCGCCGAGGTAAGTGACGGAAACCGCGTCCTCGTCGAGGTAGCGGTGGGCGAAGGCCAAGCCGGTGCCGAGCGGCACCTGGGCGCCGACGATGCCGTGACCGCCGTAGAAGCGCTTGTCGTGGCTGAACATGTGCATGGAGCCGCCCTTGCCCTTGGAGTAGCCGCCTTCACGGCCGGTCAGCTCCGCCATGACGCCTTTGGGCTCCATGCCGCAGGCCAGCATGTGGGCGTGGTCGCGGTAGGACGTCAGCACGGTGTCTTTCGGCCCCATGACCGCCTGCACGCCGACCACCACGGCCTCCTGGCCGATGTAGAGATGGCAGAACCCGCCGATGAGGCCCATGCCGTACATCTGGCCGGCCTTTTCCTCGAACCGCCGGATCAGCAGCATGTCGCGGTAGTATTGCTGCAGGTCTTCGACACTCGCTTTCTGCGATGTCGCGGCAGCCTTGCGTTTGCCGCCACCACGGGTGCCGGTCGATTTGGTACTCGCCATAGGGAACTCCCTGCCGTCGCGCAAAGAAACCGAAAGCGGTTTGAGGCCGCCTCTTTTGCCGCAGCTTAGCGCATTGGGAGTAGCTATTCAATCATAGTTAATTTGTTGAATTTGATGACAAATTCGTCAATTAACTTGAAATAAGTTACGAAAACTCGCGGCCGGGAGCGGCACCGACGAGTCAGGGGCTGCCGGCGGACCGCTGCAGAGACCGCTGCAGATCCGGGGGCAGAAAGATAACATGATCCCCCTCGATCCCGTAGTTCAAGATTGCCTGGGCGCGTTCTTCCAGCAGATCGGGGTCGAGGTTGTCGCGCCGCAGCAGACTGACCCGGCGTTGCAGTTCGCGGCGCTCACCCGCCACCGCCGCGGCGGTCGTCTCGGCCTGCGCCTTTTCCTGCTTCAGCATGATCCAGGCATAGAACCCCCGGTCGCCTTGCAAGGCGTGATAGGCGAAGTAGGCCACCATGCAGGCGGCCAGTACCTGAGGTGTCGCCTGCCGGGCCCGGTTCCTGATTTCGCGGAGCAGTCTCATGGGCCGAGCGAATCACACTGGGATTCATCCGGTCAAGCTAAAAAGAGTCAAGGATTCCAAATAGATTCAAAAAACGACTCGGACGCCCCGAAGTTCGCCTTTTGGACTCATTCAGCCGTCCGCCGCCTCAACCGCAGCGCGCGGTGCGCTCAGCCGCGCAGCACCGAGCGGCCGGCGTAGACGGCCGCCGTGGCAAGCTCCTCCTCGATGCGGATCAGCTGGTTGTACTTGGCCATGCGGTCGGAGCGCGACAGCGAGCCGGTCTTGATCTGGCCGCAGTTGGTGGCCACCGCCAGATCGGCGATGGTGGCGTCCTCGGTCTCGCCGGAGCGGTGCGACATGACCGCGGTGTAGGCCGCGGCCTGTGCCGTTTCGACCGCCTCCAGGGTCTCCGTCAGGGTGCCGATCTGGTTGACCTTCACCAGGATCGAGTTGGCCACGCCCTTGCCGATGCCGTCGCGCAGCCGCGTCGGGTTGGTGACGAAGAGGTCGTCGCCGACCAGTTGCACCGTGCCGCCCAGGCGCTCGGTCAGCGCCTTCCAGCCGTCCCAGTCGTCCTCGCTCATGCCGTCCTCGATGGAGAGGATCGGGTAGCGGCCGCAGAGGTCGGCGAGATAGTCGACCATGGCGCCGGGGTCCAGTTTCTTGCCCTCCCCCGCCAGGTGGTACCTGCCGTCCTTGAAGTACTCCGTGGAAGCGCAGTCGAGCGCCAGCATGACGTCGTCGCCCAGTTTGTAGCCGGCTGCCTCGGTGGCGCGGGCGACGAAACCCAGCGCCTCGTCGGTGGAGGCGAGATTCGGCGCGAAACCGCCTTCGTCGCCGACGTTGGTGTTGTGGCCCGCGTCCTTCAGGCCGCGGCGCAGGGCGTGGAATATCTCGGCCCCGGTGCGCACCGCCTCGGCGAGACTATCGGCGCCGACCGGCATGATCATGAATTCCTGGATGTCGATCGGATTGTCGGCATGGGCGCCGCCGTTGATGATGTTCATCATCGGCACCGGCAGGGTCCGAGCGAAGGTGCCGCCGACGTAGCGGTAGAGTGGCAGGCCCGCCTCCTCCGCCGCCGCCTTGGCCACCGCCAGGGAGACGCCGAGGATGGCGTTGGCGCCGAGCCGCGCTTTGTTGTGCGTCGCGTCGAGCTCGATAAGGGTCCGGTCGATGTGCACCTGGTCCTCGCCGTCGAGGCCGGAGAGCACGTCGAAGATCTCGTGATTGACCGCGTCGACCGCGGTGAGAACGCCCTTGCCGCCGTAACGTTTCTTGTCGCCGTCGCGCAGCTCGACCGCCTCGTGGGCGCCGGTGGAGGCGCCGGACGGTACTGCGGCACGGCCAAAGGCGCCGCTCTCCAAGGTCACGTCGACCTCGACGGTGGGGTTGCCGCGGGAATCGAGAATTTCTCGGCCCTGGATGTCGATGATTGCAGTCATGGCCCTCTCGGCGTTCTGGGGTGGAGCTTTCGCGCCTAGGCTATAGGCGACCCGGGTCGGCTTGTCGACAGGCGAGCATGCATTCACGACAATAAGGCGGCAAGTCGCCGCCGACCCAGAACTATTGCCTGCGGTGGGGCTCAGCGGTCAGAGCGTGCGGTCTCTGAATGCGAAAGCGGCCACCGCAGCGTCGCGGCAGCCGCCCTCAAACCCTGCATCGAGAGTTGACTATGCGGCTCGGTTTTCATCCAAAGCGCGGATACCGTCAAGGAAGGCCTGCACCTCGGCCTTCATGGTGTCGGCTTGACGCGACAGCTCGCCGGCGGCCTCCAGAACGTCCTCTGAGGAATTGCCGGTTTCCGTCGCGGTCGCCGCGACACTGGCAATGTTCTCATCCACTTCAGCGGTTCCGGCAGCCGCCTGCACGACGTTGCGAGAAATCTCCTGAGTCGCCGCCGTCTGTTCTTCAACGGCCGAGGCGATGCCGGTCGAAATTTCATTGATGCGGGAGATCGTCTCGTTGACTTGGTCGATTTTTCCGACAGCGCTGCTCGTGGCCGACTGCATCTCGCCAATTTGGCGCGAGATGTCTTCGGTTGCCCTGGCAGTCTGATTCGCAAGCGACTTCACTTCGCTTGCCACGACGGCGAAGCCCTTGCCGTACTCGCCCGCCCGTGCCGCCTCGATGGTGGCATTGAGGGCCAGCAGGTTGGTCTGTTCCGCAATGTCGGAAATGAGAGAGATGATTTCACCGATCCGCTGCGCGGTCTCGTCGAGGCTCTTCATCTCTTTGTCGGTTTCTTGCGCCTGCACGGCGGCACCCTGGGCCACGGAAGTAGACTGACTGACCTGGTTGCTAATCTCTGCGATGGCGTTGGACAACTCCTCTGCCGCGGCGGCGACGGTCTGGACGTTGGTCGAGGCCTCCTGCGATGCTGATGCTACAGCCCCCGCCTGTGTCGTCGTGCGCTCCGCCGTCGATCGCAAGGAATTGGCAGTGGATTGCATCTCAGCCGCCGCCGCCGTCACTGTCTCAAGCACCGTGCCAATCTTCTGATCAAAGTTTCTCGTCAGCTCTGCCTGGTGTTCGAGGCGCTGCTGCTTGCGGCTTTCCTCCGCCGCCTGCGCCTCGGCCAGGGTCTTCGCCTTGATTGTCGTCTGGCGAAACACTTCGATGGTCTCGGCCAACTCGCCGACTTCGTCCTTTGTGTCCACGCGCAACTCGACTGAGGTATCGCCATCGGCAAGAGCTCTCATGGTCTTGACTGCGCGGCTCAATGGATTGGTCAAGCCATTGGCTATGAGCCAGCCAAGCCCAATGCCCAGCACCAGACCCATTGCGGTGATGACGCCCAGCAGAATAATGGCGCTCTTCTCGTCAGCTTCCGCCTGCTCGGCCGCCGCCGTGGTGAAATCTTCGAGCTCGCCACTTAAGCTCCGCAGGACCGCGTTGAGTTTGTCCTGTTCCTGGGTGACCGCTTGCGCCATTGCACCCGCTGAGCCCAAATCACCGGCCTCGATCTTGGCGAAGACCTCGCCAACGTGCCCGGCAAATGTTTTATGCTGCTCGACGGCGAGGTCGAGTTGATTGCGGACGCTCTCAAATTCTTGGCGCTGTCTGTCGCTATGCGCGGCAAGGATACTCTTTTTGGCCAGCCGCCTTGCAGCCTCCAACTGTTCCCTGGCAATCAGGTTGGACTCTTCATATTGCAAGAGAGTCTGGCTCATGAGGTCGCGAAATTGCGGATCCGTGACGGCTGCGGGGGCAAGGCGCAGCAACCGCTCGAACTGGGTGCCTTGGTCCAGCTGCGCGGCTGTCGCCTGCGACACATGCCCTGTCAAGGGCACGTCGATTTCCGCGACGTCGGCGATCTCCGCGCCGACAACTTCCAGCTTCCAGAGCGTGATACCGGCATTGATGCTGAGAATGGTCAGCAAAACGCCGACCAGCCCGAGAATTTTACTTCGCAGTTTCAAGTTCTTTGCGAGAGCGACAATTGGCGAGGCGGCCATGACGATTCCTTTCCCGAAATCTGACTGCGGACTTTGCAGGCAAAGATGAAAGTTCCCACTTAGAAAACAACTAGCGCGATTGCTTGCCAGGCACGAAGATGACGATCAAAAAACAATCTTCGCGTTTAAATGGTTAATTTTTTCCAAACCATTGCGTTTGCTGGAACTGATAAACATAAACCCCTGCGAGCATGACTGAAAAAGGCCGACGGCATGGCGCAAGTCCGCAAAGCGGCAACCTTGAGATCACTGACGCTGAAAAAAGTTCTAGCAGGTTGCTGAAAAAGTCGCCGGACGAAGGCGGTCGTGCAAGAAAAGAATCTAACACGACCCGGAACGGACGGAATCGAATCGCAAATGGCATGACTGCGAATCATGATTGCGCAAATTCGAGCCCAAAATAGTTTTTC
>JAVJNS010000011.1:0-128053 GCA_040217155.1 Kiloniellaceae bacterium
CATAGAGAGGGGGCTTAAAGCGCTTTGCGCCCAATTTGAATCAATTCTGTTTTCGAGCGGTGCGGCGATCCGTCAGGAGGCAGGCGAAGCGCGATGCGGCGCATCGGGCAAGCCTGCCGACGCCGCGGGCGCCCGCCGCTCCGAAACCCGCCAGGGCCTTCGGGGGGCCGGGCGGCTTTGCGCCAGTACCGGCGGGCTTTGGCTTGACCATAGCGCCGCTATGCCCGGCGCCAAATCCACTTGGTCCTGACACAAATCCGCTCCGGCAGAATGGTTCAAATTGGGCGCAAAGTGCTTTAGCGCAGGCTCTCGACGCCGGCGCGCGCCAGCGCATCGGCACGTTCGTTCTCCGGGTGGCCGGCGTGCCCCTTCACCCAGTGCCAGGATACGTCGTGGCGCTCGATTGCCAGCTCCAGGCGTTGCCAGAGGTCGACGTTTTTCACCGGCTTCTTCGCCGCCGTCTTCCAGCCGTTGCGCTTCCAGCCGTGGATCCACTTGGTGATGCCGTCGCGCAGGTAGGTGCTGTCGGTATGAAGGTCGACCCGCGTGGGCCGCTTCAGGGTCTCCAGGGCGATGATCGCCGCCATCATCTCCATGCGATTGTTGGTGGTGGCGGCTTCGCCGCCGTGGAGTTCCTTCTCCGCATCGCCATAGCGCAGCACGGCGCCCCAGCCGCCGGGTCCCGGATTGCCCGAGCAGGCGCCGTCGGTGAAGATTTCGACCGCTTGGATCTTGCTTGGCATGTGGCTCCCTAGAGATCCAGTCCGTAGGCGCCCGGCCCGTGAACCTGCTGGTGAAACTGCAGCTTCTTCCAATACTCCAACGGATCCTTCGGCTTCACGAAAGCGCCCGGCGGGTGGTGCAGCCAATCGTACAGCCGCGTCAGCAGGAAGCGCAGGGCCGAACCCCGCGCCAGCAGCGGCAGTGCCGCCAATTCCGCTTCCGAGAAGGGGCGTTCGTTGCTGTAGGACTTCAGCAGCATGCGCGCCTTGGTCACATTGAAGGCATTGTCCTGCTCAAAGCACCAGGCATTGAGGCAGATCGCCAGGTCATAGGCGAAGTAGTCGTTGCAGGCGAAATAGAAGTCGATCAGGCCGCTGAGTTTGGCGCCGCGGAAGAATACGTTGTCGGGAAACAGGTCGGCATGAATGACACCGGCCGGCAGGGCGTCCGGCCAGGAGGCCTCCAGAAAGGTCAGTTCCTGTTCCAGAGCCTGCGCGAGGCCGGGCTGCACTTCGTCGGCCCGCGCCCGGCAGGGGTCCAGCAGCGGCCGCCAGCCGGCGACGGAAAGGGCGTTTTCGCGGCGCAGGCTGAAATCCGCGCCGGCCAGGTGCAGGCGCGCCATGGCCCCGCCCAGCGCGGCGCAGTGAAAGGTCTGGATGCGCCGCGGCCAGAGCCCCTCGAGAAAGCTGATCAGCGCCGCCGGCCGTCCGCAGAGTTGGCGCAGCGCCTTGCCGTCGCGTCCGTGCAATGGCACCGGGCAGTCGATGCCGCGCGCCGCCAGATGCTCCATGAGCCCCAGGAAAAACGGCAGGTCGGCGGCGGCCACGCGCTTCTCGTAGAGCGTCAGGATGTAGTGACCCTCGGCCGTGTGCAGCAGGTAGTTGGAATTCTCCACGCCTTCGGCGATGCCCTTGAACGACAATACTTCGCCGAGGCCGTATTCGGCGGCGAAGTTCTCGATCTCTTCGGCGGAAACCTCGGTGTATACGGCCATGCGTTTGGAAGGGGACAGTCGCGGGAAGGGGTGAAGTGGCCTGCGGCGCAGAAGCTGTCAGGCGTCAGACCCGGCGTCAGGCCGGTATCGTCTTGCCGGTCAGCTCCTTGGGAAGCTTGAACATCACGTCCTCGACCACGCCGCTCACATTCTGCAGGGTGACGTCGAAACGCTTGCGGCAGGCCTCCACCACCTCTTCCACGAGGATTTCAGGTGCCGAAGCACCGGCTGTGATGCCGAGGCGATCGATCTCGCCCAGTTCGGCCCAATCGATGTCCACGGCCCGCTGGACCAACTGCGACTGGGGGCAGCCTTCTCGCCGGGCGACTTCGACAAGGCGCTGTGAGTTCGACGAGTTGGGGGCGCCGACGACCAGCAGCGCATCGCAGTTGCGGGCGATCGCCTTGACCGCGTCCTGGCGGTTGGTGGTGGCGTAGCAGATGTCTTCCTTCTTGGGGCCGTGAATCTCCGGAAAGCGCCGCCGCAGGGCATTGATGATTTCGCTGGTGTCGTCCACCGAGAGAGTCGTCTGGGTGATGTAGGCCAGGTTCTTGGGATCATCGACACCGACTGTCTCCGCCGCGGCGACGTTCTCGATCAGCAGGATCGAGCCTTCCGGCACCTGACCCATGGTCCCGATGACTTCCGGATGTCCGCTGTGGCCGATCAGCAGGATCTGCCGCCCCACCCGGGCATGGCGCTCGGCTTCGCGGTGGACCTTGCTGACCAGCGGGCAGGTGGCGTCGAGATAGAAGAGGCGCCGCCGCTCGGCTTCGCTGGGGACTTCCTTGGGCACGCCGTGGGCCGAGAAGATCACCGGGACGCCCTCGGGCACCTCGTTCAATTCTTCGACGAAAACGGCGCCCTTGGCTTCCAGGGACTCGACGACGAACCGGTTGTGAACGATTTCGTGGCGTACATAAACCGGCGCGCCATAGCGCTGCAGCGCCCGTTCGACGATTTCGATGGCCCGCTCTACGCCGGCGCAAAAGCCGCGAGGATTGGCGAGAAGGACGGTTAGCGGCTTTCTGGTCATTCGAAGGGATCCCTGTCCTCGGAATGGCGGTTTACGGGGCGAACGGGCCGAAGCATGCCTGCGGCTTCAGGCGCCCGGTCCGGCAGGTTCTAAAGTGAGGGCCCCTGTCCGGCACCGCAAGTACTGTTTCGCGGGCGCCGGCGCCGCCAGGGACTCTTGTCGCATCGCCGGCGGTTCCGTAAAGTCCGGCAGGCAAATCAGAACCCGATTCCCCGGCCGCGCAGTTCAGGTCCGCCCGCGGACACTAATACAGCGCGTTAACAGAAGGAAGGCTTCATGGCAGACCCGGAATCCGGTCCAATTCCCGCACAGAAGGAGCCGTACAAGGTTTCCGTCGAGGCCGGAAAGAAATACTTCTGGTGTGCCTGCGGCCGCAGCAGAAAGCAGCCTTTCTGCGACGGCTCCCACGCCGGGACGGGATTGACCCCTGTTGCTTACGAGGCGCCGGCCAGCAAGAATGTTTTTTTCTGTGGTTGCAAGGCAACCGGCCGTCAGCCGCTCTGCGATGGCAGCCACGCCCGGATCTAGAGTCCCTGCCCATGAACCGTCACGACCGCCTCCGGTAACCCTTGCGATAGAGCGAGCCTTCATGATTGCAGTTTCATCCCGGTTTGATGCCCTTCGCCCCTCGCGCCTGTTGCTTGGCTTCCTTGTCGTGCCGTTCCTGGCCGCCTGCGCCGCACAGCCGGAGACCCGATCCTGTCCGGAGGCCGTCGTCCTGACCGATGCGTCCCGCCAGGTGAAGTTCAGTGGCCAGGGGCGTGACCTGACGGATGTCCTCTTCGAGGCCAGCATTCGAACCGGTCGTCTTGTCTGCGAATACGACGAGAACGTCCTGGACGTGGACCTGCAGGTTCAGGTCGTCGCCGCGCGCGGTCCGGCAAACAGCGACCGGCTGGCCAATATCAGCTACTTCGTCGCCGTTGCCCGCAGCGATGAGACCGTGCTGGCGCGCGAGAGCTTCGATATCGCCATTCCCTTTCCCGGCAATCGCACCCGGGTGTCCGGGTTGGAAGAGATCGGACAGGTCATCCAGTTGGCCGGCGGCGAAGACGGCGGCGACTATCGAATCTACGTCGGCTTCGATCTGAGCCGCGAAGAGTTGGACTACAACCGCGTCAACCGCTGACGGCGGCAGTCGAGAGAAGGGCCGTGGCTGAACATTCCAACCGCGCATCTGTCGTCGAGGGCGGGTGTCAGTGCGGCGCGGTTCGCTACACCGTCAATCTTTCCGAGGCTGTCACGCTCTACCGTTGCCACTGCCGCGAATGCCAGCGCCAGACCGCCAGCGCTTTCGGCCTGTCGATGGTCTTTCCTGAGGCGGCCTTCGAAATCACGCGGGGCGACCTGAAGACCTGGCGGCGCAAGGCCGACAGCGGGCGCGCCGTCGACTGTTTTTTCTGCGAAGTTTGCGGTTGCCGCTTGTTGCACAGATCGCCGGCCCGGCCAGGAAGGGTCAATCTGAAACCGGGAACCCTCGACGATCCCTCCGGCCTGCAGCCGATCGGCGATCTCTGGACCGACAGCCGGCAGGCCTGGGTCGCGCTCCTGCCCGGCGGGCTTCACTACGACCGCCAGCCGGAGGATTTCGACGCTTTGGCGGCGCGCTATCGCTCGCAAGTCGACGCGCCGGACGGAGACGGTTGAAATTGGCCGGTCGGCAGGCTAGCTTTCCTGCTGTAGCAAGACCGACGGTCACTCTGTGATCGTCGTATTGCCTATGATCCCTTGCGGGAGAGACTGGTCTGGCCGTCAGACCGGCGCCGAAGGAGCAACCGCCCCGGAAACTCTCAGGCAAAATGGACCGCGAGGGTGAGGCGCTTCTGGAAAGCGGTCACGTCTGGACTCTGGTCCGGGCGGGTCTCACCGAAGGAGTAAGTCGGCCGCCGAGCCTTTCGGCGACCCGGTGAATCTCTCAGGTATCCACGACAGAAGGGGCCGGGCTTCCCGGAAGGGCGGTCATGGCACAATGACTTTTGTCGCAAGGAGCCGCGCGTGGACCGGACAGACGCTACGGGGCCGAAGAAAACCCCCCTCTTCGACCTGCATCAGGAACTCGGCGGCAAAATCGTGCCCTTCGCGGGCTACGCCCTGCCGGTCCAGTATCCCGCCGGCATCATGGCCGAGCACAAGCAGACGCGCGAAGCCGCGGCGCTGTTCGACGTCTCCCATATGGGACAGGTGAAGCTCGAAGGCGCCGATCGTGTCGCCGCGCTGGAGGCCCTGGTGCCCGCCGATATCGCCGGTCTCGGCGAAGGCCGGCAGCGCTACAGCTTTTTCACCAACGATGCCGGCGGCATCCTCGACGACCTGATGATCTCCAACCAGGGCGACTGGCTCTTCCTAGTGGTCAACGCCGCCTGCAAGGAGGCCGATATCGCCCATATGACAGCCGGTCTCAAAGGCGACGTCACGCTCACCGAGACGACCGACCGCGCCCTGCTGGCAGTGCAGGGGCCAAAGGCGGCGGCGGTGCTGGCGCGCCTCGCGCCGGGCATCGAGGCTTTGAAGTTCATGGACTGCAAGCCGGTGGTGATCGAGGGAGCCGACTGCCTGGCCAGCCGCTCCGGCTACACCGGTGAGGACGGCTACGAGATTTCGGTGCCGGCGGACCAGGCGGAGGCCCTGGCGCGCCGCCTGCTCGCGGAAGAGGAAGTCGCGGCCGCCGGCCTCGGCGCGCGCGATTCGCTGCGTCTGGAAGCCGGGCTCTGCCTCTACGGCCATGACATCGACGTGACCACCAACCCGGTCGAGGCCGATCTCACCTGGGCGATTCAGAAGCGCCGCCGCCAGGAAGGCGGCTTTCCCGGCGCCGCGGAGGTGCAGCGGCAACTGGCCGAAGGCGCGCCGCGCCGCCGTGTCGGCCTGTTGCCCGAGGGCCGCGCCCCGATGCGCGAGGGTACGGAATTGCGGAACGATGGCGGCGAGGTCGTCGGCAACGTGACCTCGGGTGGCTTCGGGCCCACCGTCGGCGGGCCGGTCGCCATGGGCTACGTCACCGCGGAACTGGCGGCGGAAGGCACGGCACTGCAGGCCGTCGTCCGCGGCAAGCCGCTGCCTTGCAAGGTGGCGGCGCTGCCGTTCGTGAAACACAACTACTTCAGAGGCTGATTGGGGGACCAAGAGACATGAGTGAGAAACGCTACACCGAGGACCACGAGTGGGTGCTGATCGACGGCGCGGATGCCGTGATCGGCATCAGCAACCATGCCCAGGAACAGCTTGGCGATATCGTCTTCATCGACTTGCCAGACGTCGGCAAGACCTTGGAGAAGGGCAAGGAGGCCGCGGTGGTCGAGTCGGTAAAGGCCGCCAGCGAAATCTACGCCCCGGCCGACGGCGAAGTGCTGGAGGTCAACGAGGCATTGAACGATGAACCCGGCAAGGTGAACAGCGACCCCGAAGGCGACGGCTGGTTCTTCAAGATGAAGCTCAGCGACGCTTCGCAGGTCGCCTCGCTGATGGATGAGGCCGCCTACAAGTCCTTCATCGACGAATAGAGCAGGATGAGGCCGCAAGCTTTGGGCCGCAATTGGAGAGCAGGCATGAGTAACGAGCAGCCGACACTTGCCGATCTGGAGAAGCGCGACGACTTCGTGCGCCGTCACATCGGGCCCGGTGAACCGCAGATTGCGGCGATGTTGGAAAGCCTTGGGCTCGATTCCCTGGACGACCTGATCGACAAGGCGGTGCCGCAGTCGATCCGCAGCGCAGCGCCGATGGCCCTGCCGCCGGTGCGCAGCGAGCGCGACGCCTTGAACTATCTGCGCCGGATGGCGGACCGCAACCAGATCATGACCTCGATGATCGGCATGGGCTACTACGGCACCATCCTGCCCGGCGTCATTCAGCGCAACGTGCTGGAGAACCCCGGCTGGTACACGGCCTATACGCCCTATCAGGCCGAGGTCAGCCAGGGCCGCCTGGAAGTGCTGCTCAACTTCCAGCAGATGATCGTCGACCTGACCGGCCTGGAGATCGCCAATGCCTCGCTGCTCGACGAGGCGACGGCGGCGGCCGAGGCCATGGCCATGGCGCGCCGCGTCGCCAAGTCCAAGTCGGCCAGCTTCTTCGTCGCCGCCGACTGCCATCCGCAGACCCTGGCGGTGATCCAGACCCGCGCCAAGCCGATGGGTATCGAGATCGTGGTCGGCGACCCGGTCAGCGGTCTTTCGGGCCAGGAGGTCTTCGGCGCCCTGCTGCAGTACCCCGGTTCGCAGGGGCACCTGAGGGATCTTCGCCCCATCGTCGAGGCGCTGCATCAGCAAGGCGCCCTGGCGGTGGTGGCCACCGATCTGCTGGCGCTGACGGTTGTCACGCCGCCGGGCGAGATGGGCGCCGATATGGTGGTCGGCTCGGCTCAGCGCTTCGGCGTGCCCATGGGCTACGGCGGCCCGCACGCCGCCTTCTTCGCCACCAAGGACGCCTACAAGCGCTCGGTTCCCGGGCGGCTTATCGGCGTCTCCGTCGACTCCGCCGGGCGGCCCGCGCTGCGCATGGCGCTGCAGACCCGCGAACAGCACATCCGCCGCGAGAAGGCGACCAGCAACATCTGCACCGCCCAGGTCCTGCTGGCGGTGATCGCCTCGCTCTATGCCGTCTACCACGGCCCCGATGGTCTGCAGCGCATCGCCCGGCGGGTGCAGCGCCTGACCGGAATTCTGGCGGCCGGGCTGGAGCGTCTCGGCATCGAGGTCGAGAACGAGACCTTCTTCGACACCCTTACCCTGGCGGTGCCGGGCCGCGGCGAGGTGCTGCTGGCCAAGGCGCGCGAGGCCGGCATCAACCTGCGCCGGGTCGGCCCCGGCCGGGTCGGCATCTCCCTCGACGAAACCACGGCGCGCGAAGACCTGCAGAAGCTGTTCGACACCTTCGCCGGTTTCGGCGCCGAGGTGCCGCAGGTCGATGCTTTGCAGGACGCCGCCAAGGACGGCATCCCGGCGGACTTGAAGCGCACCAGCGACTATCTGACCCATCCGGTGTTCCACCTCTATCACGCGGAAACCGAGATGCTGCGCTACCTGCGCCGCCTGCAGGCCAAGGACATCGCACTCGACCGCTCGATGATCCCGCTCGGCTCCTGCACCATGAAGCTGAATGCGACCTCGGAGATGCAGCCCATCACCTGGCCGGAGTTCGCCGAGATCCATCCCTTCGCGCCGCTCGATCAGGTGCAGGGCTATCACCAGCTCTTCGACGAACTGGAGGGCATGCTCTGCGCGGCCACCGGCTTCGATGCCGTTTCGCTGCAGCCCAACGCCGGTTCCCAGGGTGAGTACGCCGGCCTCATGACCATCCGCAAGTACCACGAGAGCCGCGGCGAGGCGCATCGCGACGTCTGTCTGATTCCCTCCTCGGCGCACGGCACCAATCCGGCCTCGGCGACCATGGCCGGGCTGAAGGTCGTTGTCGTGGCCTGCGATGCCAAGGGCAACGTCGACGTCGCCGACATGAAAGTCAAGGCCGAGCAGCACAGCGCCAGTCTCGCCGCCCTGATGGTCACCTATCCCTCGACCCACGGCGTCTTCGAGGCGGCGATCCGCGAGATCTGCGAAATCGTCCACGCCAACGGCGGCCAGGTCTACATGGATGGGGCGAACCTGAATGCCCTGCTCGGCATCTGCAAGCCGGGCGAGATCGGCGCCGACGTGTCGCACATGAACCTGCACAAGACCTTCTGCATCCCGCACGGCGGCGGCGGACCCGGCATGGGCCCGATCGGCGTACGCGCCCACCTGGCGCCCTTTCTGCCGGACCATCCGGTGGTGCGCGGCGTCAATCCGGCGGCCGGCGAGGGCGAAACCATCGGCCCCGTCTCGGCGGCGCCCTGGGGCTCGGCCTCGATCCTGCCGATCTCCTGGGCCTACATCGCCATGATGGGTGCCGAGGGCCTGACCCGGGCGACCCAGATGGCGATCCTCGGGGCCAACTACATGGCCAGGCGCCTGGCGCCGCACTACCCGATCCTCTATGCCGGCCAGAACGGCATGGTGGCGCACGAATGCATCGTCGACCTGCGCGGCATCAAGGAGTCCTGCGGCATCACCAACGAGGACGTGGCCAAGCGCCTGGTCGACTATGGCTTCCACGCCCCGACCATGTCCTTTCCCGTGGCCGACACCCTGATGATCGAGCCGACGGAGAGTGAGGCCAAGCGCGAGCTCGACCGCTTCTGCGACGCCCTCATCGCCATCCGCAAGGAGATCGCCGAGGTCGAAGCGGGCAAGGTCGCGGCCGGGGATAGCGTGCTGCACCACGCGCCGCACACCCATCACCTGCTGATGGCCGACTGGGATCGGCCCTACGGCAAGAAGCAGGCCTTCTTCCCGCTGGACGGCGCCCAGAGCGACAAGTACTGGCCGCCGGTCGGGCGCGTCGACAACGTCGCCGGCGACCGCACCCTGATCTGCACCTGCCCGCCCATCGAAGCCTACCAGGAAGCCGCCGAGTAGGGCGCTCAGGAGAGCCTCGCCCTTGGAGACGACGCCTGAGGCGGCTTCTCAGGGCGGGGCTTCCTCTATCGTCCTCAAGCTGAAGCGGCGTGTCAGCGCCGTTCAACGTCATCGCCAACCCGGGCGATAAAGTGCTCTAAAATCGCTCGGCCCCGATTCGGCGGCGGACCCTCACAGGTCGTTGGAAGTCGACAGGCGGAACCGGGTTTCGCTGTGCTCTAGATGCGCGCGCATGGAGTCGCGGGCTTTTTCGGGGTCTTGCCGGCAGATCGCTTCGACGATGTAGCGGTGCTCGTCCAGCAGGTGTTCAGTCTGGTTCAGACGTCTCGCCTCGTCGCCGCCGTGGCCTGCCACGACGGTGCGTGATTTCGTGCGCTCGACCACCAGATCCAGGAACTCCGGAATGAACGGATTATTGGTCGCCTCGGCGATCGCGCGGTGCAGGTCGAGATCGGCGTCGGCCACAATCGAGGGATCATCCTCCAGCGCGGCTTTCAGCCGATTGTAGGCCTCGATGATTCGGGCTTCTTGGGCTGGCGATCTTCGCTTGGCGGCGAGGCCGGCCGCCTCGACTTCGACACCCCGCCGCAGTTCCAACGCCTCGAGAATGGACGACGTGCGGTCGAAGTTCCCGGTCATGAAGTCGGCCTGAACGTTCGACAGTTCGGGTTCCGTCGCAAAGAACCCGACCCCGTGGCGGGCCTCGACCAGTCCGTCCGCCTTGAGTCGGGCCAAGGCTTCGCGGATCACCGTGCGGCTTACTGAATAGGTGTCGCAGAGCGTCTGTTCTTTGGGCAGGCGATCGCCGACGGCGAACTCTCCACCTGTCAGCCTATGACGCAGCAGGTCGCTCACTCTGTCGGTGAGGCTGGGTTTCCTCGGTTTTTCTCTTGCCTGTGTCATCATATCTATCATCTAGGCCGCCGTTTCTTCGCCGTTCCGGAAAAATCTGATTCCATAAGCGTTTTGGCGGAATAGAGCCATTCTGCGCGGTGTTGAGTACTCATGCTCAGGGGATCTTTCTGCAAGAGATAATATTTCATATTGACGTATCCTACCAGAGATAATATGACATGTCAGAACATTGAACCAGGGTGTTCTGGACAATAACGGGAGGAAAGCAATGCAAATTCTCAGAATTCTGCGCCGTGGCGCCGTGTTTGGCGTTCTGGCCGTGGCGGCCGCCGCCACTCTGTACGGGCCTGGCAGTGCCGCCGCGCAGGAATGGCGTGGCTGGAATATTCATGTCGTCGACTACCCGGTCTCGCACGGCATGGAGGCGTTTATCGCGGAAGTCGAAAAGAACACCGATGGCCGCATCAAGGGCAAAATCTACCACGGCGGGGTGCTCGGCTCCCAGCCGGACGCCATCGAACAGGTTCGGCTCGGGGCCATCGATTTCGGCGTCTTCAGCCTCGGCCCAATGGGCCAGGTGGTGCCGGAGACCGGCGTTGTTTCGCTGCCCTTCATCTTCAAGGGCGTCGATCAGATGCACCGTCTCATGGACGGCGCTGCCGGAGCGGAAATCGGCAAGGGGCTGGAGAAGAAGGGAATCGTGGCGCTCGGCTGGTACGATGCGGGTGCGCGGTCGTTTTACAACTCTCAGAAGCCGATCACGGCGCCCGGCGATGTGTCCGGCATGAAAATCCGCGTGATGAACAATGACCTCTTCGTCGGAATGATCGAGTCGCTGGGCGGCAACGCGACGCCGATGGCCTTTGGCGAGGTTTACCAGTCGCTCAAGACCGGTGTCGTTGACGGCGCGGAGAACAATCCGCCGTCCTATGAATCGACGAACCACTTCGAAGTGGCCAAGTACTATTCGATCTCCGAACATCTGATCATTCCCGAATGCCTGTGCATGAGCAAGCGGTCCTGGGATGCGCTGTCGCCGGAAGACCAGGCAATCGTGAGGACGGCCGCCAAGGCCAGCACGGATCTCCAGCGCGGTCTCTGGGCGCAGCGGGAGGTCAAGAGCATGGAGGTCGTGAAAGCCGGTGGAACCCAGGTGAACCAGATCGAGGACAAGGCCGCCTTCCAGGCGGCGATGGCGCCGGTTTACGACAGCTTCCTCGCCGACAATCCGGGTTTGACCGACCTGGTGAACATGATCCGCAACGCCGACTGAGCGCAAGCAGATCCGCTGAACCTGCCCGCGCGCCGCGCCGCGCGGGCAGGCTTTCGGACCGGGGCCAACGGAGAATCATGTGATGTCGCAATCGCGTGCCAGATCGGGACTTGGGCAGTGCCTCCGCTGGATGAGCGGCGCTTCGATCTTCGCCTGTTCCTGCGCCATGGTGGTCCTGGTCGCCATTTTCGGATGGCTGGTGTTCGGTCGCTATATTCTCAACGCCACGCCGACCTGGGTTGAACAGCTGTCGCTTCTCCTGGTCGTCTACATAACGTTTCTAGGCTCGGCTGCCGGTGTCTATGAGGGAACTCATCTCGGCGTGACCTTTCTTCGCGACGGACTTCCCCGACCGCTGCGCCGCATCGCCACGCTGATCGCCGATACGGCCGTCGCCGGCTTCGGCCTGGTGATGATGTTGGCCTGCTTGGAACTCTTCGAATTCGGCTGGTCGACGAAACTGCCGATGCTGAACGTTCCCGAAAGTCTGCGGACGCTGCCGGCGCTCCTCAGCGGCGGCATGATTTTCCTCTTCGCCGGCGCGCGCGTCATCGGCACTGTCGCCGATTTCATTCAAGGTTCCTCCAGAGCGGGCGAAGAGAACTAACATGGGCCTTGCGATCCTGCTCGGTATTTTCAGCCTCTGCGTTCTGCTGGGCGTTCCCGTGGCATTTGGCATGGGAATCGCCGCCGCCGCCGCCTTCTTCTACGAAGGCTTCCCCCTACTGATCACCTTTCAGCGCATCATTTCGGGCGTCTCCGTATTCTCGCTTCTGGCGATTCCGTTTTTCATCTTCGCCGGGGAGCTCATGCTGCACGGCGGCATTGCCGCGCGGCTGGTCCGCTTTGCCTCGGCCCTTGTCGGCAGCGTGCGCGGCGGTCTCGCCTCAGTGAACATCTTCTCGAGCATGTTGTTCGGCGGAATTTCCGGCTCCGCGATCGCCGATATCTCCGCGCTTGGCTCGTTGCTGATACCGGTGATGAAGGAAAAGGGCTATCGCCCCGACTACGCGGTGAATGTGACGGTCACCTCCTCGATCGCCGGCGTGGTGATCCCGCCCAGCCACAACATGATCATTTTCGCGGTGGCGGCCGGCGGCGGCATATCGATCTCCAAGCTGTTCCTGGCCGGCGTGATCCCGGGGATCCTGATGTGCGTCATGCTCGCCATTGCCGCCTACATCCTGGCGCTGCGGCACAACTATCCGGCGGAACCCTTTCCAGGCATGCAAACCGTGCTGCTTACCGCCGCCGCCGCGTTGCCGGGCTTCATAACCGCCGTGATCATCGTCGGCGGGGTCCTCTCCGGGGTGTTCACGGTCACCGAGTCGGGGGCCTTCGGGGCGATCTACGCCCTGCTGCTGACGGCCTTCGTCTACCGCTCTTTGACCTGGGAGAACTTTATCACCGCGGTGGTGACCTCTGTGCGCACGACTGCGATGGTGATGATTCTGATCGGTTGCGCGGGTGCCTTCGCTTACCTTCTCGCGCTCTATCAGGTGCCGACGCTGCTGACCGATCTTCTGGTCACGATCTCGGACAATCCCTTCGTCATCATCTTGATGCTCAACGTCATCCTGCTGCTGCTCGGTATGATCATGGACATGGCGGCGCTGATCCTCATCTGCACGCCGATCTTCCTGCCGATCGCCCGGGAGATCGGCATGGATCCGATTCAGTTCGGCATCATGCTGCTGATGAATCTCGGGCTTGGGCTCTGCACGCCGCCGGTCGGATCCTGTCTCTTCGTCGGCTGCGCGGTCGGAAAGATCCCCATCGAGCAGGCGTTGAAATCCATCTGGCCGTTCTATCTCGCGATGTTCGCGGCCCTCATGCTGGTTTCCTACATTCCAGCGATCTCGTTGACCCTGCCCGGACTGATCGAGTGAAACGCGTATCGTGCGGCGGGCCTGCCACGACAGGAAGGGGCCGGCTCTTCGGCAGCCGCACAGCCGCCCAACCAGGAAAGTTCACATGAGCAACAAAGTTCTGTCCGCGGACGTTTTGGCGGCTTATCGGACCGCTGCCACCTCAAGCCTCTGCACGCTTCTGTTCAAGCGCGGGATCCGATCCAACTTCGTCCAGGGCGTCACCGCCGTGGGCCAGTCGGGGCGTCGCGGGCCGAATATGGTCGGCCAGGCGTTCACGCTGCGCTACATCCCGGCACGCGAGGATCTCAACACGCTCGACGTCTTTCGGAATCCAGAACACCCGCAGAGGCACGCGGTCGAGACCGCGCCCCCCGGACACGTTCTGGTCATGGATTGCCGGCAGGATGCGAGTGCCGCGTCGGCGGGCAGCATCCTGATCAAGCGCCTTGAAGTGCGGGGCTGCGCCGGGGTCGTCACCGATGGCGGCCTGCGCGATTCGGACACCATCGCCGGGCTGACGATTCCGGCGTTCTGCGCCCGCGCTTCTGCGCCCACCAACCTGACCCGGCACCAGGCGATCGACATCAACGTGCCGATCGGCTGCGGTGGAGCGCCCGTTTTTCCCGGCGACCTGATGGTCGGCGACGATGACGGCGTGGTCGTCGTGCCCTTGCATCTGGCCGAGGAGATAGCCGAAGAAGTCACCGCGATGGAGGCGTTCGAGGCCTTCGTCTTCGAAAGGGTGAGCGCGGGCGAGAGCATCATCGGCCTCTATCCGCCCAATGACGAGACCAAGAACCGGTACAGCAAGCTGTCCGGGACGACTTCGTGAACAGCCTCCCAATCTGCAGCAAGAAGGCCATCAGATGACTCTCGATTTCCAAGACAAGATCGTGCTTGTGACCGGCGCCAGCACCGGGATCGGCGCGGCGACCGCCAAAGGCTTTGCAAAGCAGGGCGCCCGTGTCGCCATGAACTACGGCTCGAGCACCGCCGAAGCCGAGCGCGTTCGCGACGAGATCGCCGCCGGCGGCGGCACCGTACAGCTTTTTCAGGCAGATATTTCAGACCCCGATGCCGTCGCGCGCCTGGTCTCCGACGTCGTCGCACATTTTGGCAAGCTCGATGTCGTGGTGTGCAACGCGGGCGGACTGGTCGGCCGCAAGGGTCTGACCGAGATCACCGGCGCGTTCTACGACGACGTCATGGATCTCAACATCCGCTCTGTCGTGGCGACCTGTGCCGCGGCGATCCCGCATCTGATCGAAACCCGTGGAAACATCGTGGTTACCGGTTCCGTCGCCGCCCAGTTGGGGGGCGGCGCCGGGGCCAGCCTCTACGCCGCGTCCAAGGCCGCCGTGCAGAACCTGGTGAAGAGCTACGCCAAGGAGTTCGCCGGCCAGGGCGTCCGCTTCAACGCCGTCTCGCCGGGCACGATCTACACTCTCTTTCATCAGAAGCACACCAAGCCGGAGGTGCTGGAAACCATCAAGGCATCGATCCCGATGGGCCGCCTCGGCACGCCCGAGGACTGCGTCGGCGCCTACCTTTTTCTGGCCAGCGATGCGCTCGCCGGCTACATCACCGGCCAGGCGGTCGAAGTGAACGGCGGGCAGCTCATGCCCTGACGTCGCGGCGCCCCAAGGCAAAACGCCCGACCCTCGGCGGAGGATCGGGCGTTTTTTTGTCTTGTGGGAACCGTGCGACGCCTCAGTGCAGCTTCTGGCCGAGGTCCTTGATGGCCTGGTCGACCATGGCCTGGTCGCGGGCCGGGTCGACGTTCTCGCTCAGCAGCTTGGCGGTGGCGGCCATGGCGATGTCGACGGCCTGGGCGCGCACGTCCTGCACCGCGTGGGCCTCGGCCTGGGCGATCTTCTCCAGGGCGGCCTTCTCGCGGCGCGCCAGGGTTTCTGCCAGGTCCTTCTCGGCCTGCTTGCGCAGCAGGTCGGCCTCGTGCTTGGCGTTGGCCAGCAGGTCTTCGGCCTCCTTGGCCGCGTCGCGCTGCTTGCGTTTGTACTCGGCCAGGGCCTTTTGCGCTTCCTCGCGCAGGCGCTGGGCTTCGTCGAGCTCCGCCTTGATGCGCTCGGCGCGGGCGTCGAGCCCGTCGAGCATCGGCTGGCGCGCCTTCCACACCATGAGGCCGGCGAAGACGACAAAGGCGACGGCGACCCAGAATGTGGGATCGTTCAGCATCAGCGTTTGCCTCCCATGACCGCGCCGACGGCGCGGCCGATTTCCTGGTCGCCGGCCTTGACGCCGATCAGCTTCTCGGTGGCCGCGGCGACCACCTCGTTGACCGTGCCTTCCAGGCTGGCGAGCGCCGCCGTTTTGGCCTCGGCGATGCGCGCCTCGGCCTCGTCGGTCTGCTTGGACAGCCTGGCCGCGGTCTCGCCGTGCTGGCGTTCGGTCTCGGCCTTCATCGCGTCCTGGGCCTGCTTCAGCACGTCATGGGCCGAGGCCTGGGCCTCGGCGCGCATTTTCTCGTACTCGGCCAGGATGGTCTCGGCCTCCTGCTTCAGCGCCGTGGCCTTCTTCAGATCGTCGTCCAGCTTGCGCTGCCGGGCCTCCAGAACGTCGGCGATTCGCGGCAGGGCGACGCGCCAGATGACCAGGTAGAGGGCGATGAAGGTGATCGCCAGCCAGAAGATCTGTGTCGGCCAGGAGGCAGGATCGAGTTGGGGCATGGCCCGCGTCCTCTCACTCTGTCAGGGATAGATCGACGGGGGGTCGCCTCCGCGCCGCTGCGGCGGAGGGGCGAACCCTCGCGGTCAGAGAGCGAACAGAATGAGCAGCGCGATGACCAGCGCGAACAGCGCGATGGCTTCCACCAGCGCGAAGCCCAGCATGGTCATAGTGAAGACCTCGCCACGCGCCGCCGGGTTGCGGCCGACGGCGACGATGAAGGACGAGAAGATGCTGCCGATGCCGATACCAGAGCCGATGACGCCGATAACGGCCAGGCCCGCGCCGATCACTTTCGCGGCTTCAAGTTCCATTGTTAAAGCTCCCTTTGACGTAAAAATCCGAAAAGCGGGTTGTCGATGAACGCTCTGGCGTTGCGCCGAACCTCAGTGCAGATGCAGGGCGTCGTTGATGTAGAGACAGGTCAGGATGGCGAAGACGTAAGCCTGGAGAAAGGCGATGAGGATCTCCAGGCCGGTCAGCGCCACCACGACCGCGAAGGGCAGGATGCCGAAGATGCCGAGCACGCCGATGAAGCCGGCGATGACCTTCAGCAGGGTGTGGCCGGCCAGCATGTTGGCGAAGAGACGCACCGACAGGCTGATCGGGCGCGAGAGGTAGGAAATCACCTCGATCGGGATCAGCAGCGGCCACATGGCGACCGGCGCGCCGGGCGGCACGAAAAACGAGAAGAAATGCAGGCCGTGCTTGGCGACGGCCAGGACCGTCACGCCGATGAACACCAGCGCCGCCAAGGCGAAGGTCACGATGATGTGGCTGGTGAAGGTGAAGCTGTAGGGCAGCATGCCGAGCAGGTTGCCGAACAGGATGAACATGAACAGCGTGAAGATGATCGGGAAGTAGCGGCGCCCCTCGCTGCCGACGGTGTCCGATATCAGGCCGGCGATGAACTCGTAGGACATCTCGGCGAGGCTCTGCATGCGCCCGGGAACCAGGGCGCCGCGGCGCATGCCGAGGATCAGGAAGGCGGAAATCAACACCAGCGTCGCCACCATCATCAGCGAGGAGTTGGTGAAGTCCAGGACGCCTATCGATTCGCCGGGCCCGCGGGCCGGAAAGATGCTCTTGATCTCAAACTGCTCGATCGGGCTATGCGCGCCGCTCTCTTCCATGCCTTAAACCCTATCCGTCCTCATCTCGCCCACTGTCGGTCTCCCGGGCTTGCTTCGCCCCGTGGTATCCGACCTGACCGCCCAACCTGCCGACAACCCGAAAAACGTTCATAAACCCCGCGGCAGCGCCGAGGACGAAGAACAGCAGGAAGAACCAAGGCTTGGTTCCCAGCCAGTAATCGAGCAGGAGACCGATCCCGACGCCGACGATCAGCGCCGCGACGATCTCAACCCCGATCCGCATGGCGAAGGCCAGTCCCTGGCCCTGATCGTTGGAGCCCGCCTTCGTCTTGCGCCGCTTGGCTTCCGCCGCGCGGAGGTCTTCGCCCAGCTTTTTAAGGGATGGCAGGGGACGGTCGTCTTTCATGAGGCGCCCTTTCCCCCTGGCCCAATGACCGTTCTCCCCCAAGGATTACCTGTGGTCCGACCTGAATTCGGGCGCACAGTATGAAGACTCCTCCCAAGTGTCAAGGCGAAGAACCCCCCGCGAAACGCCCGGATTCGGCGGCTTTTGCAAAGATTTGGGCGGACCGTCGCGCGGCCCCCGTGCGGCGCCGGAAAAAGCCTCGGGAAAAGCTCGGAAACTATGCCGTCAGGCGCTCTCGCGCAGGCTCTCGGCGGAATCCAGGTCGACCGAGACCAGCTGGCTGATGCCGCGCTCGGCCATGGTGACGCCGAACAGGCGGTTGACCCGGGCCATGGTCATGCGGTGATGGGTGATGACCAGGAAACGGGTCGAGGTAATTCTGGTCAGTTCGTCGACCAGGGCGCAGAAGCGGTCCACGTTGGCGTCGTCGAGCGGCGCGTCGACCTCGTCCAGCACGCAGATCGGCGCCGGATTGGTCAGGAACACCGCGAACAGCAGGGCCAGAGCGGTCAGCGCCTGCTCGCCGCCGGACAGCAGCGACATCACCTGCAGACGCTTGCCCGGCGGGCTGGCCATGATTTCCAGGCCGGCGGCCAGGGGATCTTCCGATTCGGTGAGCTTCAGGTGCGCCCGGCCGCCGCCGAAGAGGCGCACGAAGAGTTCCTGGAAGTGGATGTTCACCGCCTCGAAGGCGGCCAGCAGGCGCTCGCGCCCCTCGCGGTTGAGGCTGGAGATGCCCTGGCGCAGGCGGCTGATGGCGTTGATCAGGTCGCCACGCTCCGACTGCATGCCGACGATCTGTTCGTCCAGTTCGCGGGCCTCGACCTCGGCGCGCAGGTTCACCGCGCCCAGATTCTCGCGCTCGCGCACCAGGCGGGCCAGCTTGGTCTCGACGTCCTCGCGCGGCGGCAGTTCCTGGTCTTCGGCGATCTCCGCCACCTCCAGCACGGTGTCGAGGGTGCATTCGAGTTTCTCGCGCACCTTCTGGATCACCGTATCGAGGGTCTGGCGTGACTGGGAGACGGCGCCCTCGCAGCGAATCCGGTTCTCGCGGGCGTTGGTCAGGCGGGCTTCTTCGGCCTTCAGGGCCTTGTCGGCCTCGCCAAGCCTGGTTTCGCCGGAAGCCAGGGCATCGGCCGCGGCGCGGCGGCGGGCTTCGGCCTCGTCGATCAGCTCGGACAGGGCCTCGCGCTTCTCGGCCAGGGCCAGGGGTACGGTGGCCAGCTGTTCGATCTCGGCCTCGGTGGCGGTGCGGCGCTGTTCCAATTCGGCCAGGTGAGTCCTGGCTTCCTCGGCGCGGCGCAGCCACGACTGGCGCTCTGTCTCGATGTCGGTGAGGCGCCGGCCGCGGGCTTCCGATTCGCGGCGCAGTTGGCCGAGGCGCGCCTGGCGTTCCACCAGAGCCGCCCGGGCCGCCGCCAGTTCCTCGCGCAGTTCATCGGCCCGCTGATGCGCCAGGTTGAGGTCGGGCAGGGCCGCCTGCTCCTCGCGGCCCTGCGCCAGGGTCGCGTCGTTCTCTTCGATATCGCCGCCAAGACGGGCCAGGGACTCGTCGAGCGCGGCCATGCGCGAAGCCACGGCGTTGGCGCGCTGTGCCAGGTCGCCGTGGCGCTGGCGGGCGGCGCTCACCGCCTCGAAGCTGCGGGTTTCCGTCTCGCGGGCGGCGCGCTCGGCGGCGGCGGTCTGCTCGACGGCGGTTTCCAGTTCGCCGTGGTCGGCGGCGACCCGCGCGGTGTCTCGCTCGACGCCCTCGAGCTTGGCCCGCAACTCGGCGACGCGGTTGCGCTGGGCCATGCGCTGGGCGGCGGCCGTCGGCGCCTCGGCGCGGGCGGTGAAGCCGTCCCAGCGCCACAGGTCGCCCTCGCGGGTCACCAGGCGCTGGCCCGGCTGCAGGTGCGTCTGCAGACGGCCGCCGGTTTCGCGGTCCGCGACCACGCCGATCTGCGACAGGCGGCGATCCAGGGCCGACGGGCCGCGCACCACGGAATTGAGCGGATCGGCGCCCGCGGGCAAAGCCGGGGCGGCGGCCAGCGGCGCCAGCCGTTGCCAGTGGACCGGCGCGGCTTGGTCGTCGGAAACCGTGAGGTCGTCGCCCAGCGCCGCGCCCAGGGCGGCCTCGTAGCCGGGAGTCACGGTGACGGCGTCGACCACCGGCGGCCACATATCGGCCTCGGCGGGCTCGAGGATCGCGGTCAGCGCCGCGATCTCGGCATCGAGCTTGGCCTGGGCGGCTTCCTGCTCGCGCAGACGGCTGCGGGACTCCGCCTCCTTGCCGCGTGCCTCGGCCGTGGTCTCGGAGGCGGCGGCGCTGGCCCGGCGGCTTTCCGCCAGGCGGTCCTCGGCGCCGGCCAGCGTTTCGGCGGCGGCCTGAAGTTCGGCCTCGGCCACGGTTTCGCGCTGCAGGGCCTCGCGCTGCGCGCGGGCCTCGTCGCGCTGCTGGCGCAGCCGCTGCAGGCGCTGGCTCAGTTCTTCGACGCGGCGCTGCAAGGCGTTGGCGCGGGCCTCGTCCTCGGCGATCTTCTTGGTCACCGCGGTGAGCGCCTGGTCCTGCCGTTCGGCCTTCTCGGCCGCTGCGGCACGCTCGTCCTCGGCGCCGGCGATGGCTTCGGCCTCACCTTCCGCCGCGGCGGTCAGGGCCGCGCGCTCCTGGTCCAGGCGCTGCTGGGCGGCGCTCGCATCGCCGGCCAGGACTTCGGCGCGGCTCTTGTCGCCGAGCAACTGGGCCAGACGTTCTTCGGCGCGGGCCCTGCCTTCCTTGGCCTGGGCTTCCTCACGGTCGAGGGTGTCGCGGTCGACCCGCAGGCGCTGCAGCGCCGCGGCGGCCTGGGCCTCGGCTTCCCGCAGGCTCGGCAGGGAAGCGGCGGCTTCGGCCTGCTCGCCGGACTTGCCGGCGGCCGCCTGGGTCGTCTCGGCGACGGCCTTCTCGGCCTCGCCGAAGGCTGCTTCGGCCTTGGCCAGGGCCGCCTTGGCCTCGTTGCCCTCCAAGTGCAACACAATGGCCTCGGAGCGGCGGATCTGGTCGTTGACGTTGCGGTAGCGCGTCGCCTGGCGGGCCTGCTTCTTCAGCCCCTGGAGCTGCGACTCTAGGGTGGAGATGACGTCGTCGAGGCGCTCCAGGTTGGTTTCCGCCGCCCGCAGGCGCAATTCCGCCTCGTGGCGGCGCGAGTGCAGACCGCTGATGCCGGCGGCTTCCTCCAGCAGGGAGCGCCGGTCCGCGGGCTTGGCGTTGATGATGGCGCCGATACGGCCCTGGCTCACCATGGCCGTCGAATGGGCGCCGGTGGCGGCGTCGGCGAACAGCAGTTGCACGTCGCGGGCACGCACTTCCTTGCCGTTGACCCGGTAGGTGGAGCCGGAACCGCGGTCGATGCGCCGCACCACCTCGATCTCGTCGAAATCGTTGAAAATGGCCGGCGCCTTGCGCTGGCTGTTGTCGAGCACCAGAGTGACGTCGGCGACGTTGCGCGACGGCCGGTTGGAGCTGCCGGCGAAGATGACGTCGTCCATCTCCTTGCCGCGCATGCTCTTGGCGGAGGTCTCGCCCATGGCCCAGCGCAGGGCTTCGACCAGGTTGGACTTGCCGCAGCCGTTGGGGCCGACGACGCCAGTTATGCCCGGTTCGATGGCCAGTTCCGTGGCATCGACGAAAGACTTGAATCCGCTCAAGCGAAGCTTGGTGAACTGCACCACGCCTGGCTATTCCCCCCTGGCCGTCATGACAAATCTCGATTCACTGCTGCCACACCGCGGGCTAGGAAGCCTTGGCGGCGGCGCTTTCCAGAATTCCGTTAAAGTCTTCGTAGCTGCGCGCGCCGGCAGCCGCGGTGCCGTTGACCACAAAGGTCGGAGTCGAAGCAACATTATACGTATCGCGTCCGTCGGTTTGTTTCTCCAGGATGCGGGTAATGGCGGCCTCATCGTTGATGCAGGTCCCAAAGGCCTCGGGGCTGAGCCCGGCCAGGGCAGCGTATTGCTGCAGAACCGCCATGGGGTCCTGGCTGCCCGACCACTTTTGCTGATTCTCGAACAGCACGTCGACGAACCCGAAAAAGGCGTCGCCCTCGATGCAGTCGGCCACGGCGGCGGCGCGCAGCGCCAGTTGGTCCAGCGGATAGTGGCGATAGACCAAGCGCGCCCGGCCGGTCTCGATCCAGTTGGTCTTGACCTGCGGCAGGGTGTTGACGTGAAAGTTCGCGCAGTGCGGGCAGGTGAGTGAGGAATACTCGAGGATCGTGACCGGCGCGCCCGTGTCGCCAAGGATGCGGTCGTCGTCGAACAGCGGCATAGCGCCGGGCGCTGCCGCCACGGCCGAGCCGCCGCCGCTGGAGGCCGCGCGGGGCGCGCTCGGCATCGGCTCCTGCGATGTCTGCAGCCAATAGCCGCCGCCCGCCGCCGCACCGGCGGCGACAACGCCGAGACCAATCAGAATGTTCCGTCTATTCATGGCTGAACCTACCAGATGTTGTGCATGCTAGGGAGCAGTTTTTGAATCCACAAGCGCCCTTTTCCGCGCTTGTGGGGCAATTTCGCGCCCTCCTCGACCTTCGCCAATGTGGGGCCGTCGTCGCCGGATTTTTAGGGCTTTTTTGCGGCTCGGCCCGGTTTTGCGCGCAGCGAGCGGGCGAGCCCTTCGAGGGCGGCGCGCAGCTCCGGGTCCGACACTGTGGATAGTTTCGCCGCCAAGCCGTGGTCGACGGCCGCGGCGGCCTCCGGCGGCCGGGCTTCGCGGCGGCGCCTGGCCGCCTGGCGGGCGCCGAGGTGTGGCGCTGGCAATGGACCCTGCTGCAGCGCCAGGCGGGCCACGGCGCGGTAGCCGAAGAAGCCATTGATGCGTTCCAGCAGCAGCGGTTCCAGATGCTGGACCTCCAGGGCCCAGCCGGGCGCCACGCGCAGGGTGAGGCGGCCGTCGACCGCTTCGCCGGGCTTGGGAAAGCGCAATTGGCGCGGCCGGCACTGCGCCGCCAGTTCCTGCCCGACGATGGCCGGCCACTGGCGGGCGATGTCGGCGCCGGTCAGGCCGCGGCGCGCGAAAGCCCGCCTGGTCACCACCGACAGGCTGGAGGCGAGGGCGCGCAGCCCGCCATGGCGCTGTCCGCGCTTGCCGCCGTAGGAAGAGGAACCGTCCGACACTGGTGAGATTTCCGCTGGCCGCAGGGTTTCAGGCTCGGCATTGTCGGGGTGACAAAAGCCCGCTTTGCGGCGGTTTCCGCGCGCATTATAGAGAACGGTATGGCCCCCACCGCAACACAAAAGGTCGCGCCGCCGAGAACCGCAGCCTCCGGGACCGCCCAGCCGGGTGAACCGGGCGACGTTCCCAGGCTGCTGCTGGCTTGGTACGACCGCCACGCCCGGGCGCTGCCGTGGCGGGTGCCGCCGACGGCGGCGCCCGGCGCGGCTTGCGCCGACCCCTATCGTGTGTGGCTCAGCGAAATCATGCTGCAGCAGACCACGGTGGCGACCGTCGGCCCGTACTTTGCGGATTTTCTGTCGCGCTGGCCAAGCGTCGAAGACCTGGCGGCGGCGCCGCTCGACGCCGTGCTGACCGCCTGGGCCGGGCTCGGCTACTACGCCCGGGCGCGCAACCTGCACCGCTGCGCCCGGGTCGTCGCGGAGGACCTGGGCGGCGCTTTTCCCGACAGCGAGGCCGACCTGGTGAAGCTGCCCGGCATCGGTCCCTACACCGCGGCCGCCGTCGCCGCCATCGCCTTCGGCCGCCGCGCCGTGGTGGTCGACGGCAACGTCGAAAGGGTCGTCGCCCGCCTCTTTGCGGTGGCAGCGCCGGTGCCGGACGCCAAGCCGGACCTGTACCGCCTGGCCGACGGCCTGACCCCGGATGAGCGGGCCGGCGACTTCGCCCAGGCGATGATGGACCTCGGCGCCACGGTCTGCCTGCCGCGCCGGCCGAAGTGCCTGCTCTGTCCGTTGCAGAATCTCTGCGCGGGCAAGGCCGCCGGACTTGAACAGGACCTGCCGCGCCGCCGGCCCAAGGCCGCCAAACCGACCCGCCATGCCGTCGCTTTCTGGGTGGGGCGTCTCCCGGGCGAAGTCCTGCTGCGCCGGCGCCCGGAAAAGGGTCTGCTCGGCGGCATGATGGAGGTGCCTTCGACAGACTGGTGCGACGCCCCGCTTTCGGCGAAAGAGGCCGGCAAGGCGGCGCCGCTGACCGCCGACTGGCGGCCGCTGCCGGGCGTGGTGCGCCACACCTTCACCCATTTTCATTTTGAGGTCGCTGTCTGGGCGGCGCTCAGCGAAATGGCCGCGCCCGGCGGCGGCCGCTGGGTGGCGCTGGACGCCCTGGCCGACGAGGCCCTGCCCACGGTGATGCGCAAGATCATCGACCACGGTTTGCGCCGCGGCGGCGCCGGCGATGCCGGTGACTGATCCGGCCGGCACGCTGCGCGCGCGCGATCCCGTGGCCGAGACCAAGGGGCTGCTGCTCGGCTTCATCGGCGTGGCCGTCTTCAGCCTGACGCTGCCGGCTACCCGCCTGGCCATGGCCGACAGCGACCCCGTGGTCTTCGGCCTCGGGCGTTCGCTGCTCGCCGCCCTGGTGGCCGCCGCGATCCTGCTGGCGACAGGCCAGCGCCGGCCGAGCGGCAGCGAGTGGTCTTCGCTGGCGCTGATCGCCGCCGGAGTCGTGTTCGGCTTTCCGCTGCTCTCGGCCTGGGGCATGCAGCGGGTGCCCGCGGCCCACGGCGGCGTCGTGCTGGGCATCCTGCCGCTGGTCACGGCGATGGCCGGAGCGGCGGTCCTGCGCGAGCGGCCCGCGCTCGGGTTCTGGCTGGTTTCGCTGCTCGGCGGTGCCGCCGTTGTGGTGTTTTCGCTGCTGCGCAGTGCGCCCGCTCCCGGTCCGGGCTTCGACATCGGGTATCTGGCCCTGCTGGGCTCCGTGGTCTGTGCCGCCGTCGGCTATGCCGAAGGCGCGCGCCTCAGCCGCAGCCTCGGCGGCTGGCAGGTGATCTGCTGGGCGCTGGTGCTGTCCTTTCCCTTCCTGCTGGTGCCGGTGGTGCCGGCGGCGCTGGCCCACGGCCTGCCGGGGTCGCCGCAGAGCTGGGTGGCTTTCCTCTACGTGGCCCTGTTCAGCCAGCTCTTCGGGTTCTTCGCCTGGTATCGCGGGCTGGTGCTGGGCGGCGTGGCGCGGGTAAGTCAAGTGCAGCTGCTGCAGACCTTCATGACCATCGGCGCCTCGGCGCTGCTGCTCGGCGAAGCCATCGACGCCATGACCTTGGGCTTTGCCGCTTTCGTGGTGGTCAGCGTCGCGGCAGGCCGCAGGATGCCGGTGCGGTGACCACGCTGTTCGCGGTGATCCCAAGAAAAAGGGCGGCCCCGTAGGGGACCGCCCGAGGGGGAGCTTCGGGAGGAATTTCTAAAGCGCTTTGCGCCAGTACCGGCGGGCTTTGGCTTGATCATAGCGCCGCTATGCCCGGCGCCAAATCCACTTGGTCCTGACACAAATCCGCTCCGGCAGAATGGCTCAAATTGGGCGCATAGTGCTTTAGTTGCCGGGCAGGCGCGGGCGCTTGGGCTGTGCCGGCTGCTTCAGCTTCATTTGCCGCGCGCCGGCAGGTCTTTGCGGCGGCGTCGTTGTGCTGCGGCTTGCCTTCAGCTGAAAGATGTTGCGCGAGTCGAGTTTCGACGGCTGCGGCCCGGGCGGCGGCGGGCTTGCCGGTTGCGCGGCGAATGGCAGAGGGGCCGGCGGCGCGACTCCGATGCCCGGCTGTTCGGTGTAGCTGCTCTGGGTGGTGTTGTCGGCCTCGTTCAGCTCGGCAACCTCGTTGCCCGGATCGACTTCGGCATCGAAGATGAAGGTGCCAGGCACCCAGGGAATGGCGTTCCAGAAGCTGAGGTCGTGATTGAAGCTCTCGCCCGGCTCCAGCGCCGGAACGTCGATGACGGCGCGGTTCGGATAGGCCGGGTCGACATAAGCGGCCATGCCGGGGGCGTCGGGGCAGCCGCCGTCGACCTGGCCGAAGGCCGTGCAGTTGATGGTCAGGTGGCTGGCGCCGGCCGCCGTGGTGCCGGTGTTCTGGACGCCGACGGCGGCGTTCATCGGATTGTTCAGCAGCGGCACCAGGTCGGGGTGGGCCGCGGCACTGCCAGGGGCGGCGGCGGCGGCGATGACGCTGGCGGCGGCCAGGAAGGTGATGCGAGAGCGCGAAGCCATGACGAAATCCTTCTGCGAGGCAGTCTGCGAAGGGGCAGCCTGCGATAAATGGCGGTTTCATCATGGGTCGCGCGCGGCGGCGCGTCGGTTCAAAAAAAGCCTGATCTGCCGGCGGCCGGCGGCGAACCGCCCGGCCGCGTTCAGTTCATGGTCTTGGGCAGGTTGGCGCGCAGCTTCTGGCGCAGCACGTCGATGGACACCGGCTTGCCCTCGACGTTGAGGTGCCAGAAGGCCCAGCCGTTGCACGAGGGGGCGCCCTGCAGGTGGGCGCCGACCTGGTGGATCGAGCCCTTGAAGTCGGCGGTGATCAGGGTGCCGTCGGCGCGCACCTTGGCGCGCCAGCGGGCGTCGGGCCCGTGCAGCACGGTGCCGGGTTCGAGCAGGCCGTGCTCGATCAGCCAGCCGAAGGGGATGCGCGTTTCCTGGCGCTTGGCCGGGGTGTCGACCATCTCCAGGTCGGTCACCGGCTGGACCTGGGCGATGCGTTTCTTGGCCACCGCGATGTAGTCGGGGTCGCGCTCCAGGCCGATGTAGTGGCGGCCGAGCTTGCGGGCCACGGCGCCGGTGGTGCCGGAGCCGAAGAAGGGATCGAGCACGATGCCGCCCGGCTTGGTGGCGGCCATGATGACCCGGTGCAGCAGCGCTTCGGGCTTTTGCGTCGGGTGCGCCTTCTCGCCCTGGTCGTTCTTCAGGCGCTCGCCGCCGCTGCAGATCGGGATCAGCCAGTCGCTGCGCATCTGCAGGTCGTCGTTGAGGCGCTTCATGGCGTCGTAGTTGAAGGTGTAGCGCGCGTCCTTGTCCTTGGCCGCCCAGATCATGGTTTCGTGCGCGTTGGTGAAGCGCCGGCCGCGGAAGTTCGGCATCGGGTTGCTCTTGCGCCAGACGACGTCGTTGAGAATCCAGTATTCGAGGTCCTGCAGCGCCGTGCCGACGCGGAAGATGTTGTGGTAGCTGCCGATCACCCAGAGCGTGCCGTTGTCTTTCAGCAGGCGCCGCGCGGCGCGCAGCCAGCGGCGGGTGAAGTCGTCGTAGGCGGCGAAGCTGTCGAACCGGTCCCAGGCGTCGTCGACGGCGTCGACCTTGCTGTTGTTGGGCCGGTGCAGATCGCCCGCCAGCTGCAGATTGTAAGGCGGGTCGGCGAAGACCATGTCGACCGAGGCCTCCGGCATGGCCTCCATCAACGCGATGCAGTCGCCCTGCTTGACCACATCCTTTTGCAAAGGCTTGCTTCCCCCTGGTGCGCGCGCCGGCCCCGATTCGGCGCGAAAGCGGGCATCCTGAGTCAAGCCGAGTCGTCCGTCAAGCGTCTTGGCGTTAAGAATCTCGCCGACTCAAGGTGTTAGAGCGCGCAGTTAAGGTAAGGTTTGGAGCGCCTCGCGTATCGGCCTGAAGGAGCGCCGATGCAGGGGGGTGATCCCGAGCCTGGCGATCCCGGCGCGGTGTTCGGCGGTGCCGTAACCCTGGTTCCGCTCCCAGCCGTAGCCCGGAAACTCACCGGCATGTATCGCCATCGCCCGGTCGCGGGTCACCTTGGCGATGACCGAGGCGGCGGCGATGGAGAGCGAGCGGCTGTCGCCCTTGACCACCGCGCGGGCGGCGCAGGAGAGGCGGGGCAGCCTGTTGCCGTCGATGAGCGCCGCCTCGACCGTCCGGCCCGACGCCGTCGCCGCCATGGCGGTGGCGACCGCCGCGGCGGCGCGCTGCATGGCCAGGAGGGAGGCCTGCAGGATGTTCAGCCGGTCGATCTCCGCGACGTCGGCCGCGCCGACGGCCACCACGGCGAAGTCGCAGTTCGGATCCGTGAGGATCTCGAAAATCGCGTTGCGCCGGGCGGCGGTCAGTTTCTTGGAATCGTCGAGGCGGCGGGCCAGCGCCGGGTCGAGCCGCTGCGGATCGAGCCAGGCGGCGGCGGCGGTCACCGGCCCGGCCCAGGGGCCGCGGCCGGCTTCGTCGATGCCGATGACGACCCGCCCGGCGCCTTGGCCCAGTTCCCGTTCCAGCGTGAAGTCAGGCACGCGTTTTCCCGATCCCCTCGGCGCGGCTTATTCGGCGGAAGTGTCGCCGCTGGCCGCGGTGTCGCTCTTGGGCGGCTTGCGCCAGCGCGCCAGCCAGGCGTTGACGAAACCGCGCGAACGGCCCAGCGCCAGGGCCTCAGGCCCGACCGTGAGGCGCAGGGTCTCGCGGCCGGAGGTGATGCCGAGCAGGGCGATGCGGTGCAAGCGCCGCGCCGCCTCCAGCCACACCGGGCTGACCATCAGCGACAGCACCGTGACGGCGACCAGCAGGCGGTGGCTTTCCCAATCGATGGCGCCCACGGCGAGGCCCTGGGCCGCGAGAATGAAGGAGAACTCGCCGAGCTGGGCGAGCAGCACCGAGGACAGGAAGGCGCGTGGCCAGGTCTCGCCCAGGGCGCGGATCAGGCCGATGTTGAGGGCCGTCTTCAGGATCGCCACGAAGAACACCAGCATCACCACGATGCCGAGGTTGTCCCAGATGTAGCCGACGTCGATCAGCAGGCCGATGGTGAGGAAGAAGACCATCAGCAGCACCGCCTGGATGGGCTCGGTATAGTGCATCATGGCGCGCCGGCTGGTCGAGTTGCCGATCACCAGCCCCGCCAGGAAGGCGCCGTAGGACGCCGACAGCCCGACCAGACCGGAGAGCGCGGCGGCGCCGAAGCAGAAGCCGAGACCGGCCAGCGGCGTCAGGTCGGTGCTCTGCGCGACATCCTTGGCGAACGGCAGGCGCACGCGCTTGCGCTTGCCCAGGTAGGCGATCATGAGCCCCAGGAAGATCATGGAGATGATGATCTTGAGGATCGCCAGGGCGCCGACCTCGCCGTCGCCGCGGAAGGTGCCGATGATCAGGATCATGGGGATCACCGCCAGATCCTGGGCGATCAGGATGCCGATGGTGACGTAGCCGACCTGGGTTCGTTTCTCGCCGATTTCCTCCAGCATCTTGATGGCCACGGCGGTCGACGACAGCGCCACCACGAAGCCGACGACGACGGTGAGCGCCAGCGGCCAGTCGAGCAGCAGGCCGAGCAGGTACATGCCGAGGAAGGCGACGATGATCTGGAACGCCGTGGTCAGCACCGCGACCTTCCACACCGAGCGGAAATCGCGCAGGTTCAGTTCCATGCCGATGAAGAACAGCAGCATGAGCACGCCGAGCTCGGCGAGCAGCTGGACCTGCTCGCGGTTTTCCACGAAGCCGAAGCCGGACGGGCCGAGGACCGCGCCGGCGAGGATGTATCCCAGCAGGATCGGCTGGCGGAAATACCGCATCACCAGGCCGCAGCCCATGGCTCCGACGACGACGATGGCGAGTTCCGTGATGCTGCTTGTGTGGCCTTCCATGCCGCTTTTCTAGCACAGCCAGGCCCGGAAGTGAGGCATACAGATGCCGCAGCGCCGCGCTTCGGGCTGTTTTCCGCGCCCTTACGGTTTCCCGGCGCACGGATCTGCGGCGGCTACAGCAGCGACATCTGCCGGCTGTCGGGCCGGGGCGGCTCGAACTGGGCGGTGTCGAGCGGCTGCTGGCCGCGGTTGAGGCCCAGCCGCCGCGCGCATTGCTTGAAGCGCTTGGCGATGAGATCGGCGTAGACGCCGCTGCCGCGTTGGCGCAGGCCGAAGTCGGACTGGTAGAGCGCGCCGTCGCGCGTGTCGCGCACCAGGTTCAGAACCTTGTTCTTGCGATCGGGAAAGTGCGCCTCGAGCCATTCGGCGAAGAGCTCCTTGATCTCCAAGGGCAGGCGCAGCAGCACATAGCCGGCGTGTTTCGCGCCGGCGCGTGCCGCCGCCTCGAGAAGCGCCTCCAGTTCGGCATCGTTGATCGCCGGGATCACCGGCGCGGTCAGCACGCCGGTCGGCACGCCGGCGGCGTTCAGCGTGCGCATCGCCTCTAGCCGGCGCTGCGGCGTCGGCGCCCGCGGCTCCATCACCCGCGCGAGCTCGCGGTCCAGCGTCGTCAGAGAGATCATCACCCGCACCAGGCCTTCGCGCGCCATGGGCGCCAGGATGTCGAGGTCGCGCATCACCATGTTGGATTTGGTCACGATGGTGAAGGGGTGGCGGGTCTCCTTCAGCACCTCGAGGATGCCGCGGGTGATCTTGAGCCGCCGCTCGACCGGCTGATAGGGGTCGGTGTTGGTGCCCAGCGCGATGGGCTCCGGCCGATAGGACTTGCGCGCCAGCTCTTTCCTCAAAAGCCTGCCGGCCTCGGGCTTGGCGAGAATCTTGGTCTCGAAGTCGAGACCCGGGGAATAGCCGAGCCAGGCGTGACTCGGCCGCGCGAAGCAATAGACGCAGCCGTGCTCGCAGCCGCGATAGGGATTGATCGACCGGTCGAACGGCACGTCGGGGGAATTGTTCCGCGTGATGATGCTGCGGGTCGAATCCCAGGTTACCTCCGTCGGCGGCGGCGCCGGTTCCGCAAGACCGCCGGGGGGGAAGGCCTTGGGGTCCTGGCCCCAGCCGTCGTCGGTGGCAACCCGGGCGAAGGGCTCGTAGCGGCCGCTGGCGTTGCTGACGGCGCCACGGCCCTTCTTTGGCTTATCGGGGAGCAGATCAACCATGCCCCGAGGGTAGCCGACGGCTATGAACAAAACAAGAACAAATGATACTTGCGGCGGTCTTTTGCCGTCAGCCCCCGGAGTTCGGCCCCGCGCCAACGCCCGGCGCCGCTACGCGGCCGCCGCTTCAGCGGCCGGCCGGTAGCGTTCCAGCCAGTGCGCGTAGGGCGCCGGCAGCGTCCAGGCCGGATTCTCGACGCCCAGAGCCCGGGCCGCATCGTAGGGCCAGTGCGGATTCGCCAGCAGCGCCCGGCCGAGCATGACGAGATCCACCTTGCCGTCGCGGATCATCGCGTCGGCTTGCAGAGGATCGCCGATGTACCAGCTGGTGGCGGTCGGAATGCCCGCCTCGCGGCGCACACGCTCGGCCAGAGGCGCCATGAAGCCCGGTCCCCAGGGGATGTCGGCGCCGGCGACGGAGAACCCGAGACTGACGTCGAGCAGGTCCAGGCCCGCGGCGGCGAGGCGGCGGGCCAGTTCGATGGATTCCTCGAGCGTCTCCTCGCGGCCGTCGAACTCGATGACGCCGAGGCGCACGGTCAGCGGCAGGCGGTCCGGCCAGACCGCGCGCACCGCGGCGAAGGTCTCGCTGATGAAGCGAATACGGTTCTCGAAGGAACCGCCGTAGCCGTCTTGGCGCTGGTTGGAGTGCGGCGAGAGGAAGGACTGGGCGAGATAGCCGTGCGCGAAGTGCAGCTCGAGCCACTCAAAGCCCGCCTGCAGCGCCCGCTTGGCCGCGGCGACGTAGTCTTGCTGGACGCCTTGGATCTCCTCCAGGGTCATGGCCCGCGGACGGCGCGGCAGGTTGGCGCCGAAGGGAATGGCGGAGGGCGCGATCGGCTGCCAGGCCCGCGGGTCATTCTCCGGCAGATGGTCGTCACCCTCCCAGGGGCGGTTGGCGCTGGCCTTGCGCCCGGCGTGGGCGATCTGGATGCCGGCGACCGCGCCGGCCGCCTTGATGGACTGCACCGCCGGGACGAAGGCCGCGGTCTGGGCGTCGTTCCACAGCCCGGCGCAGCCCGGCGTGATGCGGCCTTCCGGTGACACCGCCGTGGCTTCGGCGACGACCAGCCCGGCGCCGCCGCGGGCGAGAGATGCGAGATGGGCATAGTGCCAATCGTTGACCACGCCATCGACGGCGGAGTATTGGCACATGGGCGAGACCGCGATGCGGTTCCGCAGGGTGACGTCCTTGAGCGGGAAGGGGGTAAAGAGCGACGACATGAGAGTCCCTTGGTGTTTGCGCATTTCCGCGGAAGCCTTGCGGAAACTGCCGGTTTATCTATATATTCTGTAGTTCGATAATAATCGAACAAACGAAATATGGAGGCGCTTCGGCGCGTTTCAAGACATGAGGGCACTGCGCCATCCAAAAGCCGAGGAAATCGAACTGACGCGCGTGCTCTACGCGCTGAGCGATCCCTTGCGCCTCGATATCGTGCGCCAGCTGGACCGCGAGGGTGAGGCGACCTGTGCGGCGCTGGACTGCGGCCGGCCCAAGTCGAGCATGTCGCATCACTTTCGGGTGCTGCGCGATGCCGGGGTCATCCGCACGCGCACCGACGGGACCGCGCATATGAACGGCCTGCGCCGTGCCGAGCTCGACCGGCTGTTTCCGGGGCTGCTTGAAATCGTGCTGGCGCAGGCGGCGGCGAAGATTCAGTAGATCTTGCCGCGGGCGACGACCGGCCAGGCTTGGTAATCGCCGTCGCCGCTGGTGACGTAGACCGTGTCGACCATATTGGTCACCACGCAGGCGTGATTCGGCACGATCCGCAGCTTGTCGCCGACCGCGAGGTCGATCGGCCCCTCGGCGACCAGGCGCCCGTGTTCTTCCGACAGTTGGTCGATGGCGATATCGTCGCGGCCGATGACATGGCCGTGGCCCTTCAGGCCCAGCAGGTCCGAGGTCAAGGTCTTGCTGCCGGCATCGACGATCGCGCGGTTCTTCGCCGGCACCGAAACGACGGTGGCATAGACCGCGAGGGCGCAGTCCTGCCAGCCGCAAACGCCGCGCGCGACCAGCGAGCGGTCGTTGTAGATGTAGGTGCCGGCCCGGTATTCGGTCACCACCGGCGCTTCGTGGGCCCGCCACATGTCGGGTGTGCCGCCGGAGGTGATCGTCCCGACTTCCAGTCCGGCGGCCTCGATCAGGCCCTTGGCCTCGGTCATGAAAGCCTGAACCTGCGCCCCGCCGCCGGTCGGCGGATAGGTCATCAGGCCGCCGAAGGTCAGCCCCGCCGCGCCGTCGATCCGCCGGGCGAGGTCGAGCGCCGCCGCCGGTGACGTGACACCGCAGCGATCCGCGCCGGTGTTGCACTCGACCAGAACCCTCAAGGGACGCGGTGCGGTGGCGAAAGCTTGCGAGAGTCCATCGATGGTGCGCGCGTTGTCGGCGACAACGGCGAGCGTCACCTTCCCGGCCAGGTCTTTCAGCCGCGCCAGTTTTTCGGCGCCCAGAATATTGTAGGTGATCAGAATGTCCCGAATGCTGGCGCTGCCGGCGGCCATGGCTTCGGCTTCCGAAACCTTTTGGCAGGTGATGCCGGCGGCGCCGGCCGTCAGCTGCATCTCGGCCAGGCGCGGCAGCTTGTGGGTCTTGATGTGCGGGCGCGCCCTGAAGCCATGCTCGGTCATGTAGGACTGAAAGGCCTCGACGTTCCGGCGGGCCACATTCAGGTCGACAATCACGGCGGGAGTCGAGATGTCTGCAAGATTCATTCTGGAGTCCTCTGAAATCAGCGCGGTTGCCGGGCGTCGTGCGGCCGGCCCGGGCGCCCAGGGGCGTCCGGGCGCACTGCCACTTGACAAGATAGGCCCAGCGTAGATGATGAAGCAATCCGGTATTAAAGACACATGTCCAATATACCAGACAATCAACCAAAACGCAGGGGGACTGACGATGACCACCAAATTCACGATCGCCGCCGCCGCCGCGGCCCTGTCACTGCTGTCGGCCTTGCCGGCACAGGCCCAGGATGCAGCCAGCAAGCTCAACGAGGTGCTCGACCGGGGTTACCTGGTCATGGGCACGGGCAGCACCAACGCGCCCTGGCACTTCAAGTCGGCCGACGGCAAGCTGCAGGGCTTCGACATCGACATGGGCCGCATCGTCGCCAAGGCGCTGTTCGGCGACCCCGACAAGATCGAGTTTGTGGTCCAGTCGTCCGACGCCCGCATTCCCAACCTGACCACGTCCAAGGTGGACGTGACCTGCCAGTTCATGACCGTCACCGGCGAGCGCGCGCAACAGGTTGCCTTCTCCATTCCCTACTACCGCGAAGGCGTCGGCCTGATGCTGAAGTCCGGCGGCGACTATGCCGACTATGCGGCCCTGAAGGCGGGCGGCTCGTCGGTCACCGTCTCCGTGCTGCAGAACGTCTATGCCGAGGACATGGTGCATGCCGCCCTGCCGCAAGCCACCGTCGACCAGTACGAGTCTCCGGACCTGATCTATCAGGCGCTTGAATCCGGCCGCTCCGATGCCGCCGCCACCGACCAGTCGTCGCTGGCCTGGTTCATGACCCAGAACCCCGGGCGCTACGTCGATGCGGGCTACGGCTGGAACCCGCAGAGCTACTCCTGCGCGGTCGCCAGGGGCGACTACGACTGGCTGCATTTCGTCAACACCGCCCTGCATGAAGCCATGACCGGCGTGGAGTTCGGATTCTACGCGGAGTCCTTCAAGACCTGGTTCGGCGTCGACCTCGCGCCGCCGCAGATCGGCTTTCCGGTCGAGTTCAAGTAGTCAGGCCGGATAAGTGGCCGCGGCGGCTGCCGCGGCCACCTTCCCGGGTGCGGAAGTAGACAGGCTGTATGGGCTATAGTCTCAATTTCTCAGCGGTCTGGCGCAGTTTCGATCAGCTTCTGGCGGGGCTCGGGCTCAGCTTGGCGCTGGCCGTCGGCGCCATATTCATCGGCTGCGTGATCGGCCTCTTCGTCGCCTTCGCGCTGCGGGCGAAGACCGCCTGGCTGCGAAGGCCGGCCGCGCTCTACGTCACGGCGATCCGCAACACGCCGATTCTCGTCCTGATCCTCTTTGTCTATTTCGCCTTGCCGCAGTTGGGCGTCCGCCTCGGCAAGATCGACTCCTTCGTGGCCACGCTGGCGCTCTATTCCGGCGCCTACCTGGCGGAGGTTTTCCGCGCCGGTCTTACCGCGGTGCCGCCGGGTCAGCGCGAGGCCGGCCTCGCCATCGGTCTGACCGAGATGCAGATCCGCACCTCCATCATCGTTCCCATCATGCTGCGCAACGTGCTGCCGTCGCTCTCCAGCACCTTTATCTCGCTGTTCAAGGACACCTCCCTGGCCGCCGCCATCGCGGTGCCGGAGCTGACCTTCGAGGCGCGCAAGATCAACGTCGAGACCTTCCGGGTGATCGAGACCTGGATCGTCGCCAGCTGTCTCTATGTCGCCACCTGCGCGGTCCTGGCCGCGCTGATGCGGCGCGTCGAGCGGCGGCTGGCCGTGCCGAGGTGATGCCGGTGGAACTCCTCGCCTTCTTCGATCAGCTCTGGCTCGCGCGGTTTCCACTTCTGCGGGGGCTCGGCCTCACCGTCGCGATCTCTTCACTGGCCATCGTGGCGGGGACTTTGCTCGGCGTCTTCGTCGGCCTGGCGCTCACCTACGGCGCCCGCCCGCTCAGGTGGATCGTGCGCGGCTATACCGACTTCGTGCGCGGCACGCCGGTCCTGGTGCTGATCCTGGCCAGTTTCTACGTGCTCAGCACGGTGGGGCTGCACCTGAACGCCTTCCAGGCCGGCGTGCTGGCGCTGGCGGTGTTCTGCAGCTCCCACGTCGGGGAAATCGTGCGCGGCGCGCTGCTGGCCATTCCGGCCGGGCAGACCGAGGCCGCCAAGGCGATCGGCCTGACCTTCCGGCAGACCTTCATCTATGTGCTGATCCCGCAGGCGATCCGGCAGATCCTGCCGACCTGGGTGAACACCGCCGCGGAGATGGTGAAAGCGTCGACCCTGCTGTCGATCATCGGCGTCGGGGAACTGCTGCTCTCCACCCAGGAGATCATCTCGCGGAACTTCATGAGCCTGCATTTCTATTTCTTCGCCGGACTCCTCTACTTCGCCGTCAACTTCGCCATCGAGCGTTTCGGCAACTATGTCGAGCGCAAGACCTCGCTGCCCACCTGAGAGCCGAAAAACATGCCCGACCTGCTTGAAATTCGCGACCTGCATAAGCGCTACGGAGAGACCGAGGTCCTCAAGGGCGTCGACTGCGACATGGCCAAGGGCGATGTGGTCTGCGTGATCGGCTCCAGCGGCTCGGGCAAGACCACCATGCTGCGCTGTATCAACATGCTGGAGGAGTTCCAGGGCGGCACCATCCGCATCGACGGCCAGGTGATCGGCTACGACGTGGTCGAGGGCCGGCGCCGGCGCAAGAAGGAGGCCGAGGTGGCGCGCCAGCGCGCGCTGACCGGCATGGCCTTCCAGCAGTTCAATCTGTTTCCGCATATGACGGCGACGGGGAACGTCACCCTGGGGCTCGTCAAGGTGAAGAAGATGGCCAAGGAGGAGGCCCGCGGCCTGGCCGAGCAATGGCTCGACCGGGTCGGGCTGCTGTCGCGCAAGGACCACTATCCGGGCCAGCTCTCCGGCGGGCAGCAGCAGCGCGTGGCCATCGCCCGCGCCATCGCCATGAACCCGAAGCTCATGCTGTTCGACGAAGTGACCTCGGCCCTCGATCCCGAGCTGGTGAACGAGGTTCTGCAGGTGATCAAGGATCTCGCCCGGGACGGCATGTCCATGCTGATCGTCACCCACGAAATGCGCTTCGCCTACGAGGTCGCCAACCGCGTCATCTTCATGAGCCAGGGCCGGATCGGCGAGGAAGGCGACCCGCGGGAGATGTTCGTCAAGCCGCGGACCGAGCGGCTGGCGGAGTTCCTGAAGAACTCAACCTTTCACTAAGCATCCAAGAGAATGGAGAAGGCATCGTGACATTGAAGCGCTACGGAACCGGCGGGCAGGGCGCGGGCAAGCAGGCCCTGCCCTTCGCGCGCGCGGTCGAGGCGGACGGCTGGCTGTTCGTCTCCGGCCAGGTTCCCATGGAGAACGGTGAGATCGTCGAGGGCAATTTCATCGTCCAGGCCCGCAAGGCGATCGACAACATGGTCGCCATTGTGCAGGAGGCCGGCTACGGCGTTGAAGACATCGTGCGCATCGGCGTATGGCTCGATGACCCAAGAGACTTTTGGACCTTCAACGGCGTTTTCGCGGAATATTTCGGCGCCCATCCGCCGGCCCGGGCTTGCGTGCAGTCGCGCATGATGGTCGATTGCAAGGTCGAAGTCGATTGCGTCGCCTACAAGCGCAAGTAGGATCGGCCGCAGATCGGCGGCCGGCCCGGCGAAGGGCGCACCGAAGAGAGACAGGGCGAGGGACGGGACGATTGGTGCGAACAGGATTGAGAGGCCGCTATGGTTGAGGCGCCGGTAATTCGCAGATCCCGGGGGCTGGACCGCGCGTTCGAGTTGCTCGATTTCCTGCGCCTGAAGCGCGAGCCGATGCGGCCCAACGAGATCGCTTTGGAAATCGGCGCGCCGCGTTCGTCTGTCTACGAGCTCGTCAACCTGCTGCTCGGCCATGGCATCCTGGAATACCATGACGACGATGGGCGGGTGTACCTCGGCCGGCGGCTCTACTTCCTCGGCACGGCCTACGCCGAGCAGTTCGACCTGATGCGCGAGGCCGACGCCTTGCTCCTGCATCTGTCCGAAGAAACCCGCGAAACCTCCCAGATGTGCATGCTCGAGGGCAACAAGTATACCGTCGCCCTGATGAAGGAAGGGAACCGGCCGTTTCGCATCTCCTCGAGTGTCGGGGAGGCGGTGCCGCTGCCCTGGACGGCCTCCGGACGCCTGCTGGTCTCGCACCTGGGCGAGGCGGAGATTCTCGACTTCATTCCCGATGCCGACTTCGACCTGCCCGACGGGTCACGTCTGGAGCCGCGGCTGTTCCTCGCGCAGGTGCGCGAAGCGGCGCAGGCGGGCCACTTCACTTTCAACAGCGCGGTGGAGTCGTTCACCCATTGCTTTGCCGTGCCGGTCTACCAGGCCGGCAAGGAATGCGTCGCCACCCTGTGCCTCGTCACGCCCAAGGAAGACGGCCTCAAGAACCACGCGCGCTATCTCGCCAGCCTGAAGCACGCCGCGCGCGATCTCTCGGCGCGGCTCGGGCATTCGGCGGAAGGTGAATCGTCCGCCCTGCCGCACCGCCGCCAGGCTTAGAGTCCGGCATCACAGGAAGGTCGCGATCTCGTCCAGCGGCTTCTTGATCTTGGCGTGTTTGGGCACGGTGGCGCCTTCCGCCGCATGGCCGGCGACCAGGATCATGTAGGGTTTTTCGTTTTCCGGCCGGCCGCAGATCTCATTGAGGAAACGCATCGGGTTGGGCGTGTGGGTGAGGGTGGCGAGGCCGGCGCAGTGCAGCGCCGTGATCAGCATGCCGGTGGCGATGCCGACCGACTCGCCGATGTAGTAGTTCTTGCCGATCTTGCGCTCGGCGTCGACGCGGTAGCGCTCGGCGAAGATGACGATCAGCCAGGGCGCGGTTTCCAGAAATGGCTTGTCGGGGTCGGTGCCGAGGGCCGCCAGGTCGCGCAGCCACTCCTGGCCGGCCTTGCCCTGGTAGAACGCCTTTTCCTCGGCCTCGGCCGCCGCGCGAACGCGCTGTTTGATCGCGGGGTCGCCGACCACGGTGAAGTGCCAGGGCTGAAGATTGGCGCCGCTCGGCGCGAGCCCGGCGGCGCGCAGGCAGTCCTGAATCACGTCGCGCGGCACCGGCTGGTCGGAAAAGTCGCGCACGGTGTGACGCTTTTTCATGACATCCAGGAAGCTTCGCGCCTGCTCGGCCATCTCGGCGTCGCTGAAGTGCCGGCGGTCGGGCAGCGGGATCGGCTCGTAGGCCGTCGCTTCAAGACTGGCATCGCTCATGACAGAGTCCCCTCACAGCACCTCAATTCGTTCGTGCTCTAACTCGCCGCCTTCAGGTGTTCCTTCAGGCGCGGCATCAATTCGACGAGGTTGCAGGGTTTGTGTCGCGAATCGAGCTGGAACTTCAGGATGTCCTCCCAGCCGTCCTTGCAGGCGGAGGGCGAGCCGGGCAGGGCGAAGAGGTAAGTGCCGTTCGCCACGCCGCCGATGGCGCGGCTCTGCATGGTCGAGGTGCCGACCTTCTGGTAGCTGAGCATGCGGAACAGCTCGCCGAAGCCCTCGATTTCCTTCTCCATGACTTCTTTGAAGGCTTCCGGCGTGACGTCGCGGCCGGTCACGCCGGTGCCGCCGGTGGTGATGACGCAGTCGATCTCGGGATCGGCGATCAGCGCCTGCAGGGCGGCGACGATCCGGTCGCCGTCATCGCTGACGATGTCGCGCTTGACGGCCTTGTGACCGTCGGCGGTGATCATGTCGACCAGGCGCTGTCCCGACTTGTCGTCGGCCAGGGTCCGGCTGTCGGAGATTGTCAGGACGGCGATGTTGACCGGCAGAAAGGGTAGGGTTTCGTCAATTCGAGCCATTGAACGCGACCTCGGAACGGGAACCGTCCAAGGCTTCGTAGCGCGGCCAGTCGCCGCCTGCAAGTCGTTCCAGCGACGGTGCCGGCTGGCCGAGGCGCTGGCGGTAGATCCACAGATTGGTCAGCACCCGTTCGATGAAGAGGCGGGTTTCCTTCGAGGGCAAGGCCTCGATGAACAGCAGCGGATCGTCGTCGGCATCGATGGCGCGCTGCCACTTGCCGAGATTGCCCGGCCCGCCGTTGTAGGCGGTGGTGAGACGGAAAAGATCGCCCTGCACCCGCTCGTGGACCAGCAGGTAGGCGATGTAGCGCTGCCCCAGGTCCATGTTCAGGCTCGGCTCGAACAGGGCGTTGCGGCCCTTGCCGCGGTGGTAGTGGTTGTTTCGGGCGATGTAGCTGGCGGTGCGCGGCATGAGCTGCATCAGCCCGCGCGCGCCGTCGGGACTCTTCGCCTTGGTGTTGAAGCCCGATTCCTGGCGCATCATGGCGTAGATCAGGGCGCGGTCGACGGTGAAGCCGCCCTCGGGCTGCCATGGCGGGATCGGGTAGAGTGCGGCGTCGAGAACGCCGCCGGTATCTTCGTTGTTGCTGGCCAGGGCCAGCTGGCGGCCCATGCGATAGGCCAGCGCCGGCATCTTGGCGTGCTGCGCCAGGGCGAGCAGGGCCTCGGCCATTTCCGGGTCGCCCCACTGGCCGCCGTTGACCAGTTCGCGCTCGGCCAGTTCGCGGTCGCCGACCTGGAGCAGCGCCAGGGCGCGGCTGCCCGCCGGGTTGCCGCTCAGCTGCGCCGTCAAGCGCGGCTCCAACTGGTGCGCGCCGAAGTCGAAGGCGATCTCCATGCCCAGCGCGCGCCGCGCCAGCAGGCCGTAGAAAGTGCGCGGATAAGCGGCGGCACGGCGCAGCAGCGGGCTGCTGCGGTCCGGGCGCTGCTGTTTCAGGTGTGCGCGGGCGGCCCAGTAGGCGCCGGCGGCGGCATTCCAGCCGGCGACATTGTCGGCCTCGGCCAGGGCCTCGAAGAAGGCCGCGGCCTGGTCCAGTTCGCCGAGGCGCCAGGCGGCGAGGCCGGCAATCCAATTGATCATCGGCGCCGCCCGGCCGGAGCGGCGGGCGGCCGGTGCGGCCAGGGCGTAGGCGCGCGCCGGCTCGCCATAGTAGAACCAGCCGCTGGCCACCAGGGCGCGGGCCTCGTCGAGTTCGACCGTGTCGAGCAGCCGTTGGGTCGAGCGCTGGTTCAGCAGCTCCTCGGTAACCGAGAAACGCTGGCGCAGCACGTTGCGGCGCACCTGCCGCAGCACGCGCGATACCTTGCGGCGCGTCGCCTTGCTGCGTTGGCGCGGCGATGCATAGTCGTAGCTGACGCGCTGGCCGGCCCAGGCGATTTTGCTGCGGGCCGCCGCCGGCGGCGGCGGCCGGCGGTAGTTGGCCGGCCGGCGCTTGAGGGCCAGGTTGTAGATGCGCTTGGCCTGCGGATGGTCGGCGTAGTGGTCCATCCACTCCTTCAGTTCCTTGTACTTCGAGCGGTAGGCCGTGGGATGCAGGTAGCGCTGGGCGAGCACATGACCCATAAGGCGGCGGTCGCTCAGCGCGCCGATCAGGCCGTCGGCTTCACGCCAGCGGCCCTGCTCCTGGACCGCGAAGATGCGCCGGTAGAGATCGCTGTCGCGGCTGCTCAGCACCGCCGGCAGGCCGTCGGGGCCGGAAACTGGCGCGGCGGCGCTGGTCCCGTTGGCGTTGGTCCCGTTGAGGCTGCTGGGCAGGGCGGCGGCGCGCGGCTGTGTCGTGTCGGGCGTCAGGTCGCCCGGCAGCAGCACCTGGGCCGGCGCCGGCCCGGCAAAGCCGAGCGCGACCGCGGCGGCCAGCGCGAAGATGACCCCTGGCACCCTGGCGCAAGAACTGGCGCCCGATCGCCGGGCGCGACTCCTGAAATGCAAAACGACCCCCAAATTTTTCATCGACCCTAACCAAGTGCTCTCTGGGCTGCAATGGCGACCCTAAGAAAGCCACACGCGGGGTTAAATCCACGTTAAATCAGATATTTGAGGAACAATTGGCGGGTAACGGCGGGGGTTTTTCACGGTCTTCCCAGAGGGGGCGGCATTATGACGCGCCGGAACTTTCGGCGCCGGCGCCGAGGCCGTTGCGTTCCATGGCTTCGGCGAAGGCCAGCAGGTCGCGCCAGGCTTCGCGTTTCTGGGCCGGCTGGCGCAGCAGATAGGCGGGATGAAGGGTCGGCAGCGCCGGAATCGGGTGTTCGAGGCGCGGGTGGTGATAGTCGGCCCAGCGGCCGCGCAGTTTCAGGATGCCTTCGGTGCGGTGCAGCAGGGTCTTGGCCGACATGCCGCCGACCAGCAGCAGCAGCTTGGGCTGCAGGATCTCGATCTGGCGTTCCAGGAACGGCAGGCAGGACGCGATCTCGCCCGGCGTCGGATTGCGGTTGCCGGGCGGCCGCCAGTACAGAAGATTGGTGATGTAGACCGCGCCGCGGTCGAGGCCGATGGCGCCCAGCATGCGGTCGAGCAGTTGGCCTGCCGGTCCGACGAAGGGCTTGCCCTGGCGGTCTTCCTGGGCCCCCGGCGCCTCCCCGATGATCATGATCTTGGCCTCGGGGTTGCCGTCGAAGAGGCAGAGGTTGGTTGCCGTCGCCTTCAGGGGGCAGCCCTCGAAGACGTCCAGGGCGCGGCGGATCCCGTCGACGGTCTTGGCTTCGGCGGCAAGGCGCTGGGCCGAGGCCTGGGTCTCGCTGGCCGAGGCGAGGCCCGCGGCCCGCTTGCCTTGCGGGGCCCCAGGGGAGGCTGCCGGGGAGGCTGCCGGGGAGGCTGCCGGGTAGGCCGCGGGCGCTGCCGGCGCCGGGGCCGGGGCTTCGGCCATGCCGCCGGCGTTCCGCGCCGTGGGTTCCGCCGTCGCGGAGCCGGCCGTGCGGTCGACGGGTGCGGTGCCGATGGCCTCGTCGGCGCCGGCGTCGATCTGCCATTTCAGGGCAGCCAACAGCAGGTTTGATTGTGGCGGCGGGTTCATGCCGCCAGACTAGCATTCGCCGCGCCGACGTATAAAGCCGGTCGAAGATGAAAGCCGGTCGCAGATCGCCAGCGGATCATTCACAGCGACGGCGGCCCCCCAGCGGCGGCCCCAGCGACGGCGGTACCAGCGACGCCGGTGCGGATCCGGTCGCGCCATCAAATGCCGGGCCCAAACACCTAGCGGTAGAGGGGGGAAACCACCATGACCAGGAGAACGTTTCCCAGCAGCAGTGCGGCGATCATGAAGATCAGCAGCGTGTAGCGGTGCACATTGGCTTCGCGCGAAGACTTCATGGCCCGCGTGTGCTGGGTGAAACTCGAAAAATGGCTGGAAATGTCGCTGAGCTTCTCGCGCTCGGTATTCTGCCAGACTTGGTAGAGCACCAGCATGTAGATCACGGCGGCGCTGCAGACAAAGCTGAATGCGATGATCGGGTTGATCAGGGTGGCGTTGATTGGCGTCAACTTGACCAGCGCGATCATCCCGCTGAAGACCAGCAGGGTGGCGCCCAGGGTTTTCCACTGGTGGCCCTTGGCGAAGCGGATCGAATCGGCCGATTCCTTGTACAGCAGGCACATCTCGGCGTGCGTCAGTTCGTCGAGCTCGCTGGGCGAGTTCTCACGGTCCGGAACGTCGCCGGGATCCTGAACTTCCTGTGCAACCATGCTTTGCGGTCTCCTAGGGCGCCATGGTCGCCGGAAAAGGTAAATTTTTTTGTAAGCGGGGCCGAGCCGGCCGAAGACGGCGGTTCAAGGCGAAATGACGGCGCGGCGGGTGGGCTTGGCCTTGGCGGTCCGTCTGTACTATGAAGGGCGGACGAACAACGTGCGGCTCTGCGGATTCCGCGGGAGAGAGGGATTTTGGAACGCGAGTTCATGGAATACGACGTGGTCATCGTCGGGGGCGGTCCGGCCGGGCTGGCGGCGGCCATCCGCTTGCGCCAGCTGTCGGCGGAGAGCGGCCGCGAAGTCAGCGTCTGCGTTCTCGAGAAGGGCTCGGAGGTCGGCGCGCATATCCTCTCCGGCGCGGTCCTCGAACCGCGCGCGCTCAACGAGCTGATTCCCGACTGGAAAGACAAGGGTGCGCCCCTCAACGCGCCGGTCGCGGAAGAGAAGTTCATGCTGCTCTCGGAGAAGGGCAGCACCTCCCTGCCGCTGTGGATGCTGCCCGGCCAGATGCAGAACCACGGCAACTACGTGGTCTCGCTGGGCAACGTCTGCCGCTGGCTGGCCGAGCAAGCCGAGGCGCTGGGCGCCGAGATCTATCCCGGTTTTGCCGCCGCCGAGGTGCTCTACCACGAGGACGGCCGGGTCAAGGGTGTGGCGACCGGCGACATGGGCGTCGCCAGGGACGGCAGCCACAAGGACGGCTATCAGCCGGGCATGGAACTGCACGGCCGCTATACCCTGTTCGGCGAGGGCTGCCGGGGGTCGCTGACCCGGCAGTTGGAAGCGCGCTTCGGCCTGCGCCGGGATGCCGACTCGCAGACCTACGGCATCGGCATCAAGGAGCTCTGGGAACTCGATCCGGCCAAGCACAAGACCGGCACGGTGATCCACACCGCCGGCTGGCCGATGAACTCCACGACCTGGGGCGGCTCCTTCATCTACCACCTGGAAAACAACCAGGCCTCCGTCGGCTATGTGATCGGGCTGGACTACGACAATCCGCATCTGTCGACCTTCGACGAGATGCAGCGCTTCAAGACCCATCCGGCGATCCGCCCGATGCTGGAGGGCGGCAAGCGCATCGCCTACGGCGCGCGGGCGCTGAACGAGGGCGGCCTGCAGTCCTTGCCCAAGCTGGTGTTCCCCGGCGGCGCCCTGATCGGCTGTGCCGCGGGCTTCCTCAATGTCCCCAAGATCAAGGGCAGCCATAACGCCATGAAGACCGGCATGCTGGCTGCCGAAGCCGCCTTCGAGGCGCTCGGCGAGGCGCTCGGCGAGGCGGGCGGCGAGGCGGGCGGCGAAGCGGGTCGGGCGCCGGCCGAACTTTCCAGCTTCCCGCAGAAGGTCGAGCAGTCCTGGGTCTATGACGAGCTCTATAAGGCGCGCAACTTCCGCCCGGCCTTCAGCAAATGGGGACTCTACGGCGCCATGCTCTATGGCGGCCTGGACCTGAAGCTGTTCGGCGGGCGGGCGCCCTGGACCTTCCACCATCGTCACGCCGACCACGAGCGCCTGAAGCCGGCGGCGGAGATGCCGAAGATCGACTATCCCAAGCCCGATGGCGTCATCACCTTCGACAAGCTCTCTTCGGTGTTCATCTCCAACACCAACCATGAAGAGGACCAGCCGGTTCACCTGACGCTGAAGGACGCCGCCATCCCCGTCGAACATAATCTGAAGCTTTACGACGAGCCGGCCCAGCGCTACTGCCCGGCGGGCGTCTACGAGATCGTGCGCGACGACGACGGCGGCAATCCGAAGTTGCAGATCAACGCGCAGAACTGTGTCCACTGCAAGACCTGCGATATCAAGGATCCGACCCAGAATATCGTCTGGGTCACCCCGGAGGGCGGCGGCGGGCCGAACTATCCGAATATGTGAGCTTGCGGCCCGTCCCGGCCGTCGGCCTTGCGGGGCGCCGCAAACGGGCCATGTTGAACGCATGCCACGGGGCTCGCGGCGGCACCGGGGCCTTGGACGTCGCAAAACTGTGATGCGGCGGTTTGGGGCTGACCCAAGCTGGACATTGTGAGGGTTTGGACCGGTCGGCTACACTGCCGCGAGCCTTACCGGCAGCGGCGCGCGCTTTTGGCGGGTACAGCCCGGCGCGGCCGAGGACCGTCTGTTGGATCGCAGCCGTTGCGGGCAAAACCGCTGGGAGATTGATTTGTCGAAACTTTGCTTACTGCCGCGTCGGACCGGGTGGTCCAGGACGGCGCTCCTGGCGCTGATGGCGGGCCTGGTTCCCGCCGCCTGCGGTGCCGAATCCCCAATTCAGTCCGCGGGTTTGTCGGTGCAGGTCGCACAGGCGACGCCGCGCGCCGCGCCGCCGTCCATCTCCTCGCCTTACGGCGCCTATCTGGCGGGCCTGGTGGCGCGCAGCAACGGCGATCTGGAAGCCGCGACCGACTATATGCTGCAGGCGCTGCGCTACGACCCCGATAACCCGGATATTCTGTTTCCGGCGCTGCAGTTGGCCGCGGCCACCGGGCGCCAGGAAGATGCCGCGTCCTTGGCGCGGCGGGTTCTCGATAAAGAGCCCCAGCACAGCCTCTCGACCTTGATCCTCAGCGTCGAGGCGGCGCGCGCCGGCGACTTGCAGCAGGCCGATAAGCTGCTGTCGGGCCTGCCCCAGCAAGGCTTTGACCAGGTGCTGGTACCGATGCTGCGCGCCTGGGCGCAGTCCGGGCAGGGCGATACCGACGGCGGCCTTGAAACGCTTTCGGTATTGAAGAGCGACCGCGGCGCCAGCGTGCTCTACGGCCTGCACGCGGCGCTGATCAACGAAGTTGCCGGGCGCGGCGCGCAGGCCAGTCTGGAATACGATTCCGTGCTGAAGACAGCGGCCCGGCCGACGCTGCGGCTGACCTGGCTGGCCGGCAGTTTTTTTGAGCGGAACGGTCAGCGCGACAGGGCTTTGGCGCTCTACCGCGACTTCGTCGGCGCCGCTGTCGGTTCGGATATTCTGGTGCCGATGCTGAAGCGCGCCGAAGCGGGTGGCGAGAGCCCGCCCGAGGTGTCCGATGCCAGCGATGGGATGGCCGAGGTGATGTTCGATCTCGCCGGCCTGCTCAGCCAGGAACAGGCGGACGACGCGGCGCTGGTCTACCTGCACCAGGCGCGGGCGCTGAGGCCCGACTTCATCATGGCGGATGTGCTGCTGGGCGAGATTCTGCAGAAGCAGGGCCGCGGCCGCGAAGCCATTGCCGCCTACCGTTCGGTGCCGCAGGCTTCGCCGTTCAGTTGGATCGTCGGCCTGCGCATCGCCGACGAACTGCAGGAGCTGGGCCAGACCGAGGAGGCCCTGGTGGAGCTGGACCGCCTGGCCGCCGAGCGGCGCGACGCCTTCGAGCCGATGCTGCGGAAAGGCAATCTGCTGCGCTTCGAAGAGCGTTTCGACGACGCCGTGAAAGCCTATGACGAAGCGGTCGCGCGCATCGAACAGGGCGGCGAGATCGAGCCTCAGCACTGGTCGCTGCTGTATTTTCGCGGCATCGCGCTGGAACGTTCCGACCAGTGGGAGCGGGCGGAAGCGGACTTCATGCACGCCCTCGGCCTGCAGCCCGAACAGCCCTATGTCTTGAACTATCTCGCCTACTCCTGGGTCGAAAAGAAGCAGAACCTGGATGAGGCCGAAGCGATGCTGCTGCGGGCGGTCAAGCTGCGTCCGCGCGACGGCTATATCGTCGACAGCCTGGGCTGGGTGTATTTCCGCCTCGGCCGCTACGACGAGGCGGTGGTGCAGTTGGAGCGCGCCGTCGAACTGCGCCCGCAGGACCCGACCATCAACGATCATCTGGGCGATGCCATGTGGCAGGTCGGGCGCCGGAACGAGGCGCGCTTTCAGTGGCACCGCGCCCTCAGCCTGGATCCGGAAGACGACCAGATTCCGATTATCGAGAAGAAGATAAAGGACGGCATGACAGTGCCGCCTGAGAACATCTAGCTAAGTTCACCGTCCGTGAAAAACTTCCGCTTTTTTTCACCGGCGCCGGCGGCAGGGTCATGACCGGCGAGTCCGGCAGAGCAGAACCTATTATCGAAACGGCCTGGGCGAAAATCAACCTCACGCTGCAGGTCGTCGGCCGCCGCGCCGGCGGCTATCACGCGCTGAACAGCCTCGTGGTGTTCGCCGCCGTCGGCGACCGCTTGCGCTTCGCGCCCGCCGGCGACATGCGCCTGGATGTGCGGGGGCGCTTTGCCGCCGCGCTGGCCGGTGAGCGCGACAACCTGGTGCTGCGTGCCGCCGCGGCCCTGGCCGGGCGGGCCGGCGGCGCCGCGGCGGCCGCGATCACCCTCACCAAGGATCTGCCGGTCGCTGCGGGGATCGGCGGCGGCTCGGCCGACGCGGCGGCGGCGCTGCGCGGCCTGCTGCGGCTGTGGCGCCTCAGCCTGCCGCCCGAGGATCTGCGGGCGCTGGCGCTGGCGCTGGGGGCCGATGTGCCGGTCTGCCTGCGCGGCGCCCCGGCGGTGATGTCGGGCATCGGCGAGGTGCTGACCCCGGTGCCGGCCCTGCCGGCGCTGTGGCTGGTCCTGGCCAACCCCGGCGTCGCGGTCTCGACGGCGGCGGTCTTCGCGGCGCGCGAGGGCGCCTTCTCGCCAACCGTCGAACCGGTCCTGCCGCCGCTCGGCCTGGCGGCCCTGGTGGACTGGCTGGCGGCGCGGCCCAACGATCTGCAGGCGCCGGCCTGCCGCCTCGCCCCGGCGGTTGCCGAGGTGCTGGCGGCGCTGGACGACCTGTCCGATTGTCTTCTGGCGCGGATGTCGGGCAGCGGCGCGACCTGCTTCGGCCTGTTCGCGCAAGAGGCCGCGGCGCGGCGCGGCGCCGAGGCGCTGGCGGCGCGGTATCCCGCCTGGTGGGTGGTCCCGGCGCAGCTGCGTTCTTGAAGCGGAGGCGAAGCGGCGTCAGCCGCCGTAGAGTTCGGCCACGGCGCGCAGCTCGTCGAGCAGCGCCAGATCGGCCGCGCCGTCGCCGGGCAGGCCGGCCATCTCCCGATAGCCGCGGATCGCCGCCATGGTTTGCGCGGTCAGCACACCGTCGGTGTTGCCGGGCGCCAGGTCGAGGCGGTCCAGCAGCTGCTGGATCTCGCTGATCTCGGCAGCGCTCAGCGCCGCTTCCGGGGTGCCGCCGGCCGGTGCCGCGGCCAAGGGGCCGGGCGCCACCGGCGCGCGTGTCGAGGGGCCGAGGACCAAGGCTTCGGTCTGGATTTCGGGCGCCGCCGCCTGGGGTTCGGCCTGGAATTCGGGTGGCGCCGCAGCCTCGGCCGGCGCCGGTGCCGGCGGCGCGGCGGCAAGGTCGCCCTTGGGCGCCACCGGATCGCTGACCTGATTCAGCCACACGGCGAGGCCGCCGACGACGACCGCCAGCCCCATCATGGCCATCACGAAACCGCCGGACGAGCGCCGTTCCTTTTCGAAGCTGCGGCCGCTGGACTGCGGAGCGATCGCCGGCTTGGTGGGGCCCGGCGCCTTGGCCGCAACGGCCGCCGGCTCCTTGACCGGCTCGGCCTTGGCGCTGCCGGCCTTGGCGCTTTCAGTATTGGCGGTGGCGGACTTGGCGGTGGCGGGCTTGGCGGTGGCGGATTTGGCGGTGGCGGGCTTGGCGGTGGCGGGCTTCCCGCTGTCCGGCGTCTCGGCCTCGGTTTTGGCGCCGCCTGGCTTGGCGCTGTTTAGCTTCGGGCCATTGCCGTTGGCGGGCTTGGCGTTGGCATAGGTCAGGCCGCTGGCCTTGGGCGAGCTCGGCTGCGGGCCGCTGGCCTTCAGCTGGCCGGCCGAGGGACCGGAAAACTGCAATCCACTGCTGTCCGGCAGCTTCTGCGGCGCGGCGACGATGGGGCGGTTGCTGCCGAAGGTGATGGTCGCTGGATCCGGGGCTTTAACCGCTGACGGCGCCGTTGAGGCCTCGGTCTTCTTCGCGGCGGGCGGTGTCGCGGGCGCCGTTGCGCGCTCGGGCGCCGGGGCCGCGCCCGGGCCGCCCGGCGCCTTCGCCCGCTTGCGCTTGGGCGAGGGAGTCTTGGCGGACCGCTTCTTGGGGCCGGTCCGGCCGGACTTCCGAGACGCCTTTTCGGTATGTTCTGTCATGCTCTTCGGCGGACTCTTCGCGACCTGACTGATTTGCTGGTTCTGGACAACCTGCCGCTCGCCGTCCGGGACTCCAGGCCCGCGCGACAAGCTCCAGTGAACCGTTATGGAGCAGCCGTGGTTAACGGAGCCCTAATTCGAAGCCGTTCAAAAACATCACTTTTTACCCGAAGTGGCGGCGACGGAAGCGTTGTCAGGCGCGCAAATCCGGGGTTATAAGCTGATCTCGGCCCGGGAACGCATGCCCTTGAAAAAATTACATTCTTCTTCAGACCGTCCGGCCTCCGCCCTCGCCGCCTGGGTCGACCTGGTGTGCCGGCGCCCGGGTCTCGCCGTGGCCGGCTGCCTGGCCGCCGCCGCCGGCCTGCTGTGGGTCGCCGCCGCGACCCTGGCGATCAACACCTCGACCGAGGATATGCTGTCCGAGGAACTGGCGTGGCGGCAGAACAACCGCGCCGTCGACGCCGCCTTTCCGGCGCTGGTCGACAGCCTCGTCATCGCGCTCGAGGCGCCCGACGCCCTGGCCGCCGAGGCCGGCGCGGCGCGGCTCGCCGCGGCGCTGCGGGCGCGGCCGGCGCTGTTCCAGTCGGTGCTGCTGCCGCAGGGCGGCGCCTTCTTCCGCCGCAACGGCCTGCTGTACCTCTCCAGGGAAGAACTGCAGGCCGAGAGCGACCGTCTGGCGGCGGCGCAGCCGCTGCTGACGGCGCTGCACGGCGATCCCTCGCTGCGCGGCCTGACCAGGCTCCTGTCGGATGCCCTGGCGGCGGAGAACGGCGTCGATGCGGCCGAGCTGGCGCCGCTGCTGGAGCGCCTGGCGGAGACGGCGGCGGCGCTGAGGGACAACCCGGCGGCGCGGCTCTCCTGGCCGGCGCTGCTGTCCGGCGGCACCGAATCGCCCGAGGACCGGCGGCGGTTTCTCATCGCCAAGCCGGTCGTCGACTTCGCGACGCTGGCGCCGCTCGCCGGGGCCGTGGCCGCGGTCGAGAAAGCGGCTGAGGATCTCGGCCTGACGGCGCAGGAGGGCTACCGCCTGCGCCTCACCGGCGAGGCGCTGATGCTGCAGGACGAACTGGTCTCGGTGCGGCGCGGCATCGGCTTCGTCGGCCTGCTGTCGGCCGTCCTGGTCGCCGTGGTGCTGTTCGCCGGCTTGAAGACCTGGCGCCTGGTGCTGCCGGTGCTGATCACCCTGGCGGCCGGGCTCGCCTGGACCGCCGGCTTCGCCGCCCTGGCGGTGGGCGAGCTGAACCTCATCTCGGTGGCCTTCGCGGTGCTGTTCATCGGGCTCAGCGTCGACTTCGGCATTCACTACGCGCTGCGGGTGGAGGAGAGCCGGGGCGCGGGCCTGGCGCCGGCGGTGGCGCTGGGCGACGCCGCGGCGCGGGTCGGCCGCCCGCTGCTGCTCTGCGCGGTTTCCTCGGCGCTGGCCTTTTTCGCCTTTTTCCCGACCGCCTATCGCGGTCTCTCCGAACTGGGGCTGATCGCCGGGGCCGGCATGTTCATCGCGCTGTTCCTGAACCTCACCCTGCTGCCGGCGCTGATGCGCCTGCTGCCGGTGGCGAAGATCGCTCCCGGCGCCGGTTTCTTCGCCACGGCCGGCACCGCTCTGCAGCGCCACGCCGCGCGGTCCGCCCGCCTGCTGGCCGGGCTCGGCGCCGTCCTGGCGGTGGCGGCGGCCTTCGCGCTGCCGCAGGCGCGCTTCGACGACGATCCGCTGAACCTGCGCGACCCGGACTCGCCCTCGGTGGCCGCCCTGCTCGAGCTCCGCGCCGACCCCCGCGTGTCGCCCTACAGCGCCCAGGTGCTGGCGCCCGACCGGGCGGCTGCCCGCGCCACGGCGGCCCGCCTGGAGGCCCTGCCGCTGGTCGAGGCCGCCGTCACCCTCGACGACCTGGTGCCGGCCGACCAGCCGGCCAAGCTCGACATCATCGACCAGACGGCGCTGTTGCTGTCGCCGCTGTTCGCCGCGCCGCCGCCGCGCGCGGCCCTTGAGGAGCCGGCGCCCGATGCCGTGCGGCGGGCGGCGCTGGACGACCTCCGGACGGCCCTGGCCGCGCCGCCGCCGGCGCTAGCGGCGGCCGCCGCGCGCCTGCGCGCCACCCTGGCCGATCCCGGTCCGGTGACCCCGGCGGCGCTGGAGGCGGCCTGGCTTGGCGGCTTCGGCGCGGCGCTGGAGCGGCTGCTGGACGCGCTGGAGGCGCGGCAGATCACGGTGCGGGACCTGCCGCCGGAGCTGCGGCGGCGCTACGAGGCGCCGGAGGGGCCTGACGCGGGCCCTCACGCCGGCAAGGTCCTGATCGAGGTGCTGCCGGCGGAGGACCTGCGCGACCCGGCGGCGCGCGAGCGCTTCGTCGCCGCGGTGCAGGCGGTGGTGCCCAACGTCTCCGGCGTGCCGGTCACCATCGTCGAGGCCGGGCAGGCGGTGGTCGCCGCTTTCGTCCAGGCCTCCCTGCTGGCGCTCGCCGCCATCGCGCTGCTGCTGCTGGTGGTGCTGCGCTCGCCGCTGGACACCCTGCTGGTGCTGCTGCCGCTGCTGCTGGCGGCGCTGCTGACGGTGGCGGTCGGCGTGGTCTTCGGCCTGCCGTTCAACTTCGCCAACGTCATCGTGCTGCCGCTGCTGCTCGGCCTCGGCGTCGACAGCGGCATCCACTATGTGATGCGCGCCCGCGAGGAGAAGGCCGGGGCGCCGGACGTGATGCGCGTCCGCGAGGAGAAGGCCGGGGACTCGGGTGGCGCCGCGAAGCCGGCCAACTCGACGCCGCGGGCGATCTTCCTCTCGGCGGCCACCACCCTGGCCTCGTTCGGGGCGCTGTCGCTCTCGGCGCACCCGGGCACCGCCTCCATGGGGCTGCTGCTGACCGTCGCCATCGTCATCACCCTGGTCTGCGTGCTGGCCTTCCTGCCGGCGCTGCTGGCCCTGGCCGGGCGCCTGCCGCGGCGGTAGTTTTCCGTCGAAGGGCGTTGCAGGGAGCGGCCCCCGGCGCTAACGTGCCGCCCGTCCGCCGCCGGCCCTGTCCTGGGGACCCGCGCCGCGCGCTGTTGGGGCGTAGCCAAGTGGTAAGGCACCGGTTTTTGGTACCGGCATTCGCAGGTTCGAACCCTGCCGCCCCAGCCAATCCTACAAACGGCTGATTTTCCGGAGAAGAGCGACGCCTTTGTAGCGTTGTTTCCCAAAACCCGGCCACGAAAATCGCGTCCTGTCGCGGTCCGGAGTCTGAGGCCGCCGCAACGTCTCATTGACTATAGGACAAAAATGTCCTATAGTCATTTCCGTGAATGGCAATGAGTTTCTGAAAGCGCTACGTCGTCTCGGCAAGGCGCAGGGCGTCAAAGTCCTATACGACGGCAAGCCCGGCAAAGGCAGCCACGGTCGAGTGTACTACGGTACGGCATTCACAACTCTCAAAGACCCGAAGAAAGAAATCGGTGCCGGCCCGTTGAGAACGATGCCGACGCATCTGAACCTGACCAAGGATGATCTGAAATGAGGATCGCATATCCCGCCAAGTACGAAACCGACGAAGACGGTCGTATCCTGGTGACGTTTCGCGATCTTCCCGAAGCGGCCACCGATGGCGCTACCATGGAAGAGGCGCATCGGGAGGCCGCCGATCTGCTCGATTCGACGCTGATGTTCCGAATGAAGTACCGGGAAGACATCCCCACGCCAACCGCGAAGGCGCGTAAGGGAGAATCTTTTGTCGCGCCGGATACGTCAGTGGCGATGAAGATCGCGCTCTACATCGCCATGCGCGAGCGCGGCATCACGACGGCCGAGTTGTCGCGTCGCCTCAAGATCGACAATCGCGAGGCGCAGCGGATTCTGAACCCCTTCCACGCCACCAAGACTGCGCGTATGGGCGAAGCCATCGCAGCGACGGGAAGCCACGCGGTGATCGATCTGCAAAGGGCGTGAGGCCGTCCAGCGGGCCATTGCAACGACGGTGCCGTTCGGTGTAGCCATTCCGACCGCCTGATCTCAGAGGAGACGCGGCATGGACCGATTCACCGGCGGCTGCCTGTGCGGCAGCGTGCGCATCGTGGCGTCGGGACGCCCCTACCGGGTCGGTCTTTGCCACTGTCTCAACTGCCGCAAGCATCATGGCGCGCTTTTTCACGCCTCCGCGGTGTTCCCTCAGGACGCGGTGACGATCGACGGCGAAACACGCGACTACGCCGGGCGGTTTTTCTGTCCCCGCTGCGGCTCGTCCGTATTCTCACGCAGCGCGGACGAGATCGAAGTGAACCTAGGGTCTCTGGACGCCCCGGACCAATTGAGGCCAAGCTACGAACTCTGGATCCTGCGCCGCGAGTCCTGGCTGCCGCCGTTTCCGCTCACCAGACGATACGACGGCGATCGTGACGCCGCGAGCCGCCTTGAAGAATAGGCCGCAGGAGGGTGCGAAGGCGCCGCTACGAGGCGCCGTTACGAGGCGGCGAGAGGGGTGCGTTGCAAGGGGGGGGATCTCTGCCGCCCCAACCGGTTTTCCTACTTGAACTCGATCTCGACGAAGGCGAAGGCGCCGCCCGAGGCGTTGATGACGTTGTGCTCGACCCCGGCGCGGCGGAAATAGGAGACCCCGGCGGCGAGCTGCGCGGTGCTCTCGGTCCCGTCCTTGTCGACGATGTTCAGCGCGCCGCCGCCTGGCGCCATCTCGCGCAACGTCGCCTTAATCTCGCCGCTTGCGGGTGCTATAGGACACGGCGCTATGGAACCTCGTTGACGACGGCGGGACGTGGAATTGCGGGACGTGGAATTGCGGGACGTGGAGACGACAAGATCGGGCGGCCCCTCGGCGGCGCTGCGGCGCAGTCTTTCCTGGGCGCTGCTGCGCGCCGTCGGCCGTTACAGGACGCTGGATGTCGTCCCCCTGGGGCGGATCCTGGCCGACCAGGGGCAGCGCTCCTTCGGCTGGTCGATCCTGCTGTTCGCGATCGTCAACCTGCTGCCGCTGCCGATCGGGTCGAACGTGGTGACCGCCATTCCGTTGCTGCTGCTGAGCGGGCAGATGGCGCTGGGCTTTTCCCACGTGCGGCTGCCCGGCTTCATCACCCGGCGGGCGGTGCCCCGGCGCGGCTTCCAGCGGGTCGTCCTGCGGCTGAAGCCGTTGCTGCGCCGCATCGAGAGGGTCATCCGCCCGCGCCCGCCGCAGCTTTTCGGCCTGGAGGCGGAGCGCCTGATCGGCGTCTTTCTGTTCCTCGTCTCGACGGCGCTGTTCCTGCCGATCCCGTTCAGCGGCATGATCCCCGCCGCGGCGCTGCTGGTCACCGCCATGGGGCTCATCGAGCGCGACGGCGTCGTCACCCTCATCGGCCTCGGCCTCGGCGCGGCGGCGATCGCCGTCACCGTCATGGCGGCGGCGGCACTGGTCGTCGGCGCGCGCTTCCTGATCTGACGCCGCCGCAAGCTGCCGTGGCGCTGCGAAGCGGCTACTCCGCCGCGGCGCTTTGTAGCGGCTATTCCGCCGCCGGCACCGGCGCGGGGATGCGGCCGCGCAGCACCTCGTTGCCCGGCTGTGGGTGGCGCGGTACGTTCAGGGCCATGACCAGGGAACCCGCGGCCATGGCGCTGCCGGCCAGGAAGACGGCGCCCGGCGAGACCAGCCAGAGAAAGCCGAAGGCGGCCGGAATGACCACCGCGGCGATGTGGTTGATGGTGAAGCTGACGCCGGCGGTCGAGGCGATGTCGGCGGGGTCGGCGATCTTCTGGAAGTAGGTCTTGATGGCGATGGCCAGGGCGAAGAACAGGTGGTCGACCACATAGAGCCCGGCGGCGACGGTGCCGTTCTCGACCACGGCGTAGGCGGCGAACACGCCGATTAGGCCGAGGTATTCGAAGATCAGCGCCCGGCGCTCGCCGATGCGGCCGATGAGGCGGCCGATCTTCGGCGCCAGCCAGATGTTGATGGCCGCGTTCAGCAGGAACAGCAAGGCGATGGCGCCGACGTCGTAGCCGAACTTCTCGACCATGAGGAAGCCGGCGAAGACGATGAAGATCTGCCGCCTTGCGCCGGACATGAAGGTCAGCGCGTAGTACAGCCAGTAGCGCTTGCGCAGCACCATGTGCTTGTGCTGCTCGACCGGCTGCTTGAACTGCGGAAAGCCGAGCCAGGCGACCAGCGCGATGGCCGCGGTGGCGCCGCCGCCGATGAGGTAGATCCACAGGTAGTCGAGCGCCAGCAGGTCGCTGGTGAACCACACCAGGCCGTAGACCACGATGGAGGTGAGCGAGCCGGCGGCGATGAGGCGGCCCAGGGTCTCGGGCGCGCGGGCCTTGTCGATCCACTGCAGCGACAGCGAGATCTGCAGGGTCTCGTAGTAGTGATAGCCGAGCGACATGACCACGGTGGTGACGTAGATGCCGAGCACCGTGGGAAAGAAGCCGGTGGCCGCCGTGCCGAGGCCGAGCAGCAGCAGCGCCAGCACCGCGAGGCGCTGCTCGCGGATCAGCAGCAGCAGGAAGACCACGCCGAAGGCGAGGAAGCCGGGCACTTCGCGCAGCGACTGCATGAGGCCGATCTCGACGCCGCCGAAGGCGGCGCGCTCGAAGGCAAAGTTGTTGATCAGCGCCTGCCAGGTGGCGAACGACAGCGGCACCGCCGCCGCCATGAGCAGCAGCAGCACTTCGGGGCGGCGCCAGCGGTCGCGGAAGGAGCCGGCGGTCGCGGGAGTCTCGGGCGTTCGCATGGCAGGGATATACCCCTCCTCAAGCTGCCCGTCTTGCTGTAGTCTGCCAAGTAATGACGAGAAACGGACAAAGCGAGGGAAAGCCGCCGGCGCCCGCCGGAGAGCGCCTTGCCGCGCCGGCTTCGGCGCCGCGCGGGCGCCGCCGTTGCCTACTCCGCCGTGGCGGCCGCGGCCGCCAGCGGTGCCGCCGCGCGGCCGACGATCATTTCCGCGCCGGGGCGCGGGTGGCGCGGCACGTTGCAGGCCATGACCAGGGAGCCAGCGGCCATGGCGGCACCGGCCAGGAAGACGGCGGCCGGAGAGGCCAGCCAGAGGAAGCCGAAAGCCGCCGGGATCGCCACCGCGGCGATGTGGTTGATGGTGAAGCTGACGCCGGCGGTCGAGGCGATGTCGGCGGGGTCGGCGATCTTCTGGAAGTAGGTCTTGATGGCGATGGCCAGGGTGAAGAACAACTGGTCCAGCAGGTAGAGCCCGGCGGCGAGCGTCGCGCTGTCGACGAAGGCATAGGCGACGAACACGCCGATCAGGCCGAGGTATTCCAAGATCAGCGCCCGGCGCTCGCCGATGCGGCCGATGAGGCGGCCGATCTTCGGCGCCAGCCAGATGTTGATGGCCGCGTTCAGCAGGAACAAGAGGGCGATGGCGCCGACGTCGTAGCCGAACTTCTCGACCATGAGGAAGCTGGCGAAGACGAGGAAGACCTGGCGCCGCGCGCCGGACATGAAGGACAGCGCGTAGTACAGCCAATAGCGCCTGCGCAGCACCATGTGCTTGTGCTGCGCGACCGCCTGGGGGAATTGAGGAAAGGCCAGCCAGGCCGCCGTCGCCAGCAGCGCCGTAACGCCGCCGCCGATGAGAAATATCCACAGATAGTCGAGCGCCAGCAGGTCGCCGGTGACCCACACCAGCCCGTAGACCAGCAGCGAAGAAAACGAGGTGGCGGCAGCGAGGCGGCCCAGAACCTCCGGCGCGCGCGCCTTGTCGATCCACTGCAGCGACAGCGAGACCTGCAGCGCCGCGAAGTAGTGGAAACCCAGCGACATGGCCACGGTGGTGACGTAGATGCCGAGCACCGTGGGGAAGAAGCCGGTGGCCGCCGTGCCGAGGCCGAGCAGCAGCAGCGCGAGAATGGCCAGGCGCTGCTCGCGGATCAGCAGCAGCAGGAAGACCACGCCGAAGGCGAGGAAGCCGGGCACCTCGTTCAGCGACTGCATGAGGCCGATCTCGACACCGCCGAAGGCGGCGCGCTCGTAGGCGAAGTTGTTGATCAGCGCCAGCCAGGTGGCGAAGGCCGGCGGCACCGCCGCCGCCATCAGCAGCAGCAGGGCCTCCGGGCCGCGCCGGCGGCCCGGCGCGGCGGGCGGGCCGGCGGGCTGGCGGGCGGGCTGGCGGGCGGGAGACTCCCCAGGGATGGCGATCGACATCGCCCAGGTATAGCGCTCCTGCGGCTGGCTTTCTTGCCGCCGATTGCCGGCGAATGACGCAGAAGGGACAAGGCGGGCGCCCGCCGCCGCCGGAACGGCCGGCGCCGGCCGTGGAAGTCCGGGACCCCGGCCACCGGCACCACGACCCGCTGCCCGGACATCCCGGCAACCTGGACGATCCGGCGCGGCCGATCGCGCCGCTGGCCATCGACTACGCCGGCGCCTCGCTGCGGCCCTGGCACCACCACCGGCGCGGCCAGCTGCTCTATGCCGACCAGGGCGTCATGCAGGTCGGCACCGCGGCGGGCACCTGGGTGGTGGCGCCGGAGCAGGCGGTCTGGGTACCGCCCGGCGTCGCGCACCAGGTCGGCCACCGCGCCGGGGTGGCCATGAGGACGCTCTACATCGACGCGGGCGTGTCGCGCGAACTGCCGGGCGACTGCTGCGTGGTGGCGGTGCCGGCGCTGCTGCGCCAGCTCATCCTGCGCGCCATGGAGGTCGGGCTCGACTACCGGCCCGACAGCGCCGGGGCGCGGGTCATGGCCGTCATCCTCGACGAATTGCGGGCCTTGAAGCCGGAGCCGCTGCACCTGCCGCACCCGCGCGACCCGCGCCTCAAGCGCATCGCCGAGGCGCTGCTGGCCGATCCCGCCGACGGCCGCGCCCTGGCCGGCTGGGCCCGCGAGGCCGGGGCCAGCGCGCGCACCCTGGCGCGGCTGTTCGTGAAAGAGACCGGCATGACCTTCGGCGCCTGGCGCGAGCGCCTGCGCCTCACCACCGCGGTGGCGCGGCTGGCCGAGGGCGAGGCGGTCACCGCCGTCTCCTACGACCTCGGCTACCAGAGCCCCAGCGCCTTCATCGCCATGTTCAAGCGCTCCCTGGGCGAAACGCCGGGACGCTATCTGAAGAAGGCGCAGAGCGCCGGATGACGACGCATTCCTGCGCTCATGCAGCTCTATTCTGTCACCCTCGGGCTGGTCCCGAGGGTCCACGGCGCCCCAGCGAGATGGTTGAAGAACGCATGCGCGGATCAAGCCCGCGCATGACGACCGGATGAGACTGCACCGCGGGTGCCCGGTCTCGATCGTTTCAATAGGAGACCAAGAACCCGTTATAGATTTTTTGACGTGGGACAGACCTGAGGGAAATACGCCATGACCTTCGCCATCCAGAACATCGACCACGTCGTGGTCTGCGTCAGCGATCTGGAGCGCGCATTGCAGTTCTATTGCGAGGTGCTGGGCTGTACCGAGGCGCGCCGCGTCGAGCGCCTCGGCCTGGTGCAGCTGCGCGCCGGGGCGGCGATGATCGACCTGCAGCTGGTCAAGCCCGACGGCGAAGGCGGCGGCGCGGCCAAAGGCATCCGCAACATGGACCACTTCGCGGTCCGCATCGAGCCCTTCGACGCGGCGGCGATCCGCGGCCACTTGAGGACCCACGGCGTCGAGGTCGGCGAGGTGGTGCAGCGCTACGGCGCCGAGGGCGACGGCCCGTCGCTCTACATCGACGACCCCGACGGCAACACCGTTGAACTGAAGGGCCCGGCGAACTGAAGGGCCCGGCGGGGGCCTGACTCAACCCTCCCGGCGCGCCACCATCACATAGCTCAGCGGCAATTGCTGCGCCTGGTTTTCCAGATGGTCATAGGTGTCGAGGTTGTGGGGCAGTTCCTCGAAGTCTTCCAGGGCGAAACCGCCGTTGACGAGGCCCATGACCACGTCGCTCATCTTGTGGAAATGCCAGTAGCAGGGTGTCGCCGCGTAGTCCCGCTTGGCCCAGTAATCGAGGCCGTCGTCGCTGCGGAGGGGCTGCTCGCGAAAATAGGATTCGTCGGGCCGCGGCGGCAGGCTGGTGTTCCGTTCGTCGAACATGTTGAGGATCGGGTGGCTCTCGTAGATCACCAGGTGCCCACCGGGCTTCAGCAGGCGCCGCGCGGTGGCGAAGAAGGCGGCGAGGTCGGGCATCCAGCCGAGCACGCCGATGGTCACCACGGCGAGGTCGAAGCGGCCGTCGTAGGCGGCGGGGATCTGCTCCAGTTCGCTTCGCACCAGTTCGACCTCGATGCCGGCGGCGGCGGCCAGTTCGCGCGCCTGGTCCAGGAAGGCTTCCGAGAAGTCGAAACCGGTGATGCTGGCGGCGCCGAGGTTCCTGATGGAGAGCAGTTCGCGGGCGTTGTTGCAGCACAGCTGCGCCACCGCCTCGCCGGCGAGGCCGAGGCCCCGCAGGCGTCCAGTCAGGGTCGCGTCGAGCACCGAGTGGCCGGGCCGCGCGAAGCCCGCCAGCAGGGCGGCGTACTGTTCGTGGGCGCGGTGGCGCGCGGCCGCCTCGTTCCAGGCGCCGCGGTTGGCGGCGATGATGTCGTCCTTGGCGGCGGGACGGTCGGTCATGGCGGGGGTCTCGCTCTCAGGAGTTGACGTGCCAGTGGACCGGCGGCAGTCCCCTGACCGGCGCGCGGAAGCTGGCGATGCTGTCGCCGAGCAGGCAACCGAGGTAGGCGGTGCGCAGGTCGGCGCCGCCGAAGGCGAGGCTGGAGATGTTGCGCAGCTTGCGGCTCTTGACCTGGTCCAGGTGGGGACGGCCGAGGCGGCCGGCCTGGTAGGCCGCCTCGACCTCGGCCAGGTGGCCGGGGTCGCTGTCTTCGACGATTAATTGCTGGCCGCCGTCGGGCGCCACCCGGATGACCCGGTTGGAGACGATCGAGGTGATCCAGAAGTGTCCCTCCATGTCGACGGCCAGGCCGTCGGGGAAGGTGCCGGGGCCGAAGTCGCAGACCGTCTCGCGCGCCGTCAGGTCGCCGTGGCGGCCGATGCGGAAGCGGGTCAGGCGGCGCGCGAAGGTCTCGTTCACGTAGAGATAGACGCCGCGGCGGTCGAGCTGCACCTCGTTGGTGTAGCCCAGGCCGTCGGCGACGATACGCGCGCCCTTGGCGTCGATCAAAACGATGAAGCCGTCGGCGACGTCCTTGCGGTAGCCCAGCGCGCGCGGCGTCTGCCGGGTCGAGACGGTGATCCAGATGCGCCCCAGCGGGTCGATCAGCACGAAGTTGGTGGCCGGCAGGTCGAGGCCGTCGACGCGGCGCAGCACCTCGCTCAGCGTGCCGTCCCGATCGAGGCGGAAGACGCCGCCACTGTCGGCCAGATCGGTGACCAGGAAGGAACCGTCGCGCTGCAGGGCGATGCCGTTGGGCTTGATCGCCTCGCCGCCGCCGGGCGCCCGGTAGAGCCGCTGGTCGGCCCTGGGCCGGGTGCGCGCCACGCCGCCGCGCCAGTCGGCGCTGAAGATGTCGCCGTTGGAGGTGCAGAGCAGGCACTCGGGGCGCGTCAGTCCGGTGCCGAGAAACGAGATCTCGGAGAGCGGCAGCAGGGGCGCGACGTCGGACAAGGGTTTGCTCCTGGAACTCGGGGGCCCGAACCTACTATAGTCGCCGCCGCCCGGTAAGGGCGCAGAAGGTGGGTTGCGAAAGGACGGTTATGAGTGCGATCGAAGAGGTCTTGGGATTCTGGTTCGCCGAGGGCCGCCAGGCGCAGTGGTTCGAAGGCGGCGCGGCCTTCGACGCCGAGTGCCGCCGCGCGCTGCTGCCGCACCTGGAGGCCCAGCAGGCCGGGCGCTACGCCGCCTGGCGGCGCGAGCCGCGCGGCTGCCTCGCCACCTGCCTGCTGCTCGACCAGCTGCCGCGCAACATCTACCGCGCCACCCCGCGCGCCTTCGCCCATGACGCCGCGGCGCGGGCGCTGACCCGCCATGCCCTGAAAGAGGGCTTCGACCGGGCGCTGCGCGACGTCGAGCGGGTGTTCCTCTACCTGCCGCTGGAGCACAGCGAGGACCTGAAGGACCAGCGGGACTGCGTGCGGCTGATCGCCGGGCTCAAGGACGGCGGCGAGTTCCTGTCCTATGCCGAGCGCCACCTGGAGGTGATCCGGCGCTTCGGCCGCTTTCCCCACCGCAACGCCATCCTCGGGCGCGACAGCACGGAAGCGGAGCTCGCCTTCCTCAAGGAGCCGAACTCGTCGTTCTAGCCGCCTCCCGCCTCACGCCGGCGCGGCGGTCTCCTCGGTGGCGAAGTCGGCCGGAGAGATGATCTCGATGAGCTCCATGTCGTCGGAGTGGCGCACCTCGCGGTGGCGGATGCCCGGCGGCTGCAGCACGCAGGAGCCGGCGCGCAGCACATGCTCGCCCTGGCCCTCGTACTCGAAGACCACCCAGCCCCGGGTGACGTAGACCATCTGGAAGTCGAGCTCGTGCCGGTGCCAGGCGGCGGGGCTTTCCATGCCCGGCACGGCGCGGATCACGTGGGCGCCGTACTTGCCGGCGGTCGCCCCGGCGATGCCGAGCTCGCGATACTCGAAGAAGGCCCGCAGGCCCTTGCCTTCGAACCTGCCGGCGTCGGCATGGGTGATGGTGAAGGCCTGTCCCTTCCACATGACGTTCATGGCACCAGCCAGCTGGTTTGCAGCCGCCCCTCGTTGTTCCAGGTGAAGTTGGCGCGGCGGTGGCCGTAGGGCGTGAGGAACAGCCAGTCGATCTGTCTCAGCCGGCAGACCACCACGGCGAAGTTCAAGCGGCCGGCCTCGCTTTCCTCGACCGTCGGGTCGCGGCTTTCCAGTTCCGCCGGCAGGCCCGAGGTCGCCCAGGCCCAGGGCAGGCCGCGCGGGCCGGAGACCAGGTAGTCGCGCCTCTGGCGCGGCGCGAGATCCTGCCAGGCCCGCTCCGCCAGGCCGTCGCGGTGATGGATCCCGGCGTCGGCCTGGACGCGCAGCTGGGTGTCGTCGCTCAGCGAATGAAACAACAGGGCGATGCGCGGATCCGCCTGGATCTCGCCGACCTTGCGGCTGCGCAGGTCGGTGTAGAACCACAGTTCGCGGCTTTCCGGAAAGACCTTGCGCAGCACCACGGTGCGCAGCGCCGAGCCGTGCAGCGGGTGTGCGGTGCCAAGAGCGGTGAGGTGAAAATCGTGCTGCGGGTCGGCGGCGCCGTCGGCCAGCAGATGCCAGCACTCGGCCAGCACGGCGCCGAGCCGCGGCTCGTCCTCCGATTGCCAGATGTCCAGGTGCTCGACGGCCAAGAGCTGTTCCCCGTTCGGGTGGTTCTTGACCTCAGTCTAAAGCCCCCGGGGCACAGCGCAATTCGTTTCCCACCACCGCGGCGCGGTAGTTGCCAAGGGCAACTTGCGCTGGGTCATTCGAGGAGCGGCGGTTCCCGGTTAAACTGGAGGCATCGTGTCACCGCCGGTAAAGAGCATGCGGATCGCAACCTTCAATCTGGAAAGTCTCGATATCGCACCGGGCAGGGCGGCGGCATTCGAGTCGCGGGCCGCGGTGCTGCGTCCGCAACTCGAAAGCCTGTGTGCGGACATTATTTGCCTGCAGGAGGTCAACGGCCAGCATGTCGCCGGGCAGCCGGAGCGTGAACTGACGGCGCTGCGGCGCCTGGTGGCGGAAACCGCCTATCGCGGATTCCACCTTGTCGCCAGTACCGCGCGGAGGGGAAAAGGCGTGGCCGATGTGCACAACCTGGCGATCCTCAGCCGCCGCCCGGTGCGCCGCAGCGAATCCCTGCGCCATCGGCTGGTGCCGCCGTTTCCGTATCGGGCGGTCACCGCCGAACCGGTGGATGCCGGCGCGCTTACCTTGGAATGGGACCGGCCGCTGCTGCACGCGGTGCTGGAGACCGAATCGGGCGCCGTCCTTCATGTCATCAACCTGCATCTGCGCAGTCCGCTGGCCGCGCCCGTCCCTGGGCAGAAGCTGTCGTCGGGGTCGTGGCGCTCGACCGGCGGCTGGGCGGAAGGCTTTTTCGCCGCGACCCTCAAGCGCTGCGGCCAGGCCCTGGAAGCGCGCCTGCTGGTCGAGCACATCTTCGACGCCGATCCTCAGGCGCTGGTCGCCGTCTGTGGCGACCTCAATGCCGGCGAGGAGGAGACGCCGTCGCGCCTGCTGCAGGCGCGGCCGGAAGATAGCGGCAACGCGGCGCTGAGCGGACGGGCCCTGGAGGCGCTGGAACTGCGTCTGCCGGAAGAACGGCGCTTCACCGTGGTCCACGGCCGCCGCCGCCGCATGCTCGATCACATCCTTTGCTCGCCGGCTCTGGCGGCGCGCTGTTGCGGCATTGAGGCCGGCAACGAAGGTCTGCCCGATGAGACCGCGATGGCCGACGACGATCCGCGTTCCAACCACGCGCCGTTGGTCGCCGAGTTCGATTTTTAGGCCGCCTTTAAAGCCTCGCGGCCGTGCGGCAGGGTGAAGTCGATGGCCGGCCCCTTGGGGACGATCCCGGTCGGGTTCACCGCGGGATGGCTCTCGTAGTAGTGATGCTTGATGTGGAACAGGTCGACGGTCTCGGCGACGCCCGGCACCTGGTAGAGATCGCGGGTGTAGTCCCAGAGGTTCGGGTAGTCGACCAGGCGGCGCAGGTTGCACTTGAAGTGGCCGTGGTAGACCGCATCGAAGCGCAGCAGCGTGGTGAACAGCCGCCAGTCGGCCTCCGTGAGCCGGCCGCCGGCCAGGTAGCGCCGCATGGTCAGGCGCCGTTCCAGTGCGTCGAGCGTCTCGAAGAGCGCGTCGAAGGCCTCATCGTAAGCTTCCTGCGAGGTCGCGAAACCGCACTTGTAAACGCCGTTGTTGACCTTGTGGTAGACGGTCTCGTTGACGGCGTCGATCTCGGCGCGCAGCGCCCGCGGATAGAAGTCGCGGTCATTGCCGGTCAGGCCGTCGAAGGCGCTGTTGAACATGCGGATGATCTCCGCCGACTCGTTGCTGACGATGGTGCCGCGCCGCTTGTCCCAGAGGACGGGCACGGTGACCCGGCCGGTGTAGCCGGGGTCCGCCGCGGTATAGACCTGATGCAGCCTGGCGGCGCCGGTCACGCTGTCGGCGATGACGCCGGGGCCGTCGTCGAAGGTCCAGCCTTCGTCGCCCATGTGCCAGTGCACCACGGAGACCGGGATGATGTCCTCCAGGCCCTTCAGCTTGCGCAAGATGAGCGTCCGGTGCGCCCAGGGGCAGGCCAGCGAGACGTAGAGATGATAGCGCCCGGCCTCGGCCTTGAAGCCGCTGTCGCCGCCGGGGCCGGCGCCGCCGTCGGCGGTCACCCAGTTGCGGAAGGCGCTGTCCTGACGCTGAAAGCGCCCGCCGGTCTTCTTGGTGTCGTAGCCCTTGTCGTGCCAGGCGCCGTCGATGAGTTGGCCCATGAAAGTTCTCCTTCGGTTTTGTTCGCCGCCGGTTTTGTTCGCCGCCGGTTCTGTTTGACGCGGTATTTCAGGCGACGTCGGCGAGCAGGATTTCGGAGTCTTCGGTGGCGGCGATGACGATTTCCTCGACATCGCTCAAGGTGACGCCGTCGCGCGCGCCGGCCGGCTCGCCGTTCACCGTCAGGGCGCCGGCGGCGGCCACCAGGTAGGCCTTGCGGCCCGGCTCGAGCCGGTGCGTCACCTCCTGGCCGGCGGTCAGCGCGGCGGCGAACAGCGCGGCGTCCTGATGGATCGGCAAGGCGTCGCCGTCACCCGCCGCGTCGCCGTCACCCGCCGCGTCGTGGTTCCGGCGGCCGGAGGCCAGCGCCACCAGCGCGCCCTGGCGCCCGGCCTTGGGGAAGCCGCGGGTCTCCCAGCGCGGCTCGACGCCCCGCACCGCCGGCTCGATCCAGATCTGGAAGATCTGCGTCGCCGCGTCCTCGCGGTTGAACTCCGAGTGCATGATGCCGCTGCCCGCCGACATCACCTGCACGTCGCCGGCCTGCGTGCGCCCGACGTTGCCCAGGTGATCCTGGTGGGTGATGGCGCCGCTGCGCACATAGGTGATGATTTCCATATCCCGGTGGCCGTGCAGGTCGAAGCCGGTGCCGGGGCGGATGGTGTCGTCGTTCCAGACGCGCAGCGGGCCGAGGCCCATGCGGCGCGGGTCGTGGTAGTCGGCGAAGCTGAAGTGATAGCGCGCCGACAGCCAGTCGTTGTCGAACCGACCCAGCTTCTCGAATGCCTTGATCTCGATCATCGTCCTACTCCCTCGCGCGGCCTCGGCCGGGCCCGCCGCCCGGCCGAGATCCGCCGTAGATGTTCACGCGGCCAGCTTGGCGGCGATCTCGGCGACATGACGGCCCTGGAAGCGCGCCATGTTCAACTCTTTTTCGCTCGGCTGGCGGCTGCCGTCGCCGGCGGCGATGGTGGTGGCGCCATAAGGCGAACCGCCGGCGATCTCGTCCAGGGTCATCTGGTCCTGGCAGGAATAGGGCAGGCCGACGATCACCATACCCTGATGCAGCAGGGTGGTGTGAAACGAGGTGATGGTGGTTTCCTGGCCGCCGTGCTGCGTGGCCGTCGAGGCGAAGACGCTGCCGACCTTGCCGATCAGCGAACCCTTCATCCACAGGCCGCCGGTCTGGTCGAGGAAGTTGCGCATCTGCGCCGCCATGTTGCCGAAGCGCGTCGGCGTGCCGAAGATCACCGCGTCGTAGTCGGCCAGTTCTTCCGGCTTGGCCACCGGCGCTTCCTGATCGAGCTTCACGCCGGCGTTCCTGGCGACGTCTTCCGGCATCAGTTCCGGCACCCGCTTGACGGTGACGTCGACGCCGGCGACGCCGGCGGCGCCCTCGGCGACCGCCTTGGCCATGGTCTCGATGTGGCCATAGCTGCTGTAGTAGAGAACGAGAACCTTGGTCATGGTCGCTATCCTTTGCTTGAACGTGCTCCGGCATCGGCTGGCGGCACCTGGCCGGCGGCCCAGTGGCGGCGGCGTCGCCGCGCCGGTGATGTCCTCTAGGTAATTCGCTTCGTTTTTGATATTAATGGGGCTAAGTGGAACAAGATTGTTTCTCTGAGGAAACAATATGCCGGCACGCCTGGACGCCATGGAGATCTTCGCCGAGGTGGTGGAGACGGCGGGCTTCACCGCCGCGGCCCGCAGCCTGGGGATCAGCAAGTCGGCGGTCTCCAAGCAGGTCGGCCGCCTGGAGGACCGCCTCGGCGTGCGGCTGCTGAACCGCACGACGCGGCGGCTTTCCGTCACCGAGGCCGGCGCCACCTACTATGAGGCCTGCCGCCGGGTTCTCGACGAGGCCGAGAGCGCCGAGCGCGCGGTCAGCAATCTCGCGGCGGCGCCGCGCGGCCTGCTGAAGCTGAACGCGCCGATGTCCTTCGGCTTCCTGCACCTGGCCGGGGCGATCCCGGCGTTCCACCGCCGCTTCCCCGAGATCGGGATCGAGGCGGCCATGAACGACCGCTATGTCGACCTGGTGGAGGAGGGCTACGACCTCGCCATCCGCATCGGCAAGCTGCGCGATTCCAGCCTGGTGGCCCGGCGGCTGGCGCCGTCGCATTCGGTGCTCTGCGCCGCGCCGGACTACCTCGAGCGCCGCGGCCGGCCGCGGCGGCCGGAAGATCTGGCCGGCCACGACTGCCTGCTCTACGCCAACCATCCGCAGCCCCGCGAATGGCAGCTGCTCGGCCCGCGCGGCCCGCGGTCCGTCCGCATCGACGGTCCGCTGTTGGCCAACAACGGCGATGTCCTCTGCCGCGCGGCGCTCGGCGGCATGGGGCTGGCCCGCCTGCCGACCTTCATCGTCGGCGATCATCTGCGCGCCGGCCGTCTGGAAGCGGTGCTGCCCGGCTTTCCTCCGGCGCTGGACGGCATTCACGCGGTCTACCCGCACAGCCGCAACCTTTCGGTCAAGGTGCGGGTTTTCGTCGACTTTCTGGCAGGTTATTTCGGGCCGGCGCCCTATTGGGACTTGGGGCTGGAGGGCTTGACAGCCGCGCCGGCCGGGATCAAGGGCGGTTAGACGCGCGCGCCACAAGCGGGCTAGGCGCGCCCGGCGAACTGTGATATTCACCCGGCCTTAATGAATCGGCTGGTAGAGAGACTCCATGATCATCCAGAGAAAACTGCGACGACGAAGCTGACCCACGCTGCCCTCGGACGTTCCGGGGCGCGCGCTTCCGCCCGCAGTTTTCCTGTGCCGCGCCACCCCGCGGCCAGCCTGGAACGGAGATCATGACCTTCACCATCGGCCCCGAGCGGCCGCAAGACGCCGCTCTCGTTACCCCCCTGCTCGACCGGACCTTCGGCTTCGACCGCACGCGGCGCACGGTCTACCGGCTGCGCGACGGCATCGCGCCGCTCGCCGGCCTGTGCTTCTCGGCCATCGCCGAGGACGACGGCTTCCTCGGCTCGATCCGCTACTGGCCCATCGACATCGCCGGGCGCCCGGCGATCCTGCTGGGGCCGCTGGCGGTGGAGCCGGCATTGCAGGGCCGCGGCATCGGCAAGGCGCTGCTGCGTCACAGCCTGGACGCGGCCGCGGCACAGGGCCACGCGGTCTGCGTGGTGGTCGGCGATCCCAACTACTACCGCCCCTTCGGCTTTATCTCTGCCTCGGCGCAGGGCCTGTCGCTGCCCGGCCCGGTCGAGCCCGAGCGCTTTCAGGTCAAGGCATTGCAGCCCGGCGCCCTGGCCGGCGTGCACGGGGTGGTCGCGCGCGCCCGGCCCGAGGGCGCCGCCAGGCCGCCGCGCCGCAAGCGGGTGCGCGGCTCGGTCGCTTAGCCCGGCGCGGGGTCGCGTGGTGCCGCGCCGGCCGTGCCGGGTCGCTGCGGCTGGCGAAGTCCGCTCCCACCGCGCCTGGGGTCTTGGCGTTTGGGGCCTTGGCGCTTGGCCGTGGGCCATCCAACCGGCGGCGGGAGCGGAGGTCGAAGCGATTACGCCGTCAGGTGCTTGGTGAACCAGTCGATGGTGCGCGACCAGGCGAGTTCGGCCGCCGCTTCGTCGTAGCGCGGTGTCGAGTCGTTGTGGAAGCCGTGGTTCACCTCCGGATAGATGTGCGCCTCGTAGACCTTGTTGTTGGCCTTCAGCGCCGCCTCGTATTCCGGCCAGCCGGCGTTGATGCGCTCGTCGAGGCCGGCGTACTGCAGCAGCAGCGGCGCCTGGATCTTGGGCACGTCCGCCGCGGCGGCCTGGCGGCCGTAAAAGGGCACCGAGGCGCTCAGTTCCGGGTAGGCCACCGCCAGGGCATTGCACACGCCGCCGCCGTAGCAAAAGCCGACGGCGCCGACCTTGCCGGTCGAATCGTCGCGCCCGTGGAGATGTTCGAAGCCGGCGAAGAAGTCGTTCATCAGCTTTTCGCCGTCGACCTTGCGCTGCAGTTCGCGCCCTTCCGCGTCATTGCCGGGATAGCCGCCGACCGAGGTCAGGCCGTCCGGCGCCAGCGCCATGAAGCCCGCCTTGGCGACGCGCCGCGCCACGTCCTCGATATAGGGATTGAGGCCCCGGTTCTCGTGCACCACCAGAACCGCCGGCAGTTTTCCTTCGGCGCCCGCGGGCCTCACCAGGTAACCGCGAACGTCGCCGGTCCCGTTCGGCGAGGGGTAGATGATGTATTCCGGGAGAATTTCCGGGTCGTTGAAGGAAACCTGCTCCGCCATCGCGTAGTTGGGGTTCAGCATGTCCAGCAGGGCGACCGCCGTCACCCCGCCCACGGCCCACTTGGCCGAGCGGTCCAGGAACTCGCGCTTGGTGATCCGGCCGTGGACGTAGAAGTCATAGAGTTCCAGGAGACCCTGATCGAAATCCTTCGCCGTCATCCGTTCCATGATTACTGCTCCTCTTTGTTCCTGAATTTGGTGAAACAATTATTCGAGCGGCTCTGCGTCGCTTAGTCATACCCGGGGCGGCGGCTGATCGGGCATCGCTTTTTCGTGTGAATGCCTTCGGCGGACACCGGGCTCAGGCGTTCATGCGCCAGATGGCGAAGTTGAGCGCGGCGGCATAGCCGAGCCACAGCAGGTAGGGCAGCAACAGCCAGCCAGCCGGGCGGGAGATCCGCGAGAAGGCGATGGTGGTCAGCGCCGCCGCCAGGAACAGCGCCGCCAGACTGACCAGCCCGAGCAGGGGATTGCGCTGCCCGAAAAAGCTGAAAGACCAGAGCACGTTGATCGCCAGCTGACCGAAGAACAGCGTCATCGGCAGTTTCAGCTCGCCGCGCTCCGCGGATTTCCACACCAGCCAGGCGGCGATCCCCATGGCCAGGTAGAGCAGCGACCAGGCGACGGGGAAAACCACGTCCGGCGGGGTCCAGGCCGGCTTGGCGAGGCCGCGGTACCAGGTCTCCAGGGCCGGCGCGGTGATCGCCGCGCCGAGCCGCCCGACCGCCAGGCAGACCACCACGAAGACGAGCAGCATGATCGGGCTCGTCAGTGGAGCCATGGGCTTCTGGCGGTGCATTATCCGGATATCTCTGTCAGTGGCCCTCGCGTTGCCACGCCATTACCGCGGCCACGAGGCTGAGGGCAAGCACCAGCAAGGCCGGCAGCACCGGGATCTGCAAGACGCCGGTGACCACGTAGCCGCCGCCGCGCTTCAAGCCGATCCAATCGCGCCCGAAGCGGTCGCGGCCGGCGGCGACTTTGCGGAGCGCCGGAAAATCCTCGCCCGCCAGGCGCCGTACGGCGCCGCCGCTCTCCTTGGTCAGCGGTTCGATCGCGGCGCCGGTGGCGCGCGGGTCCTGCAGTTCAAGCGGATTGAGCGGTCCGGCGGCGGCCAGGGTGGTCAGCAGGCCGTCGGTGATGCGGTAGAGGCCGTTTTCCTCGGCCGCCAGGGTGGCCGTCCCGCGCCCCGCGCCATCGGCGGCAAGCCGCAGTTTGCGGACCTCGCCGGACGGCAGGGTGACGGCGATTTCCGGCTGCTCGACGGACAGCGAGCGCCGGGTGATCCGCAGCTGGCCGGCGCGCACCTGGGCGCGCAGGTCTTCTTCCTCCAGGTCCGGTTCCTTCATCAGCCAGTGGGAGATGCGGCGCAGCAGTTCGGCCTGCGGACCGCCGCCCTCGAAGCCGCGCGACCACAGCCACATTTGATCGCTCATCAGCTGGGCGACGCGGCCGTCGCCAAAGCGGTCGAGGATCAGCAGCGGGCTGCGCTGGATGCCCTGCATCAGTACGTCGCCGCGCACGCTGTCGCCCTCGATCTGCCGGAACCAGCGCCCCCAGTCCGGCGGCTCGCCGGCTCCGCCGGCGCCGTCGAGCCCGGCGGTGACCGGATGGCGGTTGCCGAGCTCGGTCACCTCGGGACGGAAGCCGGCCTCGAAGATCTGTCCGGTCGGCTCGACCGGCAGGACCCGGCCCAGGGGCGTGCGGTAGAGCGACAGCGGCGTGGCGAAGGTCGGGCCGACGGCTTCCAGCAGGGCGCCGCCGTTCTCGACGTAGTTGGCGACGTTCTCCAGGTAGATGGAAGGCAGCACGCCGCGCCGGCGGTAGCGGTCGAAGATGATGAGGTCGAACTCGTCGAGCTTGACCTCGAACAGCTCGCGGGTCGGAAAGGCGATCAGCGACAGTTCGCGGATCGGCGTGCCGTCCTGCTTTTCCGGCGGCCGCAGGATGGTGAAGTGTACCAGGTCGACGGAAGGGTCGGACTTCAGGATGTTGCGCCAGGCGCGCTCGCCGGCATGGGGCTCGCCGGAGACCAGCAGCACGCGCAGGCGGTCGCGCACGCCGTTGACCACCACCGCGGCGCGGTTGTTGGCGAGGGTCAGCTCCTGCGGGCCGCGGGTCACCTCGATCTCCAGGACCGCCGGGCCGCGGTGATCGAGCTCGAAGGTCATCTGCTCTTCGACGCCGATGCGCGCGTCGATGCCCTGGGTGACGACGCCGTCCTGGCGCAGGATCACGCGGGCGCTGCCAGCGCCGCTGTTGGCCGGCAGGTCGTCGACGCGCAGCGACAGGGACAGCTGGTCGCCGACGATCCCGAAGCCCGGCGCCTTAATGATCGTCAGGCGGCGGTCGCCCTCGTCGGGCCGGCCGGTCAGCAGCAGGTGGACCGGGGCTTCGATGCCGAGGCTCTCAACGGACTCGGGCAGGTCGTGGATCTGGCCGTCACTGACCAGGATGACGGCGGAGACGCGTTGGCGCGGCACCTTCGCCAAGGCCTGGCGCAGGGCGGTGAAGAGGCGGGTGCCCTCGACGTCGAGGGCGCCTTTGGTGTCGCCGGCGCGCAGCAGGCGCACCTCGGTGTCGGGCAGGGCACCGATCCTGGTGAGCAGCTGCGCCACCGCCTGCTCGGTCTGGCTGCCGCGGTTCTCGATGTCCTGGCTGGCGCTCTCGTCGGCGACGATGAACACCACGTCGCTCAAGGGATCGCGCTGCTCCTCGACGATGGAGGGATTGGCCAGCGCCAACAGCAGCACCGCGAAGGCCGCCAGGCGCCACCACACGCCGCGGGCGCGGCGCCACAGGGCGATCGCCAGCAGCACCAGGGCGATGGCCGCGAGGCCGCCGATCAGGTAGGCCGGCAGCAGCGGCGCCCATTGCACGGTCAATGCCGTCATTGGCTCCCGCCCATCATTGCCCCTTTGCCATCATTGCCCGAGGCGCTCCAGAATGAAGGGGATGTGCACCTGATCGGCCTTGTAATTGCCGGTCAGCGCGTACATCACCAGATTGACGCCGAAGCGGTAGGCCATCTCGCGCTGGCGCGGCCCGCCGGGCACCACCGCATTGAGGGGCCGGCCCAGTTCGTTGATCGCCCAGGCGCCGGCCCAGTCGTTGCTGCCGACCAGCACCGAGGCGACGCCGTCGTTGACGTTCTCGCCGGCCGATTCGAGCCACAGGGTGGCGCCCACGAAGCGGCCGGGAAACTCCTCCATGAGATAGAAGGATTTGCGCAGGACGTGGTCGAGCGGCACCGGCGCCAGGGTTGGCATGGCGATGCCCTGGGTCAGGCGCTGCAGGTCCTGGGTGCCGCGGCTGCCGGCGCCAAACAGCTGGGCGCCGCTGTGCGCCTCGCGCAGATCGAAAAGAATGGTGCCGCCGTGTTCGAGGAAGAAGTTGACCTGATCGACGGCCGCCTGGGTGAGCGCCGCCTGGGTCGAGGTGATCGGCCAGTAGATCAGCGGGAAGAACGCCATGTCGTCGCGCCCGAGGACGATGCCGAGCGGCGGCCCAGCCTCCACCGAGGTGCGGCGCTCCAGCACGCGGGTCAGGCCGAAAAGACCGGCGCGGCTGATCTCGTCGACCGCCGCGTCGCCGGTCTGGACGTAGGCGAGGCGGGTCATCAGGGTCGCTTCCAGGGCGCGGCCGTCGTCGCTCGCCCGGGCGCCGGTCTGGGCGCCGGTCTGGGCGCTGGTCTGGGCACTCGCCGGCGGGGCGGCGAAGCCGAGGCCGCCGAGGAACAGGCCGAGGCAGAGCAGGGCCACCGCCGGGCCCGCGCCGCGCCCGCCGCCGGCGCGGAGCAGGCCGCGCAGGACCAGCGAGATCAGCAGGTCGACCAGCGCCAGGATCAACGCCGCGGCCAGCAGCCAGGGCTTCAGGTCCTGCTCGGGACTCTCGGTATAGAGCCCCGAAGTGGCCCCGGCCGGCAGACCGCCGAGCGGCTTCAGGCCGGTCACGAAGCGGCTTAGGTTGTGGGCCTGGCGCAGGCTGTCGTTGCCGTAGTAGCCGGGCGGATGGCGCGGGCCGAGAGCGCTGTCCGCGCCGTCGCCGGTTTCCAGCGCCAACACCGTGGCCGGCGGCGGGCCCAGGCTGCCGTAGCCGTCCATCACCTCCAGCGGCGGCAGGGCGGCGGCGCCGCCGGCGCCGCTGACCCCTTGGCTGACCGCCATGACGCGGCGCAGCATCTCCACGAAGAGGCCGGAAATCGGCAGGTTCGACCAGTCGGTGTTGGCGGTGGTGTGGAACAGCACCAGCCAGCCTCCGTTGCGCCGGTCGGCGGTCACCAGCGGCGTGCCGTCGGTCAGCCGCGCCCAGGTTTTCTCGCCGAGGTCGAGCGACGGCTCGGCCAAGACCTGGCGCCGGATCACCACATCGTCCGGCAGCGGGATCTCGGCAAAGGGGCTGTCGGCGGCAAAGGGCGCCAGCCGCGCCGGGGTGTCCCAGGTCAGCGCGCCGCCGAGGATGCGGTCGCCGCCGCGCAGCTGCACCGGCAGCAGGTCGTCGGCGCGCCGGTCGGCCGGCGACTGGGCGACGCTGCGCGGCCCGGCGAACCGCAGCAGCAGGCCGCCAGCGTCGACCCAGTCGCCGATGCGCGCGCGCTCGTCGGGGCTGAGGGTCAGGCTGTCGGGAACCACCAGCACCGCCAACTGGCGCTGCAACAGGTCGGCGACGCTGCCTTTGCGCAGTTCGGTGAACGGCAGCAGGGCGCTTTCCAGGTAGAAGGTCTCGCTGAGCAGGGGCTGGGCTTCCTGCTGGCCGCCGGTCGACACCAGGCCGACCGGGCGGCGGCGCCAGCGCTCGTCGAGCAGCACGGTGGCGCCGGCCGTGGTCTCGCCCTCGATCGAAATCAGGGCGATGCGGTTGCGCATCTCGGTCGGCAGGTCGAGCAGCGCGCGGGCCTCGGTCTCGCCGGCCTCGAAAACCAGCGGCGCCTTGGTGACGATGCGCCCGTCGCCGGCCACCGCCAGCACCGCGGCCTGGCTGGCGCCGGTGGGATCGGCGCGCAGCGCGCGCGCCACCAGGTCGACGCCGTCGCTGTCCGGCGCCAGGGCGAGGCGCGCGAGGCCGTCGCCCTCTTCGCGCAGCACATGCAGGCTGCCGAGGCGTTGCAGGGCGGCGCCCAACTCAGCGCTCTCGGCGCTCGCCAAGCCGTCGGACAGCCAGACCGCATGGGCCGACGCGGGCAGGCCGAGGTCCTGCACCGCGCTCAGCGCCGCGCCGTGATCCGCCGGCCAGGGTTTCGGACGCAGTCCCTGCAGCAAGCGGCGGGCCTCGGCCGCGGGCAGCAGGCCGCTGGCCTGTGGCGGCGCGTCCTGGGCGCTGGGCGCCGTGGTCAGCACCACGACCGGGCGGTCTTCGCGCTCGGCCTGGGCCAGCAGGTTGCCGGCGGCGATCTGGCGGGCCGGCCAGAAGCGCGCCGCGGCCCAGCCGTCATCGACCACCAGCACCAGCGGACCGCTGCCGGAAAGCTGGGCTGCCGGGTTGAGCAGCGGTTGCGCCAGCCCGAGAATGATCAGGGCGACGATGAGCAGGCGCAGCAGCAGCAGCCACCACGGGGTGCGCGCCGGCGTTTCTTCCGGCACCTTCAAGCCGGCCAGCAGGCGCACCGCCGGAAACGACAGGCGCCGCGGCGCCGGCGGGGTCAGCCGTAGCAGCAGCCACAGGATCGGCAGCCCGGCCAGCGCCGCCAGCAGCCAGGGTTGGGCGAAGGCGAGGAGCCCCAGGTTCAGCATGGCACGGCCTGGGACAGCGTCGTGTAGAGGCGCAGCAGCGCCGCCTGCGGCGGCTGGTCGCTGCGGTGGAATTCGCAGCCCCATCCCAGGGCGCGGCAGATGTCGCGCAGGCCGTCGCGCTGGGCCTGCAGGCGCCGCGCGTAGTCGCCGCGCACGGCCTCCACCTTGGAGACCAGCCAGGAGGGCTCCTGCTCCATGCCGTCGAAGCGCACCCGGCCGTCGTAGGGCAGGCTTTCTTCGGCCGGGTCGAGAACCTGCAGCAGGGTGCCGTGCAGGCCGCTTTCGCCGTAGTAGCGCAGCGCCCTGTCGATCTCCTCCAGGGGCGCCAGAAAGTCACTGATGAAGACGACCTGGGCGGAGCGCGGCAAGGGCAACGCCGGCGGCAGGTTGTCGTCGGAGCGTTTGTCGCCGTCCACCAGCGTGGCGATCTTGGTGAGCGTGGCGCGGCTTGCCGAGGGACGCAGGCCGGAGCCCAGCAGCGCCACATGCTCGCCGCCGCGCATCAGCAGCACCGACAGCGCCAGGGTCAGCAGGTCGCAGCGCGCGCGCTTGCTCTGGTGATTGCGGTCGGAGGTCCACGACATGGACGGCGAGGTGTCGCGCCAGATCCACACCGACTGCGCGGCTTCCCACTCCATCTCGCGCACGAAGACCATGTCGGACTTGGCCGACTGCCGCCAGTCGATCGACTGCGGCTGATCGCCGAGATCGTAATGCCGGTACTGCCAGAAGGTCTCGCCCTGACCGACCCGCCGGCGGCCGTGCACCCCCTGGGCGACGGTGGCCGCGACGCGTTCCGCCGCCACCAACAGCGGCGGCAGCGTGGCGGCCAGTTGCTCGGCGCGATGCCGCAGCGGGAGGGGCGTCGTCATAGGCCGGTCGGTGTCTCCGTCGCGGTTGCGCGGTCAGGCGTAGGGGGCGGTCAGATGAGCGATGATGTGATCGAGGGTGACACCGTCGGCGCGGGCCGCGAAGCTGAGCGCCATGCGGTGCTTGAGCACCGGGTGCGCCAGCTGGATGACATCGTCGACGGAAGGGGCCAGGCGGCCGTCCATCAGGGCCCTGGCGCGGACCGCCAGCATCAGCGCCTGGCTGGCGCGCGGTCCCGGCCCCCACGACACCTGGCTGCGCACGTCTTCCAACTCGCTGGTCTCGGGGCGGCCGTTGCGCACGATGGCCAGAATGGTCTCGACCACGCTTTCACCGACGGGCACGCGGCGCACCAGACGCTGCACCTTCATCAGTTCGTCGGGGGTCATCACCGCCCGGGCTTCGTTCTGCTCGATGCCGGTGGTCTCGATCAGCATCTGACGCTCGGCCTCGAGCTCGGGATAGCTGACGTCGATTTCCATGAGGAAGCGGTCGAGCTGCGCCTCGGGCAGCGGGTAGGTGCCTTCCTGCTCCAGGGGATTCTGCGTCGCCAGTACGTGAAAGGGCGCCGGCAGGTCGCGCGCCTGGCCGGACACCGTGACCCGGCGTTCCTGCATGGCCTGCAGCAGCGCCGACTGGGTGCGCGGGCTGGCGCGGTTGATCTCATCGGCCATCAGCAGCTGACAGAACACCGGCCCGGGAATGAAGCGGAAGGAGCGCCGCCCGGTCTCGGCTTCTTCCAGCACCTCGGAGCCGAGGATATCGGCCGGCATCAGGTCGGGCGTGCACTGCACGCGCTTGTCGTCCATCCCGAAGACGGTGCCCAGAGTTTCCACCAGACGGGTCTTGGCGAGGCCCGGCACGCCGATCAGCAAGGCGTGGCCGCCGGCCAAGAGCGTGATCAAGGTCTGGTCGACGACCTCCTGTTGGCCGAAGATGACGCGGCCGATAGACTGCCGCACGAGGCCGACTTTGTGGCCGAGGTCTTCGATCTGCTCGGCGAGCTTGGCATCTGAGACTGAGTCGCTGGGCCGGGTGGGCGTCGTTGTCACGGGACAGCATCTCCCAAAAGTTGGAGGGGACTTGGTACTCTGCGGCAAGACGTACACCGTGGTACAGGACTCGGCGCTTCGCCGGCCGCCGGCGAATCGCCCCTAAACGAACGAGCACTAAGCACAAAGATAAGGCTTTCCATGCCCGCTGACCAGTCGTCAGGAACGACACGCTTTCCGCCCGTGAGCCGCTTCGATATCCGCATCGCCCGCGACGGCACATGGTTCCACGAAGGCAGGCCGATCAACCGCAAGCCGCTGGTGAAGCTTTTCGCCACGGTGCTGCTGCGCGACGAAGACGGCGTCTATTGGCTGCGCACGCCGGTCGAGCAGGGCCGCGTCGAGGTTGAGGACGCCCCCTTTACGGCCGTTGAACTTTCCGTGAAGGGGCGGGGGCGGGATCAGGTCCTGGCCTTTCGCACCAATCTCGACGATTGGGTGGAAGCGGATTCGAGGCATGCTCTACGGGTGGTCGAGACCCCTGAAACCGGCGAGATCAGCCCCTATATCCTGGTAAGAGGCCGGTTGGAGGCGCTGATCCTGCGTCCGGTGTACTATGAACTGGCCGAACTGGCGGAGATGGCGCCGGCGGAGAGTGATTCGCGGGGCGACTGCCTGGGCGTATGGAGTAACGGTGTGTTCTTTCCTCTGGGTGCAGCACGATGAAGCGGGTCGCGGCGTGAGCCGGCTGAGGCGGGCGGACGGCCTGCTGGCTTGCCTTGCCAGATTGCCGGCGCCGGGAACCCGGCAGGCGCCGCGCGGGCCGGCGTCGGTGGAAGAAGAGCGCTGGGCGCGGCCGCGCGGCGACCACGATCTCAATCCCGACCTCTACGATCCGGCGGCGCCGCTGCGCGAGGCGGCGGTGCTGGTGCCGATCATCGACCGGCCGCGCGAGCCGACGGTGCTGCTGACCCGGCGCAGCCACGAACTGCCGGACCATCCCGGACAGATCAGTTTTCCCGGCGGCAGCCTCGACCCGGGCGACGCCGACGCGGAGGCCGCCGCCCTGCGCGAGGCGCAGGAGGAAGTCGGCTTGGCGGCCGAGCGGGTAACGGTGATGGGGCGGCTCGACACCTACCTGATCCGCACCGGCTTTCGAGTCGTGCCGGTCGTCGGCCTGCTGCATCCGCCCTTCGACCTGCGGCCGGAGGCCGGCGAGGTGGCCGAGATCTTCGAGGTGCCGCTGGCGTTCTTTCTGAATCCGCGGAGCCGCGAGATGCACAGCCGCGTGTTCCGCGGCAGCGAGCGGCATTTCTACGCCTACCCCTTCGGCGACTACTATATCTGGGGGGCGACCGCCGGCATGCTTTCGAACCTCGCGGAGGTCCTGCGTGAGACAGGCCGGCAGGACTGAGGGCCGGCAGGATTGAGGAAGGGGAATAGATGCTGCGCGTTCTGGTGACGATCCTGCTGCCGCTGCTGGCGCCGTTCCTGCTCTACGGCGCCTGGCTTTGGCTGGCCCGCCGCGGCGCCCTGGGCGGCAGGACAGCCGCGCCGGAGACCTGGCGCGACGCGCCCTGGGTCTGGCTGGTCGCCGCCAGCGTCGTCTGCGCCATGGCGATCCTGGGCTACCTGAACGCCACCTCCGGCCATCCGCGCGGCACCAAGCTGGCGCCGCCGGCCCTGGTCGACGGCGTCGTCGTGCCCAGCCACCCGGTGGAATGACGCCGGGGCCGGACCGGCCGCCGTTGTCCCAGGAGTCGCAACCCCAGGAGTTGCAACCAGGGCCGAGGCCCGTCAGGCTGCCGCCAGCACCCGTGGACAGGCTCACGGACAGGAAAATCGGGCAGAGAAGAGATGACCGCCGTCAGCACGCAGCAGCGGCTCGAGCCGCAGCCCTGGATGACCGCGCCGGAAACGCGGGCCGTGGTCGCCGCCCTCTGCGCTGCGGGCGCGGAGATCCGCTTTGTCGGCGGCTGTGTGCGCGATGCCCTGGCCGGGCGGCCGGTCAAGGACGTCGATCTGGCGACGCCGGATACGCCGGAAACGGTCACGACCCTGCTGCGCGCGGCCGGCATTAAGGCGGTACCGACCGGACTCGACCACGGCACGGTGACCGCCGTTGCCGGCCGGCGGCCCTTCGAGATCACCACCCTGCGCGAGGATGTCGAGACCGACGGGCGCCACGCCAAGGTCGCCTACACCGACGACTGGCAGGCCGACGCGGCGCGCCGCGATCTGACCTTCAATGCCATGTCCTGCAGCCCGGACGGCCGGCTCTACGATCCCTTCGGCGGGCGCGCGGACCTGGCCGCCGGCCGGGTGCGCTTCGTCGGCAATCCCCGCGAGCGCATCCGCGAGGACTACCTGCGCCTGCTGCGGTTCTTCCGATTCCAGGCCTACTTCGGCCGGGTGCCGCCGGATGCCGAGACCCTGGCGGTGGCGCGCGAAGAGGCGCCGCATCTGGGCGGCCTCTCGGGTGAGCGCGTCCGCGCCGAGCTGCTGCGGCTGCTGGCGGCGCCCGACCCTCTGCCGGTGCTCGATCTGATGGCCGGCGATGACATTCTCGGCGCCGTGCTGCCGGATCTTGCCGGGACGGCGGCGCTGCGCTGCCTGCTCGCGCTCGAACTGGAGGAATCGGAGGCTCCGCTGCTGCGGCTCGGGGCGCTGCTGGCGCCAAGCGCGGAGGTTGCCGAAGCGGCCGCGGGGCGGCTGCGCTTCTCGAACGCCGAGAAAGCCGATCTGGTCATGCTGGGCGATCCGCAGCAGGTATTGGGGGAGTCCGCGGCGGTGCTGACCAAGGGCTACGGCGACCCGGCGGTGCGCCACGCCCTCGCCATCGCCCTCCACCGGGCCGGCCCGGCGCAGGTTCGCAACGCTCTGGTGGTCGCTTACGCGCGTTTGGCCGCCTCCGACCGCGATGCCGAAGCGGCGGCGGGCGCCGGCCTGGAAACCGCCTTGGCGATCGCCGGGGCCTGGCGGCCGCGCCGCTTCCCGCTGACCGGTGGCGACGTGCTCGATCTCGGTTTCACCGCCGGGCCCGATGTCGGCAGCCTGCTGCGCGCCGTCGAAGACTGGTGGCTGGACGAAGACTTTCTGCCCGGCCGGGACGCCTGCCTGGCGCGGCTGCGCGAAGAGGCGGCGCGGATCTCGCCGGAACCTCCAAGAGCGCCGGGCAGCTGAAGGATCAGGGCCAGGCGGCTTCCGGCGGCAGGCTCATGAGAATGGCCTCGACGTTGCCGCCGGTCTGCAGGCCGAACTTGGTGCCGCGGTCATAGAGCAGGTTGAATTCGGCGTAGCGGCCGCGGCGGAACAGTTGGTGGCGGCGCTGCTCTTCGGTCCAGGGCTCGGCCATGTGGCGGCGCACCAGCCGCGGATAGACCTCCAGAAAGGCGCGGCCGACATCCTGGGTGAAGGTGAAGTCGGCCTCCCAGTCGCCGCTGTCGACATAGTCGTAGAAGATGCCGCCGACGCCGCGCGCCTCACCCCGGTGGGGGATGAAAAAATATTCGTCGCACCACTTCTTGAAGCGCGGAAAATACGCCGGGTCGTGGCGGTCGCAGGCGGCCTTGAAGGCGGCGTGGAATTCGGCGGTATCCGCGTCGACGGGATACATGGGGTTGAGGTCGCCGCCGCCGCCGAACCACGACTTGGTGGTGACGATGTGGCGGGTGTTCATGTGGACCGCCGGCACCAGGGGGGAGCGCAGGTGGGCGACCAGGGAGATACCGCTGGCCCAGAAACGCGCGTCTTTTTCGGCGCCCGGGATCTGCTTGGCGAAGTCCGGCGAGAAGCTGCCGAAGACGGTGGAGACATTGACCCCGACCTTCTCGAAGACGCGGCCGCGCATCAGCGCCATGACGCCGCCGCCGCCCTCACTCTTGTCATCGCCTGGTCTGTCCCAGGCCTCGCGCTCGAAGCGGCCGGGCGGCATCGCCGCGAAGCGATCCGCGTTGGCGCCGGCGAGTTCGTCCTCCAGCGCCTCGAAGGCGGCGCAGATGCTGTCGCGCAGTTCCTCGAACCAGGCCCGCGCCCGGGCTTTGCGTCGCTCTGTGGTGTCGTCGCCGGCGGTGTCGTTCATCGATCCATCACTGTTCTCTTGATGCGGCCGCCGCCATGGTGCTGGGCGAAGCCGCCGGTCTGGCGCAGCGCTTCGCCCAGCACCATGGCGGCGGCCTGGGCGACGTTCAGGGAGCGGCAGTCCGGCTGCAGCGGAATAACCAGGCGGGCGTCCGCCGCGTCGTGGACCGCTGCCGGAACCCCCGCCGATTCGCTTCCGAGCAGCAGGGTATCGTCCGCCGCGAAGGCAAAGCCGGTGTACGGCCGATCCCCCCCGGTGGTCAACAGGACCAGTCGGCCTCCAGCCGCGTGTTCGGCTGGCGGCGCGCGATTCGTCTGAAAATCGGACCAGGAGCGGTGGCGCCGCAGAGCGGCCTGGGCGTGGTAGTCCAACCCGGCCCGCTTCAGGCGTTTGTCATCCAGCAGAAACCCGCAGGGTTCGATGATATCCAGCCCGATGCCGAGGCAGGCCGCCAGCCGGATCAGGGCGCCGCAGTTCTGCGGGATGTCGGGTTCATAGAGGGCGAGGCGCATGGTCGGGTGGAATAATCACTCTAAGCGGTTCATTATTTAGGCGAATCGTATCCCCCGGCCGGTTGCTAAGGGGCTTTGCGTTCCCAGGAAAATTCCTCTATATCGAGCCCCATAAAGGGGCAACCGGTTGTCACCTGTGGCAGGATGCGGCAGAACAGATAGCCTGCCGCACTTCTTAGGGTTTCGGTTATTCTGCGGGGGCGCAAGGCCCGAGCGCGGAGAATTCGGGCTTTGTTCTGCAAAGCGCCAAAAAAGAGGATCTTAGGGGAAAATACGCAATGGCAGATACCGCCACTCCCGCGCAGGCCGGATCAGGCGAGACGCGGCGCGATTTTTTGTATCTGGCCGCGGGGGCCATGGGCGCCGTCGGCGCGGGCTCCGTCGTCTGGCCGCTGATCGATTCGATGAATCCCTCCGCCGAAGTGCTGGCCTTGGGATCGACCGAGGTCGACCTGGAGCCGATCGCCGAGGGTCAGCGCATCTCCGTTACCTGGCGCAAGCAGCCGGTATTCATCGACCACCGCACAGCCGAGCAGATCGAAGCGGCCAAGGCGGTGGCGCTCGATGACTTGCCCGATCCGCAGACCGACGAACAACGCGCCCAACGCGCCGAGTGGCTGGTGATGATCGGTGTCTGCACTCATTTGGGCTGCATTCCCCTGGGCCAGAAGACGGGCCAGCCGCGCGGCGATTACGGCGGCTGGTTCTGCCCTTGCCATGGATCCCACTACGACACCGCCGGGCGTATTCGCAAGGGCCCGGCGCCACTGAACCTGATTTTGCCGCCGTATTATTTTGCCTCCGATACGCAAGTCGTGGTCGGCGAGACGGGAGCTGGCGCATGAGCGGCTTTCAGACCAACAGCCGGGTGATCAATTGGATCGAGCACCGCATGCCGGTGTTCTCCTTTCTCGACCACTCGATCGGCCGCGGCTACCCGGCGCCTAAGAACCTCAGCTACATGTGGAATTTCGGCTCGCTGGCGGGCCTGGCGCTGGTGATCATGATCGTCACCGGCATCGTGCTGGCGATGCAGTATACGCCGCACGTCGACTACGCCTTCAATTCCGTCGAGCGCATCATGCGTGACGTGAACTACGGCTGGCTGCTGCGCTACGTCCACATGAACGGCGCGTCGTTCTTCTTCATCGTCGTCTACATCCATATCTTCCGCGGCCTCTATTACGGCTCCTACAAGGCGCCGCGCGAATTGCTGTGGATGCTGGGCGTCGTCATCCTGCTGCTGATGATGGCCACCGCCTTCATGGGCTACGTGCTGCCCTGGGGCCAGATGTCGTTCTGGGGCGCCAAGGTGATCACCAACCTGTTCTCCGCCGTGCCGTTCTTCGGCGAGGGCATCGTCACCTGGCTATGGGGCGACTATTCAGTCGACAATCCGACCCTCAACCGCTTCTTCTCGCTGCACTACCTGCTGCCCTTCGTCATCGTCGCCGTGGTGGTGCTGCACATCTGGGCGCTGCACCAGTTCGGCTCGAGCAATCCGCTGGGCATCGAGACCAAGGGGCCGCAGGACAAGATCCCCTTCCATCCCTACTACACCGCCAAGGACGCCTTCGGCGTCGGCGTGTTCCTGGTGATCTTCGCGTCGGCGGTGTTCTATTTCCCCAACGCCCTGGGCGATCCGGTCAACTACGTTCCCGCCGACCCGCTGGCGACACCGCCGCATATCGTGCCCGAATGGTACTTCCTGCCGTTCTACGCGATCTTGCGTGCGATTCCAGACAAGCTGCTCGGCGTTGTCGCCATGTTCGCCTCCATCGGCCTGCTGTTCGTGCTGCCCTGGCTCGACCGCTCGCCGGTGCGCAGCGGCCGCTTCCGTCCGATCTTTCGCATTTTCTTCGTGCTGCTGCTGATCGACGCGGTGGTGCTGGGCATCGCCGGCGCCAAGCCGCCCGAGGGGTTCTGGCTGATCGTCGGCCGTCTCGCCACGGCGTGGTATTTCTTTCACTTCATCATCGTTCTACCGCTGCTCGGCGTCTTCGAGCGGCCCAAGCCGCTGCCGGCCTCGATCAGCGAGCCGGTGTTGAAGGGCGGCGGCTCCCCCATGGGAAGTGGGGCCGGGACTACTGCCAAGCCGATGGAGAAGGCCTGATGCGCAAGGGATTTCTGTGTGGTATTGCGGCCCTTGCCGCGATCGCTTCGGTGTCTTTCTCCGAGCCCGCGGCGGCGGAGGAGGAAATCGAGTTGCCGGAACTGGAGTGGACCTTCGACGGCCCCTTCGGCACCTTCGACCGCCGCTCTCTGCAGCGCGGCCTGCAGGTCTACCGCGAGGTCTGCGCGGCCTGCCACAGCCTGAACTTCGTCGCCTTCCGCAACCTCGCCGCCCTCGGCTATGACGACGACGAGCTAAAGGCCATCGCCGCCGAGTACACGGTGACCGACGGGCCCAACGACGAAGGCGACATGTTCGAGCGCGACGGACGGCCTTCCGACTATTTCCCGTCGCCCTTCGCCAACGCGAAGGCCGCGGCGGCCTCCAACGGCGGCGCCGCGCCGCCGGACCTGTCGCTGATGGCCAAGGCCCGGATAGATGGACCCAACTACATCCATGCCCTCCTGACCGGCTATACCGAGCCGCCGGCCGACTTCCCGGAAGACGCCAACTACAACGAGTACTTCCCGGGGCATCAGATCGCCATGGCGGCGCCGCTGTTCGAGGACGGCGTGGCTTACGAGGACGGGACGCCGGCGACGGTCGACCAGATGGCCAGGGATGTCACCAACTTCCTCATGTGGACCGCCGAGCCGAAGCTGGAAGCGCGCAAGGGAATGGGCCTCAAAGTACTGATCTTCCTGGTGGTTTTCACCGGTGTGCTCTATGCCGTGAAACGCAAGATCTGGGCCGACGTTCATTAGATAGACCGGATTCGACCGAAGAAGGCCGCTCTCTTGGGCGGCCTTTTTCTTTTGGCCGGTTGTGAAGCGCGGCCTTGTCGCGTAAAGGGAATCCCCAAGCAAGAGCCTTATCCAGCCAGACGACAGGGGGATCAGCGCCATGACAGCGCCCGGAACCGCGCCGGTGATCGGCATCATCGGCGGCAGCGGTATCTACGAGATCGAGGGCCTGCGGAACGCCGAGTGGCGCAAGCTGCGCTCCCCCTTCGGCGCGCCGTCCGACGCCCTGCTGTTCGGCGAACTCGACGGCCAGCAGCTGGTCTTCCTGCCGCGCCACGGCCGCGGCCACAAGATCCCGCCCTCGGGCCTGAACTTCCGCGCCAACATCGACGTGCTGAAGCGCGCCGGGGTGACCGAGATCGTCTCCTTGAGCGCCGTGGGCTCGCTGCGCGAAGACCTGCCGCCGGGTCACTTCGTCATCGTCGACCAGTTCATCGACCGCACCTTCGCGCGCGAGAAATCCTTCTTCGGGCCGGGCATGGTGGCGCATGTCTCGGTCGCCGATCCGGTCTGCGCGCGCCTCGGCGACCATCTGGAGGCCGCCGCCGGCGAGCTCGGCCTGCCGGCCCGGCGCGCCGGCACCTACATGGTCATGGAAGGCCCGCAGTTCTCGACCCGGGCCGAATCGAATCTCTATCGGTCCTGGGGCTGCGACGTCATCGGCATGACCAACATGCCCGAGGCCAAGCTCGCCCGCGAAGCCGAAATTTGCTACGCGACCGTGGCCATGGTGACCGACTATGACTGTTGGCATGACGAACACGACCATGTCACCGTGGATCAGGTGATCAAGACCCTGCTCGACAACGCCGACAAGGCGCGGGCGCTGGTCAAGCGGGTGGTGCCGAAGCTGAGCGGGCGGACGGTGACCTGCGAGAAGGGCTGCCACCTTGCCCTGGACGCCGCCCTGATCACCCACGGCGACGCCCGCGATCCGGAAGCCATGGCCCGCCTCGACGCGATAGCGGGGCGGGTTCTGGCCGACTGAGCAAAGCGCAGCGAACCGCCCGAGGAGGCAGGGAACATGAAACTGATGGTGACCGAGAAGGGGGTGGAGGCGGCCCGCCCGATTCGCGGCATCGACCACGTGCTGGTCGGTGTGCGCGAACTGGAGGCGGCTTATGAAACCTACGCCCGGCTCGGCTTCACCCTCTCGCCGCGCGGCCGCCACATCGGCTGGGGCACCGCCAACTACTGCGTCATGTTCCCCGGCGACTACATCGAATTGCTGGGCATCGTCGACCCGCAGCAGTTCACCAACAACCTGAACCGCTTCCTGGAGACCCGCGAGGGCCTGCTCGGCCTGGCCTTCGCCAGCGACGACGTGGCGCTGGCCGGCCGCGCCTTGCAGCGCGCCGGCATCGTGCCCGGCGAGACGCGCGACCTGAAGCGCATCCTGGAAGATCCCGACGGCGAGGTCTGGCCGCGCTTCAAGCTGCTGCACATGCCGCCGGAAGCGACGCCCGGCACCTCCGCCTTCATCTGCGAGCATATGACGCCGGAACTGGTGTGGCGGCCGCAGTGGTGCGACCACGCCAACGGTGCCACCGGCCTCATCGCCATGACCTCCGTGGTCAGGGACCCCTCGGCGCTGGCCATTCCCTATGCCGAGATTTTCGGCTTCGACCGGGTGCGCGCCGGCGACGGCGTGGTCGAGGTCGACTGCGGCGGCGTCTGGCTGCGTTTCACCACCACGCAGATGCTGGGCCAGCTGCACCCCGGCCTCAACGGCGCGCCGCGCCAGCCGACCCCCTGGATGGCGGCGCTGCGGGTGGCCGTCGACGATCTCGGGCGCTGCGCCACCCGCCTGGAGCGCAATCACGTGCCGGTGCACTGGGACGGCCCCCGGCTGCTGCGCGTGCCCGCCCAGGCCGCCTGCGGCGTGCTGCTGGAGTTCGCCGAAGGCATTTAGGAGTCAGTCTTCCACGTCCTGCGGCCGCTCCACCCGCGGCGTCAGCCGCTCCATCACCGCCTGGGCCGCGAAAATCTGGACGCCGCCCGCGGGCGCGGCGCCGGTGAAGGGCTCGACCGTCAGCTCGGCCAGGTAGGTGGTGCGCTCGCTTTCGAAGCTGTGGCCGCCATGAAAGCCGGCGAAGTGCCGGCGCTGCCAATAGGGACCGTGGTAGGGGAAGGGGTCGTAGGTCTCCCGCGTCACCTGGGTGAAGCGTTCGGTCAGCCTGTCGTGGACCGCGAAGCTTTCGGCGCCCAGTTCCACGGTCAGTTCGGCGGCGCGGTAGAGGGCGTAGTCCTCGGCGCGCTCGCGCGAGGTCACCGGGTTGCCCTGGAATTTCACCCGGTAGAGCCCCTTGCCGAGCGCTTCCTCGGCATAGCCGTCGCGGCTGGCCAGCGGCGCATAGAGGCTTGGCCGCGGCGCGGCGCAGGCCGCCAGCAGCAGCGTCAGCAGCAGGATTGCGACGCCTCTTGCCATGCTCTAGCAAATAGGCGCGCGGTCGGTTCCGGACAAGCGGCTTTGCCGCGGCGATGAAAGACTCTACCCGATGGTGCGGCCGAGGAAGGCGAGGGTGCGCTCGCGGGCCAGCCGGGCGCTCCCGGCGTCGTAGGCGCCGCGCTGATCGCAGTTGAAGCCGTGTCCGGCCGGATAGGTGAAGAGTTCGTGGTCCGGATGGGCGGCGCCGACCGCCTGCGCCTGGTCCAGGGGAATGCCGGCATCCTGCTCGCCGAAGTGGAACATCACCGGGCAGTTGGGCTGCTCTTGGCGGAACTCGTAAACGTTGCCGCCGTAGTAGCAGACCGCGGCGGCGGGCGTCAGCCGGGTGGCCGCCAGCCAGGCCAGCGAGCCGCCCCAGCAGTAGCCGACCACGGCGACCTTGCCGGCGGAAGCGACCAGGCCCAGGGCGGTGGCGATGTCGCTCAAGGCCTGTTGGTCGTCGATCTGCGCGCGGATCTCGCGGCCCCGGGCGACGTCGTCGCTGTCGTAGCCGAGTTCGATGCCCGGCCGATGACGGTCGAAAAGGGCGGGAGCCACGGCCAGGTAGCCGTCTTCGGCGAAACCGTCGGCGACGGCGCGGATGTGGGCGTTGACGCCGAAGATCTCCTGCACGATGACGAGGCCGGCCTTCGGCTGCTCGGCCGGCCGCGCCACGTAGGCATCGAAGGAATGTCCGTCGTCCGCCGTCAGTTTCACCGTCTCGCCCATGCTGTGCCTCCTGGAAGTTGGCTGTCCCGTACTTACACGTTGAAGCGGAAGTGGAAGACGTCGCCGTCCTGGGTGACGTAGTCCTTGCCTTCCGCGCGCATCTTGCCGGCGTCCTTGGCGCCGTTCTCGCCGTTGCAGGCGACGAAGTCATCATAGGCGATGGTCTCGGCGCGGATGAAGCCGCGTTCGAAATCGGTGTGGATGACGCCGGCGGCCTGGGGCGCGCGGCTGTGGCGGCGCACGGTCCAGGCGCGCGCCTCCTTGGGGCCGACGGTGAAGAAGGTCACCAGGTCGAGCAATTGGTAGCCGGCGCGGATGACCCGGGCGAGGCCGGTCTCCGCCAACCCGAGGCTCTCGAGAAACTCCTTCTTCTCCGCCGGGTCGCCGAGCGCCGCGACCTCGGCCTCGATGGCGGCGGAGATCACCACGCAGGCGCCGCCGGTCTCGGCCGCGCGCTGCTCGACCAGGGCGGAGAGGGCGTTGCCGCTGGCGGCGGAATCCTCGTCAACGTTGGCGGCGTAGAGCACCGGCTTGGCGCTGAGGAGCTGCAATTGGCGGAAGGCCGGCAGTTGATCGTCACTGAGTTTCACGCTGCGCGCCGGGCGGCCGGCTTCCAAAGCCTCGATCACCGGTTCCAATACGGCGAGGCGCTCCTTGGCTTCCTTGTCGTTGCCGCGCGCCCGCTTGACCGCGGCTTCGCGCTGCTTGGTCGCCGACTCGAGGTCGGCCAGCATGAGTTCGGTCTCCACCGTCTCGGCATCGCGCAGCGGATCGACCGCGCCGTCGACGTGGGTCACCTCGCCCTCGAAGCAGCGCAGCACGTGGACGATGGCGTCGACCTCGCGGATGTTGGCGAGGAACTGGTTGCCCAGGCCCTCGCCCTTGGAGGCGCCGCGCACCAGCCCGGCGATGTCGACGAACTCCAGCACGGTCGGGATGGTTTTCGCCGACTTGCCGATCGCCGCCAGCTTGTCGAGGCGCGCATCGGGCACCGGCACGCGCCCGACATTGGGCTCGATGGTGCAAAAGGGATAGTTGGCCGCTTCCGCCGCGGCGGTCTCGGTGAGGGCGTTGAACAGGGTCGACTTGCCGACGTTGGGCAGGCCGACGATACCGCAATTGAATCCCATGGATCAGTCGTCGCTCTTGGATGAGGGAAGGGGGGCGGCCTTGGCTGCCTGGTCTTCAGTCTGGCTGTTCTCAGCTGCGTCGGGTGCCGGTCTGCGCGGCGGTTTGGGCCGGGGCGGAGAGACGATCTCGGCGACCCGCGACATGAAGCGCGGCGCGTCGCCCTCGGCCAGGGCCGGAATTTCCGCCGCCACGGCGCCCAGCAGCGTCTCCAGCCAGGCCCGGTCGGCCTTGGCGAAGTCGCTCAGCACGTGGCCGTGCACCAGTTCCTTGTGGCCCGGATGGCCGACGCCCAGGCGCACCCGCCAGAAATCCTTGCCGATGTGGGACTCGATGGAGCGGATGCCGTTGTGGCCGCCGTTGCCGCCGCCCTGCTTCACGCGCAGCTTGCCGGGCGCCAGGTCGATCTCGTCATAGATCACGATGACGTCTTCGGGCGTCAGCTTGAAAAAGCGCAGCGCCTCGCCGACCGCGCGGCCCGATTCGTTCATGTAGGTCTGCGGTTTCAGCGCCAGCACCTTCTCGCCGCCGAAGCGCCCCTCGGCACAGTCGGCCTGAAAGCGGCTGCGCCACGGCGAAAAGGAATGGCGGCGGACGATCTCGTCCACCGCCATGAAGCCGATGTTGTGCCGGTTGTCGGTGTAGCGGGGGCCCGGGTTGCCGAGCCCGGCTAGCAACAGCATGCTGGCCACCCTTCGGGTCGGCTTTTAGTCCTCTTTGGACTCGTCCTCGCCGGAGGCTTCCGCATCCGTCTCGGCATCGTCCTCGCCTTCACTTTCACCTGCGCCTTCAGCCGCTTCCTGCTCTTCCGCGGCCTCGTCGCGCACCACGGTCGGGGCGGCGATGGTCGCGATGGTGAAGTCGCGGTCGGTGATGGTCGGGTGAACGCCGTCCGGCAGCTTCACCATGGAGATATGCACGCCGTCACCAATCTCCAGGCCGGAGAGGTCGACTTCGATGTGCTGCGGAATGGCGTCCGCGCGGCACACCAGTTCGATCTCGTGGCGCACCACGTTCAGCACGCCGCCCTCGCTGAGGCCCGGGCAGTTGTCCTCGTTGAGGAAGTGGACAGCGACCTCGACGTGAACGGAGGTGGCGGCGGAAACGCGCAGGAAATCGATGTGGACCGGGAAATCCGATACCGGATCGAACTGCACGTCGCGGGCCAGCACGCGCTCGGCCTTGCCGTCGACCTTGACGTCGAAAAGGGTGGAAAAGAAACCGCCCTGGTGCAGCAGCTTGTTCAGCAGCCGCTCCTCGACGGACACCAGGCTGGGGTCCTTCTTCGCGCCGTAGATCACGCCGGGCACCTGCCCCGCGCGACGGGCGGCACGGGCTGGCCCCTTCCCGGCCCGTTCCCGCGCAGCCGCGGGCAATTCAACAATGTCAGCCATTCTTCAACTCCTTCAAGAATGAAGCGGACGCCGGCCCTCTGCCGACCTCCGTCCTGCCCGACCCGGCCTCCAGGGGTGCCGGCGTCGGAAAAGCTCCTACAGTTATGCGTCCCGGCCGCCTTACATGGCCGGAACGTTGAACAAACTCGAAACCGAGCGCTCGTCGCTGATGCGCTGCATGGCATCGCCGATCAGCGGGGCGATCGAAATCTGGCGGATGTTCTGGGCCACCCGCACGGCTTCGGTCGCCTGGATGCTGTCGGTCATGACCAGCTCCTCCAAAGGGGAGGACGACACCCTGGCCACGGCTCCGCCGGAGAGCACCCCGTGGGTGACGTAGGCGGACACGGCGGTGGCGCCGGCATTCTTCAGGGCGACAGCGGCATTACACAGTGTGCCGGCGGAATCGACGATGTCATCCACCAGGATGCAGCGCCGCCCCTTGACGTCGCCGATGATGTTCATCACCTCGGAGACCCCGGCACGTTCGCGGCGCTTATCGATGATCGCAAGGTCGGCGTCAAGCGGTTTGGCGATCGCCCGGGCGCGCACCACACCGCCTACGTCCGGGGAGACGATGGTCAGGTTCTCCTTGCCGTTGCGCTCCAGAATGTCCTTGGTGAACACCGGCGCGGCGTAGAGGTTGTCGGTCGGAATGTCGAAAAAGCCCTGAATCTGGCCGGCGTGAAGCTCCAGGGTCAGCACCCTGTCGGCCCCGGCCGAGGTCACCAGGTTGGCCACCAGCTTGGCCGAGATCGGCGTGCGGGGCGCCGATTTGCGGTCCTGCCGGGCGTAGCCGAAGTAGGGCAGAACCGCCGTAATCCGCCGTGCCGAGGCGCGTTTCAGGGCGTCCATGGCGACCAGCAGTTCCATGAGGTTGTCGTTGGCCGGGTAGGAGGTCGACTGAATGATGAAGACATCCTCGCCGCGCACGTTCTCGTGGATCTCGACGAAGATCTCCATATCCGAGAAGCGGCGCACGCTGGCCTTGGTCAATTCCAGGTTCAGAAAGGCGGAAATCGCCTCGGCCAGGGGCCGATTGCTGTTCCCGGTCATGATTTTCATGGCGGCATCCCTAGAGGCACTGGGCCCGTTCATTGCAGGGCGCGGACCATCGGGCGCGGCACATCGTCGACCGTCCGACCTTCCCCCTCGGGCCCAAGCGGGCGGACCATATCAATGCCTCCGGGCCCTGTAAACGGCCTTGGCGGGTCTTTGGCGGGAGTTTTTCGGGCGCCGACGCGAGGCCCTTCAAAGAGCGAATTATTGGAATTTCCCGCGTCGCAGGGGCATTTTGCCGGGAGAGCCCTTGTCAGCCGGCCTAGAGGAGCACGCAGGTCGCCAGTAGGCCCAGGCAGAGCAGCAGGACGAAGACGGTAAGGTGCGGCATCTTCGGCGGGCCGCTAGCGGCTTTCCAGCTCCAGACCGGCCCGCGACAGTGGCTCTGCCGCGCCCTCGGTCACCAGGCTGGTGCGGCCCAGGGTCATGGCGACACCGTCCTGCGAGTTGAACAGGATCATGTGGCAGAAGATCGTCATGCCCGGCTCGAAGGCCACCGGATTGCCATGATAGAGCATCGGCCAGTCCATCCACACGGGGGCGAAGGTGGTGCCCTGGGAGTAGCCGCAGGCGTTCATGCGATGGGCCTGATAGCCGGCGGCATCCATCACGCGGGAATGGGCGTCGAAGGCCTCGCCGAAGGTCTTGCCCGGCCTGAGATTGTCTTCGACCGCCAGCAGGGCGTCCCGGGCCACGGCGTGCATCTCCCGATGCAGGGGCTGCGGCCCGCCGATGGGCAGGGTGCGCATCATGGCGGCGTGGTAGTGCCGGTAGGCGCCCGCCCATTCCAGGGTCAACTGGTCCTGCGGATCGAGATGGCGGCGCCCGGAATAGTAGCGGCACAGCAGCGCGCCGGGACCGGAGCCGATGATGAACTCGTTGCCCGGGTAGTCGCCGTCGGCGGCGAAGATGGCGCTGTGCATGGCGGCCAGAACGTCGCCCTCGAAGGCCCCGGGCGCGGCGCAGTCCAAGGCGGCCTGCCAGGCGGCATCGGCCAGCCGGGCGGCTTCGCGGGCATGGGCGATCTCGGCCGGGCTCTTCACCAGACGCAGGCGGCTGACCAGAAAGGAGGCGTCGTTCAGCGTACAGAAACCCTCCAGGGCGGCGTCGACCCGCTTACCGTTGGCGGCGGTCAGGCCATAGGCCTCGTACTCGACGCCGAGGTTTTTTCCGGCGCAGCCGGCCTCCTGCAGAACCGCGCGCAATTCCTGCGCCGGATCGATGTCGGGTCCATCGACCCAGATGCGAATGTCGCCGATCATCGAGGTCTGCTGCGCCTGGCGCAGGTCCGGCGCGCGGGTCAGCAGGATCACCCGGCCGTCCGCGCCAAGATAGAGGCACTGGAAGAAGCAAAAGCCGAAGGTGTCGTAGCCGGTCAGGTAGTACATGGACTCCTGCCGGAAGATCAGCAGGCCATCGAGCCCGGCTTCGGCCAGCAGGCGGCAGGTCCGGTCGCGCCGTTCGGCGAGTTCGGCTTCACTGAAGTGCAAGGGCATAAGCTCGGAGTCCGCGGGTTAGGGGTCAGGGGTCAGGGGACAGGGGACAGGGGACAGGGGACAGGGTTCAGGGTTCCAGGTAGATGGCGGAGAGGCCGCGCCCGTAGTCGGGCTCCTGGCGCTGGCAGGCGCGGCGATAGCTGAAGAACCGCTGGTCCTCGGCGCAGGTATCGCAGGGCAGCGTCCGGATGTCGGTCAGGCCGGCCTTGCCCAGGCAGCGCGCCGCATAGGCCTTCAGATCGAAGTGAAAGTGCCCCTGGCGCTTGCCCGGGCAGAAGAAGTCGTCGTTGCGCGGGTCCTGCTCCAGGAAGGGCGCGGGGAACTCCGGACCGACCTCGTAGGAACGCTGCGAAATGGCCGGGCCGATGCCGGCGGCGATGCGTCCGGGCTCGGCGCCGAGCCGGATCATGGCCGCCACCGTCGCCTGCAATACGCCGCCCAGCGCGCCCTTCCAGCCGGCATGGGCGGCCCCGACGACGCCGGCCTCGGCATCGGCCAGCAGCACCGGCACGCAGTCGGCGGTAAGGATGCCGAGGGCGAGGCCGCGTTCGCGGGTCACCATGGCGTCGGCCTTGGGCGCCTCCCCGCGCGCCCAGGGCTTGCGCACTTCCACCACGTCGGGCGAGTGAAACTGATAGGCGGTGACCAGGCGCGCGCCTTCCAGATCCATCTCCGCCATGGCGCGGCGGCGGTTCTCGGTGACCTTGTCTTGGTCGTCGCCGGAGCCGTAGCCGCAATTGAGGCTGGAGAACAACCCTTCGCTGACGCCGCCGTCACGGCAGAAGAACCCGTGGCGCACGGTGGGCAGTTCGTTGAGCGGGCCGATGGTCAGCATGGCGGCGACTTTAACCGCGATTGCCGCGATTTCATAGGCCTTCGCAAGCGGGTGCCGCCCAGTCCGAGGCCCAGTCCGAGGCCCGGTCCGATGCCCAGTACGAGACCCAGTCCGAGGCCCGGGCCAAGGCCCGGCCCCGCCGGCGGCGCTTCACTCCCACGGGCGGCTTTGCGCCAATACCGGCGGGCGTCGGCAAGGCCATAGCGCCGCTATGCCCGGCGCCACCCCCCAAAGCGCCTGGGGCCGTGATACAAATCCGCGCCGCCAGCATGGTTCATTCTGGCTATGAAAGGCTCTCGAAGCCGGCCGGCGCCGCCGCCTCCCGCGGGGTCAGGGCCAGCGCCTTGAACAGGCTGCCCATCTGCGTTGGCTGGGTGAGCCGCTGCCGCGCCTTGGCGATGGCGGCGGCGGCGCCGGGCGCCGCCTCGGCGAGCTGGGCCGCGCGCAGCTCGATGCCGAGGGCCCCCAGGAAGGCGCCCTGTTCGACCGGCCCCCAGGCGGCACAGCCGGCGGTGACCGCGGCCTGGGCAAGGCTGGCAAAGTCGACATGGGCGGTCAGGTCGGCGTTGCCCGGCTCCTCCAGCACCTCCTGGCGGCGATGCTGGCGCAGCGCCTGCAGGGTCGGGCCGGGGCTCGGTCGCGCCGGACCGTAGTCGATGATCAGGGCGGCGCCCGGCTCGCGTGCCATGCGGTGGCCCAGGAAAGCGCAGGTGTTCAATGCGGCGGGGCAGATCTCGGCCAGGCTGCCTTCGGGGGCCTCGCGCAGTGGACCCGGGACGAGCAGTCGATTGGCCGGACTCGGCGCGGCCAGCGCGAAAGCGAGTTCGCCGGCCGGGGAGAGCACCACCAGACGCTCGGCCCAGCCGTCGCCGGTCTGCTCGAACTGGCGCACCGGCAGAGCGTCGAAAAACTCGTTGGCGATCAGCAGCAGCGGGGCTTCCGGAATCTGCCCGACGTTGTCGCGCCAGGTGACGCGGTGGGCGCCCAAAGCTTCGCGTTGGCGCTCGCGCAGCGCCGGAGAAATCTCGACCAGTTGGATGTCGAGGGCATCGTGGAAGCCGGGGATCTGGCGGGTGGCGCGCAGGGCGTCGGCCATCAGCGTGCCGCGGCCGGGGCCGAGCTCGACCAACTGACAGGGCGCGGGCCGCCCCAGGCGTGCCCAGGTGTCGGCGCACCACACGCCGATCAGTTCGCCGAACATCTGGCTGACCTCCGGCGCGGTCACGAAGTCGCCGCCGGCCGCCGAGGGCGCGCCGAAAGGGTCGCCGCTCATGTAGTAGCCGCTCACGGGATGGGTCAGCGCCTCGCCCATGAAATCGGCGACGGTCAGCGCGCCTTCGCGTTTAAGGCGCTGCACCAAGTGGTCGCGCAGTCGTTGCATTGGGCGCTAGGCCTTGCGGCGTAGTGACCAGATTGTCAGTCCGATACCGATCAGGACCATGGGGATGGACAGGACCTGACCCATGGTGGTTCCCGGTAGCACGAACTGCAGGAAGGGGTCGGGCTCGCGGAAGAACTCCGCGGTGATGCGCGCCAGACCGTAGCCGATCATGAAGACGCCGGAGAGAAGGCCGGTGCGCTCCAGCGCGCCGCGCCGCACCATGATGTACAGCAGGATGAACAGCACCAGGCCCTCGAGCAGCGATTCGTAGAGTTGGCTCGGGTGGCGGGCGGCGGGGCCGGCCTGGGGAAAGATCATGGCCCAGGGAACCGCCGAGGAGTCGGTGGTACGGCCGTAGAGCTCACCGTTGATGAAGTTGGCGATGCGCCCGAGGAAAAGGCCGATGGGCGTGGCCGCGCCGACGATATCGGACAGCGTGAAGTAGCTGACGCCGCGGCTGCGGGCGAAGAGACCGATCGCCGTCAGCACGCCCAGCAGGCCGCCGTGGAACGACATGCCGCCCTGCCAGATGAGGAGTATCTCGAGGGGATTTTGGAGGTAGTAGTCCGGCTTGTAGAAGAGCACGTAGCCGAGACGGCCGCCGAGCACCACGCCCAGGGTCGCCCACAGCAGGAAGTCGTCGAAGTCGACCGGCTTCAGGCGCCGCGGCGGCAGCTTGGTCATCCAGCGGCAATAGAGCCAGGCGAGCACCAGCCCGGTGATGTAGGCCAGCGCGTACCAGCGCACGTCGAAGATCCAGATCGAAAAGGCCACCGGATCGAAATTCGGATGCGTCAGGGCCATCACCATGTGGGCGGAATTGTCGGCGGCGGACTCGATCAAGGAAGCCATGGAACCTCAGCAGTAGGGATCTGGATGGGTGAGAAAGTCTTTCACGTAGCGGGCGACGCCCTCTTCCAATTCGGTGAAGGGCTTGTCGTAGCCGGCGGCCCGCAGGCGCGCCATAGGCGCCTCCGTGAAGTACTGGTACTTGTCGCGGATCGCCTCGGGCGTCGGCACATAGCTGATGTTTTCCGGCCGCGCCATGGCGGCGAAGACGGCGCGCGCCAGATCGGCGAAGGAACGCGCCCTGCCGGTCCCGACATTGAACAGACCGCTGACCGCGGGGTTGTCCAGCAGCCACAGCATGACGTCGACGCAGTCGCCGACCCAGATGAAGTCGCGCAGCTGGCCGCCGTCGGCGTAGTCAGGGTGGTGCGACTGGAACAGTTTGGCCGGCTCGCCGCTGGTCACCTGGCCGAAGAGATGCCAGGCGACGCTGGCCTGGCCGCCCTTGTGATACTCGTTGGGGCCGTAAACGTTGAAGAACTTCAACCCTGCCCACTGCGGCGGCGCGGCGCCTTCTTCGCCGGGATCTGTCGCGGCCAGGCGGCGCTGGACCCAGCGGTCGAAGAGGTGCTTGCTCCAGCCGTAGCCGTTGAGGGGCCGGAGGCGCGCCAGGGCGGCGCGCCCGGCATCGTCGTCGAAGCCTTGCGCACCATCGCCGTAGGTCGCCGCCGAGGAGGCGTAAATCAGCGGGATGGACTCGCGCGCGCAGTGGTCCCAGAACACCTTCGAGAGGCGGAAGTTGTTGGCCAGCAGCGCGTCGCCGTCGGTTTCCGTGGTCGCCGAGATGGCGCCCAGGTGGAACACGCCGCTCAGGCGTCCTTCGGCCCAGCGCAGGAACTCCGGCAGCTCTTCCGGCGGGATCACGTCTTCGACCTCGTGGTGGGCCAGGTTGCGCCACTTGTCGCCCGTGCCCAGGCGGTCGCAGACGATCACCGCTTCGCCGCGCGCGCTGAGCGCCGCGACCAGGTTGGAGCCGATAAAGCCGGCGCCGCCGGTAACCAGGAGCATGCTGGAGTCCGTATCCTTGCTAGAGGCGCCCTCTCAGGGAGGCCGTGACGCTGGAGGCGCCTTCTTATAAAGGCCGTTTTGAAGCCGCCGCAACCCCGGGGCCCGGCGAACCCTACATCCGGAGCGGTGTCAGGCCGCCGGCGCCGTCGGCCAGCGCCGCCCTTTCGCCCGGCGGCAGGGGCACCAGGCCGCGGTCCACGAGGTAGCCGCCGGGCCCACTGGCCGCCTCGCTCATGATCTCGGCGAGGTAGTCCTTGAGGCCCGGGATGGCGGCCGCGTGGGTCGGCTTGACGTAGAGGTAGAGCGGGCGGGCCGGGGCGTAGCTGCCCTCGGCGATGGCCGGGAGACTGGGCACCACGCCGTCCACCGCGACGCCGCGCAGCCGCCGGCCCCGGTCGGCCTGGACGAAGTTGAAGCTGAATATGCCGAGCGCCTGCGGCCGCCGTGCCACCTCCAGGGCCACGCTGTCTTCGTCCTCACCGAGCATGGCAAAGACGCCGTCGTCGCGCAGCGCGCCGGCCAGGACCGTTCGCTGCTCCGCCGTCCATCCTCTCAATTCGGGAAAGTCGTTCGCGGCGGCGGCCATCATCAGGTCGATGAAGCTGTCCCACAGCGGACTGGTCGGCGGCGGGCCGAAGAACTCGATGGGCGTTACCGGCAGGGCGAAGTCGATATCGCTCCACAGGCGATAGGGATTGGTCACCAGCCTGCCGTCGATGGGCACCTGGCGGGCCAGCGCCAGGAAGATCTGGCGCCGCGACAGGCCAAGCGGCACGGCGCTCGGCGCCTGGGCGAGGGCCACGGCCTGGAACCCGATTTTCACTTCGCTGACGGCGATGCGCTTGCGGCTGCAAGCGCCGAGCTCGGCGCGGGTCATGCGGCGCTCCGCCGTCGCGACGTCGGGGTACTGGGCGCCACGGTCGACGCAGAACAAACCGAAGCCGCGTGCCGTGCCGGTGCGCTCGACCACCGGCATGGGCCGGTCGAGCTTGACACTGAAGCGCTCGGCGGCGGCGACGGCCAGCGGGAACACCGCCTCCGAACCGACCACGCTGATCGGCTCGCGCGGCGCCAACTGCGCGGCCGCGCGCTGTGCCGCCGGGAAGAGGGCGATGGCGACAATCAGCGCCACCGCCCCCGGTGCCGCAAGCTGGTAAAATCTGTTCATAACCGTCCTCGTGTGAGGCGGCAGTCAAGCGGTTCCGCGGCGGCGGCGCAAGCGTGCAGTCGCGCGACGCGGTTGAAGCTTCCGGGTCCGAGCGCCATAGTGGGCGCCGGCAGAGTAGGAGCCGGACCGACACCCGCGCAGGAGCCGCGACAGATGCAAAGCCAGAACAAGATCCTCGACGACATGGCCAAGGTGGCGGGCAGCGCCATGGGTGTGGCCGCGGGCATGCGCGCCGAGGTCGAGGCGCGTTTTCGGGAGCAGATGGAGCGCTTGCTGACCCAGATGGACCTGGTGCCGCGCGACGAGTTCGACGCCATGAAGGCGGTCGCCGTGGCCGCCCGCGAGGCGCAGGAAAGCCTCAGCGGCCAGGTGGCGGCGCTGGAACAGCGCCTGGCCGACCTGGAGGCCGCCTCAAAAGCCGGCCCGCGGACCCCCCAAAAAACCACCGCCCAAAAGGCCACCGCCCAAAAGACCGCCGCCCAGAGGCCCGCCGGAAGCGGCGCGGCGCCAAAGGGCGACGCCAAGGGCGATGGTTGAAGGCGGCAGCCTTTTCAAGCCGTTCTTCCACAGCTTTCTCAGGCCCCCGGCAGTTTCCCGTCCAATCCCTTGTTGCACAGCGGAATCGAATGAGGCACGCTACATTTGGTAGCGGCGGCGTCGCCTTAGTCCATATATCGGGCCATGCGGGACGTTCGGCCCTGCCACTGCCAACCGTAGAGGCTGCATCGCAATGGTCGCACTGGTTTCCGAATCCCACCATCCGATCAACCCCCTCGACCTCCTGGAAGAACTCGGCACCGCCAACGACTGGACCCTCGACCGCCACAGCGAGTCGGAGCTGCTCATCGAGATCGGCGGCCGCTGGTGCTCCTACAATATGTTTTCCGTCTGGCAGGCGAACGTCAGTTCGATGTTCTTTTCCTGCCATTTCGACATGAAGGTCCCGGAAATCCGCCGGATCGAGGTCTGTGAGCTGCTGGCCCAGGCCAACGAGCGGCTGTGGCTCGGCCATTTCGACCTGATGGCCGAGGAACGCGCGTTGATGTACCGCCACACGATTCCGCTGCGCGGTCTCTCCGGGGCCTCCCTGGAACAGCTCGAGGACCTGGTGGAGGCGGCGCTGATGGAGTGCGACCGGATCTATCCGGCCCTGCAACTGGTGGTCTGGGGCGACTCGCCGGTGCGCGAAGCGCTCGACGCGGCGCTGCTGGAGACGGTCGGCGAAGCCTAGACGCATGGTGGTCCTGTCATGAACCTGGGTGGCCCTCTGCTGCTGGTCGGCTGCGGCAAGATGGGCGGGGCGCTGCTGCAAGGCTGGCTCGGCCGGGGCATCGAGCCCGCCGACGTCTGGATCGTCGAGCCCAATACCGAGTACCTGCAGGCCTTCATCGCGCAGGGTGTGCGGCACGCGTCCGACGCTGCCGCGCTGCCCGCCGGCTTCGCGCCCGCGCTCGTCGTCTTCGCCGTGAAGCCGCAGATGCTGGACGCGGCCCTGCCGCACTACAAAGTCTTCGCCGACAGGGGCGCGGCGGCGCTCTCGATCGCCGCGGGCTGGCGGATCGCCGGCTTCGCCGGGGCGCTGGGGGCCGACACCCCGATCGTGCGCGCCATGCCCAACACGCCGGCCGCCGTCGGCCGCGGCATGACGGTGCTCTGTGCCAACGACAAGGCCGACGCGACGCTGCGCGAGGTCTGCGGCGCGCTGCTGGCCGCCGTCGGCGAGACCGCCTGGGTCGAGGACGAGGGGCTGATCGACACGGTGACCGCCGTTTCCGGCGGCGGCCCGGCCTATGTCTTCCTGCTCATCGAGTGCCTCGCCAAGGCGGGCGTCGAAGCCGGCCTGCCGGAGGATCTCGCCATGCTCTGCGCGCGCACTACCGTCGCCGGGGCCGGCGAACTGGTGCACATCGCCAGCGAGCCCGCCGCCACCCTGCGTGAGAACGTCACCTCGCCCGGCGGCACCACCCTTGAGGCCCTGAAGATCCTCATGGCCGAGGACGGCCTGCAGCCGCTGATGACCCGCGCCATCGCCGCCGCCGCCGCGCGCAGCCGGGAACTGGGATAAACGCCACGCTCGCCCCGCGGCGGCTTTGACATCGCGGCGCCGGGACCCATGTCATATGCCATGACCACGAAACCCTGGCAGCCCTCGCGGCGCGTCCTGCTCGGCGGCTTGGCCTCGTTGCCCGTGGCGGGACTGTTCGCGGGACACAGCGCCGGCGCCGGCGAAGGTGCCCCGATCAGCCGCATCGTGCCGGCGACGGGAGAAGCGCTGCCGGTCATCGGCATGGGATCCTGGATCACCTTCAATGTCGGCGGCGCCCGCAGGCTGCGCGACGCCCGCGCCGAGGTGATGAAGACTTTCTTCGAGCGCGGCGGCCGGCTGATCGACTGTTCGCCCATGTACGGCACCTCGGCGGCGGTCATCGGCTACGGCCTGGAGCGCCTCGGCCGTCCGCCGCAGCTGTTTTCCGCCAGCAAGGTCTGGACCTGGCTGCAGTCGGAAGGACCCGAGCAGATGGCGGCGTCGCGGGCGCAGTGGGGCGTCGAGCGCTTCGACCTCATGCAGGTGCATAACCTGCTGAACTGGGGCGGCCATCTGGAGACCCTGAAGCGCTGGAAGCAGGAGGGGCGGCTGCGCTATCTCGGCGTCACCACCTCGCACGGCCGCCGCCACGGGGAACTGGAAGCGGTGATGAAGCGGCAGCCGCTCGACTTCGTGCAGTTCACCTACAACATCCTCGACCGCGAGGCCGAGGAGCGCCTGCTGCCGCTGGCCGCCGAGCGCGGCCAGGCCGTGCTGGTCAACCGCCCGTTCCGCCGCAAGGCCCTGATCCGGCAGTTCGAGAAGTCTCCGCTGCCGGACTGGGCGGCCGAGTTCGACGCCGCGACCTGGCCGCAGTTCCTGCTGAAGTTCATCGTTTCCCATCCCGCCGTCACCTGCGTCATCCCGGCCACCGCGCGGGTCGATCATATGGCCGAGAACATGGCGGCGCTCTACGGGCGCCTGCCCGACGCCGCTCTGCGCCGCCGCATGGTCGCCTATGTGGAAAGCCTTTAAGCGGCATGTTTCCTTTCGACGCGGAGGTGCTGGCCTCCAGCTACGCCGACTACAACGCCGCCGTCTGGCCGGCCCAGGCCGTCGCCCTGGCGCTGGCGCTGGCGGTGCTATGGCTCGTCGTGGCGCCGCGGCCGGGCGCGGGGCGCCTCATCGGGGCGATCCTTGCCGCCGCCTGGCTGTGGGTCGGCCTGGTCTTTCATCTGCGGTACTTCGCGGCCCTCGATTTCATGGCGCCGGTCTACGGCTGGGCCTTCATCGCGGAGGCCGCCTTGCTGATCTGGGTGGTGGTCTGGCGCGGCGCGCCGCTCAGCTTCCGCGCCGACATCTGCGGGCTGGCGGGGCTGGCGGTGGCGGTCTTCGCGCTCTTCGGCCTGCCGCTGATTTCGGGCGCGACGGCGGCCGGCTTTGCCGCCGCGCGCCTCGTCGGCGTGGCGCCCGGGCCGACGGCGCTGTTCACCCTGGGCCTGCTGCTGCTGGCCGAGGGGCGCGGCGCGCTGCTGCTGATGGTCGTTCCGCTGCTGTGGTGCGCGGTCGCCGGTATCGCGGCCTGGGCACTCGGCATCGCGGAAGCCTGGCCGCTGCCGGTGCTCGGCGGGGCGGTGCTGGCGCTCCGGCTGTCGCGGTTCCGCCGTGCCGACTGAGCGTGCTAGTGTGCTGGCGCCGCCGTCAGCGTCAAGGAACCGGAAGGCATGCATGAAGCGCCTTTGAAGGCCCAACTGAAAGACAGCGCGCAGCGGGTGCAGGCGGCGATCGAGGCCGCCGGATTCGCCTTCAAGATCCGCGAGTTTCCAGCCTCGACCCGCACCTCGCAAGAGGCGGCGTCGGCCATCGGCTGCGATCTGGCGCAGATCGCCAAGTCGCTGATCTTCCGCGCCAGGCAGACGGGCCGGCCGGTGATGGTCATCGCCAGCGGCGCCAACCGGGTCGACGAAAGGGCGGTCGGCCGCCTGCTCGGCGAAAAGCTGGCCCGCGCCGATGCGGACTTCGTGCGGGCCGCCACCGGCTTTGCCATCGGCGGCGTGCCGCCGGTCGGTCACCGCGAAACGCCAGTCGTCTTCATCGACGCCGACTTGATGGGCCTGGAGCAGATCTGGGCCGCCGCCGGCACGCCCAATGCGGTCTTTTGTCTGACGCCGGCGGCTTTGGTGACGCTTACCGGCGGTGAGGTCGCCGCGGTGAGAAGCGCCTGAGGTTTGCCGAACCCGGTTCGGGGCCTCTGGTCCCGGCCCTTCGGTCCGGGCCGGCGGCCTTCACAAGGCTGGTGTGGCAGCCTAAACTGGCATGCAGGAGGAACGTCCGACATGGTCAAGAAAGCCTCGTCCAAGAAGTCTTCGGCCAAGAAGTCTTCGGCCAAGAAGCCGGGGGGCAGGAAGTCCGCCGCGGCGGGCGCCGCGAAAGACGACATCGCCAACAAGCTCATCGACACGGCCTTCGAACTGGCGCTGGCGCGCGGCTGGCGCGATCTCTCCCTGGCCGAGGTCGCGGAGGCGGCCGGGCTGCCGATCTCGGAGGTCTATCCGGTGTTCTCCTCCAAGCAGGCAATCCTCCGCGGCCTGACGGCCCGGGTCGACGCCGCCATGCTGGCCGAAGGCAGCGAAGACCTCAGTTTGCCGGCGCGCGATCGGCTGTTCGACATGCTGATGCGCCGCTTCGACGCGCTGCAGCCCTATCGCGAGGCCCTGGGCGTTGTTCTGGGGGACCAGGCGAGCGACCCGCTGACCGCCTGCTGCGGACTGGCGCGCCTGCGCTCTTCCATGGCCGCCACCCTGGAGGCGGCCGGCTTTTCGACCACCGGCTGCCGCGGCCTCCTCAGGGTCAAGGGTCTTTCGGCGCTTTATCTCTCGGCGGTCCGGGTGTGGCTGCGCGACGACAGCGAGGACATGGCCAGGACCATGGCCCACCTGGACAAGCAACTGAGCCGGGTGGACAGCCTCATCGGCCGCCTCAACAATTGGCGTCCGGGCCGGGCCGCCGCCTGACGGCGTTCCGTCCAAGTGCCTCAATTGGTTAACGAATCTCGCATGTGCAGCGGATGTGGCAGCGATACCCCGCTTTTCCGCCGATTTTTTTATTGTGCAGTGCAAAATAATCCTTGACCGTCTCCGAACGCTGACCTATATCACGGTCACGCACGGTATTGTGCGGTGCAACAAAAAACGCGGGGCGATCCCCCGCCAGGGAAAAGGAGCCCGTATCATGGCTGTTTCAAGTAACCCGTTTCTGAATGGCGAGTTCGCCAAGTTCGACTTCGCCGCGCTTATGGACCCCAGCAAGATCACCGAGCAGTGGGAGAAGTTCGACTTCACCCAGGCCGCCGATCAGTTCAAGTTCCCTGGCCTCGATGCCCAGGCGCTGGTCGAGTACCAGAAGCGCAACGTTGAAGCCTTCGCTTCCGCCAACAAGATCGCCCTGGAAGGCGCCCAGGCGGTGATCCGCCGTCAGGCCGAGATCCTGCGCCAGGGTGTCGAAGAGGCCTCCAAGGCTTTCACCGAGATGAACGCCGCCGGCACGCCGCAGGACAAGATTGTCAAGCAGGCCGAGCTGGCCAAGGGTGCTTTCGAGGCCGCCCTCGCCAATCTGCGCGAGCTGTCCGAGATGGCCAGCAAGTCGAACGGCGAAGCCGCCAACCTGCTGTCGAGCCGCGTGAGCGAGAGCTTCGGCGAGTTCACCGGCGAAGTGAAGAAGACCGCGAAAAAGAAGTAATCTGCTTTCTCGCGGAGCTGTTTTCTCCGAAAAGTAGCTGACACAGGGCCGCCCCACCGGGCGGCCCTTTGTTGATTCTAAATGTTTAGTCCCGGCATGTGGTGGATGGGATCAAGTGTGAAGCGTTTCGGCTGCTCGGTCCAGAGCTTGCAGATGTATTCGTAGGGGGTGAGGCCTTTGAGGGTCTTGAGCCGTTTGGCAAAGTTGTAAGCGGCGAGGAAGTCTGCGAGCTGCGCTCGCAGTTGGTCGTGGCTGTCGTAGTAGTAGCGGCGGACAGTAGCCTCTTTGATCGTGCGGTTCATACGTTCGACCTGCCCGTAGGTCCAGGGATGGTTTGGCTTGGTGAGCCGATGGTCGATGTCAGCCCTGGCACAAGCGAGTTCGAAGGCATGGGCTCGGAAGGCCTCTCCGGCCTCGATTGCAGTCCTGATCTCGGTTACCGCCGAACGTTTGTTGCCTGGCGTTGTGAACTGGGTGCCGTTGCCGGTCAGCACGGTATGGATCTTGTAGGGAACCGCCTCGATCAGGCGGCGCAGGAAATCAGCGGCGGTGCGCCGGGTGGCGCGCTCATGCAGTTCGACAAAGGCGAATTTGGTGACACTACCGATCGCCACGAACATGTGGAGCTTGCCGTCCTCGGTGGGCACTTCGGCGATGTCGATGTGAACGTAGCCGATCGGATAGTCCTTGAACCGCTTCTTCGGCCTGTCGCCCTCGATGCTTGGCAGCCGGCAGATTCCGTGGCGCTGGAACAGCCGATGCAGGCTGGAGCGGGTCAGGTACGGGATCGTGGCCTGGAGCGCATAGAGGCAGTCGTCCAGCGGCAGCAGCGTGTGCTTGCGGAAGGCAACGATCAGCGCTTCCTCCTCCGCTGACAGCTCCGTCGAGTGCCGCTCCTTCGGTCCCATCGGGGCGTCCTCGACGGAGCTGCGCTGTCGCCATTTCTGCACCGTCTTTGGATTGATCCCGTAGTGCCGGCTCAGCCCTTGGACCGAAGCTTTCGATCGCTGTATTGCCGCTCGGACGGCGTGCGTCGTCGTGGCGCTGCCGTGAAGTACTTGTCCCATAGTGCTTCCTTGTCGATGGTCACGGAAACCATACCATCACACTGTCGGACTATACATCTAGCCACCTTTTTTCTTCAATCTGTCACTCAAGGCGAGCAGAAGGCCGGACACGACGAACACGCCGTGTATCCCCGCCTGCCAGGCAAGCTGTCGATCGGTTAGCTGTTCCACGTGCATAAATGATTTCAGCAATTGAATCGCCGAAATTGCTACGATCGACGCGATGAGACTGAACTTGAGCCCGCTCATGTCAACCGATCCCATCCAAGAAGGCCGGTCCGGGTGTCCGTTCGTTTCGATCTTCGAAACGAAATTCTCGTATCCGGCAAATATCACCAACAACACGAGGTTTCCCACGAGAACGAGATCTAACAGCGATAGGACGGCGAGCACGGTGTCATCACTCGATGATGTAACGATCTTGGGGAGGTAGGACACGAGCTCCTGTAGGAACTTAAAGCCGAGCAAAAGGAGTGCCGCGACCAGCCCCAAATAGAGTGGGGCCAACAACCAACGGCTCTGGAAGATAGCCCATTCGATGGTCTCTTCGACCCACTTCATTTGGTGCTCCCTGCTGCGGTTTCTCGTTGTCTGGTTGATTGCGTCGACATTTCCGTATTGGATGCTCTATCCACTGGTGCAATTGGTGGAGTGAAACGAAATGCGAGCAAACGCAGCGCGTTGAAAACAACGACGATCGTCGATCCCTCGTGAACCGCTACCGCGGGACCAATTCCGAGACCGAGGATCGTAGCCGGGACCAGAAAGGCAACAACCCCTAGGCTGAACCACAGATTCTGCCGGATAATCGAGCTCGTCGACCGGCTCAACGCCACGGCGAAGGGCAAATGGTTCAGATTATCCGCCATCAGCGCCACATCGGCGGTTTCCAGCGCGACATCAGAGCCCGCCGCGCCCATGGCAATGCCGACCGTGGCGTTTGCCATCGCCGGCGCGTCGTTGACGCCGTCGCCAACCATGGCGACCTTGGCCTCCGCGCGGAGGTTCTTGATCGTCTTTACCTTATCATCCGGCATCAGATCGCCGCGTGCCTCGTCAAGGCCGATCGCCCGCGCCACCGCGTCGGCGACTTTTTGATTGTCGCCTGAGAGCATAATCATTCGGCGGATGCCGATCTTATGCAGTGCCTCGATAACCGCCGGCGCTGCTTCACGCGGCGTATCCATCAGCCCGATAGCCCCAAGATATCGGCCCCCTTGGCGCACGACCATCGTTGTGCGGCCGTTTGCTTCCAGCGTCTCGATCCGGGCGCGCAACGCCCCGGGTATGGGCGGGCCATCTATTTCCGCGAAGAGGTCATCCTTACCGATGTATGTCGTCTCGCCATCGACTTCGGCCACGACACCACGGCCGGTGATGCTGCGCAGGTTCGATGCCTCGGCGGCAGATGTGTCGCCAAGGCGTTCGCGTCCGTCCCTGACAACGGCAGCGGCGAGAGGATGGTCGCTCAGCACCTCGACCCCGATCGCCACGCGAAGGAGGTCCTTGTCCTCGACGCCCTCGGCCGTCACCACATCGATCAGCTTCGGCTTGCCTTCGGTCAATGTGCCGGTCTTGTCGAATGCGATGGCCGTCAGTCGCCCCAGATTCTCAAGCGGCGCACCGCCCTTGACGAGGACGCCGCCACGCGCGGCGCGTGCGACCCCGCTGAGTACGGCGCTCGGCGTCGCGATGGCGAGCGCACAGGGGCTCGCCGCCACCAGAACCGCCATGGCGCGATAGAAGGTGGCGCTGAAGGGTTCGTCGACAACGAAGCCCGCGAACAAAAGTGCGACGGCGAGGATCAGAACCGCCGGAACGAAGATGCGTTCGAACCGATCGGTAAGACGCTGTGTGGGCGATTGGTTGGTTTCGGCCTCGTTCACCATCTTGATGACGCGTGCCAGGGTCGAATCCGAGGATGTCCGCGTGACCTGAACTTCCAACGCGCCGCCGCCGTTAATCGTGCCGGCGAAAACACGGCTTTCGGCATCCACAGAGTCGGGTTTCTCGGCGGCGACGGTCGCATTCTCGACGGGCGATTTGTCCACCGGCACGCTCTCGCCGGTGATCGGCGCCTGATTGATGCTGCTTTCGCCCTTGGTGACAAACCCGTCGGCGGCAAGCCGCTCGTTCGGCTTCACCAGCACGATGTCACCGACCCGCAAGGCGTCGACCGCGACCTCTTCGACTTTGCCGTCTCGGCGCACGGTGGCGGTCTTCGGCGCCAGGGCGCCGAGTGCCTCGATCGCCTGCTTGGCGCGGCCCATGGCATAGCCTTCCAGCGCATGACCAAGGCTGAAGAGGAACAACAGCAGCGCGCCTTCTGCCCATTCGCCGAGTGCTGCCGCGCCCGCCGCCGCCACCAGCATCAGAAAATCAATCTCGAACCGGCCGTTGCGTACACTGTCGAAGGCTTCGCGCAAGGCGTAATAGCCGCCGAAGAAATAGGCTGGAACGAGGACGATCAGGGGTGCCCATGGCGGCATCGCCACGAACTTCGGCAGAAGCCAGCCAATTAGCAAAAGCACGCCGCACAGGGCCACGAAGATCAGTTCCGTTTGCGCACCAAAAATGCCACCGTGAGCATGATCATGGTCGTGTGCTTCGCCAGCATTCTCGAGCGTGCTGGGCTTCACTCGTTCCAGCGATTCCCTCATGTCCTCGAGGACGTTGCGGATGGTGTTCTCATTGGTTTGCGTTCGATCGAATTCGATCCGCAGCGGGCCGTTGGCGTTGGCCTCGGCCTCTAGGACCCCCGGTAGGCGGCGCACCCGCGCGCTGACCGTCCTTGCCCGACGTTGATCCGAAGTTTCGTCGACCTGCCACACCACATGCCCGAACTTGGCGGCAATTTCCGCCCCGAAGGTCTCGGCGACCTGGCGGATGCGTTCAAGCGGAAGCACAGCGGGGTCGTAATGAATACACAACTCCGCGCGCCCGCCATCCTCTACATTACGAATGTGTGCGCGTTCGACGCCTTCACGAGCTTCCAGGCTCTCGGTTAGCCGCCGCACACAAGCGTCACGCGCGTCCGGCACCTCGGGAAGGAGGAGCGGGAGGTCGAGGCGAAGAGTTTCAGCCATGGTTATCCACCCTACCGCTTGCCGTTGGAACGAAGATGGACCTGGCGCGCACCGGAGGCCCCGACTGGCAGGCGATTACTCTATCTGTACAACCCGTCTGTTTTCGATTTTGCGCGTATGACGGGCTATCTACCAATTGTCGTTCCTTAGCTGCCGTTTGCGATCAATGGAAGATTTCGCTTAGCCATGACCTGCGCCCATAGCCACGACCGTGATGTCCGCCGCCATGTTTTCCGCGGCGGTACTCGTCGTCGTCGCGATAGTCGCGACGACCATCTTTCGGCGCATTGTTTTGCGGCTGAAGGCTGCGTTCGATGATCTTGTCTAGCTCGCCGCGGTCGAGCCAGACGCCCCGGCACCCGGGACAATAGTCGATCTCGATATTCTGGCGCTCCGTCATTACCAAGGCGACGCCGCAGACTGGGCATTTCATACCGGATTTCGCGGTCATATCGGAACTACTTCTTGGTGTCGGCATTCTATTGCTCCTCGTTATTGTCTCCTGGACGCTGCCTTGGCTTGCTGCCCGAGGAGCGCATCAGAAAAGTTGCATTACGAGACTTGGGATCTCTAGTTACTAGAGGTTCAAGGGGTTAAAGCAGAAAAATAGCGCATACAGGAGTTGTTGCTTCCGACTGCCCATCGGCCAGCGCCACGAAAAATTGCCGCAAGACCCTCTGCCGAAGCCGACCAGACCAAATTATCCGAGCGCTGCTCGGGCTCAATGTCGCCTCTGGTCCCCTTGATCACATTGCCGGCGATCACACGGGCTCGACGTGGTCCTCGTGCAGACACTCGGCGTGGTCGGCGAGCACCTCGATGACGCGGCACTCGGCGATTCGTCCCGCTTTGCACTGCTCGATATCCGCTCGAGTTCGAGTTTCAGAGACCCTAAAGCGGTTAGTCTTCGAAATGAATCGGGGGATTCCCAAAGAGGCCGAAGTGTGATCCACCATTCTTGGAGGTGGATCATGGGGCAAACCCTATTCTCTGGTTCTTCGTGAACGGATCGTCAGCTACGTGGAAGAAGGCCATTCGGCGCGTGTTGCGGCGGGTGTGTTCGGTGTCTCCGCCAGCACGGCGGTGCGTCTTGCGGCAGCCCAGCGGCGCGATGGCAACATAGCGCCTAAGCCGCAGGGGCGGGCGCCTGCGCGGCTGGGCACCCGTCGGCCAGCGCCTCTTCGGGACAGCCCCTTTCGGCAAGTGGCGCACCCAGACCTTCATCGCCGGCCTGACCAGCGACGAGATGATCGCCCCCCTGGGTGATCGAGGGCGCCATGAACCGAACCGCTTTCGAGACCTACATCGAGACCCAGCTGGCCCCGTTGCTCAACCCCGGCACGGTCGTCATACTCGACAACCTCTCTACCCACAAAAGCCCCGCGCCGCGGAGATCCTGAAGGAGGCCAAGTCCTGGTTCCTCTTCCTGCCGCCCTACAGCCCCGATCTCAACCCCATCGAGCAGGCCTTCTCGAAGCTCAAGGCCCGCCTCCGACGCATCGGCGCGAGAACCTACGACGATCTATCGCCGCCATAGGCGATGTCTGCACCCTCTTCCATCCTACAGAATGCTGGAACTTCTTCGAGGCTGCCGGCTATGCATCAAATTAAATGCAAACCGCTTTAGAGAGACCTGTGCGCGGGTGAGATATCACTTTGTTTTAGTGGGACTTTTCGACGCTTGGAAGAGGTTGGGCCAGACGCCGAGGTTAGTGTTGGCTGTTTCCCAATCTCCCGGTCCGATTTTTTTGATTTTCGAGGGCTGTTCGCTCAGACTTGTTGCAGGCTGAGGCCTCGTTTGAGGTTGTAGGCGATCGCGGTGAAGAGGACTTGGAGCCTAGCCTTGGCCAGGCCGAGGCATGCCATCTGCCGTACATCATAGTGGCGCCTGCAGGTTCCAAACATCTTCTCGATGCGCCCGCGAACCTTGTGGATGGGCCCGTTGATGACCTTCAGTTTGGCTGCAGCATCCGCCTCATCCCGCGCCCAAACGTGACTTGCCACGACCCGGTCCCGCCCGCCGCGCGCTTGGACTGCATCGCTAAAGCGCGGGCCACGATAGGCGCTGTCGGCATAAACGTCGCCCGGATTGTCCGGTACGATATCGCAGCCGGCCTTGCCATCGTTGACATGGGCCGGCGTCACGCACAGGAGCTCGATCAGGGCCGTGTCTTCATCGCAGGCGACATGGGCCTTGTAGCCATGCACCGCCTTCTTGTTCTTGTGCTTGACCCAACGGGCATCCTCATCCTCCTTGCTGGCCGAGGCGATGATCGTCGCATCAACCAAAGTGCCCTGCTTCACCATAATGTGTCGCTCGCAAAGCTGTGCGGCGATTACCTCGAACAGCCGCTCGCCGAGATCGAGCTTGGCCAAGACGCGGCGAACGCGCACGAAGGCGGTCCGCTCTGGCGTCGCCTCTCTGCGCGAAAAGCCGCGGAAACGGCGAAAAGACGCCCGGTCGTCCAGGGCCTCGGCAAGTTACACGTCACTCAGATCGTACCAGCGCGCCAGAACCAGAGCCTTCATGAGACAAAGCGGCGGCCAGCCTGGCTCGCCCTTGGCAGCGGCCGATATCGGCGCCATTAGTGCTTCGGCCTCAGACCAATCGATCAGCCTGGAAAGCGCATCAAGGTCCGATCCTTTACTCGAACTTGCAAAGCAAAACTCTTCCTGTCCAATCCGCCGCCGTGCCATCAATCCGCCCTCCCGGCTCATGATCTCAAAGCAGAGAATCAAACCCGATTGAGCTTGTAAACCCTTACCCGCGCACAGGTCTCTTAGAAGATGCCCGCTTCCAGGCCGGCGGCCATGGCCATGCCCAGGTCGCGGCAGCTCTCGGCGAAACTGTCCTGCCACGCGCCGCGGCAGATCAGCGGCGCCTGCACGGCGCGCCACTTGAGCCCGCTGGCGATGCTCTCCACCGCGCGCCGGGTACCGGTCCCGTCGTGGCCGGCGCGGATGTAGAGGCAGTAGGGCAGGGCCTCGGTCTTCTCCAGAACAGGATAATAGCTGCGGTCGAAGAAGTCCTTCAGAGCGCCGCTCATGTAGCCCAGGTTCTCGGTGGTGCCGAGAATCAGGCCATCGGCGGCGAGCAGATCTTCGGGCCCGGCTTCAAAAGGCGTGAGCGCGCGCACCTCCACGCCGTCGATCTCCGGCGAACGGGCGCCGGCGACGACGGCATCGCGCAGGCGCGTGGTATTCTCGGAGGGGACATGGGCGACGATGAGCAGGCGCTTGGCCATCGCCGCAGGGTCAGGCCGACAGCCGCTTGCAGAGGGCCCGGATGTAGCGGTGATCGCCGTCGCTGAAGTCGCCTTCGGCGATGTCGCTCTTGTAGTCTTCCAGTTCCCGGCGCAGCTCCTGCGAGTGGCCGGGGCGGCTCAGCAGCTTTTCGATCAGCGCCAGGCTCTCGGCGTTCTTCGCCGCCTGGTCTGCCGGCAGATCGTCCAGATTTCCCAGTTCTTCCCGGTCGAGGGGCTCGGCGCCGTCTTCGTCGTCCTCGTCCGCCGCCGGCGCGCCGAGGCGCTCCGAGAGCAGCAGGCTCCAATTGGCCCCGGCGGCGGTCACCTTGCCGTCGAGCACGCGCGCGGCGGCGAGAACCTCTTCGTCGTTGTCGCTGCCCAGCGTTTCCAGCAGGGATATCAGCTCGGCCCGGTCCAAGCGCTCGGTCATAGGTCGCCTCGCTCCAGCATTGCGAATCGGTTGGAGCGGCACTTTAGCGAACCTGACCGCCGCTCGGCAAACCTAGAGCCTGATCGGCTCCAAGTTTCCCGATGATGCCGTAGAGCGCTTTGCGCCAGTACCGGCGGGCTTTGGCTTGACCATAGCGCCGCTATGCCCGGCGCCAAATCCTCTTGGTCCTGACACAAATCCGCTCCGGCAGAATGGTTCAAATTGGGCGCAACGTGCTCTAAGCGGCAGTTCGATAGGAAGGGCCCCCGCCGGCGGCCGGCGCGGTCTCGTCCGCCGAAGTCTCCTCGATCAGCGCCCGGTGCAGGACCCGGATACAGGCGTCGTGATCGGCCTCGTCGACAATCACCTGCATATCGACCTTGCGCAGCAGGTCATTGAAGCCAAGGGGCTCGATCCCGGCCTCGGCCAGAGCGGTCAGCACCCGGGCGCCAAGGGCCGGCAGGCGCAGGTCGCGGCCGATGATCGAAATCACCGCGACGCTGCGCGAATTGATCGCCGCGGAGGGGAAGCGCTCGGTAAGGTCCTGCTCGACCCGCTTCACCGCCTTGGCGGAGCCCTTCAGGAAGTGGGTGATGGTATTGGCGTTGGAGGTCTTGGTGACGATACGGGCCTTATGGCGCTTCAGCGTTTCCAGGATCGCCGCGTCGTAGCCCTTTACGCCCACCATGTCCTGCTCGAAGAACTCGAAGGAGTAGACGTTCTTCAGGCCGGTAATCATCTCGACGGCGGGGGCGGTCGCCTCCAGGTCGCCGCGGATCACCGCGCCGGGATCTTCAGGCGCGAAGGTGTTCATGATGCGCAGAGGAATGCGGGCCTGGCGCAGGCCCTTGGCGGCACTCGGATGAATCGCTTCCATGCCCATGTTGGAGAGCTGGTCGGCGACGTCGTAATTGGTCTCCGCGATCGGGCGCACCGCCGCCGTGCCGACCAGCTTCGGGTCGGCGGAGGAGAGGTGAAACTCCTTGTGGATGATCGCTTCGCGGGCGCCGGTTTCGACCGCGATGGTCGAAAAGATGATTTCGCTGTAGCCGCGGCCGTAGAGGCCGACCAGGCCTTCCTCGCACTGGGCGTATCCGGTGACGATCGGCAGCTGCGTCGTCAGATCGATGCCGTCGAAGGCCTCGGCGATGCGGCGGCTCAGCTTCTTGTTGTCGCTTTCGCGCCAGCCCGTCAGGTCGATGAAGGCCGCGGCGATGCCGTGGCGGCGCAGCAGCAGCATCAGGTTGTGGGCGCTCTGCGCCTCGCCGGCGCCGCTCAGCATCTCGCGCACCGTCATCAGGTGCTCGGGCAGCTTGAAGTGCCCGAAGGAGCAAAGCCGCCGCAGGTCCATGAGACAGGAGCGCAGCCCCTCGATGCGCTCCTCCACGAAGCGGTCGGCCTGCGCGATGTCGGCGGGGTCGTCGAGCACCTCGCGGTTCTTCCCGCGCATCGCCACGCCGGCCTTGGTCAGGGCATCGCCCCAGGACCATTCGTTTTCCGAGCCGGCATAGAGCGCATAGACGCCCGGCTCTCCGGTCTTCTTATGCTCCAGCAGCAGATCGGTCATGCCGCCATAAGCCGAGACCACGAAGATCCGGTTATAGAGGTCGGCGCCTTCACGCCCGCCGATCATGATGTTGTGCAGCACCGTGTCGACCGCCGACATGGAGGTGCCGCCGATCTTGTGGACACTATGGCCGTTCGGCGTCGCGCCACTGCCGCTGCGAGGTGTATTGTCTTGGTCGGTCACTGACTGCTTCTCCCGGCTGCGTGCCACGGCTGGCGCGCGTTCGCGCTCCGAACGGTGTCAACGGCAACGAGCCTTATCTGCTGATTCCGGCTTCTCGTCGGCGCCGCGCGAACTACGCGGCGTCATCTTCCAGGGCGTAGGCGCCGTCGGGGCCGTGCACTTCCTTGCCGGTCACTGGCGGATTGAAGCAACAAGCCATGGTCATCTCCGTCTTGCCGCGCAGGATGTGCTTGTCGTGCTGGTCGAGCCCGTACATGACGCCGGGCCGGATGTCATGGACCTCGCCGCTGGCGCAGTCCTCGATCGAACCTTCGCCGGAGATGCAGTACACCGACTCGAAATGGTTCTTGTAGTGCAGGTGCAACTCCGCGCCCTCGTGGATGGTGGTGATGTGGAAGCTGAAACCCATCCGGTCGCCCTTGAGCAGCAGGCGCACGCTCTCCCAGCCTTCGGCGGTGACGCGGCGCCCGCTGTCCTTCGCTTCGTTGTAGTCTCTAACGATCATCGTTTGTCTCCTGTGTCCGGCTTTCTGCTGCGCCCCTGTAGGGGCTCGCCACGGCAGGCGCGCTCAGGCGGCGGCCGCCGAGCGGTGCGTTGCTTCGAAGGCCTCGGCGAGGATGTCGAGACCGGCGTCCAGCTGCTCCAGTTTGATGGTCAGCGGTGCCAGCACCTTGACCACCTCGTCGTGGGCCCCGGAGGTTTCGATGATCAAGCCGCGCTCGAAGCAGGCGGCGCAGATTTCCGACGCCGTTTCGCCGTCGCGCAGATCGATGCCGCGGAACATGCCCCGGCCCTTGATGGCGTAGCCGTGGCCCTCGGCGATCTTGGACAGGCGGCGGGCCAGGTGGTCGCCCTTGCCGCGCACCTCGGCGGCGAAATCACCGTTATGCCAGAACTTTTCCAGCGCCACCTTGGCGGTGACGAAGGCGTGGTTGTTGCCGCGGAAGGTGCCGTTGTGCTCGGCCGGTCCCCAGATGTCATGCTCGGGCTTGAGCAGCATCATGGCGAATGGCAGACCCAGGCCCGACAGCGACTTGGCCAGGGTCACGACGTCCGGCGAGATGCCCATCTCCTCGAAGGAGAAGAAGCCGCCGGTGCGCCCGCAGCCGGCCTGGATGTCGTCGACGATCAGCAAGGCGCCGTGTTTGCGGGCCAGTTTTTCAACGCCGCGCATCCACTCGCCCGAGGCGACGTTGAGGCCGCCTTCGCCCTGTACCGTCTCGACGATGAAGGCCGCCGGCGGCTCGATCCCGCTGGACGGGTCATCGAGCATCTGCGCCAGCATGTCGAGGCCCTGGGCGCCGCTTTCCAGGTAGCCGTCATAAGGCACGCGGGTCACGCCGTCCAGCGGCAGGCCGGCGCCGCCACGGTGATAGCCGTTGCCGGTGGCGGCGAGGGCGCCGAGGGTGACGCCGTGGAAGCCGTTGGTGAAGGCGACGACCTGGCGGCGGCCGGTGACTTTCCGCGCCAGCTTGAGCGCCGCCTCGACGGCATTGGCGCCGGTCGGGCCGGTGAACTGCAGGCGGTAGTCCATGTCGCGCGGCTCGAGGATGAGGTTCTCGAAGGCCTCGATGAAGCCGGCCTTGGCCTCGGTGTACATGTCCAGGCCGTGGGTGACACCGTCGCGCAGAATGTAGTCGACCAGCGCCAGCTTCATGTCCGGGTCGTTGTGGCCGTAGTTCAAGGCCGAGCAGCCGGCCAGGAAGTCGATGTAGCGGCGGCCGTCCTCGGCGATGAGTTCTGCGCCGCTGGACCGCTCGAAAACCACGGGGAAGCTGCGGCAGTAGCTGCGGATTTCCGATTCTCTGCGGGTAAAGATGTCGATAGCCGAGGACATGGAGACCTCTTTCGTTGTTGTCGGGAAGGGGTGGTACGCGGCGACGGGGCGGCGCGGCTGTCAGGCCGCTTTCATCAAGCCGCTTTCATCAAGCCGCTTTCATCAGGCCGCTTTCAGGAGAGCGACGCGGTCGAAGGGGCCGATTTCGACCAGGTGTTCGGTGGCGTGGGCGCCGTCGAAATGGGTCTCGCGCTCAAAGTGCGCGTCATCGACCAACGGGACGCCGAGGTCGTCGGCGATGGCGCGGAACAGGGCCCAGGAAGCCTTGTTGTCGCGGGTGATGGTGCTGTGGATCCGTTTGACCTTGCGGCACTCCCGGCGCTTCAGCAGCGCGTGGACGAGCCGCTTGGCGACACCGCGTCCGCGGGCGTCCGGATGCACCGCGACCTGCCAGACAAAGAGGGTGTCTTCCGATTCCGGGGGAATGTACCCGGAGATCCAGCCGACCGGCTCGCCGTCCAACTCGCCGTCCATCTCGGCCCCAACCAATTCAGCCAGCGCGCAGGTGCCGGCGAAGTGCGAACACTGCAACAGGTTGCAGTACATCGAATTGTCGTCGAGCTTCTCGATGCTCTTGATCAGGTTCCACACGCGCGCGCCGTCGGCCTTGCGGGGCTTGCGCACAAGCAGGGTTTCACCGGTCTGGGTTCGCGGGGCTTCAACGGCGTTTTCAAGCTGCATTTATCTTCCAACTCCGAGCGATAGGGCAGAGAGATACTTTGTTTATCAAACTAAAATGTCAACCGTGAATATTGCGTAAAGGTGAGCACCAAGTTGTTGATTTGGCCGGAAGAGTGCTGAAATCCGCGGCGAATCGCAGAACCGCCCGATTCGGAAAGAATTTTAGAAATCGAAAGTTTTTAGGATAGAGCGAGACTATCTTTAGTTAGAATAGCTAAAAGGGTGCTTGGTCCCTTCGAATCGGCGCCGTAGGATCGATTGTCATGACGGTCGGTAGTGGAATTCAGAGGCTCCTTTGACACAGTCGATGCGGCGCCGCTCTCAGCAGGCCCTTATGGCCATGCGCCAGGTCCTCCGGGCAACGGAGAACTACGCGCGCAAGCTGGCGCGCGAAACGGGGCTGACTGCCTCTCAACTGCTGCTGCTGCAGGTTCTCGACGAGCACGGCAACACGACCGCCGGACAGATTGCCGCCCACATGGGCATCACCCAGGCCACGACCACGAGCCTGCTGCACAAACTGGAGGCGCGTGACCTGGTCCGTCGCCAGCGCGGCGACAGCGACCGGCGGCAGGTCTGGCTGTCGCTGACCGAGGCGGGTGGGGAAAAGCTCGCCGCGGCGCCCGACGGTCTGCAGGAAAAGTTCCGCGAGCGCTTCGAGAATCTGGAGCCCTGGGAACAGGCCATGCTGGTGGCGGCATTGGAGCGCGTTGTCGCCTTGCTCGATGCCGAAGCCCTGGAGGCGGCGCCGGTGCTGGACGTTGGCGCCATCGACCGCGATCAGCAACCTTGACCCGACCCTAAAGCGCTTTAACGGCTGACGACCACCATTTTCTCGATGACGTCATCCATCTCCCGGTCGTCGACCAGAATGTGCAGCGCCTCGAGCGTGGGCAGCAGGTTGCTCATCTCGCCGATGCGGATGACCGGATTCTTGCCCGGGATCTGCATCTTCCGCTCACCGTAGTTGAGCCGCAGGTAGACCGTGCCGGCCTCCTCGAACCACCACGGCTCCGGCTGCTTGTAGGTCAACTGCTTGACGCTCTCGCCGTCTTCCTCGACGAACTCATGGCTCGGGTAGGTGAAGTCGGGGTCGTGCGCCAGGCCGATCTGATGCGCCAGGCCTTCGAGGAAGATGCGGCGCATCTCCGCCATGCGGCGGCCGACCAGCTGCTTCCGCCGCGCCGGGTTGAGGCTGCGCGGCGCCTTGGCGGGGACGACGAAATCAAGTTCTTCTCGTGAAACGGAAATGAAGGCCTCCAGGCGCCGTTACGGCGCCAGTTACGGACAAGGGAGCGGGACCCTAGCCGAGTCGGCGCATTTTGTCAAAAGCGACATTGTGTCGTCTTTGGGATAAAAGCCTGTGCTTTCTCGCTGTCCCGGAATTCCGCAGATTCTTCGGTTCTGGGTCAGCATCTCGCTGAAATACCGCCGACTGTCCGCCCTTTGTGGCGGATCCCCGGGCGGCCGGGAGACGGCTCAAAACGATTCCAAGCCGGCTGGCGACGCCTTGCCGGGAACTTCGGCGCGGTGATAGCTTCGCCGCTGCTTCAGCACGCCGCCGCCCCCCGCCCCCCGGGGGCGGCCGGCCGATCATTTGCATGCAACCGAGGACCCTTCAGACGATGGCAGAGAGCCCGCAGATCACCTTCGATGACTTCACCAGGGTCGACGTGCGGGTCGGCACCATCGTCGACGCCCAGCCGTTTCCGGAGGCGCGCCGCCCGGCGATCAAGCTGTGGGTCGACCTGGGCGGGGAAATCGGCGTGAAAAAGACCTCGGCACAGATCACCGTGCACTACGAGCCGCAACACCTGGTCGGCAAGCAGGTTGCCGCGGTGGTGAACTTCCCGCCGCGCCAGATCGGCAAATTCATGTCGGAAATTCTGGTGCTCGGATTCCCGGACAGCGACGGCGAGGTGGTGCTGGTCACGGCCGACCGGCCGGTGCCCAACGGCGGCCGGCTGTACTGAGCCACCGTACCGGGCCGGCCCCCTGTCGAACGGGCCGCGTGTCAGGTGATGTTGAAGCGCTGCAGGACGTCGGCCAGATCGTCGCCGAAGTGGGCGCCGCGGCGGATCAGGCCGACGTTCATCGGCAGCGCCCTCAGGTCGGCGTGGTCGGGGTCGAGGCTGGTCAGCAGCGCGACCGGGATCGATTTGGTGGCCGGCATGGCCGCCAGGGCGCAGGCCAGGTCGACTCCGCTCATGCGCGGCATGACCTGGGACGTGATGACCATGTCGGGTTTGGTTTCGAGAATCAGCTCCAGCGCTTCGATGGGGTTCATCACCGTCGCGACCCGATAGCCGCAGGCCGCCAGTTCGCGCCCCACGACCTTTGCGGCCGAGCGCTGCGGAATGATCACCGTCACGTCCCTGTCCATCACGGTGACGTCTTCGACGTTGAAGGTGGTCTGCTGCGGCAGCTGGCGCAGCACGGCGGAGACATCCTCGACGTCGACGGTTTCGCCGTCGAGCAGCGCCGAGATACGGTCGGCAAAGGCGATCAGATCGTCGGCATGGCTGCCGTCGACGCTGTCGAGCTCACTGAGGTATTCGTCCAGGCGGTGAGTCAGGGGGCCGAAGCCGACCAGGTTCACCGCGCGGGCCTTCATGCGCAGGTTGGCGGATTCCTGGGCCAGGGCCTTGGCGGCTTCCATGGGATTGAGGATGCCGTTCTTGACCTGCTGGACACGCAACTCAAGATTGCTGACCAGGTCGCGGGCCTCGTCGAGCACCTCGCCCTCTACCTGGGAATCGAGTTCTTCTTCGGAAATCAGCCCGGGCGCTGCGGTCATCGTCTTCTCCAAAACCTGCTTTCATGCGGGAAACCCGCGCAGGTGAAGGCCTGCCCGGGATCATGCGAGAGAGCTTAGGCAGCCAAGTGTTAAGGCCGTATAAACGGCGCGGCCGTTCATTACCTGGGGTTGAATTTCGCTTGCCGCGCTGCCCGTGGAAAATCACACGGGCAGCCAGATCCGGACCCGCAGGCCGCCCCCGGGGGCCGTCTCCAGGACGACGTCGCCGCCGTGGCTGCGCGCCACATCACGGGCGATGGTCAGGCCAAGGCCGATGCCGCCGGTCGCCGGATTGCGCGACCGCTCCATGCGGAAGAACGGCTTGAAGACGTCCTCGTGCCGTTCCGGGGGAATGCCGGGTCCGTCGTCGTCGACGGTCACCTCGACCGTGTTCTTGCGCCGGCCGGCCCGTATGGCGACGTGGGTGCCGTGGCGTTGGGCGTTGGCGACGAGGTTGGTCAGGCAGCGGCGCATGCCGTCGCGGCGCAGCGGCAGCACGATGTCCTGTTCCACGTGGAGGTCGACGGCGCGGCTGTTGCGCGTCATCTGGTCGACGACGTCGCGCAGCAGGCCGCCGAGGTCGGTCGGCGCCGGGGTCTCGCGGCCCTCACCGCGGGCGAAGGCCAGGTAGCCCTCGACCATGTGCTCCATTTCGGCAACGTCCGACTGAAGGTTCCGGGCGTCCGGGTTGTCCTCGATCATCTCCAACTGCAGCTTCATGCGTGTCAGCGGCGTGCGCAGGTCATGACTGACGCCGGCCAGCATCTCGGTGCGCTGCTGGATCTGCCGCTTGATGCGGTCGCGCATGTTGATGAAGGCGGCGGCGGCCTGACGCACCTCGGTGGCGCCTTCCGGCTTGAAGTCGCGCACCTCCTGCCCCTTGCCGAAGCTCTCGGCGGCGCGCGCCAGCCGGCGGATCGGCTTGACCTGGTTGCGCATGAAGATGACGGCGATGCCGAACAGCAGGATCGAACTGCCGATGGTCCAGGAGATGAAGAGGTATGTGGTGGAGGTGAACAGACGCTCGTCGGTCACCAGGACGCGCAGCACGCCTTCGGGCAGCTGCACGAGGATCTCGACCCGCTCGTCGATCGAGCGGGCGTCGATGACAAAAGGCTGGCGCAGGCGTTCGCGCAGGGCGTCGTGCAGCCGCGATTCGACGATGCCGCTGGCCGCGCTTCGTTCGGGCACCAGCAGCGTGGCTTCCGCGGTGAGCGTCAGATCCAGCTGCATGGTGGAACGCGCCATCTGGAACAGCCGGCGCTGCTCGAGATCGGAATCGCTGCGCGACAGCAGGAAGATCACCGCGGCCACGTCGCCCGCCAGCCCCTGGGCCAGACGCTTGGTGATGGTGTCGTAGTGGCGATCGTAGAAGACCCAGGTGGAGATCACCTGCATCAGGATCAGCGGCGTCACGATGATCATTACCGCGCGGCCCAGCAGGGAGCGCGGCAGCAAGCGGCGGACCGGTCCCGGGCCGCCTTGCGGGTAGAGCGGGTCTGGCAGAGGAGACGTCATAGCCTGGGTGCTTGCCGGGTCGGCCAAAAAAACATCGGGTGAAGTCATCAATCGGGCATCAGCACGTAACCGGTGCCGCGGACGGTTTGCAGGTAGCGCGGAAACTTGGGGTCGGCCTCGATCTTACGCCGCAGGCGGGTCACTTGCACGTCGATGGTCCTGGTGTTGCCGCTGATCATGCTTTCCTCGCCCAGGTCGTCGCGGGTGATGGCCTCGCCGGCGCGCTGGGCCAGCGCCTTCAACAGCGACGCCTCGGCGGTGGTCAGGCGCACGAAGACGCCGGCCCTGGTCAGCTCCTCACGCTCCAGGTCGAAGCAGAACTCGCCGAAGGTCACCTTGGTCTCGGGCCGGGTCGTGGCCGGCGGCGGCGCCCGCCGCAGAATGGCGTTGATGCGCAGCACCAGTTCGCGCGGCTCGAACGGCTTGGGCAGGTAGTCGTCGGCGCCGCATTCAAAGCCGGCGATGCGGTTCTCGGTCTCGTTCATGGCGGTGAGCAGCAGAATCGGCACGGCGCTATCGCGGCGCAGGGTCTCGGTCAGCTCCAGCCCGGTCTCGCCGGGCATCATGATGTCGAGCACCAGCAGGTCGAAAGCCAGGGCCGTCAGCTTGGCCCGCGCGTCGGCGGCGTCGACCGCGGTGGTGACACGAAAGCCCTGGTCGCTGAGATAGCGCTGCAGCAGGTCGCGCAGGCGGGTATCGTCGTCGATCACCAGGATATGCGGCAGTTCGGCCACGGCTTGCTCGGTCATGGAGCGGGAGTATAGGCCCGCCGAGCGCGCCCGCCTAGCGCCTGCCGGCGGTACTGGGAACGGGGGGCTTTGCCGGCGCCGCCACCTTGGCGCCCGGTTTGCCGGGTGCCTCGGGCCGGGCGAAGCGGCCCTGGTCCTGTTCGTCGATGATGCTGGTCAGCACGGTGCGGAAGCCCTCCACCGCCTCGGCGCCGGCCTGGCGGTAGGCGCGGGCGATGCGGACGCGCTGTTGTTCGGTCAGCTTGTTCTCCAGTTCGCGGCCCTTGTCGGTCAGCTCCAGCAGGCGCTGGCGCCGGTCGCGCAGGCCGGGGCGCTGGGTGATGAAGTCCTCGCGCACCAGCTGGCTCAAGACCCGCGACAGCGACTGCTTGGTGATGCGCAGGATGGCCAGCAGCTCCGATACGGTGATCCCGGGGTGGCGGCCGACGAAGTAGATCACCCGGTGATGGGCGCGGCCGAAGCCATAGTCGGCGAGGATCTGGTCCGGCTCGCCGGTGAAGTCGCGGTAGGCGAAGAACAGCAGCTCCATCGCCTGGCGCAGTTCTTCCTCGCGCAGGAAGAGGGGATTGGGACCGCCTTTTACGTCAGCCATGTTGACATATCTACCTAATCTTGTTACATAAGGCCAGTAAGATTTGATCGAAAGTATCAAGTCGGACCTATTGACGGAAAACATTCTCCGTTTGGTGAGTGTTACTGACGGGTCTGCCGCCAAGAGCAGGCGTCGAATAGCGGGCACTTCTGGGCGACAAGGGGCCGGCGGACGGGTTTTGCGGGGCTTTGCCGCGCGGCTGGATTCCACCGGACAAACACGCCGGCAACGAAGATTTTTCAGACCAACAGGTTTCAAGGACGACACGCAAAATGTCCATACTTCCCTTCGACGACCGCGACGGCGTCATCTGGTACGACGGCGAACTGCTGCCCTGGCGGGACGCCAGGCTGCACCCCCTCACGCACGGCCTGCACTACGGCTCCTGCGTCTTCGAGGGCGAGCGCTCCTACGCCGGGCGCATCTTCAAGATGGCGGAGCACCATGACCGGCTGCTGAAATCCGGCAAGATTCTGGGCTTTCAGGTGCCCTACAGCCGCGAGGAGATCGACGCCGCGGCCACGGCGGTACTGGAGGCCAACGGCATCACCGACGGCTATGTCCGCCCGGTGGCCTGGCGCGGCAGCGAGATGATGGCGGTCTCGGCCCAGCAGACCAAGATCCATGTCGCCGTCGCCGCCTGGCAGTGGCCGGCCTATTTCAGCCCGGAAGCGCGCATGAAGGGCATCCGCATGACCTTCGCCGACTGGAAACGCCCGTCGCCGGAGACCGCGCCCTGCAATTCCAAGGCCGCCGGCCTCTACATGATCTGCACTCTCTCCAAGCACGCCGCCGAAGCCAAGGGCTATGCCGATGCGCTGATGCTCGATTATCGTGGCTTGATCGCGGAAGCAACAGGTGCCAACGTGTTCCTGGTGCAGGACGGCAAAATCCATACGCCGACACCGGACTGCTTCCTCGACGGTATCACCCGCCGCACCGTGATCGAGCTCGCGAAGCATCGCGGCTATGACGTCATCGAGCGGGCGATCAAGCCGGAGGAGTTGGCTCACACCCAGGAGGTGTTCTTGACGGGAACCGCTGTGGAGGTGACGCCGGTGGCGGAGATCGACGACTACAAGTTCCAGGCGGGCGAGATCACCCGCAACCTGATGAACGACTACGACGCCTTGGTGCGCAAGCACGCGGCGGCCAGCGCCGCCTAGCGCCGCAACACACCGGTCTGATGCAGGACCGGGCGGCGCCGAGAGGGGCGCCGCCCGGTTTTCTTTTTTTGGGTCCGACTTTTTTGTGAAACGCATTCTTTGGAGTGAGGAGATTCAGTGATGTCCCGTGCTTTCGTGAAGGAAGACGACGCCGGCGCCCCGGAAGAAAAGGTCGACCTGCCGATAAGCGCGCACCCCAACTTCGTGACGCCGGCGGGCCTGCAGATGCTGCGCGACAAGGCCAAGGAATACGAGGACGAGCGCGCGGCGCTGAAATCACACGACAGCGAGCTTTCCAGCCAGTCGCACCTGCCGCGCGTCGAGCAGGAACTGCGCTATTGGGAGGCGCGCCTGCGCACGGCGATCCCCGTGAACCTCGCCAAGCAGCCGCGCGACAAGGTCGCCTTCGGCGCCGTGGTCACCGTCGCCGACGAGGACGGCAAGGAGCGCGACTACGCCATCGTCGGCGAGGACGAGGCCGACCCCCAGGCCGGCAAGGTCTCCTATGTCTCGCCGCTGGCCCGCGCCCTCGACGGCGCCGCGGTCGGCGACAGCATCGTCTGGAAACGCCCGGCCGGCGACCAGGAACTGGAAGTCATGGCGATCAGGTACGAGGAGGGGGAGTGACTCCGTTCTGTAGCGAGATCGTGGGCGGTTTGGGCAGAGAAGTGGCTTCGTCGCAGCATTTGCGAAGGCAGGCGAAGCCCGCAGTCCTAGATCATCCCGAATCAGCAGAGTCCGAGTCGGGCGCGGTTGGCGCAACCGTGGGCGTTATCGCTTCCAGCTTGATGCTGTTTGCTTTCACACGACTGGCGATATCGTCGTAGAGCGTTTGGACTTGTGCGGCGATTGCCGCAATTGCACCGGCATTCTCACCAGCCGCGATCTTTTCCTCTGCGGTTTTCTGTGCTTCCCCTTTTGTGCTGAAGATGAGTATGGCTTTGTCTCTTTCGATAGCTTTATCGAACAGGGTGTTAATGGCACCGAGGGCGCTTTCCAACACCTCCATATCTTCGTCAACTTCAGCCAAGACGGCTGTTGTTCCCGCTGAGACAGGGCTGTCGCTGTTGAGGGTTTCCCGCTTCTTTCTTAGATTCGTGATTGAAGCTGCCGCGCCGCTAAGGAGCTTTGCGATTGACTCCACGGAACTTGCCGCCACTCTCCGAACTGAATCGCCGTCAGTGACCGCGGCCGCGAGGGTGGTCGGCGCTCCGGCGGTCGCACCTTCCGTGGAGAGCTTCTCTAGATCGAAAGTTACGGCACCTTCGATGCCGGCACTTTGCAAGAGTTTGAGTGTTCGCTTCAGGCCGGGATCTTCACTCAGTTGTACCTGCTTGCTGGCATGCTCCAGGCCGGAAATAAGATTGCAAAACGAGTGATAACGTACCGAATCTGCCACTGCGTCTTCTACAGTGTAGTCTCCAATGTGCGCCTTGCGGCGGGCCTTAACGGATTCTAGAAGTTCCGTCCGTTTTGCCACAATGCCTCTGACGATGACTTCTGCCGTCAACTGTCTGAAGTTGGCGTCATTGCCCTCTGCTTTGACGCCGCTCGCGATAGCCGCGGCACCGGAAAAGGCGCGTGCCAGTCCGGCACCCGTCACAATCGCACCGACGCCACCCAACGCCGTGGTCAAACTGCCAAGAGCGAAATTGAACCCGGTCTGATCTTTGCGAATCTGATCCAGGAAGTAGCTGCATTCTTGGTCGGAGGCACCGTTCAAGCGGGCTTGTACACTATTGCGTCTCCGTGTCTGAGTGTCTGCGCCCCCATAGCGCGGATCGTAAAACCCGTAGAAAGCATTCTCCAGTTCATCCAATCCCGAAGCGGCCACAGGATCATCTAAAAGATCATCTTGGATCTCTTTGAAAAATTTATTTCCTTCGGGCTTCTCAGACGCAGCACCTAAATTGCGAAGGCCCTCGTAAGCCTCCGACCGTCCATACTGCCGAGGATCTAAAAACGCGACGAGATCGACCTTAGCGAACTTCTGTTGCCCCTCAATGATCGGGTTTGCCGCGTTATCGGTTATAGCGAAGTTGGAGAAAAAGTCGCTGGTGCAACCCGACACGATGAATAGGCAGCCGAATACTATTGCATTGCGCATAATACCCCTCCCCCAATCGAACCGATGATGCTAGAGAGAAAATCTTTCAATAGCAACCATTGAGGGTATTTTATTGTTTGGATTCAGGCGACAAGGGACTGGTTGGACCAAGGTAGCCGCTCTCGTGCCATCTCTCATGGCGGGAACTTTTCTTTGCATGAGATCGGCGGCGATTGCTACAAACCACCTGCTGCGTTGAGAGCGATCACACTCTCACTGTCTCTTGAACCTAGAGATTTGGAAGTGTTTGCCGAGTAACAGAATGAAGATGGATCTCGCTGGTGGGACGCTGCCGCGGAAGCGTCTTGTAAGATTATCTGCTGCTTATTCCGCCGCGTCGGGGTCGCGCTTGCTCCAGCGCGCGGCGGCGGTATCGTCGCTGTCGCGGGCGTCGACCCAGAGGGCGCCTTTGTCGGTCTCTTCCAGCTTCCAGAAGGGAGCCTTGGTCTTCAGCCAGTCCATGAGAAACTCGCAGGCCTCGAAGGCGGCCTGACGGTGGGACGAGGCGGCGGCGACCATGACGATCCGGTCGCCGGGCTCGAGGCGGCCGTGGCGGTGGATCACGAGGCTCGCTTCCAAGGGCCAGCGTTCCCTTGCCTCGGCCTCGATCTTGGCCAGCATCTTATCGGTCATGGCCGGGTAGTGTTCCAGGGTCATGGCGCTGATCTCGGAACCGCCGCCACCCTGGATGCCGACGTGGTCGCGCACCAGCCCGACGAAGACCGCGAGGCCGCCGATGGCGTGATTGCCCTTCGTGAGTTCGGACAATTCCTTGCCGACGTCGAAGTCCTGCTCCTGGACGCGGACGGTCATGGTCAGCCTCCCGTCACCGGCGGGAAGAGCGCGACCTCGTCGTTGGGGCCGATGGGATCGCCGGGCTTGGCATAGGTCTGGTTCACCGCCACACGGATGGCGGCGCGGTCGGCGAGGGCGTCGGCGAATTCCGGCCCGCGGCCTTCCAGCCAGGACAGCAGTTCACCGACCGTGGCGACCTCCTGGGGCGGCGTCACGTCTTCCTCGGCGCGGCCGGTCTTGGTCTTGAGCCAGGAGAAATACAGCAGTTTCACGAGTGTTCTTTTCCAGTTTTCCTGTGGCCTGCTTCGCCCTTCGAGACGGCGCTTTCAGCGCCCCCTCAGGGTGAAGCTCCATTTTTAGAACTCCGGCCTCATCCCGAGGAGCTTGCGCCAGCAAGCGTCTCGAAGGATGGGCCATCAGCTAGAAATATAGCCTACTGCGCCACTTCGCTGAAGGGCAGGAAATCGACCATCGCGCCGGCCTCCAGGCGGGTCAAGTCCTCGGGCAGTTCGATGAGGCCGTCGGCGGCGACCAGGGAGGAGAGGATGCCGGCGCCCTCGCGCGGGAACTTCTCGGCGGTGAGGTCCCCGGCCGCGTCGCCGGTCAGGCGCGCCCGCACCCATTCGCGGCGGTCCTTCTTCTTCTTGTGGTCGAAACCGGCGCGCACCCGGAAGGTATGCGGCGGCGTGTCGTCGCCGCCCATCATGCGCAGGATCAGGGGCCGCACGATGGTGAGGAAGGTGACCACCACGGCGACCGGGTTGCCGGGCAGGCCGACGAAAGGGATGCGCCCGACCTGGCCCAGGGCGATGGGGCGGCCCGGCTTCACCGCCAGGCGCCAGAGGTGCAGCTTGCCGAGCGCCTCGACGGCGGTCTTCACATGGTCTTCCTCGCCGACCGAGACGCCGCCGGAGGTGACCAGCAGGTCGTGCCGGTCTTCGGCGCCGGCGAGCGCGTCGCGCACCGCGTCCAGCCTGTCCGGCAGGATGCCGAGGTCGTCCACGTCGCAGCCGAGGCCGGTCAGCAAGGCATGAATGGTGTAGCGGTTGGAATCGTAAATCATGCCGGGATCGAGCGGGCTGCCCGGCTCGCGCAGCTCGTCGCCGGTGGAGAACAGGCCGACTCTGAGCCGGGTCGAGACCAGCACCTCGCGGCGGCCCACAGCGGCGGCCTGGCCGACGTCCTGCGGGCGTAGTTTCTGGCCTCGGCGCAGCACGATATCGCCCTTGGCGACGTCCTCGCCGGCCCTGCGGGCGTTGGATCCTTTTTTGATGCCGGGGCGGATGGTCACCCAGGGCGCTTCCGGGTCGCCGTTGGATTCGCAGTCTTCCTGCATCATCACCGTGTCGGGGCCTCCGCCCTCTCCGGCCGGCAGGCGGGCACCGGTGAAGATGCGCAGCGCGGTGCCGCGCTGCGCCTTCGGCAGATCGGGCTGTCCGGCGGTGATGCGGCCGCTGACCGGCAGGCGGGTGTCGCCCTCCGGGTCCAGGTCGGCATGCCAGACCGCATAGCCGTCGACGGCGGAATTGGGCGCCGGCGGGATGTCGACCGGCGAGACGATGTCCTCGGCCAGGATGCGGCCCAGGGCGCCATGCAGAGGCACCGGCTCGCTTTCCGTGACCGGCGTGACGGCCTCGGCCAGCAGCCTGCGCGCTTCGTCGACCCGCATCAGCGGACCGCCCTGGGCGAAGCAGTCGTCGCTGAGCTGCGCCATCGCCTTACTCCGCCGCTCCGGCGCGGCACCGCCCGACGAGACCGCAGTGGGCGACAATGAAATCGGCGACGGCCTCGACGTCGTTGAGGTCGAGGCGCGGCACCGGCAGGCCCGGCAGCTCCGCGTCGCTGGCCACGGCCACGACCCGGGGGTCGCCGGGCTGGATCAGCGGCTTGCCGTGGGCCGGGCGGTGGACCTCGATCTTGTCGTGGCTCTCGGCCTTCCAGCCCTCGATGATCAGCAGATCGACCGGGGTCATGTGCTGCATCAGGCGGCGGCTGTCGGGCTCCGGCTCGTCGCGCAGCTCGTGCATCAGCGCCCAGCGCCGGACCGAGCCGATCATCACCTCGGTGGCGCCGGCGCTGCGGTGCTGGTGGGAGTCCTTGCCGGGCTTGTCGACATCGAAGGCATGGTGGGCGTGCTTCATGGTCGATACCCTGAGGCCGCGACCGACCAGCGCCGGGATCAGTTGCACGATCAGCGTCGTCTTGCCGCTGCCGCTCCAGCCGGCCAGGCCGATGATCTTCATCTCCGCCTCGGCGCCGCCCATCAGCCGCCGCTTTCCTCGCTGACCATGTGCTTGAGGCCGCGCGCGAGATAATCGTAGCCGGTCACGGCGGTGAGCCCGCCGGCGATCCACAAGCCGATCTCGCCGATCATGTGGATCGGCAGGGCGATCAGCGCCGTGTCGCCGACGATGAGGAAGCCGAGGGCCAGCATCTGGATCGCGGTCTTCCACTTGGCCAGCGTGGTGACCGGCACCGAGACCTTGATCTGGGCCAGGTACTCGCGCAGCCCGGAGACCAGGATCTCGCGCGCCAGGATGATGATGGCCGGTATCACCACCAGGCCGGAGATCTGCTGGGTCGCCACCAGCATGACGATCAGCGAGGCGACCAGCAGCTTGTCGGCGATAGGGTCCAGAAAGCGCCCCAGGGCCGAGATCTGGTTCATGTGGCGGGCCAGGTACCCGTCGAAATAGTCGGTGATGCAGGCCAGGACATAGCCCGAGAAGGCGACCCAGCGGTAGACCGGCGTATCCACGTAGATCAGCGCCAGCAGCAGCGGAATCGCCGCGATCCGCGAGAGTGTCAGGATGTTCGGCAGGCTGGTCAGCATGGCCCCGGTTCTTCCTCCTGAAGAGACCTCAGACGAGGTTGTTGCCGCGGCCCCACAGCGGGCGCGCGCGCGTCGCAGTCTTTGTAGCATAGCAGCCGGGCACGACACAGGGGCGAGGACGGCATGGCCGGTGTTCCGGTGGCGCCGGCGCCTTTTCTAGAGCCTAGCCATCGCGGTGGAAGTGATCGTAGATCTTGCGGGCGACGGTCTTGGAGATGCCCTCGACCGCCTCCAGATCGGCGAGGCCGGCGCGGGCCACTGCCCGGGCGGCGCCGAAATGCAGCAGCAGGGCCTTCTTGCGCCTGGCGCCGATGCCCGGGACGTCGTCGAGGGCGGAGCGCAGGCGCGCCTTGGAGCGGCCCGCCCGATGGGTGCCGATGGCGAAGCGGTGGGCTTCGTCGCGCAGGCGCTGGAGGAAATACAGCGCCGGGTCGCGCGGCTGCAGCATGAAAGAGGGCCTGTCGGGCAGGAAGATGCGCTCGCGCCCGGCATCGCGGTCCGGACCCTTGGCGATGGCGGCGATCGGCAGGTCGCCGAGGCCAAGGTCGGCGAGGACTTCGCAGCCGACCGTGAGTTGCCCCTGGCCGCCGTCGAGCAACACCAGGTCCGGCCACTGGCCGCCATCGCGTTCCGGGTCTTCCTTCAAGGCCCGCTGGAAGCGCCGGGTCAGCACCTCGCGCATCATGCAGTAATCGTCGCCTGGCGTGATCCGGCCCGGTGCATTGGGTTCTCCGCGCTTCCCCGCCGTCTTGATGTCGAACTTGCGGTAGGCGTTTTTAAGGAATCCGTCCGGCCCCGCCACAATCATCGCGCCCACGGCATGGGTCCCCTGCACGTGGCTGTTGTCATAAACCTCGATCCGCGTGGGCGGCCCGTCGAGGGCGAAGACTTCGGCGACACCCTCGAGAAGCCGGCGCTGGCTGGCGCTCTCGGACAGGCGCCGGGCCAGGGCGTCGCGCGCGTTTTTCAGGGCGTGAGTGACCGGCTTGCGGAACGCGCCGGCCTTGGGCGCGCGGATCCGCACGCGGCGCTCCATCTTCAGCGACAGCGCATCCGCGATGACCGACTGGTTTTCCACCTGGTGGCTGAGCAATACCAGCCTGGGCGCCGGGCGCGCCGCGC
>JAVJNS010000014.1:0-254099 GCA_040217155.1 Kiloniellaceae bacterium
TGCTCAGAAAAGCCAAGGCACGCAGCTATGACGCCCTCTGGCGCGCCCTCGGCAACATCTGCGACCTCTTCGAGCCCCAGGAATGCTGGAACTACCTCAAAGATGCAGGCTACGTTGCAGATTAATCACCCGATGCTCTAGTCATCCTCTAAAGCGCCGCCGCGGTGAAGCGGCGGCGCGGCGTTTCCAAGCGGTCCTGGGCGGCGACCAGCTGCAGCTCCTCTTCGCCGCTTTCCAGTGTGGTCTGCAGGATCTCGAAGGCCGCTGCGGCCGCTCTGCTGAGTGCCTCCGGCAGCGAACCGGTCTTCAGGTAGAAACCGAGGAAGAGGGCCGTCACGGCGTCACCGGCGCCGTTGGGCGCCATCGGCAGGTGTGGCGTGGCGACGTGCCAGGCGCCCGCCGCGCCGACGGCCAGCATCTCCATCTCGTCGACCTCGGCGCCTTCGATCGACAGGCTGGTCACCAGCACCAGCTTCGGCCCGCGCGAAAGCAGCGATTCGGCGGCGGCACGGATCTCGTTCAGGCCCTGCAGCCGGGCGCCGGCCAGAATTTCCAGCTCGTAGAGATTGGGGGTCAGGATGTCGGCGGCAGGCAGGGCGCGTTCCTTCATGAAGGCCGGCACCGCCTCGCGCACGAAGAGGCCGCGTTCGTGGTCGCCCATGACGGGGTCGCAGGTCCAGACTGCCCTTGGGTTGGCCCGGCGCAGCCGCGCCGCGGCGTCCAGCACGACTTCGCCCAGGTCGGCGTCGCCGATGTAACCGGTCAGCAGGGCATCGCAACGGGCCAGTGCCCCGCGCGCGTCCAACCCGTCAATCAAACGGGCGATGTGGCCGGCGCTGAACACCTCTCCCTGGAAGTCGGGGTAACCGGTGTGGTTCGAAAACTGGACGGTGTGGATCGGCCAGACCTCGATGCCCAGACGTTGCAGCGCGAAGACGGCGGCCGAGTTGCCGACATGCCCATAGGCGACGTGGGACTGGATGGAGATCACGTTCATGACGACTCAATGTTGATTTGCGGCGGTTTAGCAGGCGGCCTGATCGGTGCAGCTTGCCACAGTCCATTGATTCTTTATAGTCGCCAGCCGTGTTCGCAAGTGCGGTAGAGTTGGCCTGCTTTTCCGGCATCTGCAGACGGCTGAGCAACGAAGCAGGGAGTCCCGATCCATGTCCGCCAGTGCCCGCCCGCGCCGTTCCGTCCTCTACATGCCCGGCTCCAACGCGCGTGCCCTGGAGAAGGGCCGCGGTCTGCCCGCCGACGGCCTGATCCTCGACCTGGAAGATGCGGTGGCGCCGGATGCCAAGCAAGCGGCGCGCGACCAAATTCTGGCGGCGTTGAAAGAGGGTGGCTACGGCAAGCGCGAGATCGTCGTGCGCACCAACGCCTTCGACTCTCCCTGGGGCCGGGACGACGTGAAGGCGATGGCCCGGTCGGGCGCCGACGCCCTGCTGCTGCCCAAAGTCGAGACCGCAGCCATGGTCCACGAACTGGAAAGCCTGATGGTGGAAGCCGGCGCGCCGCAGTCCATGGGCATCCAGTGCATGATGGAAACGCCACTCGGCATGCTGAACGCCAAGGAGGTGGCCGGCGCTTCGCCGCGGATCACTTGCCTGGTTATGGGGACATCCGACCTGGTGAAGGATCTGCAGGCCGCCCATACGCCGGCGCGTCTGCCGGTATTGACCAGTCTCGGTCTCTGCATTCTGGCAGCGCGCGCCTACGGCATCGCCATCGTCGACGGCGTCTATCTCGATCTTTCCGACGAGGAGGGTTTCGCGGCACACTGCCTTCAGGGCAAGGAACTGGGATTTGACGGCAAGACGCTGATTCACCCCAAGACTATCGCCAAGGCCAACGAGACCTTCGCGCCCTCCGCGCAAGAGATTGCCTGGTCACACAGGATCATCGCCGCCCACGCCGAGGCGGCGGCCGAAGGCAAGGGCGTCGTTGTGGTCGACGGCAAGTTGGTCGAGAATCTGCACGTGGAAGACGCCAGGCGGTTGGTGGCCCTCTCCGAGGCGATCGCCGGGCTGGAATCCGCGGCATAGTCCGGGGGACCTGAAAGTGTCGAAGCATAATTCCGGCAACTACTTTGAGGATTTCCGCCTCGGCCAGGTGCTGAGTCACGCCACTCCGCGCACGGTGACGGCGGGCGATCAGGCGCTCTACACCGCGCTCTACGGATCGCGCTTTGCCTTGCAATCCTCCGATGAATTCGCCCGGGCCTGCGGCCTGCCGGCAGCGCCAATCGACGATCTTCTGACCTTTCACGTGGTCTTCGGAAAGACCGTCCCGGACATCTCATTGAATGCCGTTGCCAATCTCGGGTACGCCGGCGGCCGATTTCTGGCGCCGGTCTATCCGGGAGACACACTCTCCGCGCAGAGCGAGGTGGTCGGCCTCAAGGAGAACTCCAATGGCAAGACCGGCGTGGTCTACGTGCGCAGCCGCGGCACCAATCAGCGTGGCGAGGCGGTTGTAGAGTACACGCGCTGGGTCATGGTCAGTAAACGCAGTGCCGACTCGCCGCCGCCGCAGACTGTGCTGCCCGACCTCCCCGAGGCGGTCACGGCCGATCGCCTGGCGGTGCCGGAAACGCTCGACTTTTCAGCCTTTGACGAGGCGGCGTCGGGCAGCGCCTGTCGCTGGGGCGACTATGAGGTGGGCGAGAAAATCGACCACGGCGATGCCATGACCATCGAGGAGGCGGAACACCAACTGGCGACGCGGCTCTATCAGAACACCGCGCGGGTCCACTTCAACCAGCATGTCGAAAGCCAGGGACGTTTCGGGCGGCGCATTGTCTACGGCGGCCATGTGATCTCCCTGGCTCGGGCGTTGTCGTTCAACGGCCTCGGCAATGCGGTGAGGATCGCCGCCATCAATGCCGGTGCCCATGCCGGGCCGACCTTTGCCGGCGACACGATCTATGCCTGGTCGCAGGTCCTCGACAAGTTGAAAATCGCCGGCCGCAGCGACCTCGCCGCTCTGCGCCTGCGCACCGTGGCCGCCAAGAACCTGGAATGTTGTGCCTTCCCAGATGAAGCGGTGTCCGAGGAAAGCCACGGGCGGTATCACCCCGCCGTCGTGCTCGACCTCGACTACACGGTGCTGCTGCCGCAGTAAGGGCGGTGTGGCCCGATATCTGGTATCTATTCGGACCACACCCACAAAATTTGGTTGAATCGCGGGAATCGCTGCTGTAATGAGTGAGGCGCCGGGTGCAGCAAGGTTTCCCTCGTTGCGGCGTACCCCGGAAGAGAGGGCACTACCCGACGCCTCAAGAGCTGGATCCAGCTCAACGCGATCGCGGCGGCGAACGAGTCCTTTACCAGCCTTCGCGCGCGGATACCGGGCCTGGCGTGACCGATAATGCGCAGCGAGATCGCCGACCTCCCCGAGGGGAGCGAACTCACCCGGTCGGGCGGACCGTCCTCGTCGCTCTCCTCTCCGACGTTCGATCCAGTCCTTCCTCCTGAAGGCAGAGCCTCGCCGGAGGTCCGGTGGTTCGTTCCAGGGCACGGGCGGAACCCCGGGGGATCCCTCTCCGTACAGGCGACTGCGCGAGGCAGGCCCCTGTCATCGGGTCTCCGGAAGACCGCCGCTTGCGCGAACCGTCTTCCGGGCCGCCAAAGGCTCCACGGGGGAACCTTTCTTGGCCGGTGAAACCGTCACACAAGTCCCCGGGGGAACCTGTGCGGTCCCGGACTGGCCAACTCCCCGACACGGGGGAAGGGGAGCGGCCATCGCCGGAAAGTGCAGTGTCGAAGTTCGACCGACACCTCCCATCCTTCAGCTGAGATCTGCAGGGCAACCCAGCTTCCGGTGCCGGATGGATAACTCCCGAGGAAGCCTTCCATCCCCGGATCGCGGCTGACGCGTCCCTCCCGGGCGACCGGGATCCTCGAGAGGATCGCCGAACCCGGTCGGCCTCCGGTCCGAAGACCGCCGCCTCTGCGACACCCGGTCCGAAGACCTGAGCCACGAAGGCCGAAGGGAACCAAAGCTCCCTCGAGACCGCTGCAATCCGTCCGGACCGAAGAACCCGAAGGTTCACTGATCCCCCGAACTGCATCTCCTGCGAGCCGAAGCTCTCAGAGAGGGCCGCACCCGCCGTTTTCCGGCGCTTTCACGTGCAAGAAGATGCTCGCGCGAATTGCAGGGGGCGACAATGTGAAATTACCAAATTCGGCGAATTTCTTGTGCATAATTTCCCCAAGACTGCACAATTCCTTCACATCTTGCCCACAGGTCTGTCCACAGACCCGCTCACGAAGCGGTCGTCGGACTCTTACGAAAGCCTGTCGATCTTCGACCGGAAGTTGGCGGCCGTGCTGAACTCAAGGCCTTGACGGGCGGCAACCCGCAGCCGCTCCAATGGCCGGGCCCGGGCGCTCACGTTGACTTATGCTGCGCTGCGTTCTACATCACAAGCCAGCAAAAAAGACAGATTCTCTTGAGGCTTCCGCAGTAGACTTGCGCCGCCAAGCACACAAGTCTCGTGCGAGATTTAGACAGCAGCAATAAGCCCGAAGGCACCCGAAGCATGATTTCGTCCAACAGGCCGCTCTCGCCGCATCTGCAGGTCTATCGTCCGCAGATCACTTCCATGCTGTCCATTCTGCACCGTTTGACCGGTGTGGCGCTGGCCTTCGGCACCCTGCTGCTGACCTACTGGCTGGTGGCCGCGGCCTCCGGTCCGGAAGCCTTCGCCGGCGCGCAAGACGTGATCGGCTCCTTCATCGGCAGGCTGTTGCTCTTCGGCTGGAGCTTTGCGCTCTTCTATCACCTCTGCAACGGCATCCGGCACTTGGTCTGGGACGCCGGCTACGGTTTTGAGATCGAAACCGCGCAGCGCAGCGGGCTCATCGTAGTCGGCGCTTCGGTGCTGTTGACGCTGGTGAGTTGGGTGGCCGGTTACATCATGATGGGAGGGGCTTGAGCGATGAGCCTGCGCTCCCCACTTGGCCGCGTGCGCGGCCTCGGTTCGGCCAAGGACGGGACCGGACACTGGTGGGCCCAACGTCTGACTGCGCTGGCGCTGGTCCCCCTGACGATCTGGTTCTGCATCTCGGTGATCGCCATGACCGGCGCCGACTACGCGGCCGTCGTCAACTGGATCGGCTCACCGCTGGTCGCCGGCCTGCTGGTGCTGTTGGTCGCCGCGACCTTCTATCACGCGACGCTGGGTTTGCAGGTTGTCATCGAGGACTATGTTCATGGCGAGATGACGAAGATCGTGCTGCTGCTCGCCGTGAAGGCGCTGGCCATCGTGCTTGCACTTTCGGCGATCCTCTCGGTCCTGACCCTGTTGTTCACCCGCGCCTGAAGCCGCAAGTCGAGAGTCGCATATGACCAAGTCTTACGAGGTAATCGATCACACCTACGATGTTGTCGTGGTGGGCGCCGGCGGCGCCGGGTTGCGCGCCACCCTGGGCCTGGCGGAAGCCGGCTTGAAGACGGCCTGTATCACCAAGGTGTTTCCGACACGGAGCCATACCGTGGCCGCCCAGGGCGGCGTTTCCGCCTCGCTCGGCAACATGGGCGAGGACGACTGGCGTTGGCATATGTACGACACCGTGAAGGGATCCGACTGGCTCGGCGACCAGGACGCCATCGAATACATGGTGCGCGAAGCGGTGCCGGCGATCCTCGAGCTCGAGCACTACGGCATGCCGTTCAGCCGCACCGAGGACGGCAAAATCTATCAGCGCCCCTTCGGCGGCATGACCACCCACTTCGGTGAAGGCATCGCCCAGCGCACCTGCGCGGCGGCCGACCGTACCGGCCACGCCATGCTGCACACCCTCTATCAGCAGTCGCTGCGCCAGCACGCCGAGTTCTACATCGAGTATTTTGCCCTCGACCTCATTATGGAAGAGGGTGTCTGCCGCGGCATCATGGCCTGGAACCTGGACGACGGCACCATTCACCGCTTCCGCTCGCAGACGGTGATCATCGCCACCGGCGGTTACGGCCGGGTCTACTTCTCCTGCACCGGCGCCCATACTCAGACCGGCGACGGCAACGCCATGGTGCTGCGCGCCGGCCTGCCGCTGCAGGACATGGAGTTCGTCCAGTTTCATCCGACCGGGATTTATGGCGCTGGCTGCCTGATCACCGAGGGCGCGCGCGGGGAGGGCGGCTATCTCACCAATTCCGAAGGCGAGCGCTTCATGGAACGTTACGCCCCTTCGGCCAAGGACCTGGCCAGCCGCGACGTGGTCAGCCGCGCCATGACCATGGAGATCCGCGAGGGCCGCGGTGTCGGCGCCGGCGACGACCACATCCACCTGCATCTGGAACACCTGGCGCCCGAGCTGCTGCACCAGCGCCTGCCGGGAATCTCGGAATCTGCGCGCATTTTCGCCGGTGTCGACGTGACCAAGGAGCCGATCCCGGTGATCCCGACCTGCCACTACAACATGGGCGGCATCCCGGCCCTGTGGAGCGGCGAGGCGGTGACCGAGAAGGACGGCGATCCCAACACCGTAGTGCCGGGTCTCATGGCCATCGGCGAGGCGGCCTGCGTTTCTGTGCACGGCGCCAACCGCCTCGGGTCCAACTCGTTGCTCGACCTGGTGGTCTTCGGCCGCTCCGCCGCCAAGCGCTGCGCCGAGATCCTTACCCCCGGCGAGAAGCAGGCGCCGATGGCGACCGGTGCCGGTGACGAGGCACTCGACCGCTTCGACCGACTACGCCACGCCGATGGCGAAGTCCCGACGGCGGCGCTGCGCGACGAGATGCAGCGCGCCATGCAGGGCCATGCGGCGGTGTTCCGTACCGGCGAAATCCTCGACGAGGGTATCGAGAAACTGCAGACCGCTTGGGATAAGCGGGGCCAGGTAAAGGTCAATGACCGCACCCTGATCTGGAATTCCGATCTGGTTGAGACGCTGGAACTCGACAATCTTATGTTCCAGGCCAAGGTGACCATGGAGTCGGCCGGCAACCGCACGGAAAGCCGCGGCGCCCATGCCCGCGAGGACTATCCAGACCGTGACGACGTGAACTGGATGAAGCACAGCTTGGTGTGGTGCGGCGAAGACGGCGAGGTGAACTTCGGTGATCGACCGGTCAACCTCAACACCCTGACGAACGAAGTGCAGACCTTCCCGCCCAAGGCCCGGGTCTACTGACGACGCCTTTGTTGATGAGCCTTCCCGCAGCCTAGTGCGAGAGAAAGATTTCGATGGTTGAGTTCGCCCTTCCCGCAAATTCCAAAATTGGTACCGGTAAATCCTGGCCGAAGCCGGAGGCCGCCAGGAACATCAAGATGTTCCGGGTCTATCGCTGGAACCCGGATGATGGCGCGAACCCGCAGGTCGACACCTTCGAGGTCGACCTCGACGACTGCGGACCGATGGTCCTCGACGCGCTCATCAAGATCAAGAACGAGATCGATCCGACTCTGACCTTTCGCCGTTCCTGTCGCGAGGGTGTCTGCGGCTCCTGCGCCATGAATATCGACGGCACCAACACCCTGGCTTGCACCAAGTACGTCCATGACGTCGAGGGCGAGGTGAAGGTCTACCCGCTGCCGCATTTGCCGGTGGTGAAAGACCTGGTGCCCGATCTGACCCACGTCTATGCACAGTACGCTTCCATCGAACCCTGGCTGAAGGCGGAAACCCCGGCGCCGGAGCGCGAGCGTCTGCAGACGCCGGAAGAGCGCGAGAAGCTCGACGGCCTCTGGGAATGCATCCTGTGTTTTTCCTGTTCGACGTCCTGCCCCAGCTATTGGTGGAACGGTGACCGCTACCTTGGCCCGGCCATTCTTTTGCAGGCTTACCGCTGGATCGCCGACAGCCGCGACGAAGCGGCGGGCGAGCGGCTCGACCAGTTGGAGGATCCCTTCCGGCTATACCGTTGCCACACCATCATGAACTGCACCAAGACCTGTCCCAAGAGCCTCAATCCGGCCAAAGCCATCGCCGAGATCAAGAAGCTGATGATCGAGCGCAAGGGCTAAGCTCCGTTTCCCACGCGACACTGGCCAGCTTCAACGCGGCGCTCTATTTCTAACCTATGTTTATCAAAACGGTTCTTGCCGTGGGGCTGGCCGGCGCGGCCGGCACCCTGGCCAACGCCGCCGCCGCCGCGATCTTCGTCAATCCGACCCTGTGGAAGCTGGCGGCGGTCCCGAACCGCTATCTCATCGCTATCGCCCTGGCCGCTGCCGTGCCACTGGTCTACCGCCTGCGCCCGGGTGCCTGGGGCGCGGCGCTGGCGCTGATTGCGCTGACCCTGGCGCCCTCGCTGCTGGCCAAGCTGGCGCTGGGCGCGCTGACCGCCTGGCCGGTGGTGCTGGCGTTGAACTTCGTCTACGCCCTGATGGCGCTGGTGGTCTACCGTCTGGTGGCGGGCCGCAGGTGATCGACTGGCCCGACCACTGCGCGCAAGACTGGCTCTATTGAAACGTCATGCAGAGGGTGTAGAGCGCTTTGCGCCCAATTTGACTCAATTCTGTTTTCGAGCGGTGCGGCGATCCGTCAGGAGGCAGGCGCCCCGTGAAGTTCCCCGGGCGATGCGGCGCATCGGGCAAGCCTGCCGACGCCGCGGGCGCCCGCCGCTCGGAAACTCGCCAGGGCGGCCTTTGGGGGCCGGGCGGCTTTGCGCCAGTACCGGCGGGCTTTGGCTTGGCCATAGCGCCGCTATGCCCGGCGCCAAATCCTCTTGGTCCTGACACAAATCCGCTCCGGCAGAATGGTTCAAACTGGGCGCAAAGTGCTCTAGGGTCGCGCTGCCGCTACGTCGATTGAGGTGACTTGCCGTGTACATCCCCGAGGCTTTCCGACTGAACGACCGCCAGCGCGTCGCCGAGGTGATGCGTGACTTCGACTTCGCCCTGCTGGTGACCGCGCCGAACGGCGCCGCTCAGGCCAGCCATCTGCCGTTCATCTACGATCCCGACAGGGGCGCGCAGGGCACCCTGCTGGCACACATGGCACGCGGCAATCCGCAGTGGCGCGACTTTGCGGCACTGTCGAAAGCGGGGCGGGAGGCGCTGGTGATCTTTCAGGGCCCGCACAGCTATATTTCACCAGCTTGGTACGGCGCGGGGCCGCCGACGGTTCCGACCTGGAACTACGTTGCCGTGCACGCCTATGGCCTGCCCCGGGTGATCGATGGGGCGGGCGAGGTGCGTGCCCTGATCGAGCGCCTGGTGACGATCCAGGAAGCCGACGCCACTCCGCCCTGGTCGACCGCCGGCCTCGGCGACCAGTTCATGGAGGGCATGCAGCGCGGCGTCGTCGCCTTCGAGATCCCGGTGGCGCGGCTGGAGGCCAAGGCCAAGCTCAGCCAGAACAAGACACCCGCGCAGCTGGCGGCGGCCACCGCGGTATTGGAAGGCGCCGAAGCGCCGCTTGCCCGGCAAACCGCGGCCTGGATGCGCAGGGCGCTGGAGGAAGTCTCCTAGTGCGGGGCGAAGCTCCGGATGAAGCCAACGCCAGGGCAAAGCGCCGGCTTTCGGGCGCCTCGCGCTTCTGGCTCGGCTTCACCGCTCTGCTGGCGGTGCTGGCGGTGGTGACGGTGATCTTTCCCGCTGCGCTGCCGCCGGCCCCGCGGACAGAAGTCGGCACCTTCGACTTGCAGGGCCATCGCGGTGCCCGTGGGCTGATGTCTGAGAACAGCTTGCCGGCTTTCGAGCAGGCTTTGGCGCTGGGTGTCACGACTCTTGAACTCGACACCGTATTGACCGCCGACGGCGTGTTGATGGTGCATCACGACCGCCGTCTGGTGCCGGATCGAACCCGCGATGCCTCGGGGGCCTGGATCGCCGGTGTTGATCCTCCGGCCTTTCTCGCGCTGACGTCTGACGACCTCAAGGCCTACGATATCGGGCGGGCCAGGCCGGGCAGCCGTACCGCCAAGAACTTTCCGGACCAGACCGGTTTCGATGGCGTGGCAATTCCAACATTGGCCGCCGTACTGGCGCGCACCGAAACGCTTTCCGGTGGCAATGTCCGCTACAACATCGAAACGAAAATTTCGCCGCTCTCGCCGGAAGACTCCGCCGATCCCTCAGTCTTTGCCGAAGCGCTGATCGCGGCAATCCGCAAGGCCGGCGTGGAATCCCGCGCCGCGGTGCAGTCGTTCGATTGGCGCACGTTGCAACTCGTGCAACAGGCGGCACCGGAGATCGTGACGGCCTACCTGACGGCCGAGCAGTCCTGGCTCGACAATCTCGGGCGCGGCGCAGCCGCGCCGTCGCCCTGGATCGGCGACCTTGAGATCGATTGGGCGGAAATGAGCTTGCCACAGGCGATTCACCGCGCCGGCGGAGCCATATGGTCGCCCTACTACCGCGACTTGAGAGAAGCCGACCTGCGCGAAGCGCAAGCGCTCGGCCTGCATGTGGTGCCCTGGACGGTGAACGACCCCGCCGACATGGCCTCGCTCATCGACCTCGGCGTCGATGGCCTCATCACCGATTATCCCGACCGCGCACGCCGGGTGATGGCGGAAGAGGGCTTGCCGCTGCCGCCTTCATTTCCTGGCAAGTGATTCGCCGTTAGACTCCGTGGCACGTTGTTGCAAAAGAGTGGGATTCTCCGATGCGTGTTCTCTTGACCGGCGCCAATGGTTTCATTGGCGCCTACCTGACCGCGGCGTTGTTCCAGGCCGGGCATCAAGTGGTGGCCGCGGTACGTAGTCCCGCCGCCCTGGCGGCGCGCTTTCCGGATGTCGAGACGGTCGCCGCCGACATGAACCGGGACACCGCGCCTGAAGCCTGGCTGCCGCGCCTCGATGGGGTCGATGCGGTGGTGAACTGCGCCGGAGTGCTGCAGGGCGGGCGCGGCCAGGACATGGAGGCCATCCATCACTTGGCGCCGGCGGCGCTCTTCGATGTCTGTCGCGCGGCAGGCGTGAAACGCGTCGTCCAGATTTCCGCCATCAGCGCCGATGCCAAGGCGGGCACCGAATACGCCCTCTCCAAGAAGCGCGGCGACGACCACCTGATGGCACTCGATCTCGACTGGGTGATCCTGCGCCCCTCGTTGATCTACGGGGAGGGCGCCTACGGCGGAACCGCCATGCTGCGCGCCCTGGCGGTCTTTCCTGTCGTGACGCCGCTGATCGGGCAGGGACAGCAGGCCTTCCGCCCCCTGCACGTGGAAGACCTCGCTAGGACGGTGCTGGAAAGCCTCGCACGCCCGGATCTGGCGCGACAAGTCCTGGAGCCGGTCGGCCCCAAGATCGAAACCGTAAAATCCATTGTCGCGCTCTATCGCGCTTGGCTCGGCCGCCCACCGGCCCGAATCCTCTCCTTGCCGCTCGGCTTCGTGCGCTTGCTGTGCCGCTTCGGCGATTTCCTGGGGCGCGGGACGATCTCCTCCACCGCCCTGGCGCAGATGGAATACGGCAACGCGGGCCGCGAGACCGGCTTCATTGAGACCATCGGCTTTTCACCGGCGACCCTGGCCGAGCGCCTGCAACGCCGCCCGGCGCAGACCCAGGATCTCTGGCACGCGCGGCTCTACCTGCTGCGGCCGCTGGTGCGCGGGGTGCTGGTGCTGCTGTGGCTGGCCTCGGGGCTGCTTGGCCTGATGACCATGCAATGGTTCGCCCTGCCGTTGTTGACCGCCCTGGGCTTTCCGCCGACGCTGGCCAGCGCCGTGGCGTTGGGCGCCTCGCTTTTGGATCTGGTCATCGCTGGGCTTTTGGCGATAAACTGGTGGCCGCGCCAGACCGGCCTGCTCCAGCTTGGGGTGATCGCCAGCTATACCGCTGCCCTCACCGTCGTCGGCCCGGCTCTCTGGGTCGATCCCTTAGGTCCGCTGCTGAAGAACCTGCCGATCCTCGTGCTCGTACTGGTGCAGATGATCCTGGCGGAAGAGCGCTGATGGACGCCTATCTGCTGGCGCGGGGGCTGCACATCTTCAGCGCCTTCCTGTTGTTCGGCACCGGCCTGGGCACGGCCTTTCACATGTACATGGCTTGCCGCAGCGGCGCGGTGGCAGGCATCGCCCGCGTGTCGCGACAGGTGGTGCTGGCCGATTGGCTCTTCACCGCGCCGGCGGGCGTGCTGCAGCCGCTGACCGGTCTCTGGCTGATCCATCTGGCGGGCTACGGCTTTGCCGAGCCTTGGCTGCTGCTCAGCCTGCTGCTTTACGGCCTGGCGGGCGTCGCCTGGCTGGTGGTGGTGAAGCTGCAGCTCGACATGCTACGTCTCAGCGCCGCAGCCCTGCGCGGCGACACGGGCCTGCCCGAAGCCTTCGGGCGCGCCTTTCGCCTCTGGGTTCGTCTCGGTTGGGTCGGCTTCGGCGGCCTGATCGGCGTCTATGTGCTGATGGTCGCCAAGCCGACGCTCTGGTGAGTGCCGTGTGTCTCACCCCATCCTTCGAGACGACCCTTTGGGTCTTCTCAGGATGAGGTGAGACTTTAAGATTGGCCTCATGCTGAGGAGCGAGCCTTAGCGAGCGTCTCGAAGCACGAGGCCGGGAGCGCTAACCGAGCTTGATTTCGCCGTCGATGTCGTGGCTGAGGTCGAGACCGTCGATGGTCAGGACGACCTTGGCCTTCAGGGTTTCCGATCCGGTCAGCTTGCCGCTGTCGATGGCGCCGCGTACGGCGGTCTCGATCTCGCGCTGCGAGGTCACGCCGACTTTCTTCAGGAACTTGCGCAGTTCCATGTTGAAGCTTTCTTCGTCCATCCGTCCCGTCTCCTCTTGAGGCCTGATTGGCTTCTAGATAGCTGGCCGCCCGCCTCGCGCCAAGGGGAAATGAATAGGCCTTCCACTGCGGGACATGGCTTGCCAAGCGGGCGCGACTGCGGAAAGCTAGTCGATAAAGCCACGGCCCGGATGAGGCCACCTAGGGCAGGAGGGAGGACGCGCCATGAAACTGAACCCCGAACAGCTCGAAACCTTCGACCGCGATGGCTATATCTATCTGCCGGAGGTCTTCTCCACGGCAGAGACGGCGGTGCTGCGTGACGAGGCGACCCGTGTCTACGGCCTCGAACGCGAGGAAGTCTGGCGCGAAAGTTCTGGCGCGCCGCGCACCGCTTTTGCCGCGCAAACCTACAGCGAGCCCTTTCGCCGCCTCGGCCTGCACCCCCGCCTGATCGAGCCGGTGATGCAACTGCTCGACGGTCCGGTCTACCTGCATCAGTACAAGGTGAACGCCAAGGCCGCCTTCGATGGCGAGGTCTGGCAGTGGCACCAGGACTACGGCACCTGGGCGCGCGACGACGAGATGCCGGAGCCGCGCGCCATGAACATAGCGCTCTTCCTCGACGAGGTGACCGAGGTGAACGGTCCGCTGATGTTTATTCCGCGCAGCCACAAGGACGGCACGCTGGAGGCCGGCCACGATCTGCAGACCACTTCCTATCCGCTGTGGACGTTGGACCGCGAGACCGTGACCCGCCTCGCCAACGAAGGCGGCATCGTGGCGCCGACCGGCCCGGCGGGCTCGCTGCTGCTGTTCCACTGCAACCTGGTACACGCCAGCCCGCCCAACATTTCACCCTGGGGCCGCACCATCGTCTATCTGAGTCTCTGCCACGTCGACAACCACATCCGCCGCTTCCAGCGGCCGGAATGGATGGCGCACCGCGATTTTGCGCCGATTGAGCCCTTGGCCGACGACTGCCTCAGCGACCTGGCCGCGGCCGGACGCGCGGCGGAATAGGACAATGGAATGAACCTTCATCACCTGCTGCAGGCCCGCGCCGCCGAGCGCCGGCCGGTCCGCATCGCCCTCATCGGTGCCGGCAAGTTCGGATCCATGTTCCTCGCCCAGGCGCGGCTGACACCCGGCTTCCACGTTGCACTGATCGCCGATCTCGATGTCGAAAAGGCACGAGCATCGCTGGCCGCCACGGGGTGGCCAGAGGAACTCTATGGCGCCTCCGGCCTCGACGACGCCTTAAAGCGCGGCAGCACCTGGATCACCGAGGATACCGACGCCATCTTCGCCGCGGCGCAAATCGAGGTGGTGATCGATGCCACCGGCCATCCGCCGTCGGGCATCCGCCACGCGCGCCTGGCGCGCCAGAACGGCAAGCACATGGTGATGGTCAATGTCGAGGCCGACGCCCTGGCCGGGCCGCTGCTGGCGGCGGAGGCAGCCGAGGCGGGTCTGGTCTATAGCCTCGCCTACGGCGACCAGCCGGCGCTCATCGCCGAGATGGTGGACTGGGCCAGAACCTGCGGCTTTCCCGTGGTGGCCGCGGGCAAGGGCACCAAGTACCTGCCGAGTTATCACGAACTGACACCGGACGATGTCTGGGAGCACTATGGCATCACCGCCGAGGAAGCGGCCAAGGGCGGCATGAACGCGCAGATGTTCAACTCGTTCATGGACGGCACCAAGTCGGCCATCGAGATGGCCGCGGTCGCCAATGCCTGCGGTCTGCAACCCGCTGCCGGCGGCCTCGACTTTCCGCCCGTTGGCTGTGACGACCTCGCCGAGGTTCTAAGACCCCGCAGCGAGGGCGGCGTTCTCGCGCGCAAGGGTCAGGTCGAGGTGATCTCATGCCTGGAACGCGATGGCAGGGCGATCGAGCGCGACCTGCGTTGGGGCGTCTACGTGGTCTTCGAGGCGCCGACAAGCTACGCCAAGCGCTGTTTCAGAGAATACGGCCTCGCCACCGACTCGAGCGGGCGCTACACCGCCATGTACAAGCCCTATCATCTGATTGGTCTGGAACTCGGCATCTCCGTTGCCCATGCCGCCCTGCACGGCCAGGCAACCGGCGCCGCGCGCGATTGGCGTGGCGATGTGGTGGCCACGGCTAAGCGCAACCTGAAAGCCGGTGAGATCCTGGATGGCGAAGGCGGCTTCACCGTCTGGGGACGGCTCAGCCCGGCCGCCAGTTCGCTAGCCGCCGGCAGCTTGCCGCTGGGCCTTGCCCAAGGGGTGACGCTGGCGCGCCCGGTGAAGAAGGGCCAGGGCCTGAGGTGGGACGACGTGATCCTCGACGCCGGGGACGCAACGCTGCAATGCCGCCGTGAAATGGAGCAGCGCTTTGCCGCTGCAGTAGAGGCCGCCGCCGAGTAGTCCCGGGTTAATTCGCAATTGTGAGCAATCACGCGGCAATCAAAGCCGCGTGATCTTTTATTGCTGCGCGATAATTGTGGCCCCACATCTCCTTTAGGGCTTGGATCGCTTTCGTTGGTTCCCCAAGAGCTTACGAAGCTTTCGCGGCCAAGCCCGGGCCCTATTCCGAGCCGCCGGGCAAGCATTCCCCTTCAAGCGCGGGCAGACGTCGCGAAGGCAAGCGTCTGCGCCCAGAATATCTTCCTGGCATTGTGTGAAAACCCACCGCGCTGCGGCAACGACTAAGAGACGATGGGACATGGACGGGAACGAATCGATCTGTCACGCCGTTGTCTCCTTTGGACGGTTCGGAAATCGCCCGTCCGAGCGAGAGGAGGTTAGAGCCATGCGTAACTTGATGACAGCAGCAGCTCGAAAGATGTACCGGGGAGCAGTCGCTTTTGCCGCGGTCTCGGGGTCCGTGCTGGCCGTTGCCATGGCGACGACCTTCACGCTCCCGGCAGCGGCGCAAAGCCCGCAGTGCGCCGCACGCGAGGCGATCATCGATCGTCTGGCGACCAAGTACGAGGAACATCCGGTCAGTCTCGGCATCACCGCCACAGGCAGTTTGCTGGAGGTGCTGGCCAGTCCGTCCGGCAGCTGGACCATTATCGTTTCCGTGCCTGGCGGACCGACCTGCCTGGTTTCTTCCGGCGAGGGCTGGCGCGGCGCCCCGGTGCAACTGGCCGAAGAACCGGCGGTGTAAGGCGCCGTCTTCAGGCCGCTGTCTCGTAAGCCGTGACCGAGCGGGCGAGGCCGTCGAAGAGATCCAGCATGCAGTTTCGCCAGAGCCTGAGAGCCTCGTCTTCCGGCGCCAGCAGATCCGTGTCGCAGACCGATCGTGCCCACTGGAACTCCGCGAAAGCGAGGTAGTCAGCATAGGCAGGCTTTTCCCCGCAGAGAAAAGACGTCTCCGCGAGCCGCTGGCGCAGCGGCTCCAGAATCGGCGCCAAGGCCTCCAGAAAAACCGGCCGGCGCGCCGAAAGCTGCTCCATGGTCATGCCGTAGCGTGCCTCGCGGGTTCGCCGGTAATAGGCGCGGTCATCGGGCAGCGCCGCAACCAGCAGGTAGGGTGCCAGGATCGGCGCCAAAGCTTTTTGCAGGCTGCAGTCTACCCAGTGGTTGAAAGTCCGGCTTAGGGCCCGCCCACCGGAGCCCCCGAAGAGCGATGGCGCCTGCGGATAGGTATCTTCCAGGTGGCAGGCGATGGTCCAGCTGTCGTGGACCACGCTGTTGCCGTCGACCAGCACCGGCACCTTGGACTGGCCACTGAAGGCGACCTTCTCGCCCTCGGTAAACTTGATTGGCCGAACCTCCGGCGTCAGCCCTTTGTGGGCCAAAGCCAGGCGGGCACGCCAGCAAAAGGGGCTGGGCCGGCGGTCGTCGGCGCAGAGCCGTTCATAGAGCACCAGGGCCATGACCATTTCTTCCAAATGATGAGAGGCTTCTTCACCTCTAAGCCGTGCATGGTGGCGCAGGGACTCCAGGCTGCCAAGGTTGGCGCCTGTACAGCAACGCGCGCGATCACGAAATTGTTACCAAGGCAGTATTGTCGGTATCCCACAGGAAAACTGTGTTTAGTTTATCGCGATGGCCTGAGGGGGCTGAAGTCGGGGGGTTGAACGTATGATTGGGCGTCGTCTGGCATTGATAATGGGGTTCGTAGTCGTCGCTGCAAGTCCGGCGGCGGCGGAGGATGCTGGAGGGTTCTACGTCGGTGTGCGGGGCACGGGGTCGTTGGCCGAGCTGGATTCGGTGAATGCCAATGGTTTTGCGGGCTCTTCGAATGTTCAGAACGATAGCGACAGCAATATAGGTATCGGCGCCGTCGTCGGCTACCGCTGGCAGGACATTCCGCTGCGCACCGAAATTGAGGGGGGCTATCGTTTTCGTTTCGATTTCGACGCCCAGGATAGCGGGCCGCCGGTAACCGATTACGAAGTCAATATCGCCACCACTACAGTGCTGCTGAACGCCCTCCTGGAATGGCGCAATGACACCGAATTTACGCCCTTTGTCGGTGGCAGTGTCGGTTGGGCGCGCCACTCGAGCGACACGTCGCGTGTCGTGATCCCGACACAGGCAGAAACGTCAAAGACCACGGACAAAGACAATCTGGCCTGGGGCGTGATGGCCGGGGTGGGCTGGGAGTTCCTCGACCATTGGTCGGCGGAACTGGCCTATCGATACACGGACTTGGGCGAGGTCGATGCCGGAAGCTTTTCGGGCGGCGACAGTCTCTCGGCCGACGACTACATCTCGCACGATCTGTTGCTGACCGTAAGCTATCGATTCTAGTCCATTGTCAGAGGACAATGCAGCGGTTGTCGCCAGTTTCGCGGTCGCGCTATCCTGACGGCTTCGTCCTGCGCTTCTCTGCCGGGACTCTCCGCCATCGGGCGGCTTCACGAGGCGAAGGCGGCAAGAGGCGCAGCCAAGATGCGCAGTTCCCCCTGTTTGACGGATCACTCTACGGCCTCACGGTGCTCATCTGGGGCACCACTTGGATCGCGTTGAAGTACCAGGTCGGGTCGGTGGCGCCCGAGCTTTCCGTCGGCTACCGCTTCGCGCTTGCCGCCGTGCTGGTCTTCGCCTGGGCGCTGGCCGCCCGTCAGCGCCTCGCCTTTGGCTGGCGCGTGCACATGCTGCTGGCCGCCATGGGCGCCTGCATGTTCTGCTTCAATTTCTACTTTTTCTATCATGCGGCCGCCTATCTCACTTCCGGATTGCTCGCGGTGATATTCTCTCTCGTGGTGGTGTTGAACATCGTCAACGGCCGCCTGTTGCTGGGCCGCCGGGCGACGCCCCGCACTTTGCTGGCGGCCGGCTTCGGCATCGCCGGAATCGTTACCCTGTTCTGGCCCGAAGTACGATCCTTCGATCTTGCCGACGCCGGCACCCTGGGGCTGCTGCTGTCGCTGGCGGGCACGCTGTGCTTCTCGCTGGGCAACATGGCTTCGGCGCGGGCCCAGACGATGGGCCTGCCAGTGCTGTCCTGCAACGCCTGGGGCATGGCCTATGGCGCGCTCATTATGTTCGCCCTGGCGCTTGCCGGCGGCGCGTCCTTCACTTTCGACACGGGCCTGCCCTACGTCGTTTCGCTGCTCTATCTTGCACTGTTCGGCTCGGTCTTGGCCTTCGCCGCATACCTGACGCTGCTCGGGCGCATCGGCGCCGACCGGGCCGCCTATGCAACGGTTCTGTTCCCGCTGGTGGCGCTCGCCATCTCCACCCTGGTGGAGGACTATGTCTGGACGTTTCAGGCGGTCACCGGTGTCGCCCTGGTGCTGGGCGGCAATCTGCTGATTCTGCTGGGTTTGCGCCGGAAGGTTCCGCGAGCCGCTGCCGAATAGAGGAGTTTGACAATGTCGGGAACCTTGCTGGTGACGGGTGGTGGCCGTGGCATAGGCGCCGCCGTGGCGCGCCTCGGCGCGGCCGCCGGCTACGTGGTCTGCGTCAACTACCGCCGCGACGCGGAGGCCGCTGAGGCAGTGGTTGCGGCGATCGAGCGGGCCGGCGGCCGCGCCCTGGCGGTGCAGGCTGACGTTGCCCGGGAAGCCGAGGTCGAACGGCTGTTTCAGACCGTCGATACCAAGTTGCCGCCGCTGCGCGCGCTGGTCAACAACGCCGGCACCACCGGATTGGCCGGCCGCCTGGAGGAAGCGTCAGCCCGAACCATCCGCGATGTTATGGAAATCAACGTGCTGGGGCTCATCTGGTGTTGCCAGGCGGCGGTGCGGCGACTGGCTGAGCGGCATGGCGGCACGGGTGGCAGCATCGTCAACATATCGTCGGGGGCCGCCACGCTCGGCAGCGCCGACACTTTCGTCTGGTATGCGGCCTCAAAGGGCGCCGTCGACAGCCTCACGCTTGGCTTGGCCTTGGAGAATGCCCGCGACGGATTGCGGGTCAATGCGGTGGCGCCGGGTCTCATTCGTACCAACCTGCATGCCGACTCCGGCATGCCGGATCGGCTGGAGACGATGCCGCCCCAAACACCTATGGGCCGTCCCGGTGACCCGGAAGAAATTGCCGAAGCCGTCATCTGGTTGCTCAGCGACAAAGCCTCCTTTACCAATGGCGCCGTGCTGCGGGTCACTGGCGGTCGATAACGACGCCCTTTCCCGTTTGCTTAGTTTGCCGTAAGAAACGGCGGCATGGGGCAGGGCTCAAGCTTAGACGCAGAAGCGCCGCAGGGACCGCTTGCGGCTTACCGTGCGCTGCGGCGCGACGGCGACCTGCGTCACGATCCCGGACAGCTGCTTGCGGCGGAGAAGCTGCAGTCTCTGCACAATGCCCTGCGCGGCTACCGCCCCGCTGTCGACGGCGGCGGATGGAAAGCGCGTCTTGGTCTTTCCAGACGCCGCGAGGACCCTCCCCAGGGCCTCTATATCTTTGGCGGAGTGGGGACGGGCAAGTCCATGTTGATGGACCTGTTCTTCGAGGGTGCGCCGCTGGAGAGAAAACGGCGGGTACACTTTCATGCCTTCATGCAGGAGGTTCAGGATCGCCTTCACGCCTGGCGTAAAGACCGCGCCAACAAGGACAAGGCCGACCCGCTGCCCGTGATCGCGGCCGAGCTCGCCGCGGAAGCCTGGCTGCTTTGCTTCGATGAGTTTCATGTGGTGAACATCGCCGATGCGATGATCCTCAGCCGTCTCTTCGAGAACCTTTTCGGCGAGGGCGTCGTGGTGGTGGCTACGTCCAACTGGCCGCCGGACAGGCTCTATGAAGGCGGGTTGCAGCGCGAGCATTTCTTGCCTTTCATCGAGTTGGTGAAGCAGCGCCTCGACGTGCTCGAACTGGACAGCGGCGTTGACTACCGCCTGCAGCGCCTGAAAGACATCACGGTCTATCATGCGCCTCTGGGGCCGGGTGCCGCCGCGGCGCTGGACAAGGCATTCGCCGGACTTACCGAGGGGGCCGAACCGGCGCCGGACCGGGTCTACTACAAAGGCCGCGAGATACCCGTGCCGCTGGCCGCCCGCGGTGTCGCCCGCTTCGCCTTCGCCGACCTCTGCGAGCAGCCATTGGGCCCCGGCGACTATCTGGCGATTGCCGGGCTCTATCACACCCTGGTGCTTTCCGGGGTGCCGACTCTCTCCGCGGAAAAGCGCAACGAAGCGCGCCGCTTCATGACCTTGATTGATGCCCTCTACGAACACCGCGTGAAGCTGGTGGTCTCCGCCGAGGCGCCGCCGGAGCGGCTCTATCCCAGCGGCGACGGCGCTGTCGAGTTTCAGCGCACGGTCAGCCGCCTGCAGGAGATGCGCTCTGCCGACTACATCGGCAAGGCGCATATGACATGACAGTGATTGCCGCCCGGCTGTTTTGGCTTGCCTGTCGTCTTGCTACGACTGCTGAATCGCGCTAGGAAACGCGGCAATGCCGAAATGCAAATAAGGGCTGCTTCGCACGGCGACCGCGGCTTCAAGAATCGTAACCGCTCAAATCGTTTGAGGAATTTAAGAGACATGGCTCGCAACAAGATCGCGCTGGTCGGCGCCGGCAACATCGGTGGCACCTTGGCGCTGCTCGCCGGTTTGAAAGAGTTGGGCGACGTTATCCTCTTCGACATCGTCGATGGCGTGCCCCAGGGCAAAGCGCTGGATCTCGTCGAGTCGACGCCCGTCGAGGGCTATGACGCCAAATTCGTCGGCGCCAGCAGCTATGCCGCGATCAAGGGCGCGGACGTAGTGATCGTTACCGCCGGCGTGGCCCGCAAACCGGGCATGAGCCGCGACGATCTGCTTGGGATCAACACCAAGGTGATGACCTCGGTGGGCGAGGGCATCAGAAAGAACTGCCCGAAAGCCTTTGTGATCTGCATCACCAACCCGCTCGACGCCATGGTCTGGGTCCTGCAGCAGGCCAGCGGCCTGCCAGCCCACATGGTGGTCGGCATGGCCGGCGTGCTGGACTCGGCCCGTTTCCGCTACTTCCTGGCCGAGGAGATGAACGTCTCGGTGGAAGACGTCACCGCCTTTGTTCTTGGTGGCCACGGCGACACCATGGTGCCGATGGTGCGTCATTCGACCGTTGCCGGTATTCCGCTGCCGGACCTCATCAAGATGGGCTGGATCACCAAGCAGCGCCTCGACCGGATTGTGCAACGCACACGGGACGGCGGTGCCGAGATCGTCGGACTGTTGAAGACCGGCTCGGCTTTCTATGCGCCGGCTTCTTCGGCGATTCTTATGGCCGAGTCCTATCTGAAGGACAAGAAGCGCGTGCTGCCCTGCGCGGCCCACTTGAACGGCCAGTATGGCGTGAAGAACCTCTACGTCGGCGTGCCGGTGGTGATTGGCGCCAAGGGTGCCGAGCGGATCGTCGAGCTGGAGCTCAACCGGAGCGAAAAAGCCATGCTCGCCAAGTCGGTGGGGGCGGTCTCCGGCCTCGTCGATACCTGCAAAGGCATGATGAAGAAGGCGCCGGCGCGCAGAGCCGGGACCAAAAGACCGGCGGCGAAGAAAGCGGCCAAGAAAGCAGCCAAGAAAGCAGTGGGTGAGAAGTAGTCTGGCGCCCGGCGGTATTGTCCAGTTGAATTAGAACAAAGCCCGGAGTTGGGCCGGTTTTCGGGCCGAGAACGTCGAGTCCTCAGGTTGCGCTGCAAGGATGGGGTGTTAAGGTAGCCCAGGTCTCGGACAACGCCGGAAACTCGGCAATGGCGGTGATTGCGCATGATGGCCTGTGGACCGGCGGCTCGCGCCTTTGCGTCTATGCACGAAACGAACGGTGGGGCACGAAACGAACGGTGGGGCATGAAACGAACATCTGGGGGTCGCCCCGTCCGGTATGCCTGATCTTCTCCAACCAATCTGAAGCGGCGGTCAATGAACATTCACGAGTATCAGGCCAAGAGCCTGCTGGCGAAATTTGGCGTTGCAGTGCCCCGGGGGGTGGTTGCCTTTACGCCTGAGGAGGCTGAAAAAGCGGCCACGGATCTGGGTGGTCCGATTTGGGTCGTCAAATCCCAGATCCATGCCGGCGGGCGTGGCGCCGGGCGCTTCCAGGACGACCCAGACGGCGCCGGCGGCGTGCGCGTCGTGAAGTCCATCGCGGACGTGAGGTCGAACGCCGGCAAGATGCTGGGCCATACCTTGGTGACCAAGCAGACCGGGCCGGCGGGCAAGGAGGTCAAGCGTCTCTACATTGAGGAAGGCTGCGACATCGCGCGCGAACTCTATCTCGGGATGCTGATCGACCGGGCGACCAGCCGGATTACGCTCATGGCATCGACGGAAGGCGGCATGGAGATCGAAGAAGTTGCTGCGGCGCACCCGGAGAAAATTCTGAAGATCGCCATCGACCCGGCGGTCGGTTTCATGCCCTTCCATGGCCGCAAGATCGCTTTCGGGCTCGGTCTCGAGGGCAAGCAGGTCGGCGCGGCTGTGAAATTCATGACCGCCATGTACAAAGCCTTTCTGGCGCTCGACGCCTCGATCGTCGAAATCAATCCGCTGGTGATCACCGGCGGCGGCGAGGTCATCGCCCTCGACGCCAAGATGAACTTCGACGACAACGCGCTGTTCCGTCACAAGGACGTGGACGACATGCGCGACGAAGACGAAGAAGACGCCATGGAGCTGGAGGCCGCGAAGCACGAGCTGAACTACATCAAGCTCGACGGGCAGGTCGGCTGTATGGTCAACGGGGCCGGCCTGGCCATGGCGACCATGGACATCATCAAGCTCTACGGCAGCGAACCGGCCAACTTTCTCGATGTCGGCGGCGGCGCTACCAAGGAGCGCGTGACCGCGGCGTTCAAAATCATTCTCTCGGACCCCAACGTCGAGGGCATTCTGGTCAACATCTTCGGCGGCATCATGCGCTGCGACGTGATTGCCGAGGGTGTGGTGGCCGCTGCCCGCGAAGTCGAGTTGCACGTACCCCTGGTGGTCCGTTTGGAGGGCACCAACGTGGAGTTGGGCAAGAAGATCCTGGCCGATTCGGGCCTGCCGATCGTATCTGCCGACAACCTGGCCGACGCCGCTGAAAAGGTGGTCAAGGCCGTGCGGGAGGCTGCCTGATGTCTGTGATGGTCGACAAGAATACCAAGGTTATCTGCCAGGGCTTCACCGGCGCACAGGGCACCTTCCACTCAGAGCAGGCGATCGCTTACGGCACCAAGATGGTTGGCGGTGTGACACCCGGTAAGGGCGGCACCACCCACTTGGACCTGCCGGTCTTCGACACCGTTGCCGACGCAGTTGAAAAGACGGGTGCAAATGCAAGCGTCATATATGTGCCGCCACCTTTCGCGGCCGACGCCATTCTTGAGGCCATCGACGCTGAAGTCGCTCTCGTCGTCTGCATCACCGAAGGCATTCCCGTGCTCGACATGGTGAAGGTGAAGCGCAAGCTTGCCGGATCCGCCTCGCGTCTGATCGGGCCGAATTGCCCGGGGATCATCACGCCGGATGAATGTAAGATCGGCATCATGCCCGGCCATATCCACACCGCCGGCAAGATCGGGGTGATCTCGCGCTCCGGCACGCTGACCTACGAGGCCGTGGCCCAGACCACGGCGGCGGGCCTTGGCCAGACGACCTGTGTCGGCATCGGCGGTGACCCGGTCAACGGCACCAATTTCATCGATTGTCTCGATGCTTTCCTCGCCGACCCCAAGACCGAAGGCATCATCATGATTGGTGAGATCGGCGGATCGGCCGAGGAGGAAGCAGCGGAATTCTACAAGGCATCAAAGGTTAAGAAACCAATCTGTGGTTTCATCGCCGGCGTTACCGCGCCTCCGGGACGCCGTATGGGCCATGCCGGCGCCATTATCGCCGGGGGCAAGGGCGGCGCCGATGACAAGATCGAGGCGCTTAAGTCGGCTGGTTTTCTGGTGGCCGATTCACCGGCCAGTTTAGGTTCGACCATGCTGCAAGCCATGGGTGGCTAGCGGCGCCATACGCGGAAGGCGGCCTGCGGTCGGGTTCGCCCCGGCCGGGCCGGGAAAGACCATGACGATCTATTCCGATTCCCAGGCGGCCTTGCTTGCGGATCTCTACCACAAGTTCAATCAGGATCCGGGATCTTTGGATGAAGAGTGGAAGAGTTTCTTCGCCGACCTGGATGACGAAGCAAAAGCGGTAATAGAGAAACTGAATGGCGGCGCTTCTGGCGCCGTCGCTGCTGTTGCGGGTCTCGCGCCGGCGGGGAAGGCGGGGGCGACACGCGCCGACGTCAACGACAGTGGTGTCCGCGCCGCCACTTTGGACTCGATCCGCGCGCTCATGCTGATCCGCGCCTATCGCGTGCGCGGCCATCTGGAAGCTAATCTGGACCCCCTGGGCCTCAAGACCATCGAACCGCATCCGGAGCTCGACCCGCGCAGCTACGGCTTCACCGACGCGGACCTGGATCGCCCGATCTTCATCGACAACGTGCTGGGGCTGGAGACGGCGTCGCTGAGCAAGATCGTCGAGGTGGTTCGTGCCACCTACTGCGGCTCGATCGGTGTCGAATTCATGCACATCCAGGACCCGGCCCAGAAGGCCTGGATCCAGGAGCGTATCGAATCGATCCGCAACCAGCCGGACTTCACCGTGAACGGCAAGCGCGCCATCTTGGAGCGACTGACCGCCGCGGAGATCTTCGAGCAGTTCCTCAACAAGAAATATACCGGCACCAAGCGCTTCGGCCTTGACGGCGGCGAGTCGATGATTCCGGCGCTGGAGCAGATCCTGAAGCGCGGCGGCCAGTTGGGCCTGAAGGAAGTGGTCATCGGCATGCCGCACCGCGGGCGCCTCAACGTGCTCGCCAACCTGATGAGCAAGCCGTTTTCCGCCATCTTCTCGGAGTTCGAGGGTGGCGCCGCCCACCCCGAAGACGTCGGCGGTTCAGGCGACGTGAAGTATCACCTCGGGACGTCCTCCGACCGGGAGTTCGACGGCAACAGCATCCACCTGTCGCTGACCGCAAACCCCTCACACCTCGAGGCCGTAAACCCGGTCGTCGTCGGCAAGGTCCGCGCCAAGCAGGAGCAAGGCAAGTATAAGGACCGCAGCGAGGTCATGGCGTTGTTGATGCACGGCGACGCGGCCTTCGCCGGCCAGGGCCTGGTACCGGAGACCCTCGACCTATCGGAATTAAAGGGCTACCGCATCGGTGGCACGATTCACTTCATCGTCAACAATCAGATCGGCTTCACCACGAACCCGATCAACTCGCGCTCGGGTCCCTATTGCTCGGACGTGGCGAAGATCATTCAAGCGCCGATTTTCCATGTGAACGGCGACGATCCGGAGGCGGTGACCCACGTGGCCCGCATCGCAACTGAGTTCCGTCAGACGTTCCACAAGGACGTCGTGATCGACATGTTCTGCTACCGCCGCTTCGGCCATAATGAGGGCGACGAGCCCGCCTTCACCCAACCGCTGATGTACCAGGCTATCGGCAAGCACCCGACCGTGCGCAAGATCTACGGCGAGAAACTGGCCGCGGAGAAGACCTGCACAGCCGAGGAGGTCGAGGCGCTGTTTAGCGAGTGGAACGATCGTTTGGAGCAGGACTTTCAGGCCGCAAAGACTTACAAGCCGAACAAAGCCGATTGGCTGGAAGGCGCCTGGTCGGGTCTCGACGCTGCGCGCGGCTTCGATGCGCGCCGCGGCAAGACGGCCGTCTCGACGGAAACCCTGAAGGAAGTTGGCCTGGGTCTCGCCAAGGTGCCGGCGAATTTCAATCTCAACCGCAAGATCGCGCGCCAGCTCGACGCCAAGCGCAAGATGATGGAGAGCGGCAAGAACATCGACTGGGCGATGGCCGAAGGCCTTGCCTTTGGCACCCTGCTGGTCGAGGGTCATCCGGTCCGCGTTTCCGGCCAGGACAGCAACCGCGGTACCTTCTCGCATCGTCACGCCGCGCTGATCGACCAGAAAACCGAGGAGACTTACAAGCCGCTGGCCCACCTCAGCGACGACCAGGCGCGGCTTGAAATCGTCGACTCGCCGCTGAGCGAACTGGCGGTGCTGGGTTTCGAGTACGGTTATTCTCTGGCGGAGCCGCGTGCCCTGGTGGTTTGGGAGGCCCAATTCGGCGACTTCGCAAACGGCGCGCAAATCATCGTCGATCAGTTCATCGCTTCGGGCGAATCCAAGTGGCTGCGGCTGTCCGGCGTGGTGATGCTACTGCCGCACGGCTACGAGGGTCAGGGTCCGGAACACTCCTCGGCCCGGATCGAGCGCTATCTGCAGCTCTGCGCGGAAGACAATCTGCAGGTCGTGAACTGCACCACACCGGCCAATTTCTTCCACGTGCTGCGTCGGCAATTGCACCGTGAATTCCGTAAACCGCTTATTGTCTTCACGCCAAAGTCGCTGCTGCGCCACAAGCGGTGCGTGTCGGACCTGGAATCCTTTGGGCCCGACAGCTGTTTCCACCGGGTCCTCTATTGCGACGACGTGCCGAGTGAGCCGAAGGACGCCAAGCAGGTGGTTCTCTGCTCAGGCAAGATCTATTACGACCTGCAGGAGGAGCGTGAGAAGCGCGGCATCAAGGACATCCACTTCCTGCGGCTCGAGCAACTCTATCCCTTCCCGGTCGACGCCCTGTCCCAGGAGCTGAAGTCCTACACGCACTGCGATCTCGTGTGGTGCCAGGAAGAGCCGCGCAACATGGGCCCCTGGAGCTTTGTCTCCACCTTTATCGAGGAAGTTGCCGAGGAAGTCGGTTTCGAAAGCCCGCGTCCGCGCTATGCCGGCCGGCCGTCGGCAGCATCGCCGGCGACGGGGTCGCACAAGCGTCACGTCGTGGAGCAGGCGGCCCTGCTCGATGATGCTCTTACCTTGGGCAAGAAGCGCGTCGGCCGCATCCAATCGCGCCGCGCCGAGAGCGAGGCGCGCACCGGAGCCGGTGGCAAGGGCGAGGCCGCGGAATAGCGATGCCCGTCCATCCAGTAAGAAGGGGGCCGGAGGCCCGAAACGAGTGAGAGGCTGATGCCAACAGATATCGTGGTGCCCACCCTGGGAGAATCGGTTACCGAGGCAACCGTCGCCCAGTGGCTGAAACAGCCGGGTGACGCCGTTGCTCTGGACGAGGCCGTCGTCGAGCTGGAAACGGACAAGGTGACGCTGGAGGTCAACGCTTCCACAGCCGGAGTCTTGTCAGAGGTGATCGCCGGCGAGGGCGACAATGTCGAGGTCGGGGCCCTGCTCGGCCGCATCGGCGAAGGTGACGGCGCCGCGGCTCCCGCCCCAGCCGAGGATGCGCCCGAGAAGGAGGCCGCGCCCGAAGCGACGCCTGCGATGACTGAAGATTCTGCGCCGGCGCCGTCGGCCAGTGGCGCCGAAGGCGAGGCCGTGGACGTGGTGGTGCCGACCCTCGGCGAGTCGGTGACTGAGGCGACGGTCGCCAAGTGGCTGAAGCAGCCCGGCGAAGCCGCCGGTGCCGACGAGCCGCTTGTGGAACTGGAAACCGACAAGGTGACCCTTGAGGTCAACGCCCCGGCCGCCGGCACGTTGAAGTCCATTGCCGCGGAAGAAGGCGCGACCGTTGAGGTTGGCGCGTTGCTTGGTGTTTTTGCTGCCGGAGCGGCGGGAGAAGCGCCGGCCAAGGGTGGGAAAGCCGAGGGTGAAAAGGCCAAGAGTGCGGCGCCGGTCAAGAGCGAAGTTCCGGAGAAATCCGAAGCGGCGCCCACCGCTGCGGCTGCCGGCGTCAGGAAACTCGATCCCACGGCGGCGCCGCGCAGCGCCGGCAAGATCACCAAAGCCGGTCTCATGGCCTTCCTGGAGGGATCGGCGGTTGGCGATCTCGGCCCGGCGGCGCGCAAGATGGTCGAGGAGAACGAACTCGACCCGGCGGTGATTCCCGCCACGGGCAAGGACGGGCGCCTGACCAAGGAGGACGTGATCAACTTCCTTGAGGGCAAGACCAAGCCCCTCGCTACGCCCGCTGCCCCGCCGGCGAAAGCGCCCGCCGAGGCCAAGGCGCCGGCGGCGACGGCCGCGCCCGCCGCTGGCGGCGAAAAGCGCGAAGAACGGGTCCGCATGCCCAAGCTGCGCCAGACCATCGCACGGCGCCTGAAAGAGGCGCAAAATACCGCCGCCATGCTCACCACTTTCAACGAGTGCGATATGAGCGCGATCATGGCCCTGCGCGCGCAGTACAAGGATGGCTTCGAGAAGAAACATGGCGTGAAGCTCGGCTTCTCCTCCTTCTTCACCAAGGCGGTCGTTGGCGCGCTGCAGGAACTGCCGGCGGTCAATGCGCGCATCGACGGCGACGAGATCGTGTACCATCACTTCTACGATATCGGCATGGCGGTCTCGACGCCGAACGGCCTGATGGTCCCGGTGATGCGCGGCTGCGACAAGAAGTCTTTCGCCGAGATTGAAAAATCTTTGGGCGAACTGGCGGCCAAGGGCCGCGACGGCAAGCTCGGCATGGACGAGATGACCGGCGGCACCTTCACCATCACCAACGGCGGCGTCTTCGGCTCCATGATGTCGACGCCGATTCTCAACATGCCGCAGTCCGCTATCCTCGGCCTGCATAAGATCCAGCCACGCCCGGTGGCCATCGACGGCAAGGTGGAAGTGCGACCGATGATGTACCTGGCGCTGTCCTACGACCACCGGATCATCGACGGCCGCGAGGCGGTGACTTTTCTGGTGCGCGTCAAGGAAGCCATCGAGGATCCGCAGCGCCTGCTGATCGGCATGTAGGCCGCGATGGCGGATGACGGCTTCAGCGATTCCGAAGTTAGGCGCCTCAAGCGCCTGCTCGACCGCGACGGCGCGGCCGACTACGAGCTCGACCTGAGCGGCCTGGATCTGGCACACGCCGTAGCCTCTGTTGATCGCATGGTGGAGCGCCAGCGCTTTCGCGATGTCGGACGCTCGGTGGTTGTGCGCATCGACCCGGCGACGCCCGACAGCGGCGAGACCCTCTTCGGGCGCCTGGGACGGCATCTGCTCGATTTGCGGCGGCGGGGCCTGATTGCGACCATGCAGCCTCTCGACCCCGCGCGCGGCGCCGGTTTCAACCTGACACTGCCGGCGAGGCAGGAAGCTTCTCTCGGGAGCAGCGATCCGCAACCCTGGTGAGCCCTCCTCACCGCTCCGGAAAACCCGCTTTGTGCATACCTTCCCAGTAGGCGGGATTGCTGAGGTGCAAAGTTGGCGGCATGCTCTGGCGCATCCGTTCGATGGTCATTCCGGGATAGTGACGGCTGAATTCCTTCAGCGCCTTGGCGGACTGCTCCTTATTGCCCAGTTGGGCGTGGTAGGCGGCCAGCATGCGGTAGGCCCAGTTCACTCCAGGGCCCGCGCGCAGGCCCTTCTCGACAAGGGAAATCGCAGCTTCGAAATCTCCGATCTCGGCATGGGCCGCGGCCATGCCGAAGTACATGTTGAAGGTAAACGGATCAAACGGGCTGAGGCTCAGTGCTCTCTCGAACCCGGCAATGGCTTTCGCGAAGTCGCGAAAGAAGACTCTCTGCCAGCCCGCCCGCATCCATCCCCAGGCGTTGTTCGGATCCAGCGCGAGGCTGCGCTCGATGAAGCTCGCGGCGCGCGCCTGATCGGTCGTGGTCATGCCGTAGGCCGCGCCGATGGCAGCCAGGGCCGTCGCGTGGTCCTGTACCCGCAGAGCCGCCTGCTCGGCGGCGGCGACAGCCTGTTCGCGTTCTCTGGCGGGCTCGTCGGTCCACAGATAACAAACCTGCTGGGCATGGCACCAGGCCTTGAAGGCCAGGGCCACGCCGTAGTCGGGATCGCGCTGCAAGGCTGTATCGAAGAGCTCGAGCGCTTCGCGGTTGTCCTCTTTGCGGTGCGCCCAGAAGTGCGGCAGGGCCTGCAGCACCAGGTCGTAGGCCTGCAGGTTTCCCGGCGGCCTGCGCCGGGCGCGCTCGATCTCGGAGGCGCGGATTGAGGGATTGATCGCGCCGGCCACCTGCGAGGCGATGCGGTCCTGCAGGTCGAAGAGCTCCGGCCTGTCGTCTTCGTAGCGCTCCGACCAGAGCTGGCGGCCGCTCTCGGTCTCGACCAACTGCACGGTGATGCGCACCCGCTCGCCGCCGCGCCGCACGGTCCCTTCCACCGCATAGCGCACGCCGAGGTCGCGGCCGACTTCTCGCACGTCGACGAAGCGGCCCTTGTAGGTGAAGGCCGACTGCCGGGCGATGACGAAGAAGTCCTTGATGCGCGACAGCGCCGAGGTGATCTCCTCGACCACGCCGTCGGCGAAGAAATCGTCCTCCTGTCCTCCCAGATCATCGAAGGGCATGACCACCAGGGAGGGCTGGCCACCCGTCGCCACGGACCCCTTGTCTGCGCTCTCTTCTGCCGGCGACTTCATAGCGGCAGGGGGCGTCCTCGCCGTTGACAGGTCACTGTCAAGCAGCGCCAGAGTGCGGTCTTCCGGCGCTACGCCGAAGGCGCGCTGGACGGCCTCCGTGCAGCGCTCAACTTGTCGGCGCGCCGCGTTGGTCTGGCCCTCGGCTAGGCGCAGACGGATGAGCGCGCGGTGTGCCGCTTCCGCCGCCGGATCGGCGGCCAGCAGGCGATTGGCAAGGCCCTCGCATTCGGCGCGCCCGTTCTCTTCCATGATCGCATCTTCGCTCAGTGCCTCGACCAGGTTCAAAGCCTGTTGGTGAAGGCGGTCGCGTTCAGCGGTGACAAAGTTCTCCAGCGGCTCGGTGAGCGGCACGCCTTCCAGCAGGTCCCCAGTGAAAAGCTTGGCCGCCGCGACCATTTCGGCGGCCCGGCGGGATTTGGCCTGGGTCTCGAAGCGCCGCGTGTCGATGGCGCCGCCGGGCCCGGTCAGGCGCAAGGTGTCTTTGCCGGTCTCCAGGGTGGCGTCCTCCAGGACGGCGGGCAGGGCTTTCCGGATCGCTGTCAGCGCCTGACGCAGGCTCGACTTGGCCTGGCTTTCGGCGCGTTCCGGCCAGATCCACTCCGCCAAGGCTGCGCGCGTGGCGCCCTTGTCGCCCAGCAGCGCCAGGACGGCCAGGACCAGGGCGGTCTTGCGGGTGGGAAGGGCGGCCGCCTCGCCGCCGAAGGTGGTGACGGAGAGACCGCCGAAGAGGGTGATCGGCATGCCTGGAGTTCCTGGGTTAAGGCTGGACTTGGCCCGAAGTCGGCGATTTTACGCAAATTTCACGCGGCAGTCATGAATTTTCATGACGGTTATCCGCGGCCCAGCCGCTGCCTGATACGCCCTGGAGCGATCCTGGCCTTGCCGCAAGACGGCGGCCTTGAGAAACCACAGATCCACGCCATCTCGAGCGGAGCAGGAACCATGACCAGCACAGCGATCCATAACCTTTCGCCCATCCCGATCAAGACCCAGGCGCCAGTTCTCGACCGCAGCGGACGGATTCTGCGCCATCTGGCGGCTTTGCATCGCCGCCTGTCGGCCCGGCGTGAGCTGCGCCGTCTCAATGCTTCGCAACTGCGCGACGTCGGCATCGACCCCGGGACGGTCTGCGAGGGTCCGATCTATGCGACCGACCCCCAGACCATGATCCGCCTCATGTCGATGCGTTGAGCAGACCCATTTTCTCTCGTTGCCTGGACGTTCCCCGCCGGTCGATGCCGCCGTCCCGGCGGGGTTTCTTTTGGGATATGATCGCTCCGGCGAAACGGCGAAGCGGGGACAGTTTATGCGCAGGTCAACGAAGCGGCGGATTGAGACCGCCGGCTGGGTCCTCTTCATCATTTCAGCGGTGTTCTTCATCTGGGCCTCCTGGCGCAGCGGCGATCTGCTGGGTTTACTGGGCAGCGTCGTCTTCTTCCTTGCCTGCTTCGTGTTTCTGGTGCCGCTGCACGGCCATCGGCTGAATGATGGCGAAGACTGAGGCGGCCGTTCGGACCGCCAGCGGCCTTGTTCGTTCGGCGCTGCTGCGGCAAGGTGCGCAGAGTCCTAGCGCCAGCCCCGAGGGGATAGAGCAAGATGAGCGATAAGCAGTACGATTTGGTGGTGATCGGTGGCGGGCCCGGCGGCTATGTGGCCGCGATCCGCGCCGCGCAGCTCGGCATGAAGACAGCCTGTGTCGAGGGCCGTGGCGCCCTCGGCGGCACTTGCCTCAACGTCGGCTGTATCCCTTCCAAGGCGCTGCTGCAGTCGTCCGAGAAGTACGCGGATGCCTCCAAACACTTCGCCGAGCACGGCATCAAGATCGAGGGCCTGGGCCTCGACGTGCCGGCGATGATGGGGCGCAAGGACAAGGTCGTGAAGGACCTCACCAGCGGCATCGAGTTCCTCTTCAAGAAGAATAAGATCGACTACATCAAGGGCTGGGGCTCGATCCCGGCGGCCGGCAGCGTAAAGGTGGCGCTGGACGGCGGCGGGGAAGACACCCTGGCCACGAAGAACATCCTCATTGCCACGGGTTCCGAGAGCACGCCGCTGCCCGGGGTCGAGACCGACGAGAAGCGAGTGGTGACTTCGACCGGCGCGCTCGCGCTCGACAAGGTGCCGGGTAAGATGGTGGTCATCGGCGCCGGCGTCATCGGCCTTGAAATGGGTTCCGTTTGGTCGCGCCTTGGCGCCGAGGTCACAGTGGTGGAGTTCCTCGACCGTATCCTGCCGGGCATGGACGGCGACATCGCCAAGCAGAGCCAGCGGGTGCTCGGCAAGCAGGGCCTGAAGTTCAAACTCGGCACCAAGGTGACCGGCGCCGCAAATGGCGAGGACGGCGTCACCCTGACGCTGGAACCGGCCAAAGGTGGCGACTCGGAAGAGTTCAAGTCGGACGTGGTGCTGCTGGCGATCGGCCGCCGGCCGTTCACCGAGGGCCTCGGTCTGAAGGAACTGGGTGTTGCCATGGACAACCGCGGCTTTATCCAGGTTGACGAGAACTTCCGCACCTCCGTTGAAGGTATCTACGCCATCGGCGACTGCGTGCCTGGCCCGATGCTGGCGCACAAGGCCGAAGAGGACGGCGTGGTCGCGACCGAGCGCATGACCGGGCAGAAGAGCCACATCGATTACAACCTGGTGCCCGGCGTGGTCTACACCTGGCCGGAGATCGCCGGGGTCGGCAAGACCGAAGAGCAGCTGAAGGAGGCCGGGGTCGATTACAAGGTCGGCAAGTTCCCCTTCACCGCCAACAGCCGCGCACGGGCGGTAGGCGACACGGATGGCGTGGTGAAGGTGCTGGCCGACAAGCGCACGGACAAGGTCTTGGGAGTCCACATCCTTGGCCCGTTGGCGGGCGATATATTGGCTGAGTGCGTGACGGTCATGGAGTTCGGCGGCTCGGCTGAAGATATCGCCCGCACTTGCCACTCGCACCCCTCCATGGGCGAGTCGGTGAAGGAAGCGGCACTGGCCGTCGACGGCCGGCCCATCCACATCTAGACGCGGCTCATTCGGCCAAGCTGAGGCGGGCGCCGAGGCCGAGCAGGCCCGGCAGTTCCTCCATACTGGTAAAGGGTTCTGCGCCGGCGGCGCGCAGCGCGTCCGCTTCGGTATCGGCCGCGTAAGCCAGCACCCGCATGCCCGCCGCCACGCCGGCGGCGACGCCAAGCAGGCTGTCCTCCACCACGACGCAGTTTTCCGGCGCTTGGCCCATCCGTTCTGCGGCATAGAGGAAGAGGTCCGGCGCCGGCTTGCCGGCGGCGACCATGGTGGCGGAGAAAAGGTTGCCGCCGAAGAACCTTTCCAGGCCGGTCAGCCCGAGCGTCAGGCTCATCTTTTCGGGCGTGCCGGAGGAGGCGACACAGAGTGCAATGCCGCTGGCGCACACCGCCTCGACGGCGGCGGTCACACCGGACACTGCCCTCAGCTCTTGGCGGAAGGCCTCGTTGCGGCGTGCTTCGAAGTCTTCTCTCCAGCCGGGCGGCAGCGGTTTGCCCAACCACCCCTCCACGGTATCGACAACGCGTTGCAGCGTGCCGCCGACGAAACGGGTGCGACACTCCTCCAAGGTGATGGGAATGCCGGTGGCAGTGATGGTTTCGGCCATGATGCGGTTGGCGATGACTTCGCTGTCGACGAGAACGCCATCGCAATCGAAGATAACAAGTGCGGGAATCATGGTGCCAAGTATAACAGGTGGCTGCCGGAGCAAGGCGTTCAAATTACGGTAAATTTTTTCCACCGGACGACAGCCGTTGCGGGGTCTGCCGAGTACGATGACCGAGACAAGAGACAGGCTGGGTGAAGCGCGCGGTTGGGGGCTGGTGGCGTTGCTCTGCGTCACGCAGGTCCTGAACATGCTGGACAACGCGACCTTTCCGGCGCTGATTCCGGTGTTCCAGCCGCTCTGGAGATTGACCGGCACGGAGGCCGGCTGGATCAGCGGTATCTACTACGCCGGCTATGCGGCGGCTGTGCCGCTTTTGGTCACCATCACCGACAGGCTGGACGCCCGGGCCGTCTACCTGTTGTGCTGTCTGCTCGGCGGACTTGCCGCCTTGGGGTTTGCGTTCTTCGCTGAGGGGCTCTGGACCGCTGTGATCTTTCGCGTAATGGGCGGCATCAGTCTGGCGGGGACCTACATGGTCGGCCTCAAGCTGCTGTCGGATCGCCTGGCTGAAGACCAGCGCGCGCGGGCGGTGGCGGTCTACACGGCCTTTTTCGGTATCGGCGCCAGCCTCTCAGTTTTTGTCGCGGGCGAAGCCGAATCCCTGGCCGGCTGGAGCGCCGCCTTCATTGTCGCCAGTTTTGGGGCTCTCGCCGCCTTCGTGCTGGTGCTCTTGCTTGTGAGACCTCTGGTCAGGCAACCGAAAGCGCCGAGCGAGGAAGGCTTGTTCGACTTTCGGCCGGTGCTGCACAATCGCACGGCTCTGGCTTACAACCTTGGCTACGCGGCGCACATTTGGGAACTCTTCGGCTTCCGCGCCTGGCTGGTGACTTTTCTGGTCTTCGTTTTTGCGCAGCAGCCGGACCTGTCCGCGAGTTATTGGACGCCCACCCAGGTCGCCACGATCATCCTGCTGATCGGCATGCCGGCTTCTATTTTCGGCAACGAACTGGCCGCGATCTTTGGGCGCCGCCGAACGGTCGCCGCTTTCATGATCGGCTCCGGTGGTATAGCGCTCGTGCTCGGGTTTCTGGCCGCGGCGCCCCTGTGGCTGTTGGGCAGTCTGCTGGTACTCTATGGCCTTTTGATCATGGCCGACTCCGGGGCTCTCACTGCCGGTGCGGTCATCGCCGCCACGCCGGAACGCCGCGGTGCGACCATGGCGCTGCACTCGCTGCTCGGCTTCGGCACCGGCTTTGTCGCTCCGCTCGCTTTTGGGCTGGTCCTCGATCTCGGCGGCGGCAACGACTCCGGCCTCGCCTGGGGTCTCGCCTTTGCCCTCATGGGGACCGGTGTTTTCCTGGGGCCCATAATCCTGGCGCTGCTGGCGCGGCGTGTGGAAGCTTAGCGCACGATCAGGCTATACGGGTCGACTTGATGGCCAGTGGCAGCTCATTCGGCAAAGCGCGTCGCGCCGTGCCGAATGAGGAAACAACGGCAGTCAAGTGGCTCGATGTAGCCTGATCGTGATCTAGCTGCCGCGCAGAACGTCTTTCAGCACATCGACGATGACTTCGGTGGCGGTCTCGATGAGAACCACGTCGGTGCCGACGACCTTGTAGTTGTAGCCATCGCGCGGCGGCAGTTGGCGATGCAGCCCGTCGGGCAGTGCCTGCTTGGCGATGCCCGGCGGCATGGCGCCGCCGCGGGCCAGCTTTTTGCGGATGCCCGGCGGCAAGGGCTTCACTTTGCCGACTGCATCCGGGTTCTTGCCGAAGTAGTCGCGGATGATCCGCCGCTCGTCGCCGTTGAGGACCGCCCCCAGAATGCCGGCGGTGACGCCTTCAACGACTTCTTCGGAGCTTGTGCCGTTTCCGGATTTGCCAGCATTGCCTTTGTTCTTGCTCTTACCCTGATCGGCGAGCGCTGGCGCTGAAGCGGCGATAAGCAGAGCGAGGACGGCGGCCAGGATACGAACCATGAGACCTTCTCCAATTTTGTGTAGCTGAGACTTTCCTGTCGGCCTGCCCAGACTATACGGTTGACGGGCCGAATTCGTCCCCGCCGTGAGGTTTGTGACCGCTGTCCTACCGTCGCTGCGCCCGCGGATGGGCCCGGTCGTAGACTTCGAGCAAGCCAGCTACATCGACCTCGGTATAGCGCTGGGTCGAGGCCAGCGAAGCATGGCCGAGCAGTTCCTGGATGGCGCGCAGATCGCCGCCGCCGGCCAGAAGATGGGTGGCGAAGGAATGTCGCAGGGCATGAGGGGTCGCACTTTGCGGCAGGCCGAGCAGGGCCCGCAAGTCGCTCATGCGCTCTTGCACACGCCGGGCACTCAACGGGCCGCCACGCTTGCCGAGAAACAGCGGGGAGTCGTTTTCCTGGGCAAAAGGGCAGGCCGACAGATAATCGGTGATCGCTGAGGTGACCACCGGCAGCAGCGGCACCATGCGCTGCTTGTTACCCTTGCCGGTGACCAACAGGGCGTCCTGGCGAGGTTTCGGCGCCATTGCACGGGTCAGACCCAAAGCTTCGCCGACACGCAGGCCGCAACCGTAGAGCAGCAGCATCACCGCGCAGTCGCGCTTGCCAACCCAATCGTCGTCGCTGAGTTCGGCAACGCTGCCAACCACTTCGCCAGCCTCAGCCGCGGTCAGTGCCTTAGGCAGGGACTTCGGCACTTTTGGCGTGCGCAGTGCGGCTAAGGCCGAGTTGTCCGCCAGACCGCGCCGTTTCAGCCAGCGAAAAAACCCGCGCAGGGTGGAAAGCGCGCGAGCGGTCGAGGTGCGGCGCAGACCGGCATTGCTGCGCGCCGCCAGCCAGGCCCGAAAGTCGGCCGTGGAGAGCTTAGAGAGATCTGCCAGGCTCGGTGCCTGATCCAGATGGTCGGTCATGAAAGTAAGGAAATGGCCGAGGTCGCGACCGTAGGCCAGACAGGTATGTGGCGAGGCGCGCTTTTCTTCCTTCAGCCAGGCACGCCAATCAGCGACCGCCGCCTGAAGATCCGGTGCGGCGGCAATCAGGGGTTCTAAACTCAGCTTTCCGGCGGAAGGTGCAGCCATGCGCGGAAGGAGACCTCCAGCACTTTCGAGAGAAACGTCAGCAACTCGGTGCCCTGGCCGGCGTGAAATGCGCCGGTCTGGCGGGAACCCAAGGCCAGCAGTGCCGGCGGCGTGTTTGTGCTGATCCTGAGGCGAATCAAGGCATCGGATCGCACGAGTCCGGCGCCGCCGTCGAAGATCGCCGGATCGCCGACGATGTCCTCGCGCAGCAGCATGCTGCCGTTGGGTCCCAGCAGAGCGTCGACGCTCCCGGCTTCCAGGCAGTAAACACCCGCTAGGGGCTTCCAGGCGGCGCCCTTGGTGGCCTGTTCGACCCCGATGGTGGCAACGTCGAGGTCGAGGATCACGGTCAGATCTGTGGTGATGGTCTCGACGAATTCTTCAAAGCTTCCGGCGCGCAGGAGGGCCAGGATGGCTTCGTGCACGCGGCCCTGGGTGGCCAGGTTGCTGCGTCCGGCGGCGACCATGTCGTCGCGCAGTAGCGTCAGGTCGGCTATCTCGCGGCGCAGCCGCTCGACCATAAACTGCTGCAAATCGACGACGCCTTCGCCCCGGTCCCGCTTGGGCGGTGTGAGCACGTCCAACAGTTCGGGGTAGTCACCGAGGAAGTCCGGGTGGTGACGCAGATAGCCGGCCACCTGGTCGGCGGACACCGGCTGAGCCAGGGCCATACCGCTGCCGCTCGACCGGCTATCGGATATTCCGGTCTTGGGGTTTTCGCTTTCCGGCATCTCTTTCTCAGGCACTGCGGCGTTCTTCCTTGCCGTTCTTGCCCAGGATGCTCTGGCCGGTCTTCGCCCAATCGGCGAGGAAGTCGTTGAGTCCCTTGTCCGTCAGGGGATGCTTGTACATGGCGCGCAGCACCGACGGCGGCAGTGTCGCGACGTCGGCGCCCATCTTTGCCGATTCGATCACATGGCCGACGTGGCGCACCGAAGCAACCAGGACTTCGGTGTTGAAATCCGGATAGGCATTGTAGATCTCTACGATTTCCGCGATCAGCTGCAGTCCGTCCGCGCCGGTATCGTCGAGGCGCCCGACGAAGGGTGAGATGTAGGCGGCACCGGCCTTGGCGGCGAGGATTGCCTGGGCGGCGGAGAAACACAGCGTGACGTTGACACTGGTGCCCTCGTCGCTCAACACCTTGCAAGTCTTCAGGCCGTCAACGGTCAGCGGCGCTTTGACCACGATGTTGTCGGCCAACTTCGCCAGGGCTCGCCCCTCGCTGAGCATGCCTTCATGGTCGGTGGCGGTGACTTCGGCACTGACCGGGCCGGTGACCACTTCGCAGATCTCCTTCAAGACGTCAAAGAAGTCTCGACCGCTCTTGGCGACCAGGGAAGGGTTGGTTGTGATACCATCGACCAGGCCGGTCGCGGCCAGGTCGCGGATCTCCGCGATGTCGGCGGTGTCGATGAAGAATTTCATGCGGCCAGGTTCGTCCTTCCTGCTTGCGGCATTACCGCTCGGTGATTGCCGAGCCTTGAGCTTGCCCCACTTCGTTGGCCGGCCCGTCAGCCTCGGTTAGAGTGTAGCGGATGCCAGACCGCCATACCAGCACTGCCACCCTGCCGCTCGAGCCTCAAGATGTGCGCGAGGAGATGCCCGATGCCGCGGCCGGCGGCGTACGCCGCGTTGCGGTTTTGCTGCCCCTGCCGCTGACTGGACCCTATGACTATCTGGCGCCGCCGGAATTCGCAATCACGCCCGGCAGCGTGGTGCGGGTGCCCCTTGGCCAGCGCGAGATGGCGGGCGTCGTCTGGGACCGGCCGTTGGAGGCGGCGCCGACCGACGACAAGGTGGTTCCGCTGGAAAAGCTGCGCCCGATCCTCGAGGTTTTTCCTGTGCCGCCACTTACCGAGGTGGCGCGGCGTTTTCTCGCCTGGGTGTCTGACTACACCCTGGCGCCGCCCGGTGCGGTGCTGCGCATGGCGCTGTCGTCGCCTTCGGCATTGGCGCCGCCGCGACCGGTGACGCTTTTCAGGCGCAGCGACATGGCGTTGCCCGAAGCCCTGCGCCTTACGCCGGCGCGTCAGCGTGTGCTGGCGGAATTGGAGGGCGGGCCCGCGCGCAGCCAGGCCGACCTGACCGGGAGCGCGGCCGTGGGCGCTTCCGTGATCAAGGGTCTGGTGCTGGCCGGGCTGGTGGAAGCCGTGCAGCTGACGCAGGAGCCGTTTTTCGAAACACCATTGCCCCAGCGCCAGGGGCCGAAGCTTTCCGATCAGCAGGCTGCTGCGTCGGTGTCGCTCCGTGCGACCCTGCATGACGATGGCTTTTCGGTCACCCTGCTCGATGGCGTCACCGGCTCTGGCAAGACGGAGGTCTACTTCGAAGCCATTGCCGAAGTTCTAGCCGCGGGGCGCCAGGCTCTTGTGCTTTTGCCGGAGATTGCGCTCTCGGCCCAGTGGCTGGAGCGTTTCGAGCAGCGTTTCGGGGTGGCGCCGGCGCTGTGGCATTCGGATCTGACCTCGACCCAACGGCGTGCCGCCTGGCGCGCTGTCGCCCAGGGCCGTGCCCCGGTGGTGGTCGGCGCCCGCTCGGCGCTGTTTCTGCCCTATCCGAATCTCGGCCTTGTCGTCGTCGATGAGGAACATGAGAGCGCCTTCAAGCAGGAGGATGGCGTCACCTATCATGCCCGCGACATGGCCGTGGTGCGCGCCCAACTCGGCGGCATCCCGGCAGTCCTGGTCTCGGCCACGCCGTCGCTGGAGAGTCTCAACAATGTGCGCAGCGGGCGCTATCGGGCCCTGCACTTGCCGGAGCGCCATGGTGGCGCGGTGTTGCCTGAGGTCGCCCTGGTCGATCTGCGTGAGGACAAGCCGGTCAAACTCGACGGCCTCGGCCCCGGCTGGCTGTCTCCGACCTTGCGGGAGGCCATCAACGAAACCCTGGTCGCAGGCGAGCAAGTTCTGCTGTTTCTCAACCGTCGCGGTTATGCGCCCTTGACGCTCTGCCGGGCCTGCGGGCACCGTCTGCAGTGCCCCAACTGTACTGCCTGGCTGGTCGAGCACCGGCTGGCCGGGCGCCTGCAGTGCCATCACTGCGGGTTTGCGGCGCGGCTCCCCTCAGCCTGCCCGGACTGCGGCGCGGAGGGCACACTGGCCGCCTGCGGGCCCGGGGTCGAGCGCCTAGCCGAGGAAGTCACGGCCCTGTTTCCCAAAGTGCGCCAAGCCATGATGACCAGCGATACGCTGACTGGCCCGAATTCGGCCGCGCAGCTGGTGGCGGCGGTCAAAGCGCGGGAAATCGACCTGCTGGTCGGCACCCAGATCGTCGCCAAGGGGCACCATTTTCCCCACTTGACCCTGGTGGGCGTGGTCGACGCCGATCTCGGCCTCCATGGCGGTGACCTGCGCGCCGCGGAGCGCACCTACCAGCTGCTGCACCAGGTAGCCGGGCGCGCCGGGCGCGCCGAGCATCGCGGCAGGGTACTGCTGCAGACGGCGGAGCCGGATCACCCGGTGATGCAAGCCCTGGCGGCGGGTGAGCGCGATCCCTTCTTCGAAGCCGAGGCCGCGGCCCGGGAAGGCGCGGGGTTGCCGCCCTTCGGCCGTCTGGCCGCCCTGGTGCTCTCGGGCCCGAATCCGCGCCAGGTCGACGATGTGGCCCGCGCCCTGGCAAGCTGCGCCCCGCGTAGCGAGGGAGTGAGCATTCTGGGGCCGGCACCGGCGCCGCTGGCGGTGCTGCGCGGGCGTCATCGCCGCCGTTTCTTGGTGAAGGCCCCACGGGCCTTGCGACTTCAGCCGCTGCTGCGGCACTGGCTGGCGCAGGTGAAGTTGCCCAACGCCCTGCGGCTTCAAGTGGATATAGATCCTTACAGTTTTCTGTGAGGCCGGCCGTTGCGCCGCGCCGGTCTTGGCGGGGGTAATTTTGATAAATGTGATGAAAAAAGCGGCAATTTCGGCGGCCTTGCGCAGCGGTGTTTGAGCCGCCGCACCGGCAAAGCACGAATGTGCCAAAACCGCCGGAAACCTAAGGATAGAAAGTGGCCGAAAGACGCTGCCACCCACCTTGCAACACCTTGGCTCGTATGATACCAAACGCGCGCTCGTGGGCGGGAACTCCCGCTCTGCGCAAGGTTCGGGCTTTGCCGCATTCGGAATAACGGACCAGTCGCTCGAGCAGGGGTGAACAAGGACTTCGAGGACATCGGGCTTGGCTGGTGATAACACGAGCGTGAGCGACTTGGCGGGGCGCTATGCTTCCGCGTTGCTCGACTTGGCCGACGAGCGCAAGGCGTTGGATGAGGTCGCCGACGATCTCAAGACCGTGCGGTCGTTGATCGTCGAGAGTGACGACCTGCGGCGGCTGCTGAACAGCCCGGTTTTCACCCGAGACGAACAGCGCAAGGCCATGACCGCGTTGATGGAAAAGGCCGCGATCGGCGAATTGACCCACCGCTTTGTTCTGGTGGTGGCCGACAATCACCGTCTTTTCGCACTGCCGTCGATGATCGAAGGCTACCTGTCGGAGCTGGCGCGTCGTCGCGGCGAGATCACCGCCGAAGTGACAGCCGCCCGTTCACTTTCCGACGCGCAGCAGGCCGCCCTTCTCGAGGCGTTGCGCAGTGCCGTCGGCAGCAAGGTTCAACTTGATATCAAGGTCGACTCTGCGTTGATCGGCGGACTCATCGTCAAGGTCGGCAGCCGCATGATCGATTCTTCGCTACGTAGCAAATTGCAAAGACTTCAACTCGCCATGAAAGGGGTCGGATGATGGACATCCGCGCCGCGGAAATTTCCGCCATTCTGAAAGACCAGATCGAAAACTTCGGTAACGAAGCGGACGTCGCCGAGGTAGGGCAGGTGCTGTCGGTCGGTGACGGCGTGGCCCGCATTTACGGCCTCGACAACGTGCAGGCCGGTGAAATGGTCGAGTTCCCCGGCGGCATCAAAGGCATGGCGCTGAACCTGGAAGTCGACAACGTCGGCGTTGTGATCTTCGGTGAAGACCGTGGCATCAAGGAAGGCGATACCGTCAAGCGGACGGGCGAAATCGTCGACGTCCCGGTGGGGCGCGGCCTGCTCGGCCGCGTGGTCGACGCCCTCGGCAATCCGATCGACGGCAAGGGACCGATCGAAAGCACCGAGCGCCGCCGTGTCGAAGTCAAGGCGCCGGGCATCATCCCGCGCAAATCGGTGCATGAGCCGATGCAGACCGGCCTGAAGGCCATCGACGCGCTTATCCCCATCGGCCGTGGCCAGCGCGAGCTGATCATCGGTGACCGCCAGACCGGCAAGACCGCCATCGCGCTCGATACCATCATCAACCAGAAGCCCATCAACCAGGGCGACGACGAGGCGAAGAAGCTTTACTGCATCTATGTCGCCATTGGCCAGAAGCGCTCCTCCGTCGCCAAGTTCGTGAAGATCCTGGAAGATCAGGGTGCCCTGGAATACTCGATCATCGTGGCTGCCACGGCTTCCGAGCCGGCGCCGCTACAGTTCCTCGCGCCTTACACCGGTTGCACCATGGGCGAGTTTTTCCGCGACAGCGGCACCCACGCCGTCATCATTTACGACGATCTCTCCAAGCAGGCGGTTTCCTATCGCCAGATGTCGCTGCTGCTGAGCCGCCCGCCGGGCCGTGAAGCCTATCCCGGCGACGTCTTCTACCTGCACTCCCGCCTGCTCGAGCGGGCCGCCAAGATGGGCGACGAAGCCGGCAACGGCAGCCTCACAGCCCTGCCGGTCATCGAGACCCAGGCCGGCGACGTCTCGGCCTACATTCCGACCAATGTGATCTCGATCACCGACGGTCAGATCTTCCTCGAGACAGGTCTGTTCTATAAGGGCATTCGCCCGGCGTTGAACGTCGGCCTGTCGGTCAGCCGTGTCGGTTCCGCCGCTCAGATCAAGGCGATGAAGCAGGTCGCCGGCAGTATCAAGCTTGAGCTGGCGCAGTATCGCGAGATGGAGGCGTTCTCGCAGTTCGCCTCCGACCTCGATGCGGCAACCCAGCGCTTGCTGGCGCGCGGATCGCGCCTGACCGAACTATTGAAGCAGCCGCAGTACTCACCCTTGGCGGTCGAGGAGCAGGTCGCGGTGATTTTCGCCGGTGTACGCGGTTATCTCGACAAGGTGCCGGTGAACCAGGTGACGGCATTCGAGGCTCAACTGCTTACCAAGTTGCGCGCGGAAGGCGCGGATATCCTTTCGGCGATTCGCAGCGAGCAGGCGATTTCGGAGGCGACGGAAGAGAAGCTGAAGAATCTGCTCGAAGCTTTTGCCAAGAATTTTGCGGCCTGATCCGAAGACGACGGGCCATCGAACAGAGTAAAGCCGGAGCGGGGCACGGCGGATGCCGAATCTCAAAGACCTGAAGGTGCGGATCGATAGCGTCAAATCGACGCGGAAGATCACCTCCGCCATGAAGATGGTGGCTGCGGCAAAGCTGCGCCGCGCCCAGGAGCAGGCCGAGGCGTCGCGCCCTTACGCGCAGCGTATGGAGCGGATGCTGGGGTCGTTGGCAGCGGCTGCCGCCGGCCAAGCCGGCGCGCCGAAGCTGCTGGCCGGTTCGGGTCAGGACGGCGCTCATTTGATCGTGGTTGCGACAGCGGACCGTGGGCTTTGTGGCGGCTTCAACTCATCCATCGTGCGCGAAGCCCGGCGCATGATTCGCCGCCTTGTGGACGACGGCAAGACGGTCAAGATCCTCTGTATCGGCCGGAAAGGCCGCGATCAGCTGCGCCGCGACTACAGTTCGATGATCGTCGATACTGTCGAGGACATTGCCAAGCCGTCGTTGTCTTTCGACAAAGCCGCGTCGATCGGCGAGCGGGTGGTCGCCATGTTCGAGGCCGGCGAGTTCGACGTCTGCACGTTGATCTACGCGGAGTTCCGCTCCGCGATCTCGCAGATCGTAACACCGCAGCAACTCATCCCCTTCGCCCCACCCAAGAATGAGGATGATGGGTCGGAAAGCGACGATGGCCTCAATGGCGCCGTCTATGAATACGAGCCGGGTGAGGAAGAAATCCTCTCCGCCCTCCTGCCGACCAACATCTCGATCCAGATCTTCAAGGGTCTGCTGGAGAATGCGGCGAGCGAGCATGGCGCACGCATGACCGCGATGGACAACGCGACGCGCAACGCCGGCGACATGATCAACAACCTGACGCTGGTCTACAACCGCACGCGTCAGGCGGCGATTACCGGTGAACTGATCGAAATTATTTCCGCTAAGGAAGCAATGTAACGGTGGACTGCAGGCCGCACCCGAAATGGCGCGGCGGGCACCAAGGAGCAAGAAGATGGCAGCTAACCTCGTTGGCAAGATTACCCAGGTGATGGGGCCGGTGGTGGACGTACAGTTCACCGGCGACCTGCCGCCGATTCTCAACGCGCTGGAGACCTCCAACGGCGACAAGCGCTTGGTCCTGGAGGTCGGCCAGCACCTGGGCGACAGCGTCGTGCGCGCCATCGCCATGGACGCGACCGAAGGCTTGGTCCGCGGCCAGGAGGTGACCGATACCGGGGAGCCGATCACCGTGCCGGTGGGCCCGGAGATGCTCGGCCGCATCATCAATGTCATCGGCGAGCCGATCGATGAGCGCGGCCCGGTGAATACAGCTCAGACGGCGCCGATCCATCGCCCCGCGCCGGAATTCGATGAGCAGTCGACCGAGGCCGAGATGCTGGTCACCGGCATCAAGGTCGTCGATCTGCTGGCCCCCTATGCCCGTGGCGGCAAGATCGGCCTGTTCGGCGGTGCCGGCGTCGGCAAGACGGTGCTGATCCAGGAACTGATCAACAACGTTGCCAAGACCCACGGCGGTTACTCGGTCTTCGCCGGTGTCGGCGAGCGTACCCGCGAGGGCAACGACTTGTATCATGAAATGATGGAGTCCAAGGTCATCGACCTGGAAGGCGACTCCAAGGTGGCGCTGGTCTTCGGCCAGATGAACGAGCCACCGGGCGCACGCGCGCGCGTCGCTCTGACGGGTTTGGCCCAGGCAGAGTACTTCCGTGATGAAGAAGGCCAGGACGTGCTTTTTTTCGTCGACAACATCTTCCGCTTTACCCAGGCTGGCTCCGAGGTTTCGGCGCTGCTCGGGCGCATTCCTTCGGCAGTGGGCTATCAGCCGACTTTGGCCACCGACATGGGCACGCTGCAGGAGCGCATCACCACCACGAAGAAGGGCTCGATCACCTCGGTGCAGGCGATCTACGTGCCTGCCGACGACCTGACCGACCCGGCGCCGGCGACATCCTTCGCGCACTTGGATGCGACCACGGTGCTGTCGCGCCAGATCGCCGAGTTGGGGATCTACCCCGCGGTCGATCCGCTCGACTCCACCAGCCGTATTCTCGATCCGCAAGTGGTCGGCGAAGAGCACTACAACGTGGCCCGTGAAGTGCAGCGCATCCTGCAGAGCTACAAAGCGTTGCAGGACATCATCGCCATTCTCGGCATGGACGAGTTGTCGGAAGAAGACAAGCAGACGGTGGCCCGCGCGCGTAAGATCCAGCGCTTCATGTCGCAGCCCTTCGACGTTGCCCAGGTCTTTACCGGATCGCCAGGCGTGCAGGTCTCCATCGAAGACACCGTTCGCGGCTTCAAGGGTATCTGCGAAGGCGAGTACGACCATCTGCCGGAAGCCGCCTTCTACATGGTTGGCGCCATCGAACAGGCGGTCGAGAAGGCGCGCAAGCTGGCGGCGGAAGCGGCCTAAGGGTCGATTTGCCAGGGCACGATACAAACAACGGACGGCGCGGATATGGCCGAAGGTAAAGTCGCATTCGAACTGGTCTCGCCGGAGCGCCTGCTGCTCTCCGAAGAGGTCGATATGGTCGTGGTGCCGGGTGAGGAGGGCGACTTCGGTGTTCTTACCCGGCATGCTCCTCTGATCTCGACACTGCGTCCCGGCGTCATCAAGGTGCACGACGGCGGCAGCGTTACCGAGGAGATCTTCGTGGCCGGTGGATTTGCCGAGGTGACCCCGGCGCGTTGCACGGTGCTGGCGCAGGAGGCCCTGCCGATTGAGGACATCGACCGCGCGGCCACCGAGCAGCGTCTAAGCGATGCCAAGGACGATCTTCTTGACGCAAAGGACGATTTCGAGAAGGCTTCCTGCGCGCAGCGCATCAAGATTGCCGAGGAAATGCTGAAGGCAGTGGTCTAGGTCTGGAAATCGTGGCACGAGGGTTTTGGGGTGACGGGCAAGCGCCAGATCCCGAGTGTCCTGGAATTTTTAGGATTGTCTGCCTCTGACAAGGGGCTTGTCAGCCGGCTCGGTATTTCATACCTCTTGGGAAGTCATTGATCGGTCAAAGCCTTCTGATGGGCTCTGGCATTCTTGAAGCCAATCCCGAACCGGCTTTTAGTCCTATTATGGTCATTGCGAACTGAGTGAGCATTGTTGAGGCGTTCTCGATGACGGCGGGCAATTGGACCTTAGACGATATCCCCTGGGAGCAGTTTGACCCCGCCAAGGTCGATCCTGAATTGGTGAAGATCGTCAAGGCGGCGAGCATGGTCGAGTACAACGGTGCCGCCTACGCCGCTTATCTCTGCAACGTCTTTTCCGATGATTCCAGCTTTCAGGACGCCGCAAGGTCCTGGGCCCTTGAAGAAGTTCAGCATGGCGAGGCTCTAGCCCGCTGGGCAAAGCTGGCGGACAAGAGTTTCGATTTCAACGGCAGTTTCGCGCGATTCCGTGACGGTTATCAGATTTCCATCGGATCTGCGGACTCGATTCGCGGATCGCGCTCCGGTGAGTTGGTGGCGCGTTGTATCGTCGAGGTCGGCACCTCTTCTTATTACGCCTCCATCGCCGCGACGACCAAGGAGCCCGTTTTACGGGCAATCTGCCGCAACATCGCCGCTGACGAGTTGCGTCACTACAAGCTGTTCTATTCCCACTTAAAGCGCTATCTCGAGCATGAGCAAATCGGCAAGTGGAAGCGGCTGGCGGTGGCGCTCAGCCGCATCGGTGAAAGCGAGGACGACGAACTCGCATACGCTTTCTATGCCGCCAATGAGAATGCGGCGAAACCCTATGACCGCAAGACCTATGGCCGCGCCTACATGAAGCGGGCCTTCGCCTGTTATCGCGAGCCTCAGGTGCGGCGTGCGGTGGCGATGATCTTCAAAGCCGCCGGCCTCAACCCGCAGGGCCGCGTTGTCGATTTGGCCGCCCGTGCCGCTTTCGGCTTCATTCGCCTGCGCGGCCGCCTGATCGCCGCCTGATCGGCAAGCTTAGGTTCGCCCGAGCAGTTCTCGAAATTCCGCTACCACGGCCAGGTAGGTGTCGCGTTTGAAGGGGATTACCATCTGCGGCAGATCCTCCAGGTCGACCCATTGCCAGGCGTCGAATTCCGGATGTTTTGTCGCCAGGTTGATATCCGCGTCCACGCCCAGAAAACGCAGGGCAAACCAGCGTTGGTCCTGGCCGCGATAGCGCCCTTTCCATATCTTCCCCACCAGATGGGGCGGCAGGTCGTAGCGCAGCCATTGACGGCTTTCGGCGACGATGACCGCCTTGTTGGTGCCGATTTCTTCTTCCAACTCGCGCAGAACGGCTTGGACGGGAGTCTCGCCCTTGTCGATGCCGCCCTGCGGCATCTGCCAGATGTTGTCTGCTTCCTTGGCGGAGTCGATCCGCCGGCCGACAAATACCCTGCCTTCGGCATTCAAGAGCAGCATGCCGACGCAGGGCCGGTACGGCAGCTTCTCGATATCTTCCGGCGCTAGCATGAAGAAACAACGCCTCAGGGTCGGTTCTGCTGGTCGGCGAGCGCGCTGATGGGCGCGATGACAAAGCCGCGCGCCGTCAATTCCGTCGCCCAATCTGCCAAACGTTCGAGAGTGACGGGGTAAGGCTGAGCCATGGCGACGGCGTAACCTTCGGTCAGAGCGATGCGCTCGATTTGTGCAAGGCGGGCATCGATGGCCACGCGGCTTGCCTGACGTTCGTCGATCGAGCGATTGTTGACGACGCTCGGCAGGCCGAGTTCCTCGGCCACTTGCAGCACGACGGAGTTTTCAGTGGTGCGCCGATCCAGGAAGATCAGACCGCGCTCCTGTACGTCGCGCAAAATTGGCTCCATGTCGCTGCGCGAGGCAGTGAAGCGCGAGCCCATGCTGCCGGCCAGTCCGACGTAGGCGCTGCCTCGGCTCAGCACCCAGTCCAGCCGGTTGAGGTTGTCTTCTGCGCTGAGATTGGTCAGCAGGCCCTGTGGGCCGGGATCCTCGTTGGGGAAGGTTGCTGGTTCCATCGGCAGGTCCAGCATCACTTCGTGGCCTCGCGATCGGGCCAGGGCAATCCAACGCTCGAGATCGCGGGCATAGGGGCTGAAGGACAGTGTCACTGCCGGCGGAAGTTTGTTGATGGCTGCTTCCGTGGCACCGTCCGACAAGCCAAGCCCGCTGAGAACCACGGCGATGCGCGGGCGAGGGTCGTCCATATTGAAAGGCTGCCGGTAGCGCTCCCAGTACCGCAACTGCTCGGGCGCCGGCGGGATGACTGGAATGCTGACGACCTGCTCCTGGGCCGGGGCCGGATTGCCACTGCCGGGAAGATCCGCCTCGGAAGGGGCGGCAGGCGGTTCGATCTTCGCACTCGAGTCGGCGACGCGCTCTTCACCGGCACCTTCAGCGCCCGGCGATCCCGGAGGCTTCGGTGGCGGCAGCGCGACTACTACATGAGCAGTCTGAGGCATAGGCTCTTCGATCGCTTCAGGCGCGTTCCCTGGCGTCGCTTGTGGGGCGGGCGCCATCTGCTGTGCCTCAGATTGGGCCTGTGCCGCGGTTCTGGCAGGTGCCATTGATGCTGCCTCAGAAGGCTCCGGTTGCGTCCGGCCCTCCTCAATCACGGTATTCGGTTCAGCTCCGCCTGAATCTGGACCTGAATCCGGGCCTGAAGTTGGAAGGTTATGGTTGACCGCTGCTGCTGGTCCTTCTGGTCCTGTGTCGGTGCGGACTTCGAGCGCGATCACCACCGGCTCACCAACGGGCGGCGACGGTTGCAAGAGGGCGATCGTCAAGCTGCCGCCCAGCGCGGAAAGCACCACCAACCAGGCAGCGATCAAGGCGCCCCAACTGGCGAGAAACCTGCTCAAGGCCCGCCGCAACTCAAGCCGGAGGTGGCATGCAGAGGCAAGGCATGTTGCCCCTGCGCCACCCCAGGCGAATCTGCGGTGAGTTTCGACGACGGATCGTCATGAACGCTGCCGGCCCTCTTCGCGGTGCGACTCCACACCGGATTGACGAGTCTGAACCCTCCTTTTAGTTCACGACTCGCTGATTATAAAGGGCCAGGCCACGCAGCAGGTCGATGGCCCGTGCCAATTGGTAGTCCTGCTGGGTTGCCTCGGAGAGCACATCGCCTTCGGTCTCCGTGCCGTCGGACTCCTCGCTGACCCCGTTTTCTTCATTCGGGTTGGTCAGCGCTCCGGGCAAATCCGCTTCGCGGCGGCCGGGGCCTGCGGCCTCGGCCTGCTCCACCTTGGCCTGTTCGACAAGGATGTCCGGATCAATACCCAGTGCCTGGATCGAGCGGCCGGACGGAGTGAAGTAGCGCGCCGTGGTCAACCGCATGGCACCATTGAGTCCGAGCGGAATGATCGTCTGCACGGATCCCTTACCAAAGGAGCGGGTCCCCATGACGATGGCGCGGCGGTGGTCCTGCAGGGCGCCGGCGACTATTTCGGAAGCCGAGGCGGAGCCACCATTGATCAGTACGATAACAGGCAGGCCGTCTGCCAGGTCGCCGGGAGTGGCATTGAAGCGCTGTGAATCATCTACTTCACGGCCACGGGTTGAGACGAGTTCGCCCTGTTCGATGAAGGCATCAGAGACATCCACGGCCTGGTCGAGCAGTCCGCCCGGATTGTTACGCAGATCGAGAACGTAGCCTCTCAGTTCGCTGCCGGCTTCCGCCTTGATCTCGCTGATCGCCCGCTCCAGCCCCGGCATGGTCTGCTGATTGAAGGTGGTGATGCGGATGTAGCCGACGCTGTCCTCCACGCGGTTACGCACCGACTGGATCTTGATGACGTCGCGGGTGATGGTCAGGTCGAAAGGCTCGGTGTCCTCGCGGCGAATGGTCACGGTCAGGTCGGTATTGACGGGGCCGCGCATCTTCTCAACCGCTTCGTTCAGTGACAGGCCTAGGATCGGCTCGCCATCAAGATGGGTAATGAAGTCGCCGGGCTGCACGCCGGCACGGTACGCCGGGGTATCGTCGATGGGAGAAACCACCTTGACGAAGCCGTTCTCCATGGTGACTTCGATGCCGAGGCCGCCGAATTCACCCTTGGTCTGTACCCGCATGTCGCCGAAGGAGTCGGCGTTGAGGTAGCTGGAGTGCGGATCAAGGGTCGAGAGCATGCCCTGAATGGCATATTCGATCAGTTCCTTGTCGGTAACCTCTTCGACGTAGTCGGCGCGGACGCGCTCAAAGACATCGCTGAACAACTTCAGTTGCCGATATGTGTCGGAAGAATTTTCCTGCGCCGGTGAAAACTGCGGCACTGCGATCAGGAGGGCGGCGATCACGACCGCGATTTGGTATTTGCGCATTAACCTCGCACCTTGTCGTCGTTTGTAGCCAGCCAGGGGAGCGGATTGATGGCCTGCCCTGTGCGGCGGAGTTCCAAATAAAGCTCCGGGTTGCCGCCGGTGCTGTCGCTCATTCTCGCAACGGGCTCACCAGCCAGCACCCACTGCCCGACCACGGCATCGATCCGATCGAAACCGGCCAATATCGTATGATATCGCCCGCCATGGTCTATTATCAAGATAAGCCCATATCCGCGAAACCGGCCGGCATAGGCTATTTTGCCGTCAAACGGCGCGACAACCTGGGCGCCAGCCCGGCTGCGAATGGAAATGCCCTTGAAAGTACCGCCCTCCGCGTCGCTTTCCTGCCCGTAAAGCCGCACAACCTCGCCACGGACCGGAAGAGTAAGGCTTTCCTGGGTTTCCGGGAAAGGACGAAGACTTGGGGGCTTGGTCAGGCGCGCGACTTGTTGGCTTTCCTGTTCAACTTGGCGTGAAGCCGCTTCTGCGGCTTCGCGTGCCCTCTCAGCCTGCGCACCGGCACGGTCGGCTGCCTCGGCCCGCTGTTGCCGCAGCGCTTCTTTCCGAGCTTCCGCCTGTTCCACCGCCAGGCGCAATTGCTCCTGGCGGCGGTGTTCCGCGCCGAGGCGTCGGTCTTCGGTGGCCCGGGCTTCAGCCTCGATCCGCTCGGTCAACTCGCGCAGGTCGCGGGCTTCTTCGGCCAGCCTGGCGATACGGATCTGGGCCGCACCGCTTTCCGCCTCGGCAGAAGCCTGCAGTTCCGCCTTACGCGCCAGCAGCGAGGCGAGACGATCGCGCTCGGCGCCAAGCGCCGCTGTGGCGGCGGCGAGATCGTCGCGTTCGATGGCGATACGAGTGCGGAGCACCGCAAGGTCACCAAGTTCGGCGCGCAATCGCTTGGCCTGAACTTCGAGCTTTGGTACCGCGATTCGCAGCAGTAGGGCGGCCCGGGCGGAATCGACCGGTTGCGTGCTGCGTGCCAGGGCGGATTCCGGCGGCTGCAAGGCGAGGCGCTGCAAAGCGCCCAAGGTTTGGCCAAGCTGGTCGCGGCGTTCAGCGAGATCGTCAGCCTTGTCCTTTTCTTCGGCACTCAGCGCCGTCAGGGTCTGCTCGGCGGCCGTCATTTCACTCTCAAGGTCCTGGGCGCGCTTGGCCGCTGCGATGGCCTTGATGCGCAGCTCTCCAACCTCAAGAGTAAGTGCCGCGGCCTCGGCGCGGAGCCGTTTGGCTCGGGCGCGGTCTTCGTTCAGCGCGTCTTCGAGTTTTTGCAGGTCGCCCTGAGGCGCGTTGACCTGGGCCCCCAGGGACGTTGTGTAGCTGATTGCAAACAAGAATCCGACTGCAGCAGCCAGAAGCCGGCAGGAGCCAATTCGCTGGATTAGCTTGCTCAAGGCTACTCCGCGGCCGCCTCGCCGCGGGCTGCCTGCGGTCGGATCAGACTGTGGCCCGTCATGACGGCAGGCAGCGGCAGGACCAAGAGGTCGAGCACCGTCGGCGCGATATCGGCGAGGCGGCCGTCGGCCAGTTTCGCGGCGCGCGTCGGTCCGTTGACCAGCAGCAGCGGCACTTTGTTCATGGTGTGAGCGGTGTGTGCCTGGCCGGTTCTGGGATCGCTCATCTGCTCGACATTGCCATGGTCGGCGGTCAGCAGGATACAGCCGCCGGTCCGCTCCACCGCTTCGGCCAGCCGTCCGACACAGTGATCGACGGTCTGCACAGCCTTGATGGCGGCAACCAAATCGCCTGTATGTCCGACCATATCGCCGTTGGCATAGTTGCAGACGATGAGATCGAAGGTTCCAGATTCGATGGCTTCGACCAGCTTGTCAGTCATTTCCGGAGCCGACATTTCGGGTTTCAGGTCGTAGGTGGCGACGTCCGGTGAAGGCACCAGAATACGCTCCTCGCCCTCAAAGACCTCTTCGCGCCCGCCGTTGAAGAAAAACGTGACGTGGGCGTACTTCTCGGTCTCGGCGATGCGCAGTTGGCGCTTGCCGGCTCCGGCCACCAACTCCCCCAGCGTCTCGCTCAGATCTGCCGGTGGAAAGAGGGCGGTGAGGAAAGAGTTGAGATTCTTGGAGTACTCCACCATACCCAGGGCGCAGGCAAAAGCCGGGCGCCCGGTAACATCGAAGCCGTCGAAAGCGGGATCCAGCAGTGCCGTCAGGATCTCGCGGGCACGATCGGCACGGAAATTGGCCATGAACAGGCCGTCGCCATCCTTCATGCCGGCATAGCCGCCGACCACCGTCGGCAATACAAACTCATCGTTGGTGCCGGCGGCGTAGCTCTGCTCGACGGCCTGCAAAGCATCTCTGGCTTGCTCGCCCTCGGCCTGCACCAGAGCGCGGAAAGCTTTTCCAACTCTAGGCCAACGCTTGTCGCGGTCCATGGCGTAGTAGCGCCCGGAAATCGTTGCCAAGGTGGCGCGCGGTGCCTTCAACTGAAAGTCCTTCAAGAAATCAAGCGCGCTGCGTGGCGGCGTATCGCGTCCGTCGAGGAAGGCGTGGACGGCGACGGGAATGCCGGCCTCGGCCAGCACCTCGGCCAGGGCGGCGATCTGGTTCTGGTGCGAGTGTACTCCGCCGGGTGACAGCAGGCCCATGACGTGGGCGGTGCCGCCGGCGGCTTTCAAGCCGGCGATGGCCTCCTGCAGTACCGGATTGGCCGCGAAGCTGCCATCGGCGATGGCGGCGTCGATGCGCGGCAGGTCCTGCATCACCACGCGCCCAGCACCAAGGTTCATGTGCCCGACCTCAGAATTCCCCATCTGACCGGGGGGCAGGCCGACTTCACCCTCCGAGGCGTCGATCAGGGCGTGCGGCGAGATCTTGAACAGGCGATCGAGGTGCGGCGTCGGGCCCTCGCAGATCGCGTTGTTCTCACAGGATTCTCGGTGACCCCAGCCGTCGAGTATGCAGAGCACCACGGGGCGCGGGGTATCGGGACGGGCTCTTGTCTCAGTCATGGGTGCGGTCTTTTTTCAATCAATCGCGGTGGTAGGGGTGGCCGGCGAGGATGCTCTCGGCGCGAAACAGCTGTTCGGCCAGCAGCCCGCGAACCAACATATGGGGCCACGTCAGGCGGCCCAAGGAGAGAATGACGTCCGCGGCCTTGCGGGCGGCCTGGGTCAGGCCACCGGCGCCGCCGATGAGAAAGGCCAGGTCCTGAGTGCCGCCATCCTGCCAGCGCCCCAGCAAAGCCGCGAAGTCTCGGCTGGTCAGGAGTTTGCCGCCCTCGTCCAGCGCAATGACCCTGGCGCCGCGCGGCACTGTCGCCAACAGCAGTTCTCCCTCCTGTTCTTTCAATGCTTCGGGAGGCAGGGGGCGGCGTTCCTCGACTTCTTTCAGCGTGATCTGCCAACGCAGTCGCGCGGCATAGAGTTCGTAAAGCTCCTTCGTGGCGCCGGCCTTGCTCCTGCCGACGGCCGCCAGCGTGATTCGCATGTCACCACCCAAGCTTCACTGCCCCCTGCCAGCACCAAGTCAGGCAATGAGGGCGCGCCAACTTACTATGGAGCCGTCAAATGGAGACGCCCGTCAGGTGACGGGCGCCTTCAGCTCCGATTCCGCTTCGGCCGGAACCAGGTTCACACCCCACATTTTCTCGAGGTTGTAGAACGTCCGTACTTCCGGCCGGAACAGGTGGATGATCACGTCCCCGCCATCGATCAGCACCCAGTCGCAGCGCCCCAGGCCCTCGGCAGCGACGCCGCGGAGGCCTTCGGCTTTCAGCTTCTCACGCAGATGTTCGGCCATGGCACCGACCTGCCGCGAAGAGCTGCCGGAAGCGATGACCATGAAATCTGCGATGCTGGATTTGTCGGCGAGTTCGATGACGACGATGTCGTCCGCCTTGTCGTCTTCCAGAGACGACTGAACCACGGAAAGCAGGTGCCGGCTATGGGCGAGGGCATCCTGCTGGTCGGCCCGGGGGGCCTTGGTCTCTTGCAGTATGACGCAATGTCTCCTGTCAATTGTTGCCTAGGGCTGGTCGCTCGCCAGATTTTCCTGCAATGGCTCGCGGCCCCGGATATCGGTCGCGGATTGGGGGTTCAAACGGCAATGCACGAACACCCAAGCCGGCGGCCCAGTCTCTGCCAAGCTACGCGCTGAAGTCTCTTTTAGACGATGCCGGGCAAAAACGCGCGCTGCCTTACCTGATAGCGCCCTTAAAGCATAGGAGGGGCGGTCGAAAACCGCAACGGGTAGGGTATTAAAGATTTGTTGCCAGCACTGCCATTCATTAACTTGAATCAAGTTATCTGCGCCCATCAGCCAGACGAAGCGAACTTGCGGCAGCAAGCGGCAGAGCGCCCGCAGGGTATCGGCGGTATAGGCACTGCCGAGCCGCGTCTCCAGGCCGGTAACCAAAATCCTTGGGTCGTCGGCGGCCGCCCGGGCCCTGGCGATGCGCTGGGCCAGAGGCGCCATCTCCTCGGCGGACTTCAGGGGATTCTGCGGCGAGACCAACCACCACACCCGGTCGAGGCCGAGGCGCGCCAACGCCGCGCGGGAAATCTCCCGATGGCCGCCATGCGCCGGGTTGAAGGAGCCGCCGAGCAGGCCGACGCGCGCGCCCGGCGGTGGAAGGCAGCCCTCGAGCGCGGCGGCGAACTCAGCCGGAGTCAGGTAGGGCAGGCGGGAAGACATAGACTGATCAAATTGCTAACGGCAAACGGAACCCAGGGATCAGAAACCAGGGGCGGCGGCGAAACAAGCTCTAAGCGGCGCTGCTGCGCGGCAGGCGGCCTTCTTCTACCGCGTGGCACGACACCGTGCTGCCCTGGGAAGCCAGCATCGACGGCGCTTCGCTGCGGCAGCGCTCATTGGCAAAGGGGCAGCGCGGGTGGAAAGTACAGCCGCTGGGTGGGTCGAGAGGTGATGGCAGTTCGCCGGTGAGTTTGATGCGTTGTCGCTTCTGCGTCGGATCGGCCTTAGGCGTCGCCGATAGCAGGGCTTGAGTGTAAGGGTGCTGCGGATTGGCGAAGACGGCATCGCGCGGCCCCTGCTCCACCGGATGGCCGAGATACATGACGATCACATCATCGGCGATGTGGCGAACTACGCTGAGGTCGTGGGAGATGAACAGGTAGGCGAGGTTGAACTCCTGCTGCAGATCGGCCAGCAGGTTCAGCACCTGAGCCTGAATCGAGACGTCCAGGGCTGACACGGGCTCATCGAGCACCACCACGTCGGGGTTCAGCATCAGGGCGCGGGCGATGGCGATGCGCTGGCGCTGTCCGCCGGAGAACATGTGCGGGTAGCGCTCATAGTGCTCGGGCCTGAGGCCGACGCGGGCCATCATGGACTCTGCCGTCTGGCGGCGCTGTTCCGCCGACATCTTGCGATTGATCAGCAGGGGCTCTTCCAGAATGGTGCCGACCTTCTGGCGCGGATTGAGTGAACCGTAGGGGTCTTGGAAAACGATCTGCACGGACTGGCGCAGCTTCCGAAGCGTCTCGCCCTTGGCGGCGGTGACATCGGCGGTGCCGAGCGAGAGCTGCCCTGAGGTCGGTTGCTCGATCAAGGTGACCAGCCGCGCCAGGGTCGACTTGCCGCAGCCGGATTCGCCGACCACCGCCAGGGTCTTGCCGGCGGTCAGCGTGAAGCTGATGCCGTCCAGGGCCTTCACGGTCGCCGAGCGCGCGAAGAGCCCGCCGCCCACCAGGTAGTGGCGGGTCAGATCACGGGCTTCAAGAACTCGCTGGCCGCTCATACCTTCTCTCCCGCAGCCTCCGGATGTCCCTGCGGCACGCCCTTGTTCAGAGGATAGTGGCACAGCACGCCCTCGCCGGAGGGCGGCGCTTCGGTGCGGCAAAGCTCGGTGGAAAAGCGGCAGCGCGGGTGGAACAGGCAGCCGTCCGGCCGGTCGAACTGGCCGGGCACCACACCGGGAATTGACGGCAGGCGCTTGCTGGTCGCGCGCTCCGGCAGGGCGGAGAGCAGGGCGGCGGTATAGGGGTGGCGGGGGTCGCTGAACAAGCCCTCGACCGTCTGCTTCTCGACCTGCTGGCCGGCGTACTGCACGACCACGCGCTGGGCGGTCTCGGCCACGACGCCCATGTCGTGGGTGATCAGCACCAGGGCCATGCCGCGTTCCTGCTGCAGTTCGATCAGCAGTTCCAGGATCTGCGCCTGGATGGTGACGTCGAGAGCGGTGGTTGGCTCGTCGGCGATCAGCAGGCGCGGGTTGCAGGCGATGGCGATGGCGATCATCACGCGCTGGTTCATGCCGCCCGACATCTGATGCGGAAAGGCCGAGAGGCGCGTGTCCGGCGCCGGAATGCCGACCAGATCGAGCAGTTCGACGGCGCGGCGGCGATGTTCGGCCCGCGAACCGCCGAGATGAGTGTTCAGGGACTCGGTGATCTGGAAGCCGACGGTAAAGCAGGGATTCAGCGACGTCATCGGCTCCTGAAAAATCATCGCCATGTCCTTGCCGATAATCTGGCGCCTCTCCTTGGCGGAGAGGGTAAGCAGGTCGCGGCCGTCAAATACAAGACGATCCGCGGTAACCTTGGCGGTCCAGGGCAGCAGGCCCATGAGCGCCAGCATGGAGACCGACTTGCCGGAACCGGACTCGCCGACGATGGCGACCAGGTCGCCCTCGCTGACATCGAGATCCACCGAGTCGACGGCGCGGAACAGACCGTGCGCGGTCTGGAAATCGACCGAGAGGTTGCGGATCTCGAGCAGGCTCATGAGCGCTTCATCTTCGGATCGAGGGCGTCACGCAGGCCGTCGCCGAACAGGTTGATGGCCAGCACTGTCACTAGAATTGCGAGGCCGGGGAAGGTTACGACCCACCAGGCACGCGTGATGAACTCGCGCGAGTCGGCCAGCATGGCGCCCCACTCCGGCGTTGGCGGCTGGGCGCCCTGGCCGAGAAAACCGAGGGCTGCGGCATCGAGGATCGCGGTGGAGAAACTGAGTGTCGCCTGGACGATCAGCGGCGCCATGCAGTTCGGCAGCACGGTGACGAACATGAGCCGCGGCAGTCTGGCGCCGGCAACCCGCGCGGAGGTGACGTAGTCACGGGTGCTTTCCGAGATGACCGAGGCGCGGGTCAGGCGCACGAAGTGCGGCAGCACGACGACGGCAACGGCGATCATGGCGTTGGTCAGGCTGGGCCCCAGCAGGGTGACCAGCACCAGAGCCAGCAGGATTGATGGGAAGGCTAGAATTATGTCCATGGCCCGCATGATCAGGGTCTCGACGATTCCGCGAAAGAAGCCGGCGACAAGACCCAAGGTGATGCCGGCGCTGAAGGCTATGGTGATGACGATCGAACCGACGTAAAGCGAATAGCGAGCGCCGTGAATGAGACGGGAGAGCATGTCGCGGCCGACGGCGTCGGTGCCGAGCGCAAACTCCCAGCTACCACCCTCCATCCAGACTGGCGGCTTGAGGAAGTGGTCGCGGTACTGCTCGATCGGCGAATGCGGCGATACCACATCGGCGAAGATCGCGAGGAGGACCAGAATCACGACGATACCGAGGCCTGCGACGGCGCCGTTGTTTTCCGAGAAATAGTGCCAGAACTCGCGCAGGCGCTCGGCGCGGAGGTTGCGCTGGGAGGCAGACGTTTCGACAGCTTGTTCGCTGCTGGCCATCGATCCCCTCCTAGCGCCGGTGCCGGATGCGCGGATTGATAAGGCCGTAGAGCAGATCGACCGTCAGATTCACGATCATTACGATGGCCGCGATGAGCAGCAAACCGCCTTGCACGGAGGGATAATCGCGGCGCGAAATGGAATCGACCATCCACTTGCCGATGCCCGGCCAGGCGAAGATGGTTTCCGTGAGGATCGCCCCGGCCAGCAGCACCCCGACGGAGAGCCCGATAACGGTGATGACGGGGATCAGCGCGTTGCGCAGGGCGTGCAGTCCGACGATGCGCCAGGCAGGCAAGCCCTTGGCGCGCGCCGTGCGCACGTAGTCCTCACCCAGCACTTCCAGCATGGCCGAGCGGGTCTGCCGCGCGATCACGGCCAGCGGGATGGTCCCCAGCGCGATGGTCGGCAGGATGAGATGGCGCAGTGCCGAGGTGAAGGCGCCCTTCTCCCCCGACAGCAGGCTGTCGATCAGCATGAAGCCGGTCGGCTGGTCGAAGAAGTAGAGAATGTCGAGGCGTCCGGAGACGGGTGTCCAGCCAAGGTTGGTCGAGAAGACGATGATGAGAATAAGAGCCCACCAGAAAATCGGCATGGAATAGCCGGTGAGCGCCACACCCATGAGCGTATGGTCGAACCAGGAGCCGCGCTTGACCGCGGCGATGACGCCGGCGGGCAGGCCGAGGACTAGGGCGAAGATGATGGCACAGAACGAAAGTTCCAGGGTCGCCGGGAAGAGGGTGAAGAATTCCTCTAGCACCGGCTGCTTGGTGACCACCGACTTGCCGAGGTCGCCCTGCAGGACGTCGGCGATGTAGTAGAGGTATTGCTCCCACGCCGGCTTGTCGAAACCGAACTGCACCATGAGCTCGGCATGGCGTTCCGGTGTGACGCCGCGCTCGCCGGCCAGCAGCGTGACCGGGTCGCCCGGCAGCAAGCGGATGAAAGCGAAAGACAGGATCGTGATCCCGAAGAAGGTCGGAACCAAGTAGACCAGTCTATTAAGGATGAAGCGGAACATGCAGTTCCAAGCTTAGTGCAAAAGCAAGAACGGGAGGAGGTTTTTAACTCCTCCCGTTCTTCTCGGCCTGGCGTCGATTTATTCCTCGATATCCACGCCGTAGAAGACGTGGCCGCCGAAGGGATCGATCTTGAAGTTCTTCACTTCTTTACGCACTGGCTTGAACACCACGGAGTGCGCGATGGTCGCCCAGGGCGCCTGCTCCTTAAAGACGATCTGGGCCTCCTTGTAGAGGTCGGACCGCTTGTCGTGGTCGCTGACGGTTTTGGCCTGCTGGATCAGATCCTCGAAAGGCTGGTAGCACCACTGTGCGCGGTTGGAGCCGCCGACACCGTCACAGCCGAGCAGCACGGCCAGGAAGTTGTCCGGATCGCCGTTGTCGCCGGTCCAGCCGAGCAGCACGGCACCGTCGCGGTCCTTGCTCTTGGACCGCTCCAGGTACTCGCCCCACTCGTAGCTGACGATTTCGGCCTCGACGCCGACCTTTGCCCAGTCGGCCTGGATTAGCTCGGCCATGCGGCGGGCGTTGGGATTGTAGGGCCGCTGCACCGGCATCGCCCAGATCTTGGTCTTGAGGTTGGTGACGCCGGCATCCTTGAGCAATGCCTTTGCGTTATCCGGATTGTAGGCGTCGTCAACGGTCGTCTCGTTGTAAGACCAGATGGTCGGCGGGATCGGATTCTTGGCGACCTTGCCGGCTCCCTGGAAGACGCCGTCGATGATGGCCTGCTTGTTGATCGCCATGTTCAGCGCCTTGCGCACGGCGGGATTGTCAAAGGGCGGCTTCAGGGCGTTGTAGGCGAGGTAGCCGACGTTGAGGCCTTCCTGCTGCATCAGGTTGATGGCCGGATCTTTCGACATGGCTTCCAGGTCGGCCGGGTTCGGATACGGCATGATCTGGCATTCGTTCGCTTTCAGTTTCTGATAGCGCACACTGGCATCCGGTGTGATGGCGAAGATCAGATTGTCGATGGCCGCCTTGCCCCTCCAGTAGTCCGGGTGGGCCTTGAAGCGGATCACCGCGTCTTTCTGGTAAGCCACGACCTGGAAAGGACCGGTGCCGACCGGCTCCAGATCGACCGTCTCCGGCGTGCCGGCAGCCAGCATCTTGTCGGCGTACTCGGCCGAGAGGATGGAGGCGAAGTCCATCGCCAGGTTGGCGATCATCGGCGCCTCGGGGCGGTTCAGGACGAACTTCACGGTCATGTCGTCGACCTTGACGATGTCCTTGATCAGGTCGGGCATCGACATGCCGTTGAAGTACTCGTAGGATCCGCCGGATACACCATGGTAGGGGTGATTCTTGTCCCACTGGCGGGCGAAGGAATAGACCACGTCATCGGCGTTGAAATCGCGGCTCGGCGTGAATTTCTCGGTGGTTTGGAACTTGACGCCTCTGCGCAGATGGAAGGTGTATTCCAGGCCGTCGTCGGAGACGTCCCAGGACTCGGCCAGACCGGGCTCGATGCTGGTGGTGCCGGTGGTGAACTCGACCAGCTTGTTGAAAACCTGACGCGAGGAGGCGTCGAAGGTGGTGCCGGCGGTATACAGCGAAGGGTTGAAGCCCTCCGGGCTGCCTTCCGAGCAGAAAACCAGGGTCTTCGCCTCGGCGGCGGATACGCTGGCGGCCAGAATCAGGCCGAGCGCTGTCATACTGAATGTCTTATGCATTAGTCAGTCTCCCTGCAGAAGCCTTGAATGACTTGCTGTCTTTAGTTGCGGCTAGAGCGCAATATCGCGCTTTAACTGGTATTTGCAAGCTACCTAGCGCGCAATTCGCATGTCAATGAACAAACCCCTCGAAACCCGGGGAACTTGGCGCGGCGGCGAGAAATCTAAGGCCTGGTCTGGCCCTGACCATGCAGCTTGTACTTGTAGCTGGTTAGTTGCTCCGCCCCGACCGGGCCGCGCGCGTGCATCTTCCCGGTGGAAATGCCGATCTCGGCGCCCATGCCGAATTCACCCCCATCGGCAAACTGGGTCGAGGCGTTGTGCATCACAATGCCGGCATCGACTTCGTTCATGAAACGCGCTGCCGCGGCCTCGTTCGAGGTGACGATGGCCTCTGTGTGGTGGGATCCGTAGCGGTTGATATGGGCGATGGCCTCATCGATGTCCGCCACCACTTTCACGGCAATGATCGGCGCCAGGTACTCCGTCGCCCAGTCTTCCGGCGTCGCCGCCTCGGCTTCGGGCATCGCGCGACGCACGATCTCGTCGCCCCGGATGGCGCAGTCGGCCTCCGCGAGCGCCTGCAACAGGGCGGGGAGCAGCGTTTCCGCCAGCGCGGCGTCGACCAGCAGGGTCTCTGTCGCCCCGCAGATTCCGGTGCGCCGCATCTTGGCGTTGACCACGACTTTCAAAGCCATGGCCGGATCGGCGGCTTCATGCACATAGGTATGCACCATGCCGTCGAGGTGTGAGAACACGGGGATCCGGCTTTCGCGCTGGACACGCTCGATGAGGCCACGCCCGCCGCGCGGCACGATGACGTCGACGAAGTCGGTCATGGTCAGCAGAATGCCGACGGCGGCGCGATCCGTCGTCGGCAGGCGCTGGATCGCCGCCCCCGGCAAGCCGGCGGCCGCAAGCCCCGCCTGCAGACAGTCGAGAATGGCGCCGGCGGAGGCAAAGCTCTCGGAGCCGCCGCGCAGGATGGCGGCGTTGCCCGATTTCAAGCACAGCGCGCCGGCGTCGGCGGTGACGTTGGGGCGGCTCTCGTAGATGATGCCGATGACGCCCAGAGGCACCGAAACGCGAGCGATCTTCAGGCCGTTGGGGCGATCCCATTCGGCCAGGGTGCGGCCCACGGGATCGGGCAGAGCGGCAATGTCTTCCAGGCCTTTGGCCATGGCCTCGATGCGCTCCGGTGTCAGCGCTAGGCGATCGAGCAGCGCCGCGGTCAGGCCCTTGGCCCGCGCCGCGGCCATGTCCTTGGCATTGGCCGCGGCAATGGTTTCGGCCTGCGCCCGGATAGCTTGGGCGGCGGCTTCGAGTGCCCGGGTTTTCACCTCGGGCTCCGCCAGCGCCAGTTTGGCGGCGGCGTCACGGGCCGCCTGGCCGAGGGCCGTCATCTCGCTTTGCAGGTCGTCCTGCTTCAGAGCAGCATCCGCGGGCATTGTTCGCTCTTTCCCTATGACACCACCAGGTCGTCCCGGTGAATCAACTCTTCGCGGCCACGGTAGCCGAGAATGGCTTCGATTTCACGGCTCTTATGCCCCATGATGCGGCGCGCATCGGCGGCGGAATAGGCCGCCAGGCCGCGCGCCATCTCCTGGCCCGCGGGATCGCAGACCAGCACGGCATCGCCGCGCTCGAAGCGGCCCTCGACGGCGGTGACGCCGGCCGGCAGCAAGGATTTGCCGCTCTTCAGCGCCCTCAGGGCGCCGGCGTCGACCAGCAGCTTGCCGGACGGCTTTAGGCTGCCGGCGATCCAACGCTTGCGCGCCGTACGCGGCTCCACCGAGGCCAGGAACCAGGTGCAGCGCGCGCCTTCATCGACGGCCTTCAGGGGATGCAGGACCCGGCCGCTGGCGATGGCCATGCGGCAGCCGGCGCCGGTCGCGATCTTGCCTGCCGTCAGCTTGGTGATCATGCCGCCATTCGAAAAGCCGCTGGCCGCGACGCCGGCCATGGCCTCGATCTCCGGGGTGATCTCGGCGACCTCGGGGATGAAGGTCGCGGCGGGGTTTTGGCGCGGGTCGGCGCTGTAGAGCCCGTCGATGTCCGACAGCAGCACCAGGGTATCGGCGCCCAGCATGGCGGCGACCCGCGCGGCGAGGCGGTCGTTGTCGCCGACACGAATTTCCGTGGTCGCCACGGTGTCGTTCTCGTTGATGACCGGCAGGGTGCCGAAGCGCAGCAGGGTGTTGAGCGTAGAGCGGGCGTTCAGGTGCCGGCGCCGTTCCTCGGTGTCTTCCAAGGTCAGCAGGATCTGCGCCACGGTGATGTCGTGGCGGGCGAGGGACTCCTGATAGGCATGGGCGAGGCGGATCTGCCCGGTGGCCGCCGCGGCCTGCTTTTCTTCCAGGCGCAAGGCCTTCTGGGTCAGGCCGAGATGGTGGCGGCCGACGGCGATGGCGCCGGAGGACACCAGCAGTACCTCGGTGCCGCGGCGGATCAGTGCTGCTACATCGTCGGCCAGGGCGTTCAGCCAGTCCCGGCGGATGGCACCCTCGGCCTCGTCGACCAGCAGGGCCGAGCCGATCTTCACCACGAGGCGGCGAGCCTGCGCCAGGGCAGGGCGTTCGGCTCGGGCGGAGGCTGTGCTCATGGCCGAAAGCCGTCTTCTGCCGCCTCGGTCTCTGCGCCCTGGCGCCGTTCAGTCTCGATGTGCGTCAGCAGGCGTTGCAGGATCTCGTCCACGCCTTCGCCGGTGGCGCCGGACAGGCACAGCACCTCGGTGCCGGAGGCTTGCGCCAAGGCGGTCCGCTTCTCCGCGAGTTCGTCCCCGTCGAGCGCGTCCAGCTTGTTGAGGCCGATGACCTCGGACTTTTCCGCCAGGCCGCCGCCATAGGCCGCCAGTTCCTCGCGGATCGTCCGGTAGGCGGCAACGACGTCGTCCTGGGTGCCGTCGATCAGGTGCAGCAAGATGCCGCAGCGCTCGATATGTCCCAAAAAGCGATCGCCGAGGCCGCTGCCCTCGTGTGCCCCTTCGATGAGGCCGGGGATGTCGGCAATGATGAGCTCGGCCTCGCCGCGCCGCACCACGCCCAGATTGGGATGCAGGGTGGTGAAGGGATAGTCGCCGATCTTCGGCTTCGCCCGCGAGACCACGGAAAGGAAGGTCGATTTGCCGGCGTTGGGCAGGCCGACAAGGCCAACGTCGGCGATCAGTTTCAGGCGCAACCAGACCCACATTTCCTCACCCGGCCAGCCGGGATCGGCGCGGCGCGGCGCGCGGTTGGTGGAGGACTTGAAACGGGTGTTGCCGAAGCCCCCGTCGCCGCCTTTCAGGAAAACGATGCGCTGGCCCTCTTCCGTCAGGTCGGCCAGCACCTCTTCCTTGTCCTCGCTCATTACCTGGGTGCCGACCGGCACCTTGACGACCAGGCTCCGGCCGGCGGCGCCGGTCATGTTCTTGCCCTTACCGCCCTCGCCGCGCGGCGCCTTGAAATGCTGGCGATAGCGGAAGTCGATCAGCGTGTTGAGGCCGTTCACCGCTTCGAATATGACGTCGGCGCCGCGGCCGCCGTCGCCGCCATCGGGGCCGCCGAACTCGACATACTTTTCGCGGCGGAAGGACATGCAGCCATTTCCCCCGTCGCCGCTTTTCAAGTAGATCTTGGCTTCGTCGAGAAACTTCATGGCGCCTTGTCCATATCCTGTCGGGCCCTCTGCCAGGTTTCGCGGGTCAGCAGCAGGCGGTGCGCGTCGACGAAGCCCTGGCGCGCCGCGCTCCATTGCCGGGCGACGCCGTTCGCCGCGAAACCGGCCTTCTGCAGAACCCTTCCCGAGGCAAGATTGTCGATGAAGTGGCCAGACTGCAAAGCCTCGGCGTAGAGCTTTTCGAAGCCGAAGACGACCATCGCCCGGGCCGCATCGGTGGCGAGGCCACGGCCCCAGCACTCCGGCGCAAGCCAATAGCCGAGCTCGTAGTTGCCGGGCTCTAGCTTGCGCAGGCTGATGGCGCCGATGATCGGTTCAATGGCGCAACTTCCCTCGTTCTCCCCCGCATCTTCCGTGATGGCGAAGGTATGTTCCTGTGCCTTTGCCCGCGCCTCGCCGTGGCCGGCGATCCAATCGGCCGCCGCGCCTTCGGGGTAGGGGTGGGCGATGCGCGTGGTCATGCGCGCGATTTCCCAGAGGCTGACATTGCGCTGAACCGCTTCGACGTCGTCTTCCACGAAGGGACGAAGAACAAGGCGGTCGGTCTCCAGTATGATGCTCATTGAACTGCTGCTCTCTGCCGATCCCGGACGGACATAGAAAAAGGGAGATGGTGACCCATCTCCCTCCTTCAGTCGGCTGCAAGCAGATGGGTGCCCCGGTGGGCCCCCACCGGCGTTATTCAGCGGCGCTCGGCGACGGCTGCTCCGCGGTATCGACGGACACATAGGTCCGTCCGCCGCGTTTGGTCTCGAAAGAAACCGCGCCCTCGACCTTGGCGAAGATGGTGTGGTCCTTGCCGAGGCCGACATTGCGGCCCGGATGGAACTTGGTGCCGCGCTGGCGCACCAGGATGTTGCCCGGGATCACGGCCTCGCCACCGAACTTCTTAACGCCGAGGCGGCGTCCGGCGGAATCGCGCCCGTTGCGTGAGCTGCCGCCTGCCTTCTTATGAGCCATGGCTTAGTCTTCCTTCTTCTTGGCCGCTGCCTTCTTGGCCGGCGCCTTCTTGGTGCCGGTCTTCTTCGCGGCAGCCTTCTTCGGTGCCGTCTTCTTCGGTGCCGTCTTCTTGGTTGCGGTCTTCTTTGCCGTTGCCTTCTCCGGCGCGGCCTCTGACTTCTTCGGGGTCTCGTCCTGCTTCGGCGCGGCCTTCTTGGCTTTGGCTTGCGGCTTTTTGCCGTCGGTCAGAATGTCGGTGATCCGCACCACTGTCAGGTCCTGGCGATGGCCCTGGGTCCGGCGATAGTTCTGGCGGCGCTTCTTCTTGAAGACCAGCACCTTGTCGCCACGGGTCTGCTCGACGACCTCGCCGGCCACGCAGACCCCATCGACGAAGGGGCTGCCGGCCTTGGTCTCGGCGCCCTCGCCGACCATCAGCACGGAATCGAAGGCGACGACTTCGCCGGTCTCGCCGTTCAGTTTTTCGATGACGATTACATCGTCTTTTGCGACTTTGTACTGCTTGCCGCCGGTTTTGATCACTGCAAACATTGTGCTGGCTCGCCTAATTGTCGGCTTTTTCCGGCCCTCTGGCGCGAAGATCGCCGCCGGGGAGGGCCAACATGAAACACCGCGGCCCGGGGACCGCGGTTGATGGGCGCGCACTATAGCCCCGCTGCCCCGGCTGTCAACGCGATTCTGACCCCATTTTCGGGGCTGCTGGAGCCCTATTTTCCGATTATTTCTCTCAGCGGTCAGCGGCGGGAAAACGACGTCTAAGCCGAATCTCAGTGACTGCCGTGGCCGCGTGGACGCCGTCGGGGCCGTCGGCCTCGAAGCCCTGGGCGATCAGGCAGCCGCTGGCCGGCTCCGCGTAGAGGGCTAGCCGGGTTGTCGGATTGAGAACCGGTGGCTGCAGCCAGGCAAGATCGGGCCCAGCGGCGGCCATGGCGTCCCGCATCACCTCGGCGCGGCGCTCGGAGGCGGTGCCGCGGGGTCTGGCCCGTGGCAAGGTGCTGCCAATCCAGTGGTTGGCCGCCACCTGAGGGCCCTCATGCACCACGGCGCGGTCTTCCAGGCGTTCGATGACCGCCTGCTCGCCGGGACGACAGCCGGCCAGGGAGAAGATCGCCGGCAAGGCCAGCGGGGTCTCAGCCAACATCTTCTTGGCGGCGGCGAAGTCGGGAGCGGTCGCGAAGACCTGGCGCAGCAGGTGGCCGGGCGGCAGGGCGCGGGATTTCCACAGGCCAAGGCGATCGAGCGCCCAGTCGAGATACTTGAAGGGGCTGCGCCGGCGCAAGGGCGCCTGGTTGAAGGCGGCGGCGAAGCGGCCGGAGGCGTGGCCCTGGATGCTTCCGGTGAAGCCAGGCCAGGTGAGATTGATCCACTCTCCGGCTGCGCCCCGATAGCTTGCCGCCACCAGCTTGGCGCCGAGGCCTTCGAAGGGCCAGTCGAGGACCCTCGTCAGGCGGGGCAATCCGCTGCCCGGTGCCGGACCGACGCTGCAGGTGCAGGCCCACTCATAGCTGAGATTCAGAAAGTGGGCGCCGGGCCGGCCGAGCGCCGCCGCCACGTCTTCGATTTCCGCCAGATAGGGATTACCGCTGCGCGCGAGCCAGTGCCGCGACAGGCGGTCGGCAAGCGCGATGGCCGCTGCCGGATAGTGCCGCTCGGCGGCTGCGATCAGGGCGGCCAGGCGCTCGGGCTCCAGGCGCAACAAGTCCGCCGGGTCCCCTACCCGGTGCTGGGGGATTTCAGGAAGAGCCGCCAAGGGCGCGGCGGTCACCGCCAGAGTGTCCTGTAAGCCGGATTGCAGCATCACGCGGACATTTATAGCAGAGAAGGTATTTCAACCCCAGGGGAAGCGCCTGCCGCTTCCTGGGCCGCGATGGCGTCGCAGCGTCCCGGCCGTTCCGGCACGCAGCCTGCGCTTGCGCCCCCGGCGGCGCTTGGGCTAGTAAAGGCGCGCCGTTCGCGGCGGGCCGTTCAGGGCCCGTCGCGCCCCAGCTTGCGGAGGGGTGCCGGAGTGGTCGAACGGGGCGGTCTCGAAAACCGTTGTGCGCGCGAGCGTACCGTGGGTTCGAATCCCACCCCCTCCGCCACCGACACCAAGGCCCTATAAGGAGCGGTCGGGCTGGATGCTATGTCCAGGCTGAGGATGCCATAGGCCAGGCGCTCAGGCGTAAAGAGGTCTCTTAGTCCGCCCAGGTCGACGGCATTGAACCAGCCGACGTAGCGCCGGACGCCGCTTTCGTTTACTTCCGTTCCGCTGCCTCGGGTCAAGGGGTAAGCGCGGCGCGATCAATAACCGTACCGGCCTCGCAACCGGTTTTTTCCACAATTGAGAACCTCATAGCGCGAAAGGCGCCAAGACCGGCGCCGACCCCATGCTTTATTCGATCACCACGAAGCTGCGCAGTTCGATGCTCTCGCGTGGCGGCGCGTCTTGGCCCTGCTGCGGCAGGGAGAAGGCACTGTGTGGCGTGAAGCGGGCGCGACCGTCGTCCCGGCTGTCCCACCCCTTGATCAGCAGCACCTCGTCGCGCGTCATCTGCGGCACGTAATACCAGCGCTGGGCGGGGTGGTGTGCCAGATGATAGATCTCGCCAACCCGGTCGGGAAAGATCTGGTCCGTGGCGATGAGGTCCTCCGGCCGCACCGAGGTGGCGTCGGCAAGAGCGAGGGGGCTACGCTGTACCGGGCCACGAATCGGCCGCCAGACATTTACCTGAACGATGCGCCCTCCGGTATCGGCAAGGCGGTCGACTTCGGCGCCGCCGAGAATGTCTCTTGCGCGCTGCGGCCCGCTCACCGTCGTATAGTCGACGTGAACGCGGTTGGCCGGCCCCCGGGAACCATCCTGATTCGTTGCCCCGCTGGTGCTGTCCGAGCGTCGCGTGGCATCGAAAATGACGATCCGCGTGACGTTGCCGCTGCAGCCCAGTTCCCGCTGTAGCAGGGCGGCGGCCTCGGGGTAGTAGGCGCGCTCCACCGTCGCGTCGTTGTAGAGGTCACTGACGGCAGTGACGTGTTGGCGCAAGACAAAGCCTTCGCGATCGAGGCTAGCGTCCGCGGCATCGCGGCGCAGATCGCGGATCGAGACCACGCGGTCTTGCGTCGCGAATAGATGGCGCGGCGCTCCGCCGGTCAGGGCGGCGCTCTCCAACACCGGCTTTTCTTTCTGCGGCCGGATGAATCTAAGTGCTGCGTGCAGGTCGGCGGCGGTTTGAGGGACTTCTGCCTGCCCCGGCAGGGTCGCGATGACTTGGTTCACGGCGTGCTCCTCTCTCGACCGGCGACCGCAAAACGGCCGCGCTTGAAAGGAGGTGATCATCATCCTTCCTGGCTTTAATAGTGATTTTCGGAAAGAGATTTTTTCCTCATTGGCACAAATACTCCGCATTGGTTGCTGAGATCGGCCCAATTCCGTCAAATGGCTGATTGGCCTGAGGGAGCACGTGCCGTTGCGAGGACACCTGACGACGCAGACTGTTCGCGCGGTTGCCGCCGTTTTGATACTGCTGCCTGCTGGAGTCCCGGCCCTGGCGGAAGATGGCGGGGAGGCGCGTGCCGCCATTCTTGCAGGCGCCGAGCAGTTCTGCCCAGAAGGCATCGAGAAATCAGCTGCATTGGCGCAAGCCCTGCCGGGCTATGTTCTGACCGAATTGGAGGACGCTGGGCCGCCAGAGCAGTGGCTGCGGCGAAGGTTGCGTTTTGAGAATGCCGGTTCGGATCTGGCGCTTGACGTGATGGCCTATCGGAGCGGCGGCGTGCTGCACCGGATCGACATAGAGGCACGAGCCTTGGCCGCTGACCGGCCATTGACCCTGGCGATTCTCCGAGGCGACTGCACCGTTCTGCAGGCGCGCGCACTCCTATATGAGGCGGGCAGCGCCCAGGAACTGGCGATCCTCGCAGGGAATCTCGAGACGGAGGTTGGGCGCGAGCCGCTCAATCCACCGGTGCCACCGGGTGTGGATGTCGGGGGCGTGACAGTCGCTCATGTGGACAGTGGCGTGAACTATCTGCTGCCGCGAATTGCCAGTCGGCTCGCCCGTGATGCGAAAGGCCGCAGTCTGGGTTACGACTTCTGGGATCTCGACGACCGGCCCTTCGACGGAGACATCGGGCGCTCGCCCTTTTTTCCACAGCGCCACGGCACGCGGGTGGCCAGCCTGCTTTTGCGGGAGGCGCCGCAGGTGCGCTTGGTTCCCTACCGCTATCCGCGCCCCGACCTGGGCCGCATGGCTGAATTGGTGGCCGCCGCCGCGTCCGCCGACGCGGCGATTGTCCTTATTCCCCTGGGCAGCACCAAGCGGGCAGACTGGGAGGCTTTCGAGGCGGCGGCGCGGGCGCAACCGGATCTGCTGTTTATCGTTTCCGCCGGCAATGACGGGCGCGATATCGACGCCCGCCCGGTTTATCCGGCGGGCCTGCCTCTCGATAACATGATCGTCGTCACGTCTTCAGACCAAGCAGGTTATCCGGCGCCAGGTTCCAACTGGGGCGCGCTGAGCGTGGACCTGATGGTGCCTGCCGAGCTTCAATCTGTCACGGGGTTCACAGGCGAAACGGTGGAGGCTTCGGGATCGAGCTTCGCCGTGCCCAGGTTGGGGGCTCTGGCGGCGCGGCTGAAGGCGGCTCATCCCGGTTGGCGGGCCGCAGATTTGAAGCGCGCTATCTTTGCCCATGCAGTGCCTCCGCCGCCGGAGGCTTCTGGGGCGGTCGCCCGGGGCTGGATTCCCCAGCCGGACGCTGTCCGGAACTAAACCCCTGATTTGCAGGACTTGTCCTTGTGGCAGTAAGTCGTTGCGCTGATTCGGAGTACGGCCTCATAATCCTATCTGCTGGCTCCGGATGCCAGCTTGTGGCGGACAAAATCGAATGGATCTCATCGGGCTTGCGATCAGGCGACCGACAGCGGTCGCCGCAGCAGTTCTTATCGTCTTGGCGCTCGGCCTCGTCGCCATGCAAACGATCCCGATTCAATTGACGCCGGACGTGCGCCGACCGGTGCTGCAGGTCACAACCAGCTGGACTGGGACCTCGCCGCTTGAAGTCGAACGCGAGATCACCAACCGCCTGGAAGAGGAACTGGCCGGTATCGAGGGTATGGCCGAGATGTCGAGCGACTCGGATCTCGGCCGCAGCCGCATCACTCTGGAGTTTAATGTCGGTCAGAACATGGACCGAGCATTCATGCTGGTATCCAACCGGCTGGGCAATGTCTCCGACTTACCCGATGAGGCCGGCGAGCCTGCGATCCGCACTTCAGGGTCCGAGGACGTTCCGATTGCCCGTCTTGCCATGACGCGGCTGCCGGGCAACACCCGCGACATCGAGAGCTACGGTGACTTGGTCGAGGATTTGGTCGCGGACCGCCTGCAGCGTGTGCCCGGTGTTTCCCAGGTGGACTATTCCGGCGGTAGTGCCCGCGAGTTGCAGGTTATCATCGCACCAGCCGTCCTGGCCGGCTATGGCCTGACGGTGCCGAAGGTGCTGCAGGCTCTCCGCGAAGCGAACATCTCTTTGACCGCCGGCGCGGTTGAGGAAGGCAAGCGCCGCTATATCGTGCGCACTGATTCCGAAACCGACACGGTTGAGAAGGTCAACTCCGTCGTGTTGCAGACATCATATGACGCGGCCGCTGGCCGCCTCGCCGATGTTGCAGTCGGCGACATCGCCGAGGTGCGCCTCGACTACTCGGAACCGACCAGCAACCGGCGTTTCAACGGTATCCCGATGATCAGTCTGAACGTCATCCGGGAGAGCGGCGCTAATGTAATCGAGACCATGCGCGGACTGCGCGAGGCGATTGCGGAACTGAACAGTGGGCCACTGCGTTTCGAGCAGGTCGAGATCGTCATGTATTACGACGAGACCGTCTATATCAAATCGGCCATCAATCTGGTGCAGCAAAACATCTTCGTCGGTGGCGCGCTGGCAGCGCTGATCCTCATGCTCTTCCTGCGTTCCTGGCGTGCGACCTTGGTCGTGGTGGTGGCGATTCCGATATCTGTGATCGCGACCTTCGTGGCTATGGCGCTGGTGGGACGTTCCCTGAACGTAATCTCGCTGGCCGGTATCGCCTTTGCCGTCGGCATGGTGGTCGATGCGGCCATCGTGGTTTTAGAGAACGTTTTCCGACTCCGTCAGCGTGGTGCACCCTCCGCAGCGGCGGCGCGCGAAGGCGCCAAGCAGGTCTGGGGCGCCATCCTCGCCTCGGCGCTCACCACGGTGGTTGTGTTTATTCCAATCCTGCTGCTGGAGTTGCCGGCGGGGCAGTTGTTCCGCGACATCGCCGTGGCCATTTCGGTGTCGGTGCTGCTGTCCTTGCTGGTCGCCATCACCGTCATTCCGACGCTTTCGAACCGGTTGCTGGGCGGTCGCACCAGCGATTTCACCAACCGGTTTCATCTGCCGGTGATCGACAGCCTGGCCGGTCTTTTCGTTCGTGCGGTGCTGGCAACCATCCGCGCAGTCATCGCCAGCCGCATTGCGGCCTCCAGCCTGGTCATCGTGATCTGTGGCGGGGCGGCGCTGGCCACCTATGTCTTCATGCCGAAGCTGGACTACCTGCCGGACGGCAATCGCAATTTCGTCTTCTCGCGGGTTCAGCCACCGCCGGGATACAACCTTGCCACGACCTTTGAGTTGGCGGAGCGGATCGAGGCGGCGACCATGCCGCTTTGGGCCTCCCGCGCGACCGGCGAGCCTGAAGCAGGTGCGCCGCCACGGATCGAGAATTTTTTCTTCGTCGCCCTGCGAAACATCATGTTTGTCGGTGCCAGCAGCACCGAGATCGATCGCGCAGGCGAACTGGTGCCAGTCCTGCGCAAGGCAGTGTCCGCGGACCCAGGGACCAGAGGTTTCGTCAGTCAGTCGTCAATCTTCGGCCACTCGATCGGCGGCTCTCGGGCCATCTATCTGAATGTCACCGGTCCTGACATCGGCGACATCATTGAAGTCGCCAAGCGCGGCGACCAACTGGTCGAGAGCGCTTTTGCCGAGGCGGATGATGTTCAGGTCCGCATCGACCCCGGGCTGGAACTGGGCGCGCCGGAGATCCGCGTGACGCCGGATCTGCGCCGCCTCGCCAAGGCCGGCCTGACCGCGCGTGATCTGGCGATCTCCATCGATACCATGAACGACGGCACGCGCGTCGCCGAGATCAATCTCGGCAGCCGTCGCATCGACGTTGCCCTGATGGGCCCTGATGGATTGGTGCGCAATACCCAGGGCATCAATTCTTTACCCATTGTCACCGGTACTGGACTGGTACTGCCCGCTGACTCCCTGGCTCAGATCGAGCTGACAAGCGGGCCGACGGAAATTCTTCATGTCGACCGGGAACGCGCCGTTACCATTATCATTACACCGCCAAAGTCGATGCCGTTGCAGGACGCTATCGAAGTTGTCCGTAGCGACGTCGTCACACCGCTGGAAGAAGATGCTTTGGCGCCGGGCATGAAGCTGCGCCTGAGCGGCGCCGCCGACGACCTCTCGGAGACATGGGGAGCCTTGCAGCTCAATTTGGTGGTGGCCCTGGTCATCGTCTATCTGGTGATCTCAGTACTCTATGAGAGCCTGATCTACCCCTTGATCATCATGCTCTCGGTGCCACTGGCGACAGCCGGCGGATTGCTCGGCCTTGCTCTACTCAATACCTATGTCGCCCAGCCACTCGATATGCTGACCATGCTCGGCTTCGTCATCCTCATCGGCATCGTCGTCAACAATGCGATTCTGTTGGTCGATCAGGCGCTGCAGAACAGTCGCGCCGGCATGGCCGCCACGGAGGCAATTCTGCAGGCGACGCGCAACCGTATCCGGCCTATTTTCATGTCGACCCTGACGTCGATCTTCGGCCTGCTGCCGCTGGCGATTTTTCCCGGCGCCGGTTCGGAACTTTATCGCGGATTGGGTTCGGTCGTGATCGGCGGCCTGAGCCTTTCCGCCCTGCTCACCCTGGCGATCATCCCGCCGCTGTTATCGCTGCTGCTGCCCAAAGCCGGGGCGGCGGGTAGCTGCGAGGAAGACCAAACCTATCAATTGGCGGCGCAGTAGACTCATCGCAGGACCGAAACAGCCTGGTCATGCTCAAGGCCGCCAAAGTGCGGGCTTGTTCAGTTCGTCGGAGCAGACGACGGTACCGCGCAGTGTACCGAGGAGGCCAGCCTTCAACGCCCGAACCATCCAGGCGTCGGCGTGTTTTTGCGGCAGGCGATGGGGCGGATCCAGGCCCAGCCGGCCGGCCGGCTCGAAGCCGTAGCGGCCATAATAGCTTGGCTGCCCAAGAACAAAGACCAGATCAACGTCCTGTGCGGCAAGCAGTTGCAATCCTGACTTGATCAACCCCCCGCCGAAGCTCTTTCCTTGAGCTTCGGGAATGACCGCGAGGGGCGCCAGTATGATGACACTGCAACTGCTGTCCGGTTCAGTCAGCCGGGCCTTGGAGAAAAGGATATGACCGACCGGCCGAGCTTCGTCGCTGGCCAGAATCGAGACGGTCGGCTGGGCCGAGGGATCGGCCAGGATGGTTCGTACCAGTTCAGCTTCTTTATCATTGCTGAAGGCTTGGCTGTGAATGTTCAGTATGTCCGGCAGATCGGCGGCTGTGGCTTCGCGTATCAGCACGATAGAGCCTCGTTCTAACGCCGTCCGCAGGGGCGCGCCGTGCTCTGGCGCACCACCAGCTTGGCTTCGAGGGCGACATGGTCGCGCGCCGCCCGCCCCTCGATTCGCGCCACCAGATAGTCGCCGGCCAGGGTGCAGATCTCTTCCACGGGCACATGAATGGTGGTCAGCGCCGGGGAAATATTCGCTGAAAGTTCGATGTCGTCGAAGCCCGCTACCGAGATATCCCCGGGCACCTGAAGGCCACTCTGCTGGGCTTCCAAGAGAATGCCGATGGCCAGCAGATCGTTGCCGCCGATGACCGCGGTCGGAGGCGGGCCCGGCATCGACAACAGGGCGCGCAGGCCGTCGCGTCCGTCGCTGACGGAATAGGGCCGCTCGATGACACGCTGCGCCGGCAAGTCCAGCCCGCGTGCCGCCAGGGCCGCTTTCACTCCCTTGATGCGGTTGCGGGCACGGTCGTTGCCGCTGGTGATGCCGCCAACCATGGCGACGTCCCTGTGGCCGAGATCGAGCAGATAGTTGGCAAGGTTGCGCGCGGCAGCCTCGTTGTTGAACCCGCAGCAAGGATGCGCCGCCGCGGCGTCGTAGACCCAGGTGTTGATGTAGGCAATGCCCTTGCGCTGCAGCAGCGCATAGATCTCCGGCAAGTGACTGTCACCTTGCAGCATGATGGCGTCGATACCGCGCTCGACCATGGTGCGGACCTGCTTCAACTCGCGCGCCGGTTCGTAGTTCGATGAGGCCACCAGCAGGCCGTAGCCGGATTGCTCCAAGCGGCTTTCGAGGGCCTGGATGCCTTTGGCGAAGATCGGATTGTCGAGCGCGGCAGTGACCGCGCCGACGGTTCGCGAACGGCGCGAGGCCAGGGCTCGAGCGGCGGCGTGCGGCACATAGCCGAGGGCGGCCACGGCCTCGGTGACCCGGGCCTCGGTCTCCCGGTTCACCTTGCCTTGGCTGTTCAATACCCGGCTCACCGTGGCCGTTGAGACCCCGGCCTGCACCGCCACGTCTTTCAAGGTTGCGGCCGGTTGGTCGTTGCGGCGGCGTCTTTGTAAGCGCTTGCTCAATTGGGATTCCCGTGCGGGGCTGTCAGCGCCTGGGCTGAAGCCTGCGATGACATCTATTTTTTCGCAACGCTAGAGCGCGGTCAACCGGCCAAATTGGTTTGATTGGACGATTCTCGGTTGACAAGACCGGCCTGCACTTCGCTACACTGGGTCAACAATGTAAACGCTTACTTTTTGCGGCGAAGGCTGGATAACCGGAGTCGCACGGGCAAGGGCGTTGAATGAGCGACGTGCCTGGCTGGCTTATGCGAAGCTGCCGGCAGGACGCGCCGCCGGGATGGGACAAGCCGGTGAGACCTCCAGGCAAACCTGTAATCGACGAAGCGAGCGCGCGGCGATCGAAGCTGCTGCTGCGGATCTGCTTCATCTTCTTCGGGCTGTTCGGCCTTAACGTGCTGCTCGGCAAGGCGCAAATCGTCTTCGGCTTCGATCTCGGCGTCCTGCTGCCGGATGTCGCGGAATTCCTGCTGCTGCTGGTCTCGGCCCTGTTCTTCACCTTGGCCGCGTTGGCCCGGGAGAAGGCAGTTGATTCGCGGGGTGAGGGGTCCGGCGCCTAGGCCGCGATTCAAGCGGCCTCCAACAAAACCGGCCCGCTTACAACAACAGACAATAATCAAAGGGAGGACATAAGATGCGTGAAAAGACCGACCTGAAGGGGATCACCCTGCCGGAGCGACGGGAATTTTTCCGCGCGGCGGCACGTTACGGTGCCACTACGGCGCTGGTCGCCCTTGGCACCAACAGTCTGATGAGCGAAGCCGCCTTGGCGCAGACTGCCGAGGAGGAAAAGGAACGCCAGGACGCGGCGAAGGAGACCATGACCCTCGCCACCGAATACCGCATCGGCACCACCCGTTCCTATCCGATGATGCAGTTGAACTTCAAGGAGAACATCCAGAACGCCACCATTGGCCAGGTCTACGTGAAGCTGGCGTCGGGCGGCCAGTTGGGGGTCGGCACGAAGCTGGCGGAGAAGGTGCAGGCCGGCACCGTTCAGGCGGCGCAGTTCTCGCTATCCAACTTCGCGCCCTTCGCGCCGGCGGTTGACCTTATCAACATTCCCTATTGGGTCGGCCCCAATCAGAAGTTCGTCAACCTGGTGACTTCCGATGCCTGGAAGTCAGAGGTCAACAGCCGGGTCGAGGCCAAGGGCTTCACGCCGATGTTCTATTTCTGCATCGATCCGCGCACCACGGCGATCCGCCGGGGTGTCGACGGGCCGATCAAGACGCCAGAAGACCTCCAGGGCCTCAAGTTCCGCGTGCCCGGTTCCAAAATTCTACAACAGTACTATCGCCTGATCGGCGCCAATCCGACGCCGGTGGCCTGGGGTGAGACACCCGCGGCGATCAAGCAGGGTGTGGCCGACGCTCTCGATCCCGCGCTTGGGGCACTCTATGCTTTCGGCTTCAAGGACATCTTATCCTGGGTCACCTTCAACGCGCCGGTCCCCGACAGCCAGGTCTACGCTTGCAACGGCGAATGGCTGAAGGGCTTGACGGGAGAGATTCGCGACGGCATCGCTTTCGCTAGTGAGATTACCTTCCAGCAGAACCTGGCTCAGGTCCCCGCCTCACGCGCCTTCGCCATGGCGGAGATGGCCAAAGCCGGTGTGCAGTACTACGTGCCGACAGCCGACGAGATTGCCGCCTGGGCCAAGGCCGGTGGCCATCAGCGACCGGAATGGGACGATTGGAAGAAGGAACTCGGTGGTTCCATTGAGACTTTCAACAAGCTGCTCGAGGCCGCCAACACCGAGGGCACGTACCGCGTGCATGACGTCTAGGATCGGCGATAGCCGGCAATTATCTGCGGTAGAGGGGGCGGTGCTCACACCGCCCCCTGCCGTCTTGCCGCAGCCTGGGCAGACGTTTCCGGCGCGCCACGAGGAAGCAGCATGGGTAATGCCTTGAAGTGGCTGGACGAGAACGCGGAGCGCTGGATGCTCCTGTTTCTCTATAGCTTTATCGTTCTGGTTATCGCCATTGAAGTGATCCGGCGTTTCGGGCTGATGTATTCCTCGGTGTGGGGCGAGGAAACGGCGCGCTACGCCTTCATCTATCTGGTGTGGATCGGCGCCGCCGTGGCGGTGCGCGACCGGGCGCACATCCGCATCGACGTCATCACCCACCTGCTGCCGCCGCGCGGCGCCGCGCTGATTCTTTTGTTCGGCGACACGCTAACGGCGGTGCTGGCCTGTCTGGCGATCTATTGGTCGCTCGACCCGGTGCTGGTGTCGTGGAAGTACGGCAACGTGACCGATGGGCTGCGCATTGTAAGAGTGTGGTTCCTTCTCGCCGTGCCCTTCGGATTTTCCATCATGCTTTTGCGCCTGGCACAGTCCATCTGGCGCGATATCGGCGATTTGCGCGAAGGTCGGGCGCATTTCACCGGCCGCAAACTGTTCGACTAGGCGAGACAGAGAAAGATGTACCAACTCTACGGAATCCCCGAGGCCTCGACCGAACTGGGTTGGTCGGTAGGTCTGCCTCTGCTTGCCATCGTTCTGCTGCTGTGTCTTGCCGTGCCGGTCTGGGTGGCGCTTGGTTTTGGGGCCATAGGCTTGCTCGTGATGACAGACGTGCTGCCGTTGACTCTCTTTGGCGAAGCGCTGTTTTCCGGAATCGACACCTTCGCCCTGATTGCCATCCCGCTGTTCATCCTGACCGGTGACGTGCTGGTGCGTTCCGGTCTCTCCGACAAGCTGCTCGACGTCGCCGAAGCGACCATGGGCAGCCTGAAGAGCGGCTTCGGCACCTCGACCATTCTCGGCTGCGGCTTTTTTGCCTGCATCTCCGGCTCCGACGCCGCCGGCGCGGCGGCGGTCGGGCGCATCACTTATTCCCGCCTGGTGCAGGCCGGTTACCCCCGGCCCTATGCCTGCGCCCTGGTCGCTTCCGGCGCCTGCACCGGGATCCTCATTCCCCCTTCCATCGCCTACATCATCATAGGGCTTATTCTCGGGATCTCAGCTTCCACCCTGTTTCTGGCCGCGGCCGTGCCCGGCATCATGATCATGGTCTCGATCATGCTCACCAACATCGTCATCAACCGGCGCCACAGGTATGAGGCATCGGATATCGCTTTCTCCTTAAAACGCTGGCTGCGCGCGGTGTGGGTCGGCAAGTATGCGCTGATGATCCCCGTCATTATCCTCGGTGGGATCTATTCCGGCGTCTTCACGCCGACCGAGGCGGCCGCGGTCGCGGTGGTCACCACCATTGTCATCGGCCTGCTGCAAGGCACATTGACGCTCGACGACTTCCCGAAGATGCTGCTGAGTTCGGCCAAAGTGAACGGCGTCATCGTGCCGATCATCGCCTTCGCCTTGCCGCTGGCCCAGGCGCTGGCGGCGCTGGAGGTGCCGCAGACCTTCGTGCAAGCGATCACCGGCTTCACCGACGACCCGACGATGATCGTGCTGCTGATGCTCGGCATTTTCATTCTCGCCGGCTGCGTCATGGAGACGACGCCGAATATCGTCATTCTGGCCCCAATCATGTTGCCGCTGGCCGAGAGCATCGGCATGGATGAGATTCACTTTAGTATTTTTATGGTGACGGCGCTGGGCGTCGGTTTCGTCACGCCGCCCTTGGGTCTGAATCTCTTTGTCCTGGCGGGCCTGACAGGCCAGCCGGTAATGGGCATCGCCCGGCGGGCGATACCCTATGTGCTCGCTATGCTCGCCGTGGTGCTGCTGCTCGCCTTCGTGCCGGCGCTTTCCCTTTGGGCGATCTATTGAGTGCCGGGGAAGGTGACATTGGATGATTTAGCAAACGTTTACCTAAGTAGAATCAATAGAGATCCTTGTCAAATCGTGGAATTTGGCGCAGTTTATGTAAACGATTACATGTATAGATCGATTCAATGGGGCCTCCGACATGCCGATCGAATACCTGAAAAAAGCCGAGAGACGGCCAACCAGCGGCGAGGCCGATACCCGCCGCATTGTCGCCGAGATGCTGGAGAGCATCCACGAAGGCCGAGAAGAACGTGTGCGTCACTATGCTGCTGAGCTCGACAGGTGGCGGGGAGATATCGTCGTTGGCCGCGAAGCCATCGAGGCGGCGGCGGCGCGGGTGCCGGCGCAGTTAAAGCAGGATATCGATTTCGCCTATGCCCGCGTCCGCAACTTCGCTCAGCGACAGCGCGACTCCGTTCAAGATTTCGAAGCCGAGCTGTCGCCCGGCCTCTTTGCCGGACAAAGGCTGATTCCGGTAAAGACCGCTGGCTGCTATGTGCCGGGCGGCCGCTATGCCCATGTCGCGTCGGCCATCATGTCGATCGCCACAGCCAAGGTGGCCGGCGTGCCGAACATCGTTGCCTGCTCGGTGCCGAGCGAAGAGCACGGCGGCATTCATCCCGGCATCGTCTATACGATGGATCTCTGCGGCGCCGACCACATTCTGAACCTTGGCGGTGTCCAGGGTATCGCCGCCATGGCTTATGGCCTGTTCACCGGTCATCCCGCTGATATCCTCGTCGGACCTGGTAATCGCTTCGTCGCCGAGGCCAAGCGGATGCTTTTCGGCCAGGTCGGGATCGACCTCTTCGCCGGGCCAACCGAGATTCTGGTGATCGCCGACAAGACAGCCGATCCGCGCATCGTCGCTTCCGATCTGGTCGGCCAGGCCGAGCACGGGCCGGACTCGCCGGCCTGGCTGGTGACCCTCGACCGGGGCCTTGCCGAGACGGTCTTGGTGTTGATGCCGGATCTCATCGCAATGCTGCCGGAGATGCAGCGCCGCTCCGCCGAAGCGGCCTGGCGCGACTACGGCGAGGTGGTGCTTTGTTCGTCCCGCGAGGAGGCGACCGAGGTCTCCGATCGCTATGCGCCGGAGCACTTGGAGGTGCAGGCCGGCGACCTGGACTGGTGGCTGCAACACCTGGCCAACTATGGCTCGCTGTTCCTTGGCGAGGAAACCACCGTGGCATTTGGTGACAAGTGCTCCGGCACCAACCATATCCTGCCGACCAAGGGTGCCGGCCGCTACACCGGCGGGCTGTCAGTGCACAAGTTCATCAAGACGGTCACCTACCAGCGCATGTCCCGCGAAGCCAATCGCGAGGTGGCGCAGGTGACGGCGCGCATTTCCCGTCTGGAAGGCATGGAGGGGCATGCGCGCACCGGCGACGACCGCCTGGCGAAGTACTTTCCGGAGGAAGTATTCGACACGGCTGTGGCGTGATGACGGCGCCGGCGGGACTCTTCGACCTGAGCGGCCGGGTGGCGCTGGTCACCGGCGGCTCCAGCGGCATCGGGCGGCGTATCGGTGTTGCCCTGGCGGCGGCCGGAGCGGCCGTGGTGCTGGTCGCGCGGCGCGAGGCGCAGCTCAGTGAAGCGGTGGCGGAAATCAAAGAGGCCGGCGGCCGTGCGGCCGGCCTGGTCCGTGATCTTTGCGATCCGGCGGAGATGGGCAGCGTCGCTCAGGCTGCGGCGGTAGACTTCGGGGCGCCGGACATTCTGGTCAATGCGGCTGGTGTGAATTATCGCGAGGCGCCGGAGAGCATTACCCCGGAGACCTGGCAGCGCACCCTGACCCTCAATCTCTCCATCCCGTTCTTTCTCGCCCGCGCCTGTGTCGGCGCCATGCGGCAGAAGGGTGGGGGCAGCATCATCAACATCGCCTCGCTGCAGTCCGAGCGCGCGTTTCCCAACGGAATGGCCTACGGCGCCTCCAAGGGCGGCGTGGCGCAGATGACCCGTGCCATGGCCGAGGCCTGGTCGCGCGATGGCATTACCGCTAACGCCATCGCACCCGGCTTCTTTCCTACCGAGCTCACCGGACCGGTGTTCGAGGATCCGGAAAGGGTCGAGGCCCTGGCGGCGCAGACTGCCGTTGGACGCAACGGAAGACTGGAAGACCTCGACGGCGTTGCTATTTTCCTGGCCGCCCCCGCATCGACCTATGTCACCGGTCAGGTGATCTACGTGGATGGAGGCTTCACGGCAAAATGAAAGCACTGGTCTACACGGGCCCCGGCAACCTCGACTACCGTGACGTCGACGACCCTTCGCCGGCGCCGGGCGAATCGTTGCTGAAGGTCGAGGCCTGCTGCATTTGCGGCTCCGACATGCATGCCTTCCACGGCAAGGACGAGCGCCGCAAGCCGCCGCTCATCCTCGGCCACGAGGCAGTGGGTACAGTCCTTGAAGGCACGGCGCCGGGAAAGCGGATGGTGATCAATCCCCTTGTCTCCTGCGGCGCCTGCACCTTCTGCCGCGAGGGCCGGGCCAATCTGTGCGGCAGCCGCCAGATGATGTCGATGAACCGCCCCGGCGGTTTTGCCGAACTGGTGACGGTACCGAACAGCAATATTCTAGAAGTGCCGGAAGCGCTTTCGTCGGTCGAGGCGGCCCTCACCGAACCGGCGGCGACGGCCTGGCATGGTGTCGTCATGGCGGCGCAAGCACTGCACCGTCCGCTGGCTGAAGCCCGGGTGAACGTTATAGGCGGCGGTGCCATCGGTCTGCTGGCGGCGCTCAGCCTGCGCGCTTTCGGCTGCGTCCGCGTCCGGGTGGCGGAGACCAACGCGCTACGGCGAGAGACCGTTGCCGCCGAAGGCTTCAGCGTTTTTGACCCTCAGCAGAATGACCCCGGTGAAGCTTCAGCGGACCTGGTAATGGATGCCGTCGGCTACGCCGCGACGCGGGAGGCGGCTTCCCGCTGGGTCGCCCCCGGTGGGGTCATCCTGCATATCGGCCTCGGCGACAACGAAGGTGGTCTCGACTTCCGCAAAGCCACCTTGCAGGAGATTACATTTATCGGCACTTACACCTATACCATGACCGATTTTGCTCAGGCCCTAACGGCGTTGGCCGCCGGCCGGCTGGGCAAACTGCGGTGGGTGGAGCGCCGTCCTCTGGCGGGCGGGTTAGCTGCCTTTCAGGCGCTCGATAAGGGCCAGGTTGCCGCCGCCAAGATCGCCCTGGAGCCGGTGAGGAGTTGATCCTCGGAGCTTTCGGCCTGTTTCGAACAAGAGTCTCTCTGACGGCGCTGGCTGCCGGCCGTTGCCGCTCAGTGGGCCAAAACCTGATCGAGCAAGATGGTTGCCGCGGCCTTCGCTTGTGCCGTCGCCTCGCGGCAGCCTTCGACCTGGGCAGTGACGATGGCGCCCTCTTTCAGGATCAATAGTTGACGCGCCAGTGCCTTGGGCTCGGCCGCGCCAGCCAGGGCCGCAAGTTCGCTCAGATGGCCCAGCAGCTGAGCCTTGTGTGCCGCCGCCTGGATATGGATTGGGTGGTCCGGCTCCTGGAATTCGGAGGCCGCCTTGACGAAGAGACAGCCGCGGAACCCTGGCTCATCGCACCACTCACCCAGGGCATCGAACATGGCCAACAACTGCTCACGCGGTGTCCCGCCGAGAGCCTTCATGCGGCGAAACAGCCAATCGCGGAATTGTGTATCGCGCAACTGAATAGCGGCCAGGATCAGGTCGTCCTTGCTGCGAAAGTGCTTGTACATTGAGGTTTTGGAGATTCCTGTTTCCACGACCAGCCGGTCCATGCCGGTGGCGTGAAAGCCATGGGCATAGAAAGCCAGCAATGCCTTGCCGACCAGTTCCTCGCGCTTTGTCGCACGCATGAAAGTCCTCCTTCGTCATCCGCCCGAGTATAGCCCAAAGTGGCGGCCCGGGGCGCTTGCTCTCGGCACCCAAAGCCAATTTCGTCGACCGGGTGATCGACAAAGTGTACCGATCTGTTCATTTTTGCGGAAGAACGGCGATAGGCTGAGGGCAAACAGTTTTTACCCCCGTGGAGCCTTTGCGATGAGCCAGAAACCGCCGCTGCCCTCCTTCACCCGGGAGACCGCCACGCAGAAGGTTCGCTTGGCCGAAGATGCTGGAACAGCCGCGATCCGGGGCGGGTTCCGTGGGCATACAGCGAGGACAGCCGCTGGCGCAATCGTGCCGAATTCCCGCAGGGGCGTGCCGAGATGATCGAGTTCTTGACCCGCAAATGGGTGCGAGAACTCGACTACCGTTTGATCAAGGAGCTCCGGACTTTCGCCGGCGACCGCATCGCTGTGCGCTTCGCCTACGAGTGGCACGACGACAGCGTCCAGTGGTTCCGCTCCTAAAGCACTTTGCGCCCAATTTGAACCATTCTGCCGGAGCGGATTTGTGTCAGGACCAAGAGGATTTGGCGCCGGGCATAGCGGCGCTATGGTCAAGCCAAAGCCCGCCGGTACTGGCGCAAAGCCGCCCGGCCCCCAATGGGCCCTGGCGGGTTTCCGAGCGGCGGGCGCCCGCTGCGTCGGCAGGCTTGCCCGATGCGCCGCATCGCGCTTCGCCTGCCTCCTGACGGATCGCCGCACCGCTCGAAAACAGAATTGAGTCAAATTGGGCGCAAAGCGCTTTAGGCAACGAGAACTGGGAGTTCGACGCAGGGGGCTTGATGCGCCGACGCTTCGCCAGCATCAATGACTTGCCGATCGCCGCCGCCGACCGCAAATACCACTGGCCACAGGGCGCACGACCGGCCGACCATCCCGGTCTCTCGGAGCTGGGACTCTAGGCGGCACGGGGTCTTCGGGTCAGCGGCCGGCGTGCCGATTGCGGCCTTCCGCCGCGCCTCTATACTGCGCTGATGAACCAAGCCGCCGCGCCGCCCGAGAACAAGCAGGAAACCCTGCAGCCGGTCGACGCCGAAGCCCGGCGTTTGGCCCGGGAACTGTTGCGCAGCGCGCGCCACGGTGCGCTGGCAACCCTCGAGGCGCAGGGCGGCAGTCCCCTGGCGACACGTACCGGTCTGGCAACGGACATGAATGGCGCGCCAATCTTGCTCACCTCCACTCTTTCAGCGCACACTCAGGCCCTGCTCGCCGACGCGCGCTGCTCAATCCTGGTGGGGGAGCCCGGTCGGGGCGATCCTTTGGCGCACCCGCGGCTCACACTTTTCGGCCATGCCAAACGTGTTGCTGCCGATGGCAGCGACGCGGCACTGCGTGTCCGGCTCAAGCGGCGCTACTTGGCGCGGCACCCTAAGGCGAAGCTCTACGTCGACTTTCCTGATTTCAGCTTTTGGCGCGTGGAGATCGCACGGGCCAGTCTCAATGGCGGGTTCGGACGTGCCTATGCCATGCGGCCGGAAGACGTCCTTGCAGACTTGACAGGGATTGAAGCTTTGCTCGATGTCGAGGCCGGCGTCATCGAGCACATGAACGCCGACCATGGCGATGCGGTGGCGTTCTACGCACGGGCCTTCTGCAACGCTGAGGCCGGGGAATGGAAGTTGACCGGCCTGGATCCGGAAGGGCTCGACCTGCAGCACGGCGACCAAGTCAAGCGACTGTGGTTCGAGACACCGCTCAACTCGACGGCGGAGCTTCGGCCCCTATTGGTGCGCCTTGCCGCCGCGGCGCGGGACAGTCTCGGCGCTGATTAAGGCGCGAAGAGCATCGTGATTTCCGGGAACAGTAGCACCAGCGTGAGTACCAAAAGCTGCAACGCAATGAAGGGTAGAAACCCCCGGAAGATATCGGGCAGGGTGATCTGCGGCGGCGCCACCGACTTCAGGTAGAATGCCGCCGGGCCAAAGGGCGGGCTGAGGAAACTCACCTGCATGTTCACGCAGAACAGGATGCCGAACCATACGGCAACGAAGCTCGGTGCGGCGACCAGCGCGCCGGTCAGGCCCAGTTCTTCGACCGGGAGCTTGAGGACAATGGGCAGAAAGACCGGCATGACCAGCAGCACGATGCCGACCCAGTCCATCAGGGCGCCGAGGATCAGGAAGATCACCATCATCATCAGCAGAATGCCGAAGGTCGGCAGTTCGGTGCCGATAATGAGGTTGGCGACGTAGGTCGGCCCGCCGGCGATGGTATAGGCGCCGGCCAGGGCGGTGGCGCCGAAGGTGATCCACAGGATGGTGCCGGTCGACTTCCAGGTACGCATCAGCGCCTCCTTGAAGAGGCTCCAGGACATCTCGCGTCGAATGACGATGATGATGAGCACCGCGACGACACCCATGCCGGCGGCCTCGGTGATGCCGGTAATGCCGCCGTAAATCGACCCCAGGACAACGAAGACCACGGAAAGCGGCGCGATCAGCCCGGGCAGGGCGCGCAGCTTGTCGGCCATGGTGACGCTCTCGCCGCCTTCGGGCAGGGGCGCCTGCTCGGGGTTCATCTGGGTGCGGAAAATGATGTAGGCGATGTAGCAGCCGCCGAGGATGAAGCCGGGGACGAAGGCGGCCTTGAACAGTGCGTGGATCGAAGTTTCAGTCACCAGGCCGTAGATGATCAGCACGATGGAGGGCGGGATCATGGTGCCGAGGCTGCCCGAGGCGCAGATGGTGCCGATGGCGAGGTTCTGGTTGTAGCCGAGGCGCAGCATGTTGGGCAGGGCGATCAGCCCCAGCAGAACGATTTCGCCGCCGATGATGCCCGACATGGCTGCCATGATGATGGCCATGATGGCGGTGACGATGGCGATGCCACCGCGGGTGCGGCTGAGCCAGACATTGAGACTGTCGAACATCGACTTTGCGATACCCGATCGTTCCATGAGACAGGCCATGAAGATGAAGAGAGGAACGGATATCAGCACGTAGTCGGTCATCAGGCCGTACATGCGCTGGGCTAGGATGTTCAACGGCCCGGTGCCGAAGGAGCGGAACAGTAGATCCGGCCCGAACTTCATCATCAGGACCGCTACGGCCAGGAAGCCGGAGGCAAAGCCCAGCGGCATGCCGATCGCCAGCAGAACGAAGATCCCGATGAGCAGGATCAGCGAGATCGTTCCGATATCCATTAGATTCTGTCCCCCGGTCGCGACCCGCCAAGGGGTCAGTCGACGTATTCCTCGGCCACTTCCTCGGCGAGGTCGTGGCTGTATTTTTCATCTTTCCAGTCGACGATCAGGTTCACCACTGCCTGGACCGCAATCAGGGTCACGGTGAGCAGAACCAGCGGCTTCATGGTCGCCGGGATCGGCGGATCCCAGGCGGTGCCGAAGGTTTCCCAGCGCATCAGCTTGGCCCAGGCCTCGTTGAAGCCGCCCCATACGATGGCGGCGGCGAAGAGAACGATCAGGAGCGCCGAGATGCTGTCGAAGACGCGCTGCCAGGACCGCGGGACCATGTCGTAAAGGATGTAGATGCGAATGTGGCCGCGCTGCTGCATGACATAGAGCCCGGCCAGCAGGTAGACCCCGCCGGCGGTCCACAGCGACATCTCATTGACCCAGTAAGTTCCGCTGCCAAAGACGTAGCGCATTACGACTTCGTAGAACATGATGACGACGATGAGGGCGACCAGGAACATTGCAACGCGGCTGATCGCGATGCTGAAGCGGTCCATCCAGCTCCTAATCGGGTGTTCGACCATCGGTCAACTCCACCATGTGCAACAGGACTGCAGCCCGCACCATGTTAGCACGGGCAGGCTGCGCTTGGCCCGCAGCAATCGCGGCCCCCGCCAGGATTGTGAACCGGAGGGGGCCCGCGCTGCAGTTTCAGACGTTGGTGGTTACTTTACCAGACCGAGGGTCTTCAGGAAGGCCGTGTGGCTGTCGACCAGTGCCCGCGCTTCCGGGGTTTTGTCTGCCCAGCCCTGCCACGCCGCTTGGGCCGCCTTGCGGAAGGTGGCGCGATCTTCGTCAGACCAGTCGTAGAGGGTGACGCCCTTCTCGCGTAGGGCTGCCGCGGCTTCGTTGTTCTTCACCTCGAAGGTGAGAGCCGTCTGGAAGGCCAGCTTCTGCATGGAGACGTCGATGATGCGCTGAATGTCTTCCGGCAGAGCGTCCCAGGCATCCTTGCGAATCGCCAGGTGGTCGGAGGGCATGGAGTGGAAGCCCGGGTAGGTGGCATAATCAACGAGGTCGTAAAGGCCGAGACCGACGTTGTTGGCGAGGCCGGAAGCGTCGGCGCCGTCGATAATGCCAGTCTCAAGCGCGGTAAAGATCTCGGTGAAGTCCATTACCACCGGCTTGGCGCCGAGTCCTGCGAAGATTTCCGTCTCCAGGCCCGGGGGCGAGCGGAACTTCCAATCTTTCAGGTCGGCGGGCCCGGCGATCGGCTTCGACGACGACATCGATTCCTGGCCGTAGATCCACCAGCCGATCAGCTGCATGTTGTATTCGTTGTAGAGTGAATTTGCCGCCTCGCTGCCGCCGCCATAGTAGAACCAAGCGTACTGCTGCCAGGGCGTGTCGTAGCCGCCCATGATGTCGCCGACGAACTGGAAGGCGGGGTTCTTGCCAGTCTGATAGGCACCGCCGGTCATGTCGCCGTCGAGGATGCCGCTGGCCGCCGCGTCGAAAGTCTCGACCGACTTCACCACCGAGGAGGAGAAGAACATTTCGATATCGAGACGACCGCCGGACATGGTTTCCACGTCGTCGACGAACTGCTGGGCCAGCTTGCCCGAGACGGTCTCGGGCGCGTAGTGGGTCTGGATGCGCAGGGTATACTCTTGCGCCAGCGCCGAAGACAGGCCCAGCACCGAAGTTGCCGCCGCGACAGCGGCGATTTTCAATAATTTCATTGTTTCCTCCCTGTTTTTCATTGGTCGTGCGCGATCGAATGCCGCACGGGCTTTGGCACGCGTTGTCCGCACCTTCAAGTAGCGACACTAAGCCAATCGGACCCCTACGACAACACGAACTTGGTATCGCTACCATTGACGCTGTTTAAGGACTGCCATGCTGTGTCACCGCCCTGCAGAAGGCGCATCGGCATCCGCCGCTTTCCGCACGCTTTCGCCCTATCCAAACCCTGCGGATGCCATTCAACTGACGCTGCAGACCCTCACCGGCAAACGGAAACTTGCGCCAGCCTGGTGATGAAGTGCCGGGTCTGCCAACATTTGGCGTGCCGTGTGTTTCCCGATCTCTTGGAGTTGTCGCCGAGAACTCGTTGTGGCAAGGCGCGTCGGTCTCTTCCGATTCCCAAAGATCCGGCGCTGCGACGATTGTGGCGGCCGGCGCCAGGGACTCGCCTGCAGTACAAAATGGTTTCTACAAAGTTTGATTAGTATAATCTGCCTCTTAATTGTCACAGATATATTTAGCTGTTACACAAAAGAACGTAATTTCATTAGCTTGGAAAGCTAATTGCCGCTGAGAATTCCGGCGGCTATACTCGATCAAACATAGGACCGCGAACCTAGGTCACGGCGTTTGAGCGGACTGCGCGTTGTGCAAGGCGCCCGGCCTAAATGAACTCGGAGGGGATTCCATGGCAGGGGTAGCAGGTGATTTACAGGCACTTCCTTTCGGCTCGCTGATCGGCGGCCCGCTGGATGCGGCGATCGAGGCCCAGGCCCGGGCCGCCATGTCCTCGGTGAAGTTCATCAAGGCTATCGGATTCGATGACAGCGGTGCCGTTCAGAACATCACCTTTACGGCCAAGAAGGGCGCACAGGAATCCAACATCACGGTGCCGCTGTTGACCATCGTGCCGATCCCCTTCATTCGCATCGACGAAATGACCATCGACTTCAAGGCCAACATCACCTCCAGCAAGGAGAGTGAGGACAAGACGGTGGAGTCGACGGCCAAAAACGCCAAGGTCAGCGCCGGCGCCCGCTATCTGTTCTTTAAGGCCAGCCTCGAGGCGTCGATCTCTTCGAAGAAGGATTCGGAGTCGACCAAGAATTCGAAATATGCGGTGGAAACCACCATCGATGTTCACGTTCACGCGGTGCAGGACGAGCTGCCTGCGGGTCTCGCTAAGATGCTGAACATACTCGCCGACACCATTGAGGCCCCCCTGCCGACCGTCGCCGAAGGTGGCGGTGGCGGAGGAGGCCGCGGGGGAAACTGATTGAGCTGGAACCGCCGCTGGCAGCCAGGCTGCCCGGCCGCTCCGGCGTCACTGCCCGGATGCGTCAGGTGCAAACCCGTGTGTGGCGCGGACTGATAGGCTGGTTGGGCGGCTGGCGCGGCGGGCGGCGTCCAGCTTAGACTGAAAAAATGGCGGCAAGAAGCCAGCGCCGAAGGGACGTAGTACAACCGAATGGCCGATCTTCAACAGGTGGTAGGCGCAATTCTGCGTGACATGGCGAAGGCGCGCTTCAGCGCCGATCTCTATTCCCGCTCGATCGCCCGTTATTACGAGAACGACTACCTGCTGCGGCGCTTCCCGGTACCGCGCGCCGACATTGAGGAAATGGAACTCGATTTGAAGTTCTCCATCGCCGAAGTGCCCGGCAGCGAGGTCAACAAAGAGAGCCAGGAAGCCAATGCGGCGGTGCTGTTCGAGCGCTCCGTCGAACGCCTGGTATCCATCTTTCTTGATCTCGCGCGAGACAGGAATGACAACGATGAGGCCTTCAACGAGGTGTGGTGGAAGTACCTGACCAAGGGCTACAACTCGTCAGTCCTGCGCGTCGAAATGCGTCAGAAGGTTCTGCGCTACTTCATCGAGTCCTATACCCACTTGATCGACGACGAGGGCGGCTTCAAGGCGGACTTGGCGTTGAGTGAACTGGACCGGCCGGTGCGCTGGGGGTTGGAGCCCTTCGCCAAGGAGATCTACACCCAGGGCGGCGAGGCGGAGATCGAAATGAAGCGCGCTCTGCGCGGCATTGTCGAGCCACTGATCGGCCACAAGGAAATCAGGCAGGCTGTCGAAGTCATGGGCCCGGCGGTCAAGACCATCTGGCAGGGCAACAGCGATGCCCGCCTGGAAATCATGGTGGAGGGCGGCCAGTTGTCGCAGCTCGGCGAGGCGACCCTGTCCAGTCTCAAGATCAAGGCCGTGGTGCGCAACATGGTTTGGACCGAGGTTAAGGTCGGCGAGCGCACCACGCGCCACGCCCTTACTTCTGAGTGAACTGAACCTGGATTGACGGCGGAGGGGCGCATGTCGGACGACACGGACAGCACTGGCGCAGTAACGCCCAATAACGGCAATGGAAACGGCGGCAATGGAAATGGCGGTGGCCCGACCGGTGCGGAGGCCGCGGGCAACCTGCCGGAGCCGCAGAGCGATGTGCTCTCCCTGGCTCAGTTGATCGGCGCGCCGATACATGCCCTTGTCGATGCCGAGGCTCAGTCGGCCATGGCGACGGCGCGCTTCGTTCGATCAGTCGGCTTTACCGGATCTGATGAAAGTGGCGCAGGCGGCATGGGCGATCTGGGTGAACTGCAGATGGCGCGCTTCACCCGCCGCCGCCGCAAAGCCGACGGCACGGCGGAAGATGTAGAAGTGCAAATCCCCCTGCTTTCTATGCTTCCCATCCCGGCGCTGCAGATCAAGGATGCGGAACTTGACTACACCGTAAAGATCATTCAGACCGAGGCCCTGCCGCAGCGCCAGGCGGAGGTGAACCAGTTGATGACTCCGCGGGAAGCGGAACCCCTGCGCGAGCCGCCGGCAACTCTGCGTGCCGCCTTCGCGCGCGAGCCGCGCCCCGGCGACCGCCGCTCGGTCGACATGCTGGTGAAGATGAAGCTGCGCATCGAGCAGGCGGACATGCCCGGCGGCTTGGCGCAACTCCTGGCGCTGGCCTCCGAGACCAGCAGCCAAATACCTCTGCCGCCGCCAAGGCCTCCCGCCGTGAAGAAGCGGCCGCGCAAGCCGTCGGGCAAACGCAATGGCTGATGGGATGCAACCCGGCCGGATTCCCTGCCCGGACTGCGGCTTTGCCCTGGCTCTGCCAATCGAAGCGGTGCTGGCCGGCCAAGCCATCGTCTGTGTCGGCTGCGGCCTGGAACTCCATGTTCATCAGGAAGACTCGCAAGCGGCACTGGCGGCACTTGGCCGCTGGTATCAGGAGACGGCGCCGGCCCGAGATGCTGCCGCCACAGCTGGCATTGAGACTGGCGAAATGCAGTCACAAAGCCTAAGCCGCCGGCAGCGGCGGCCCCGCCGCTAACCTTGTCGGGATACTCCTGCCGCTTTCGGCCCTGGCTCGATGATCCCGGCGTCTGGCCCGACTGGGATCTCGATCCGGCAGATCACAAGGTGTTTGCCAAGGCGTTGGTCGAGGGCGCGACCCTTGCGGCAGAGCGTCTGACCAACCTCTATGGCGCGCAGGCCGATACTTTCGGCGCACTGGGCCTGATCGAGACCTTGGCCGCCGAAGCGCTGCCGGAGCAGGATCTGCGGAGGGCTGCCCTGGCCATCGCCGCCTGCGATCACCACGCTGCCCGGCTCGGCCTGCCGCGAATGTCGGCGGGCGGGCTTACCTCCACCACGAACCGGATGCGCTGGGAAAGACTACGGCCCTACCTCATTGATCGCGCCACTGCAGCGTTCCGTGAAAATGTGGCCGAAGCGCTGCTGTGGCGCGCGATCTTCGGCCGAATCGCCGACAACTGGGTGCCGCAGGCGCAGTTGGGCCGCGCCCTGCAACAGGAACTGAGCGCCAGCGGCCTGTTCAGCAACGTCGAGGTGACATTGGAGCTGAACCCACCGGTGGCCGGCGGCGGTCGCTGGATCGCCATGCAGACCAAGGGCGCTTTGGCGGAGATACGCTGCCGGCTGAAGGCGCGCGAGGCCTGCCTGGTCGAGTTGATTCGCGATGCCGAGACGGACCGCCCGGCGGTCAACCTAGTGGTCGTCTACCGCTTGGAGGAAGAGCTCGACCTGGGCCGGGATGGCGTGGTGCGCGTGCGTCTTTGGGTCTACGATCCGCGTCGCGGAGATGTGCCAATTAGCCTGCGCCTCACCCTGACGGACGACCGGGTGCAGACCGTCGAGATGCCGGCCGATGAGGAACTGCCCTCGGTAAAGGCGCTGCGCCTCGTTTCCTTGGATCGCGTTGAGCCACCTCTCTTCGGCTGGCGCCGCCGCTTGCCGCGACTGCCCTGGGGCTTCTTCTGGTGGTTGAAGCGTCTCTGGCTCCTGTTCCGCAGCCGCAGGCGGGCATAGGTGTCGGTAGCGCTGTAGGACTTACGACGCCGCAGTGAGACGCTGGCCATCTTCAGCGAAGTGGCTGAGGCAGAACCATTTGTGGAAGGCTTTGATCTCCGAGCTTGGGCCGTCCAGCCGCAGTTGTCCAAGTCCCAGCGCTTTCGCCATCGGTATGTGGCCGAGCCAGATTTCGATGTGGGTTCTCATGTTGGCGAAAATCCACAGGTCGACCTCGTGCCCGGGATCTTGCGCGCAGATATCGACGTCTTGTGCTTCAAAGACCAGCCAGTAGAAACGCTTGGCAATGGGTACGCCGTCGAGCTGAAAGCAGGCAACGCGGCGATTTGTAGTGCTTTCACCCCGCGCAACGAAGTTCTGGCGCGGCTCCCACATCGGCACGTCGGGGTCAAGCTTCTCGTCACGGATAAATTCGCGCCGTAGCCACTTCGGCGCCCAGTTGTCCATGCTGTCGAGTACCGGGAACAGCCCCGATCCGGCGGGTGTCAAGCGATAGGTTGCACCGCGTCCCCCGGCGTCGGGAACGCGCTCGACGGTGTTCGCGTGCGCGAGCTAGATTTAGGCGCCGCGACAGCAAAGCCGAAGACGTGGACGGGACAGAGTCCAGGATTTCGTTGAAGCTCTGGGCGCCGCAGAACAGGCCGCGCAGCACCAGCGGCGTCCAACGCTCGGCAATGACATCGGCGGCCACGGCGATGGGGCACTATTGCCCAGATCCCTTGGTCTTGGCACAAATCCGCTCCGGCGGAATGGTTCAATCCGGCTATGAAAGGCTCTAGACTGTTGGCCATGCACGATTCCCTGTTCCAGCGCATCGAGGCCAAGCGCGACGATCTGGTCGGGCTGACCTGCGATCTGATCCGCTTCCCCACGGTGAACCCGCCGGGCGAGGCCTATACGCCCTGCGCCGAGTTCCTGGGCGAACGGCTCAGGGCGCGCGGCTTCGAGGTGGGCTATCATCGCGGCGAGGGCGAGGCGGGCGATTCCGCGCGCTATCCGCGTACCAACGTGGTGGCGCGCAGGGAGGGGTCGGGCCGCGGTCCTTGCATTCACTTCAACGGCCATATCGACGTGGTGGAGGCCGGACAAGGCTGGACTGTCGATCCCTTCGATCCAGTGGTCCGCGATGGCAAGGTTTACGGCCGTGGCGCCTGCGACATGAAAGGGGGCCTCGCGGCGGCAGTAGTCGCCGTCGAGGCCTTGCTGGAGGAGCACAGCGACATCCCGGGTGTGCTGGAGGTCTCCGGCACCGTGGACGAAGAGTCCGGCGGCTACGCCGGTGTCGGGTACCTGGCGAAGCAGGGCTTCTTTTCCAAACCGCGCGTCGACCATGTGATTATCCCGGAGCCGTTGAACGTCGATCGCGTCTGCATTGGCCACCGCGGCGTCTGGTGGGCGGAGGTGGAAACCCACGGCCGCATTGCGCATGGCTCCATGCCGTTCCTCGGCGACTGCGCGGTGCGCCATATGGGCGCCTTCCTGCAGGAATTGGAAAGCGAGCTCTATCCGGCGCTTGCCGCCAAGCGCACCGAGATGCCGGTGGTGCCGGAAGGCGCGCGCCAGTCGACCCTCAATATCAACTCGATCCACGGCGGCCTGACCGAAGACCGCGACGGCCTGCCGGCACCGCTGGTGCCCGACTCTTGCCGCCTGGTGCTGGACCGCCGCTATCTCATCGAGGAGGACCCTGAGGCCGTGAAGAGCGAGATCGTCGCTCTCCTTGAAGGGCTGAAGATGCACCGTGCCGGTTTCGACTACGCTCTGCGTGAAGTGCTGGCCTTCCGGCCGACCATGACTGATCCGGAGGCGCCGGTGGTGCGTGCGGTCTCCGCCGCCATCGAGGAAGTTCTCGGCAAACCCGCCCAGCAGGTGGTCTCGCCCGGCACCTATGACCAGAAGCATATCGTGCGCGTCGGTCACTTGGAGGACTGCATTGCCTATGGGCCCGGAATCCTCGATCTGGCGCATCAACCGGACGAGTATGTCGGAATCGACGATATGCTGGCTTCGGCCAAGGTCATGGCCGCCGCGACTTTGGCGCTTTTGGGGAGGCTTGCCGCCCGCTAAACTCTCGCCAACAATGAAGCGCCGCCGGTCTGTTGCGTGGTCCGGGGCGAGAACGGAGGCAGAGCAAGATTTATGAAACCGCTTGTTGCGAAGCAACTTTTCGTGCGCGGGCTTGCAGCCGGCTTGATCGCGGGCGCAATCCTGGCCGGCCCTTCTGGAGCGTTCGCCACCAAGGACAACCTCATTCTCGGCATGGTGCTGGAGCCGCCGCATCTCGATCCGACTGCCGGTGCAGCCGCGGCCATCGACGAGGTGGTTTATGCCAACATCTTCGAGGGTCTCACCCGCATCGACCGCAACGGGGCGGTGAAGCCGTCGCTGGCGGAGAGCTGGACGGTGACCGACGGCGGCCTCACCTATACCTTTAAGCTGCATTCGGGCGTGACGTTTCACGACGGCACGACCTTCGATTCCGCCGACGTGAAGTTCTCCCTCGAGCGTGCCATGGCCGAGGACAGCACCAATGCGCAGAAGGGACTCTTCGCGCCCATCGCCTCGGTGGCGACGCCGGATGCATTGACGGTTGTCGTCTCTCTGAAGCAGCCCACCGGTAACCTTCTGTTCAATCTCGGCTGGGGCGATGCGGTGATCGTCGCGCCTGAAAGCGCGGCGGAGAACAAGAACAATCCCATTGGCACCGGCCCCTTCGTCTTCGACCGCTGGGTCAAGGGCGACCGCATAGAGTTGCTGCGCAATCCGGACTACTGGGGCACTCCGGTGAAGCTCACCAAGGCGACCATCAAGATTATTCCAGATCCTGCGGCGGCCACGGCGGCGCTGCTGGCCGGCGATGTCGATGCCTTTCCCAACTTCCCGGCGCCTGAGGCCATGGCGCAGTTCGAGGGCGACTCGCGCTTCACCGTGGTGATCGGCAGCACCGAAGGCGAGACCATTCTCGCCATGAACAACGGCCGTGCTCCGTTGGACGACATCCGTGTGCGCCGTGCGCTGGCTCATGCCATAGACCGCAAGGCCGTGATTGACGGTGCGATGTTCGGCTACGGCACGCCGATCGGTACGCATTTCGCGCCGCACCATCCGGCTTACGTCGACCTCACCGGGCGCTACGACTACAACAGGGACAAAGCGCTGGCGCTGCTGGCCGAAGCCGGCTACGCCGACGGTCTGACTTTAAGCCTTAAACTGCCGCCGCCCAGCTACGCGCGCCGCGGCGGGGAAATCATCGCCGCCCAGCTTGCCGCCGTCGGCGTGAAAACCGAAATCGAGCAGGTCGAATGGGCGCAGTGGCTGGAGCAGGTGTTCCGTGGCAAGGACTACGATCTCACCATCGTCTCCCATACCGAGCCCATGGACATCGGCATCTACGCCCGCGATGATTACTACTTCGATTACCAGGATCCTGGCTTTAAGGCGCTGATGTCCAAGCTGGACGCTACTGTCGACGAAGGCGCGCGCTACGAGATCCTCGCCGAGGCGCAGGAAAAACTGGCCGAGGACTCGGTGAACGTCTTCCTGTTCCAGCTCGCAAAGCACGGCATATGGAACGCCAACCTGGAGGGTCTCTGGGAGAACAGCCCGGTGCAGGCCAATGACCTGACCGAAGTCCGTTGGAAGTAGGTTTCAGGGATGGCCTCAGTCACTGGCTCTGCAATGCACCTTGCGCTCTCTTAGCGCAAGGTCCGCCGGCTTTGCGGAGGTCACGCAGGAGAAGTTCTCCCTTGCCACATCCAATGCTGTCATCCCGGCAACTGTTTATGGAATCCGTTGTTCTCGCTGGTCAAACGGCGGCTGGCAGGCAAGCAACCCGCGCCGGGTATCGCCACGTGCTGACGCCATCGGCGGCCAGGGACAAGCTTCTGGACGACAGCCTGGAAAGGGGGCGCTGCTCGCCCGCCGAGTTCCGGCGCTAAGCTATGGCTCTCTTCCTGCTGCAGCGCCTTGCCGCCTTGATCGTCACCCTGCTGGTCGCCAGCTTGGTGGTATTCCTGGTAATGGAGGTGCTGCCCGGAGACCCGGCCGCCCTTATGCTGGGCATCAACGCTCGCGAGGACACCCTGGCGGCGTTGCGCAACGAGATGGGGCTCGACCGTCCAGCGGTCGAGCGCTATTTCCTTTGGCTGGGTGGGCTGCTGAGCGGTGATCTCGGGACCAGCTACACCTATGGCGTTCCGGTGTGGGAACTGGTGCGCGACCGCCTCGGCCTCAGCCTGCCGCTGGCCTTCATCGCCATCTGTCTCTCCACGGCGATTGCCATACCGCTCGGTGTCCTAGCCGCCGCCAAACGCAACAAGCCGGCTGACGTCGGCGTTATGGGCTTTACCCAACTGGGCATCGCGGTGCCGAATTTCTGGTTCGCCCTCCTGCTGATTTTGCTTTTCGCCGTACAGTGGCGGCTGCTGCCGGCGGGCGGTTTTGCCGGCTGGGACGCAGGCTTCTGGCCGGCGCTGAAGACCCTCATGCTGCCGGCCGTCGCGCTGGCCCTGCCGCAGGCGGCGATCCTGGCGCGAGTGACGCGCTCCTCGGTGTTGGAGACGCTCGGCGAGGACTATATCCGCACCGCCCGTGCCAAGGGCCTCACCCGGCGAGCCGCGCTATGGCGCCACGCCGTGCGCAATGCCCTTATTCCCGTGGTCACCATCATGGGGTTGCAATTCTCCTTCCTGCTCGCCGGTACGATCATCATCGAGAATGTATTTTACCTGCCGGGCCTGGGGCGGCTGATCTTCCAAGCCATCGCCCAGCGTGACCTCATCGTGGTGAAGGATCTCGTCATCCTGCTCGCCGCGTCAGTAGTGGTGGTGAACTTCGTTGTCGATCTGCTCTATGCAGTGATAGATCCGCGGCTGCGCGGGGGCGGCGCCCATGAGTGACATCGGGTTGCGCGAATTGGCAACTGTCTGGCGCGAATACTGGGAGCGTGGTCGCCGCTCCGCCGGCTTTGTCATCGGCCTCGTGATCACCGTCGGCCTGGTGAGCGTTGCGCTGGTCTCGCTGCTGTGGACGCCCTACGCCGTCGACGTCATGGACATCCCGGCCAAGCTGCAAGGCCCATCGTCGGCGCACTGGCTGGGTACCGACCAGTTCGGCCGCGATGTGCTCTCACGGCTCATGGCCGGTGCGGTCAATTCCATCGCCGTCTCTCTTGTGGCGGTCGGCATCGGCGCCGGGCTGGGCGTGCCGCTGGGCGCCCTGGCCGCCGCGCGGCGCGGCTTCGTCGAAGAGGTGGTCATGCGCTTCAACGACTTTACCTTTGCATTCCCGGCGCTGCTCTCCGCGGTCATGATCACCGCCGTTCTCGGTCCCGGCGCGGTCAACTCCATCATCGCCATCGGAATCTTCAATATCCCTGTTTTTGCACGGTTGACGCGCGGCGCGTCGCTGTCGCTCTGGAAACGCGACTTCGTACTGGCCGCGCGGGTAGCCGGCAAGGGCCGCACGCGAATCACCGCCGAGCATATCCTGCCCAACATCGCTAGTCTGCTGATCGTGCAGATGACCATCCAGTTCGCGCTGGCGATCCTCGCGGAAGCGGGCTTGAGCTACCTCGGCCTCGGCACCCAGCCGCCGGACCCAAGTTGGGGGAAGATGCTGAATGACGCGCAAACGCTGATGTATCAGGCACCTTTGCTCGCCATTTTTCCGGGCCTCGCCATCATGGCGACGGTGCTGGGTCTGAACCTGCTGGGGGACGGCCTGCGCGACCTGCTCGACCCACGCCTCCGGCGGTTGCGGTGAGAGGGCGGCCATGACTCTGCTGTCGCTTCGTGACCTTCGCGTTACCCTTGATACGCCCGAAGGGCCGGCACCGATCCTCGAGGGTGTCGGCTTCGACCTCCCAACCGGGACAAGTCTTGGTATCGTCGGCGAATCCGGTTGCGGCAAATCGATGACCGCGCTGGCCATCATGGGACTGCTGCCGGGCCCGGCACGGGCCGAAGGTGAGATCCTCTTCGAAGGCCACAACCTGCTGGCGCTGCCCGAAGCCGCGCTTTGCAAAATCCGCGGCCGGCGCATGGCCATGGTCTTCCAGGAACCGATGATGGCGCTCAATCCGGTAAAGACTATAGGGTTTCAAGTGGCAGAAGGTCTGCGCTGGCATCTCGACCTGTCACGCGGCGCGGCGGAAAGCCGGGCGGTGAAGCTGCTGGACCGCGTTGGCCTGCCGCAGCCGCGCTTCGCGCCGGACCTCTACCCGCACCAGCTTTCCGGCGGGCAGCGCCAGCGCGTGGTCATCGCCATGGCCTTGGCCTGCGATCCCGCGCTCTTGATCGCCGACGAGCCGACCACGGCGCTCGATGTCACCAGCCAGGCGGCGATCCTCGATCTCCTCGCCGAGGTGGCGGCGGAGGCCGGCCTCGCCCTTCTGCTCATTACCCATGATCTGGCCGTGGTCTGGCAGAACACCCGGAACATGCTGGTGATGTACGCCGGGCGCGTGGTCGAGCGCGGGCCGACGCATGAGGTCTTCGCGCGCATGGCGCACCCCTATACCCGCGGCCTCCTTGCCGCTTCGCCGGGCGCCCTCGATGCCGCCTTGCCGCCAGGCCGGCGTCTTGCCACCATCCCTGGCCAGGTCCCCGATCCCTTGCATCGCCCGGCTGGTTGCGTCTTCGCCGGACGTTGTCCGAGGGCCGCAGAGGATTGTCTGCCGGCTCCGCCGGAAGAACGCCACCTGGGTGTGGCCCATAGCGCCGCCTGCCTGCATCCCCATCTGGAAGCGGTGCAGACATGAGCGTCGCGGCAAGACTCTTGAATGTGGAGAACCTCACGCTCGACTACACCTTGCCGCGCCGCCGCCTCTTCGCGCCGCCGCCCGCGCACCGTGCGCTCGACAACGTAAGTCTTTCCCTTGCGCGCGGTGAAAGCCTTGCGGTGGTCGGCGAATCGGGCAGCGGCAAGTCGACTCTGGCGCGGACCATCCTGGCGCTTGAGCGTCCCACGGCTGGACGCGTCACGCTGCTGGGACGGGATGTCTTTGCCTTGCCGCCAGAAGAATTGCGTAGTCTGCGGCGGCACATCCAGATGGTGTTCCAGGATCCCTATGGCTCTCTCGACCCGCGCCGCAAGGTCGGTTGGATTGTCGCCGAGCCGCTGGATGCCCTCGAGCGGGGCGTCGACTCCGCCACGCGCCGGGCGCGCATCGCAGAGGCGCTGAACTCTGTCGGCCTGAAGCCTGGCGACGCCGATCGCTTTCCGCACGAGTTTTCCGGCGGGCAGCGCCAGCGCATCGCCGTCGCCCGGGCGCTGATCACACGGCCCGCCCTAATTGTCGCCGACGAGCCGGTCTCGGCGCTTGACGTGTCGGTGCAGGCTCAGGTGCTTAATCTCTTCATGGATCTGCGCGAGAACCTGGGTCTCAGCTATCTCTTCATCAGCCACGACCTGGCGGTGGTGCGCCAGATAGCCGACAGCCTGGTGGTAATGCGGGATGGAAAGATCGTCGAGCAGGGCGGAGTCGAGGCGGTCTTCCGCTCTCCGCAGCACCTTTACACCCGCAGCCTGCTCGCCGCCGTGCCGCGTATTGGCGTCGAGCGCCGGCGGGCAGGGACCTAGGTCTTACAGCGGCGCGCTGGCCAGCAAGGTCTCCGCGATTTCCGTCCATTCATGGTCCAGGTTGTCATGGCAATGTGGCTTGCCGGCGCGGCGGTACCAGTAACCGGCGTTGCTCTCGTCACCCTCGACGCGGTGCAGATAGGCGTGCACCCAGGCGCCTTCGGCCCCGCCATCTTGTTGGGCGATGCTGTGTGCGGCGTCCCAGTTTCCCTTGCCCGCCTGCCACAAAGCTTCGAGCAACGGTGCAAGACCCGGAGGTGGAGCCGAGTCCTGCAGGCTGGCGCGGAACGTCTTCAGATCCATCCTCAATCGCGGAAGATCCGCTCTCCCTGCTCATCGATGATCTGGCGACCCTTGATCACGGCGAAGTCGTTGGCGGCTTCCGCCGAGGGGTGGGTGTCTGCGCGCAAAAAGCGATGCTCCTTTACTTCGCCGTCGATTTCTTTGCGTATCACCCCAGCGGTCAGCCACTGGCCGTTCTGCGGCTGGGCGGCCGGGTGGATCCTGAAACCGTTGTAATCCACCGCTTCGCCTTCATTGGCGCCGCCGCTGGCGGTTTTGCCGCCGCTGCCGAAGAGCTTGTTGAACAGGCCCATGATCCCGATCCTCCGTCCATCCCTCACTGTGGTCCCAGGGTAGCGCGCAGAAAGGCTTCTTCCTACCCGTTCTTGTGATCTATCTTGCCGGTGTTCGTTCTGATGGGTTGTGCCATGCCTCTATGAGAGGTGCAGGGAGGCGGTCCGTGAGTAGCCTTTTTCATCCCGCGATCTATGATCGCGAGGCCGCAGTCGGCAGCTATTGGGAAGCCTCGGCGCCGCCTCTTGACCGGCAAACGCCGGCCCTCAGCGGCCTGGCCAGCTGCGAGGTCGCCATCGTCGGTGCCGGCTATACCGGCCTCACCGCCGCCTTAGCCCTGGCCGAGCAGCACGGTGCGGAAGTGGCGGTGCTCGAGGCCGGTACGCCTGGCTGGGGAGCTTCAGGGCGCAACGGTGGGTTCTGCTGTCTCGGCGGTGCGAAGCTCGGCTATGGGGCCATGGCCAAACGCTATGGCCTGGACGAGACGCGCCGTTTCTTCGCTGTCCAGATGGAGGCCATCGACCTGGTGAAGGAAACCTGTGCCAGGCGCGGAATCGATGCCGACATCGTCGGTGGTGGCGAGATTATCCTGGCGCACAAGGCTTCGCGTTTCGCGTCCCTGCAGAAAGAGAAGGAGGCGCTCCTTGATCTGGTTGGTCTTGATTGCAGCCTGCTCGAAAATGCGGCGCTGGTGGAACGCGGCCTGGCGGCAAACGGCTTTCACGGCGCCCTTGAGGAGCCGCTCGGCGTCGGCCTGCATCCGATGAAGTACTTGCGTGGCCTTGCCCGCGCAGCCATCGATGCTGGTGTGCGAGTCTATGGCCGCTCACCGGTCAGTGAGATCTGCCGTGACGGCAGCTATTTTGATTTGGTGACCCCCGGGGGGCGACTGAGAGCGCGTAAGGTCATCATCGCCACCAATGGCTATAGCGAGGATGACCGCCTGCCGCAATTGGCCGGCCAGCTCATGCCGGCACTTTCCTCGATTATCGTCACGCGGCCGCTGAGTGCGTCTGAGCGCGACGCACAAGGCTGGACCAGCACCGTGACCTGCGCCGACAGCCGCCGCCTGCTGCATTATTTCCGCTTGCTGCCAGACGGCCGCTTTCTCTGGGGTGGGCGCGGCGGCATTTCCGGGTCGCCGGCCGCGGCGGGGCGCTCGAAGGCTCGCCTTCGCCGCAGTTTCGAGCATCACTTTCCGGCCTGGCGCCATGTGGAGACAGAATTTTTCTGGCGCGGCCTTGTCTGCCTGAGCAAACCGCTCGTCCCCTTCGTCGGCAAGCTCGAGGAGGGGCTCTTTGCCTCGCTGGCCTACCATGGCAACGGCGTCTCGTTCACCGCTTGGGCAGGCCGCGCCGTCGCAGCACAGGCCGCGGGAGTACAGGGCGCCGGCGACCTGCCGGCGGTGCTGCGCGATCGCTTGCCAACCTTTCCCTTGCCGTCTCTGCGCAAGCTCTATCTTACCGGTGCTTACGCCGCTTATGGCACGCAGGACGCGCTGGCTTGACCACACGGCAGCTTGCCAGAGCTCATAGATAGCTCCCGGTGAGAGTGAAGACCTCGCCGCCGAGGCCGAGTTTGAAGCGTGCCAGGCCCTGCTGGCTTTCGGTATTGAGGCCGCCGAGGTCGAGCCACTGGGTGCCGCCGGCCTTGAGCACTTCAATCGCGCGCCAGAGCAGCAGGTTGTGCGCCTGGCCCTCGCGGCCGGCGGCACTGGTCCAGGACGCCATGTATGTCGCGCTGGCGCCATGGCGCAGCAGGATCACTCCGGCCAGTAACTTACCATCGTGGCGTGCCGTCAATGACAGGAGGGCCTCTCTATCGGTAGTTCCGACCGCGGCAATGAAATCCCCGGAAGGGCCGATGAAGCGTTTCTTGCGGCGGAAAGTATCATAGAGCAGCAAGGCGGCCTGCCGCTGCCGCTCTTTGCGGTCTTCGGAAATCTCAAGATTTTCGCGCTCGGCCTTGCGCAAGGCGGCGCGCCATTTGCCCTGCAGGCCAGCCAGCAGCGCTTCCGGACTTCGCTGCAGATCGAGCCAGACCGTCGCATAGCCAGTCACTACCCGGCGCAGTCCTGCCGCTTCGATCATGGCGCCGGCGCGTGGGCCCTTGGGCAGTTCTGGCAGCCAGGACAGGAAATCGAAACGGCGAGGGCGATAGCGCTCAGCGATGCCGGCGCAAAGCGTTTGCGCACGCGCATCGGCCAGTGGATCGATGAGCCAGACGGGACCGCGCAGGATGCGCGTTATTCCGACCGGGCCGCGCCGTCTGCGGTGGGCCTGCAGCATGGCTAAAGGCGCCTTACCGGCGCAGACGATATGACGCTCGACGGTCTGTTTGTAGTGTGCGGCCACGGCCTCGCCATAGGCCCAGGACTGTTCAAGGCTGGTCTTGCCGGCCAGCCGGTAGAGGTCGTCCCACTGGGCTCTGGTACAGTCGTTCCAGGAAAAGTCTTCGACGGTAGTTTCATGGGGAGCGGCCAGCATGGCCGGCAGTTTCCCGGTTTTCCGCTGTCGCGGCAACGTCTAGTGTTGACACTATGACGCAGACGAAGGGAAGCCCTCAGGCCATCCATGGCCATGTCATTCCAAAGCGCCGCTTCACACGCTGGGCACTGTACTATCTTCTGCTTTATTTTTGCATGCCGCTGCTGGCGCTGATCGTGGTGATCGACGTCCTGCTCTATGCCATTTCTACCGGCATTTTCGGGCGCTGTTTTGCGCTGCTCTGTCTTCTCGGGTAAGCCTGTTCAGGCAGCCGTTTCCAATTGATTTCGCCCGCCGGTGGTCAAGGCAACGGAGAAGACACCCGGGCTGACTTCGGACCAGGTGATCCAGCGGTGTTGGTGGCACTCTTGAAGAGTGCGCCAGAGGATGGTGCCCTCGGCTGATTTCAGGACAGCGATCTCTCCGGACATGCGGAGAAGCTCGAGTACAAGTTGCTGTTGGGGAAGAAGTCGAGGCACGGAAGAATGGATCCTGCAGCGAAGGGCGTGGCGACCGTTGATTAGGACGACGTGACGATATCAGTGCGCGCAGGGTAACCCCGGGCCGCCTTTCAAGCGAGTCGGAGAAGCAAAATTATTGACGTATTCTTCCTGCTCGGCGACCCGCTTGGGTGCCGGCAGTTGAGGCGGCGAGGTAATGAACCTCAGACCGGCCGATTCAGTGCGTCACACCGTCGGCAAGGACACGGCAGAGCTGACTCACCGCTTCCTGGTGTCGGTCATTGCTGATGCGCGTGAAGTTGCGCGCCAGGTCGAGGCACATACGCTGGCGCTCGTTCAGGCGGCTGTTTTCACTGTTCAGCCCTTCATAGAAGAAGCCGATATCGACACCCAGGACCTTGGAGATCTCAAACAGCCGGCCCGCCGACACGCGATTGATACCACGTTCGTACTTGTGAGCCTGCTGATAGGTCACGCCGATCATCTCTGCGAGCTGCTGCTGGGTCAGACCCAGCATGGTACGCCGCTCGCGAATGCGTTGGCCGACATACTTTTCGACGCTTTGTATGTTTGCAGACACTGTTTCCACTCTATCCCACCATTGCGTTTTCGCTCAGTTGCTCAACCGTAGCGTAGACTAATCATTTCGATAGGTTTGATAATCACTTCATTGAGTAAATTAGGCAAGAGGTATTTCGCCAGTGTGGCAAATTCGCTTGGCCGCTGACAGGTGCCCAAACCAATGTTTCAATTGCCGAATCCAAGCCACCTTCAATTGATATATGATCTATAGAACAACATGTTAAGCCCTCAACCGGCGATCATAACCGATTGCTGGGCGGCACCATATGGGTCAATGAAATTCATCAATTAATAGAGTGAAACGATATTGTTTCAACCATGAATCAACGAAAGTGACCCAGACTGCGGTCGTGCCGCCTCGCGGTCAGAGACCTTCTATGAGAATCGGGCTGCCGTCGGATCTTGCCGCTATGCGTTAGTAAATTGGGTTAAAACTCCCTGGTTTCCAGGGTCAAATAAGTGACGTGCCTACATCCGGCGGCCTCTTATTTGACTCTTGGCGACAACCCAGGTCGCCTGCACGCGGGACAGTACTCTGAAGCCCCGGCCCACTGCTGCGGCAGTCAAAGAAGACCGTGGTCGGTGAACTTATCGGGGAGACCGGAATGGAACAGGTTGGGCAGACGGGGCGCAGATTGAAGATTGCCGTGGCGCAGATCGAGGCAGCTTTTGGCGATGTCGAGGCGAACCTGCAAAAACACCTCCAGGTCATTGACGCAGCGCGCGCCGCCGGAGCGGAAGTGCTGTTGTTCCCCGAATTGTCGCTGACCGGCTACTGTGTCGGCGCGCAGACTTTGGAGTTGGCAATTCCACGTGACCATGAGTTCATCCAGCGCCTCTGCGAGGCCAGTGGCGATATGTGGACCGTCGTCGGCTTTATCGAGGAAGGGGTGGCTGCGCAGATCCATAACTCACTGGCAGTGCTGCGCAACGGCGCCGTCGTCTTTTTGCACCGCAAGCTCAACCTCGCCACCTTTGGAAAGCTGGAAGAGGGCAAGCATTTTGCTGAGGGCCGATTCCTCGAGACATTCAACCTCAACTCACGTTGGCGTGCCGGCACGTTGATCTGTGCCGACAGCTGGAATCCTGCTTTGGTGCACTTGGCGGCAGTGCAGGGTGCGACGCTGCTGCTGCTGCCGGTGGCTTCCGCCCTCGACGTGGTCGGTGGCGGATTTTCCAACCCTGTGGGTTGGCAGCGCGCCCTGGAATTCTATGCCATGGTCTATGGTGTGCCCTGCGCCATGGCAAACTTCGCCGGCGCGCAGAATGGCGCGGATTTCTGGGGCGGCAGCCGTATCCTCGATCCCTTCGGCAACAGCCTCGCGCAGGCTGGTGACGGCGAAGACTTGATCTTCGCCGGACTCGACTTCCAGGCGGTGCTGGAAGCGCGCTATCATCTGCCGACGCTGCGCGACTCCAACCTCGATCTGATTTACCGCGAGATCGGACGACTCACTTGGCAGGTCGGTGTGCCGCCGGAAAGCCGGCGCGTCTAGCGCCTTCCGACGGTGGCGACCGCAATGCTAGATTCAAGCTGACAATGCTGCACCGGCTGGATTCGCAACTGAAGAGCATCGCCGCTGAAGGACTTTCAGCGGACGAGATCTATCGCCGCCCTGACCTCTATCGGCCAGCGACCCAGCGCCGTGTGGCGCCTGGCCTGTTCAGTTGTCCGGTCTGCTGCTCAAGTGCTGCAGCATTCCTGCCTTTCGGCATCGTGGAGCGGCGCAATGCCCTCTGTCCGAACTGCGGCTCATTGGAGCGCCATCGCTTCCTTTGGCTTTACCTGACCAGATACACACGTCTGCTGCGCCGCCTGGCTCGGGTACTGCACACGGCGCCGGAGCCCTGCCTCGGGCCGCGTTTACGTGCTTTGCCAAATCTTCGCTACCGCAGCCTCGACCTCTTCGATCCTTCGGCGGATGTGCAGGCCGATCTCCGTGATCTGCCCTTCGATGAAGGGGCCTTTGATCTCATACTCAGCAGCCATGTACTGGAGCACTTGATCGATGATCGGCCGGCACTTGGCGAACTGGTGCGGATCCTGATTCCTGGGGGCCGTGCTGTCATCATGGTGCCCTATGATTCCAGATTGCCACAGACGGAGGAGGGGGGCCATATCGGGGCTCCTGCGGAGCGCATGGCCCGCTTCGGCCATCCGTATCACTACCGAAACTACGGTGCGGACTTTCCCCGGCGTTTGGCGGCGGCGGGCCTTGAAGTCACCTGCGTAAGCGCGAATCAGCTGCTGAGTCCGCTACGGCGACGCTACTTCAGGCTCAACAACAACTTTATTTTCGATTGCCGGCGCCTTTAGCAGACTGCGAGCCCGCAGGGACTTTCGTCTGCGTTAATTCATGCTTGCCGACCCATTTTCCTATAGTGGCTTCCGGTTATGCTGTGGCTTTATGAGGCGCGCCGCCGGCTCAAGAGGCCGGTTCTGGAGGCCGGTATTAGAATGTGAGAAGAGGATCTGGACAGGTTGAAGGGAGATCACGGACGCGAAGCGCAGCAGACAATCAGTTTCCTGCTGCTTCCCCAGTTCTCGATGTTGGCATTCAGCTCGGCGGTGGAGCCACTGCGCGCGGCAAACCGGCTATCGGGCGAGAACCTCTACAATTGGTCCATCTTGACCGCGGACGGCCAGCCGATCGACTCCTCCAGCCGCATGCACCTGCTGCCCGACGGCAGCCTGAATGACGGTGGACGGCCGGATATCCTCTTCGTGGTTGCCGGGCTTGAGGTGCAACGCTTGCGCGATCCATCGGTGATTGCCGCACTGCGTCGGCTCGGCCGCAGCGGCTGCCGACTGGGAGCACTGTCGACCGGCAGCTACCTGCTGGCCTGGGCCGGACTGCTTGACGGGTATCGTTGCACCGTGCATTGGGAAAACCTGGATGCCTTTCGTGAAGACTTTCCGGATCTTGAAGTCACGGGAGAACTTTTCGAGGTGGATGGCGCGCGCCTGACCTGCTCCGGTGGCACCGCTTCGCTGGACATGATGCTGAGCCTCATCAGCGAAGCGCATGGCCGCGATTTGGCGGCCCAGGTGGCGGAGCAATTCATTCACGAACGCATCCGTGATACGCACGACCACCAGAGAATGAGCCTGCAGGGGCGCCTCGGCATCAGTCATCCAAAGCTTTTGCAAGTCATTGCTTTGATGGAAGATCAATTGGAAGAGCCTTTGGCACGGTCCGAATTGGCGCGCCGCGCTGGGCTCTCGACCCGCCAATTGGAGCGTCTTTTCCGCCGCTACCTGGGGCGCACGCCAACGCGCTACTATCTGGAACTTCGCCTGCACCGTGCCCGCGCCCTGCTGACCCAGACGTCGATGTCGATCCTGAATGTAGCGCTGGCTTGCGGCTTCGTATCCGCTTCTCATTTCTCGAAGTGCTACCGAGAGTTTTTTCACAAGATGCCGCGCGAAGAACGTCAACAGGCCGAGCATCGTTTGCCGCCGCGGCCCGAGGCCGGCGCGCTGCCAAATGACGGTTAAAGAGACTGCGAAAAGGGTATTAGATGACCAGTCGCACGAAAGTGGCTGCTTCAGGAAGGAATTCGGGTTCACCGCCCGACCTGCGATAGACGTCGCTGCCCAGTTGCGCAGCATCGCGATGCCCGGTCAGGCTGGTTTGCGGCGCGGCTGCCGATGCCCGGCTATGGTCCTGCTGCCCCAGCAACTGGACCATGAACGGCATCGACGTTAGCCTTGAAAATCCAATCAGCCTGCCGCTGGCGGCTGTTTCGGCTTGGCGGGGCTGGCGGCTTGATGGAACGTCGCTCTGGCCGGTCTGGCGATCACCGATTCTACGGTCGCCAACCCTGCGTTCAGTTGTGGAGCGCTCTGAGCCCGGACGCTGCGGATCATAGATCTCACGGGACTGCTGATCGTTGAGCCGCACTGACTTCGCGGCAAGGACTGGCCTTACCTGCTGTTCCGACCGGTCAGCCGCGGCCACAGCCCGCGCGCCGGACGAAGTGCCGGGCGCGGGAAGAAGCTGAAGCCTTGGAATAGCAGTCATGCCTTCGGATCCACGTGGGTCTCATTTCAATTATATAATAGATGCATCTTATGAAAAATTTATCAAGCATTGAATCTAATGTGGTTTACGAATTAACTAGTTACGTTAAGTATGAAATCTAAGTATTTCTCGAGAATTCTATTTTTTACCAATGTTACATCATAGATGTTGTTTGCCTCTGTTAGTTCTCGTTTTGGTAATTCATTCTTCGTTAAGAGCCGACTGTCACATTCGAACCACGGGGCATCAGGGATGCTCAGGTCGGCTTGAGTCCAACGAAGGGCTCGACTTCAGGTAGGAGAGTGAGGCCGTGACCACAACCAGCGGAACCAGAAGTCCGGATACTAAGGATTGCCTGCAGGCGCTGGTGCGTCTGGAAGCGGCGATTTGTGCGTCCGGCGATGTGGTCTACGACTGGGACCTGGCCACCGATCAGATTACTTTCACTGGTGATATTTACTCTTTGTTTGGCGCCCAGGATGCCGTCGTACCATCGACTGGCGAAGAGGTGCAGGCGCGAATCAATCCTGAGGACCTGCCGCGCCGACGCCGCGCTCTTTCCGATCACTTCGCCGGTTCGATCGACTATGACTGCGAGTTCCGGCTGCGGACCAGGCAGAGTGAGTTTCAGTGGCTGCATGATCGTGGTGCTGTGGAATACTCGCCGGCAGGCACGCCCGTGCGCATGTCCGGCATTATTCGCTTGGTTACCCTGCGAAAGCAGCAGGAAGAGCGCCTTGAGTATCTTGCCAATTTCGATGATCTGACCGGTCACTTCAACAAGGTGCGGCTGCGCGAGGCCCTGGACCATGCGCTGGCGCAGTCGCAGCGCTTTGGCCAACAGGGCATCTACATGGTCATTGGTGTCGACCATCTTGACCGCATCAACACCGGTTATGGCTATAAAGCCGGCAACGCAGTGTTGATCGAACTTGGCAGGCGCCTCGACAATTACCTGCGCGCTGCCGATGTCATCGGGCGGCCGGGAGGCGACTACTTCGGTGCCATCCTAAGCGCTTGCGCTGACGAGACTGCGCAAGCGGCGGCCGAACGTGTTCTGCAGTCGATGCGCGATAATCCCATTGTCGTGGGCGACGATAAGATGCATGTCACCGTATCAATCGGTGCGGTGGTAATTCCATACGACAGCAAAACGTCCGTCGACGCCATGACCAAGGCTGAAAGTGCGATGCAGCAGGCCAAATCGGCTGGCCGTGACTGCCTGCGCTTTTTCGCGATCTCCGAGGAGCAGCGCCAGGGTTATCGCGCCAGCATGGACATTGGCGAGGAAGTGCAATTGGCGTTGAAGGAAGAGCGCATCGTGCTCGCATACCAGCCGGTGGTCGATGCGCAGACGTATCGCGTCAGCTACTACGAGTGCCTGGTGCGCATGTACGATCACGATGCAAATCTGATACCGGCAGCCAAATTTGTACCGGCTATCGAGCAACTTGGCCTCATGCGGTCAATCGACAACCGCGTGCGAGACTTGGCAATTCGCGAACTCGACCGCAATCCGGCAGTCTCTCTGGCCATCAACATCTCCGGATTGACCGCAACCGAGCGATCCTGGTTTCGTGGCCTGGAGGCGCGCCTGAAGGGCCGTCGTGACATCGCTGAGCGGCTTGTCGTCGAGATCACGGAGACTGCGGCACTGCAGGACATTGACGAAACCTCGAGCTTCGTCTCATCGCTACGCGCTCTGGGTTGTCAGGTGGCGCTTGACGATTTCGGTTCGGGCTTCACGACATTCCACCACCTGAAGGCTCTAACGGTTGATGTGGTGAAGATCGATGGTTCTTTTATCCGCGACATTACGATGGATACCGAGAATCAGATCTTCATCCACAATTTGCTGGCACTAGCTCGGGCAATAGGCGTTTCCTCGGTCGCTGAGTGCGTGGAGACCCGTGAAGACGCCGAGTTCCTCTCGGCAATGGGGATCGATTTGCTGCAGGGCTACTACTTCGGCCGTCCGGAAGTGGATGCACCACTGTTGGGTAGTGGCGAACAGCCGGCTACAATTCTGACTCGCACGGCATAGGAAGCTGTTGGCAGCGGCTGACCGACGTTCGGTTCAGCTTCTTCTTGTCGATGATTCCTAAGGTTTATCTTTACTTAGCGTATCGATTTTCTGCTGCAGCTGGTCGATCTGCGACTTCAAGGCATCGAGTGACTCCTTGGCCGCTTCCTCCGCGTTTCCGGCGGCGGGCTGGTCCGCGGTGTCGCTTTCGCTAGCCTGGCCTTCGGCGTTGGCGCCGAAGGGCGAGAACATGCGCATCGCACTTTCGAACAGCGCCATGTTCTGCTTGCCAACTTCTTCCATGTTTCCGAAAGGGAACATGCCTCCGAAGGTTTCTTGCATCGATTGGCGCATGCGGTCCTGGTTCTGGGAGAATGCTTCCATCATGTGGTCGAGGTACCGCGGGACCATCCACTGCATCGAATCGCCATAAAAGGAGATCAATTGACGCAAGAAGTTGATGGGCAGCAGATTTTGTCCCTTCGATTCTTCTTCGACGATGATCTGGGTCAACACGGAGCGAGTAATATCGTCGCCGCTCTTGGCGTCGTAGACGACGAAGTCGACGTCTTCCTGAACCATCTGACAGAGGTGGTCCAGTGTCACGTAACTGCTGGTTGCCGTGTTGTAGAGGCGGCGATTGGCATATTTCTTGATCGTGATCGGCCCGCTGCCATCACCTTGCTTCTTGCCGCTTTTATCGGTGCCCGCCAAATTTCAATGCCTTTCCCGTCAATCGCGCTATTTCCCTCTCAACAGCCACTTAGCGTCGGAAGAGAGGATCATTGCGGTCTTCGCGAGGGCTGTTTTCCCGCTCAATCAGCCTCAATCGTCTTCGAGAGACAAGCCCAAAGCCCAGGCCTCTCATCGCGCCGGCCCTAACGAAACCGGAAAATGCAGGATTTCCTTGCCGCATCTGCTAAGGGGATATTGCTGCGCCGCGTCACGCACTGTCAATGTCTAGTCTCCCGGACCTTGCTGGATCTGCTATTGGGCCGGGTCTCGGGAGAGGCTGGGTGCGACCGCCGGGTCCGGCGGCCTGGGTGGCCAGAATGTACCGCCAAACGCTATACTGCCGGCGTTTTGGGCCGGGGCGGGAACATGTCTGAAGACAAAGGAGAGGATTTGCCAGAGGATCTAGAGGGTTTGGCGCGGCGGTACGTCGATCTCTGGCAGGATCAGATGACGGCGCTGGCATCCGATCCGGCCTTTGCCGAGTCTTTGCAGAAAGTTATGGCCAGCATGGGAGTGGCTGCCAGCGGGCTCCCGGCCATGTGGTCGGCTTGGCCGGCCGCTCTGACCAGCATGATGGCCGCAGCGCAGCCGATTGTTCCGGCTTCCGCCAAGTCGACCCACAGCGATGTCGAGGAACAGACGACCCATGGTAAGCCCGGAGGCGACCGAACGAAAGAACAAGGGCGCGCAACCTCGCCTGGGGCCGCGGCCGCTGCCGCTCCATCTGATGGCAGCAGGGCTGACCTGGACGGCCTCGAGGAACGCCTTGCCGCTCTGGATCAACGGCTCATTGCCCTTGAGAGAAGATCCGCAAAAGGGAGAACTGGCCGAGCGCGCGGCGGTTCTCAAGGAAAGCCTAAAAGGGGTTGATGACACTGCCTTCGCCGCGGCGGTCGACAGCGAAGTGGCGGCGCGCATGGCAGCCCTGGCCGCGGGGCTGCAGGCCTACCGTCACCATCCCTACCGCCGCAATCTCGAGGATCCACCCGTCATCTGGCAGGAAGGCTCCAGCCGCCTGCTTGACTACGGTGCATTGCCGGAAAATTCACAGGCCAGGATAAAAGCGCCCAAGCCAGCCGTGCTGGTGGTGCCCTCACTCATCAATCGGGCTTACGTGCTGGACCTGACAGCCGAGCGTTCCCTGCTGCGCTGGCTGGCGCGCCAGGGCCTTCGCCCGCTGCTGCTGGATTGGGGCTGTCCTGGCGCTGAAGAGCGCGGCTTCACGCTTACCGACTACATTTCCGGGCGGCTGGAACGGGCGCTTGACATGGTGCGCCGGGAAGAAACGGCGCCGCCACTGGTAATGGGATACTGCATGGGAGGTCTCTTGGCCTTGGGGCTGGCGCTGCGCCGCCAGGACGATCTCGCGGGCCTCATCCTGCTGGCCACACCTTGGGATTTCCATGCGGATAACGCGCCGCACAGCCGTCTGGCCGCTGCCAGCCTGCCCCTGCTTTCTCCGCTGTTGGAGATCACCGGCGAAATGCCGGTGGATGTGCTTCAGGCGCTTTTTGCCAGTCTCGATCCGCAACTTGTGGTGCGCAAGTTCCTCGCCTTCAGCCGACTCGACCCGACGGGCCGCAAGGCATGCGATTTTGTCGCGCTCGAAGATTGGCTCAACGACGGCGTGCCCTTGGTGGCTGCCGTGGCACGTGAGTGCCTGGGACAATGGTACGGTGAAAATGCGACAGCCAAGGGGCGCTGGCGCTTGGCCGGATCCGTGGTCGATCCCGCGCGCCTTGTCTTGCCAACCCTCTGCGTGGTTCCCGCACAGGACCGGATCGTGCCGCCGGCCTCGGCGGCGGCGCTGGGCAAGGTCATTCCCGCTGCCGAGAGTCTCCGCCCGGCGGCGGGGCACATTGGCATGGTCGTCAGCTCAGCGGCGGAAAAGACGGCTTGGCGACCGCTGCTGACCTGGATCAAGGCGCAGGCCGCCGCTGCCGGTTAAGGATTTGTCGTCTTTGATACCCCATGCGCGGCTTGCACAGGGCGGGCGTCTGTTCTTATATCAAGGCTGAGATTAACGAGTGAGCGTCAGGGATCGCGTCGAACGTGGCCCGCGCGGAAATGCGGCCTATTGCGCCCAGTCGCGGTGCTTGTTGTCCGCCACAAGGGAGAATTCCAAAGATGACCGATGTCGTAATTGCAGGTGCTGCCCGTACCCCCGTGGGTTCCTTCAGCGGATCATTGTCGAGCGTTTCGGCGTCACATCTCGGTGCTGTGGCCATCAAAGAGGCGATGAAGCGGGCGAAGGTCGAAGCGGCGGACGTGGACGAAGCAATCCTCGGCCAAATTCTAACGGCCGGCACCGGTCAGAACCCAGCCCGTCAAGCAGCTGTCGAGGCGGGCATTCCTTATGAAAAGACCGCTTATCAGATCAATCAGCTTTGCGGATCCGGCCTGCGCGCCGTGGCCATCGGCTCCCAGGCGGTCCAGGTGGGCGATTCGCGGATTGTGGTCTGTGGCGGGCAGGAAAGCATGAGCCAGTCGCCGCACGTCGCGTATCTGCGCAATGGCCAGAAGATGGGCGACCTGAAGATGGTCGACACGATGATCAAAGACGGCCTTTGGGACGCCTTCAACGGCTACCACATGGGCACCACGGCAGAAAACGTGGCCAAAAAGTGGCAGATCACCCGCGACGAACAGGACAACTTCGCTGCCGCTTCGCAGAACAAGGCCGAGGCGGCGCAGAAGGCCGGCCGCTTCAACGATGAAATCGTTCCGGTGACCATCACTTCCCGTAAGGGCGAGACGGTGGTCGACGCTGACGAATATCCGCGCCACGGCGTGACCGCGGAATCGCTGGGCGGTTTGCGTCCGGCCTTCGACAAAGAAGGCTCGGTGACCGCCGGCAACGCCAGCGGCATCAACGACGGCGCCGCGGCGGTGGTCTTGATGTCCTCCGACGATGCGGCGGCGCGCGGCGTGGCGCCGCTGGCGCGTATCGTTTCCTGGGCCACCTGTGGCGTAGATCCGGCAATCATGGGGACCGGTCCCATTCCCTCCAGCCGCCGCGCCCTGGAGAAGGCCGGTTGGTCGGTGGATGATCTCGATCTGGTGGAGGCCAACGAAGCCTTCGCCGCACAGGCGCTGGCGGTGAACAAGGACATGGGTTGGGACCCGTCGAAGGTCAATGTAAACGGCGGTGCCATTGCCATCGGACACCCGATCGGCGCCTCGGGTGCGCGGGTCCTGGTCACCCTGCTGCATGAAATGGCCAAGCGCGATGCCAAAAAGGGTTTGGCGACGCTGTGCATCGGTGGCGGCATGGGGATCGCCATGTGTGTCGCGCGGGACTGATTTTTGAAGCGGCAATATGCCGCGACGGCAACCGCCCGATGCTTCAGCGGCCCGCCGATCCCTCGGCGGGCCGCTTTTGGTTGGACTGGAGTGCTGAATGGCTTGGCATGCCTCAGCGAATCTGGCATGGCGGCTGCCAGAGATGTTGGCGCACTACGGTTTCCGTGTTTTGATAGGTCGAGATTCTAGACCGTCGGTATAGACGGCGTTCACCAGTGAAAACGGGGAGGCAAGAGATGGCGCGTGTGGCTCTGGTGACGGGAGGAACCCGTGGGATTGGTGCGGCGATTTCTATCGCATTGAAGGATGCTGGCTATTCTGTGGCGGCCACTTACGGGGGCAACGACGAGGCGGCCGGCAAGTTCAAAAACGAACACGACATCGCCGTTTACAAGTGGGACGTGGGCGACTTCGACGCCTGCAAGGAAGGCATTGCCAAGGTCGAGGGAGATCTCGGTGCGGTTGACGTTCTGGTCAACAATGCCGGAATCACGCGCGATGGCACGCTGCATCGCATGACTCCTGAGAACTGGCGCGCGGTGATCTCCACCAATCTCGATTCCCTCTTCAACATGTCGCGCAATGTGATCGAGGGTATGCGTGCGCGCTCCTATGGACGGATCATCTCGATTTCCTCGATCAACGGCCAAAAGGGCCAGCTTGGCCAATCGAATTACTCGGCGGCCAAGGCAGGCGTCTTTGGCTTCACAAAGGCGGTGGCGCAGGAAAACGCCCCCAAAGGCATAACGGTGAACGCCATCGCGCCGGGCTACATCGCGACCGAGATGGTGCGGGCGGTCCCGGAGGAGATTCTCAACACCAAGATCCTGCCGCTTATTCCGGTGGGCCGCCTCGGTGAGCCGGAGGAGATTGCGCGCTGCGTGGTCTTCCTTGCGGGTGAAGACGCCGGGTTCATCACCGGCGCCACGTTGTCCGCCAATGGCGGCCAGTATATGGCCTGAAGTCACGGCCGTGGCGGCAGTCCTCTTCTGCCGGAGCTGTCGGTTTCGGCGAGGCTAAACATCTTCAGCGACGTTTGCGTCCTGTGCTGCGGAACGCTGAGTTTTATCGTGAAGCACGAATAGGTGCCGGTGCTCTATTTTGCCGCGATGCGATCGGATCCCGCCATTGCGGCGACGTGGCGTTCGAATTGGCGGAGACGCCCGACCGGGTGACAAGTTGCAACTGGTCGATCTGCCGCTGCTTCGGTGGGGCCGGGATCTACTTGGATTGAACCGGCGCCGCGCCGCAGGCGGGAAGCGAAGGCGATCCTGTTCCGAGGAGAAAATTCACCTGGGAAGAAACAGGCGGGGGACTCCGTGAACGACTATCCCAACCGTCCTTTGATCGGCGTTGGCGTCGTGGTCTTCAAGGACAGCCGAGTGCTGCTTATCAGGCGCGGCAAGCCGCCGCGCGAGGGCCAGTGGTCGCTGCCCGGCGGCCGCCAACGGCTCGGTGAGCGCATCGAAGAGGCGGCACGGCGCGAGGTAAGTGAGGAAACCGGTATCGAGATTGAGGTCGGTCCGCTGATCGATGTGGTGGACTCCATCTCTCACGACGATCGTGGACTAGTGCAGTTTCACTACACCCTGGTTGATCTGCAGGCCGAATGGTGCTCGGGAGAGGCGCGCGCCGGCCATGATGCGGCCGAGGTTGCCTGGGCGGACCCGTCTGATCTCTCCGCTTTTCAACTTTGGGCGGAGACAGATCGCGTCATTGCGCTGGCCTGGCAGCGCCGAAAATCCTGATGGCGGCCTCGGCGCAAGCGATCCCAGATCAAGCCCCGGTTTGCCTCCATCGCCGGAGGTGGCTATCAGCCTTGCCATGAAGACATCGGTCTCCGAAACAACGGCCGCGCTAGCGCGACGCAACCGGGCGACGTTCATCGGCGGCATCGCGGTGCTGCTGTGGGCGTTGCTGGCGCTGCTTACCACCGGTGCGGCCGGCATCCCGCCGTTCCAACTCCTGGCCATGACTTTCGCGGTGGCGTTTCTGGTCAGCCTGGCGGTTTTGGCCGCCCGCGGGCGACGCGCTTTCGCCGCCTGGCGGCAGCGGCCGTTGGTCTGGCTGCTCGGGGTCGCCGGCCTGTTCGGCTATCACTTCTTCTATTTCGTGGCGCTCGGGAACGCTCCCGCGGTCGAAGCCAGCCTCATCGCCTATCTCTGGCCCCTGCTGATCGTAGTATTTTCAGCGCTTCTGCCCGGCGAGCGGCTGCGTTGGTTCCATCTCGCGGGCGCCGCCATGGGCCTCCTCGGCGCCGGCCTGCTGGTGACCAAGGACGGGCACTTCGCCTTCGACGCACGCTACAGCCTCGGATATCTCGCTGCCGCCGCCTGTGCCTTCACCTGGTCCAGTTACTCCGTCTTGAACCGTCGCTTCGGCGCGGTGCCGACGGAGGTTGTCGGCGGCTTCTGCGGCGCGGTGGCGGTGCTTGCTTTGCTGTCTCACCTGATCTGGGAAGTGACGGTGATGCCGCAGGGTGTTCAGTGGCTGGCGGTGCTGGGCCTCGGCCTCGGACCTGTCGGCGCCGCCTTCTTCGTCTGGGACTACGGCACCAAACACGGTAACATCCAGGCGCTGGGCGCTTTCGCCTACGCTGCGCCGCTGCTCTCGACCCTGGTCCTCATCGCCTTCGGCAAGGCCGCTGCGACTTGGCAGGTCGCAGCGGCCTGCTTGTTGATTGTCGCTGGGGCGCTCCTGGCTTCCAAGGAGATGCTTCGGCGCCGGAAATCCAGGAGCTAGACCCGCCTATCGCGTCGTGCGAAACGCGGGTGAGGATACCAGTCCGGCGGTGCCATCTCGAAGCCCTCGAAGCGGAACGCCGGTGCCACGGTGCAGCCGGCGAGGGTCCAGTCGCCGAGGCTCCTGGCGGTCTGCCAGGCTCCTGCCGGCACCACGATCTGCGGCCGTTGGCCCATTGAAAGATCGTTACCCAGAGTCCGGCCTGCCGCCTCCCGACCGTCTTCGGCCCAACCGTCTTCGTACAGCGTGAGCACCAGGGGCGCACCGGCATACCAGTGCCAGACCTCCGCCGCGTCGACCCGGTGCCAGTGAGAAATCTCTCCGGCGCGAAGCAGGTAGTATATCGCGGTCGAGGCATGGCGTTCACTCCCACGGCTTTCGATCATGACCGAGTCGCGAAAAGTCTCGCGGTAGTGGCCGCCTTCCGGATGCGGCACCAGGCCGAGTTCGCGGATGACCCTGTCGGCGTCCATGGCGTCAGGCATGAGCGAATCCTTCATGGTTAACCTGCGGTTAACCATAGCAGAACACCCTATCGCAGGGCTTAAGCTCTTGTGCTAGGTTTTCCGGATTATGTGGCACGATGTTGTCGATCTGCGGGAATTCTACGAAACCCGCCGCGGCCAGGTGGCGCGTCATATGGTGCGCCGCGCGGTGCGCTCCGTGTGGCCGGAGGTCAGGGGCCAGCGGCTGCTTGGGCTCGGCTTCGCCACGCCGTATCTACGGCAGTTCAGGAGCGAGGCGGAGCGGGTTATCGCCTTCATGCCGACATCCCAGGGTGTCATGCACTGGCCGCCGGAAGGGCCGGGCCTGGTGAGTCTGGTCGACGAAGCCGAACTGCCGCTGCCCGACTATTCCGTCGACCGGGTGCTTCTGGTGCACGGTCTGGAGAACAGCGAGTCCCTGCGTGGCCTGCTGCGAGAGATCTGGCGAGTGTTGACGGGTGACGGCCGTTTGCTGGTGGTGGTGCCGAACCGCCGCGGCATCTGGGCACGCTCGGACCGCACGCCACTCGGCTGGGGTCACCCCTATAGCGGTGCCCAGCTCTCCCGCCTGCTGCGCGAAAACATGTTCACGCCGGTCCGCACCCAGCGGGCGCTCTATGTGCCGCCGGTCAACAACTTCACCTTCCTGCGCTCGGCCCCGGCCTGGGAGCGCATGGGTGCGCGCTTCTTCCCGACTTTCGCCGGTGTGGTGATGATCGAGTCCGGCAAGCAGCTCTACGCCGGCACCATGAAGCCGGCCAAGCAGCGCCGCTTCGCCCGTCCGGTGGTGGTCTCCCTGCCGCAGGCCGCGGGGCGGATGCACCGCGGCGGAGAGTCCTGACAAGCTTGAATTTGACGACTTGCGCTGCGGCGCTGGCCAGGGAGCCAAGGCCACCCCTGCCGGGGTTCTATTGCCAAAGAGGTGCCTGCGCAGGGATGGCGGCGAGACCGCAGGTTTTCTTTGATTTTCCCCGATCCAGCGACTATCAGTAGCTCCGCCTTGCCAGCAGGTATCGGGGCCAAATGACTGACAAAATGCCATCCCTGGACGATCTGCGTCTTCAGATAGACGAAATCGACAACACCATCCACGACATGCTCATGCGCCGCACCGAGCTTGCGCGACAGATCGGCTTGGCCAAAGGCAACAATGCTGTTTTTCTGCGGCCGGGCCGCGAAGCGCGGGTGCTGCGCCGCCTTGTCAGGCGACACGAAGGCCCCTTTCCAAAACCCGTCGTGACCCGCATTTGGCGGGAGATCATCTCCGTCTTCACGCGTCTGCAAGGGCCCTTTGCGGCAGCTGCATTCGCGCCAGAGACGGGCGCTGACCTCTCTGGACTGACCCGCGATCACTTCGGGTCGCTGACGCCGGTCACGCGCTATGGCTCCGAGATGGGCGTGCTGCGCGCGGTGAGCGGTGGCAAAGCCAATATCGGTGTCCTGCCCTTGCCAGAGGCCGATCGCGGCATGCCCTGGTGGCCCAAGCTCGCGCGCAGTGGCAAGGCGTCGCCCAGGATTATCGCCCGCCTGCCTTTTGCGCCTCTTGATGGCGGCCGCGGCGACAATCCGCAGGCGGTTGTGATATCTCTGGCCGAGCCAGAAGAAAGCGGCGACGATCACGGCTACCTCATCGTCGAACTGGACGAAGCGGTCTCTCGCGGCGCGCTTAAGACGCTGCTGTCGGAGGCGGGCTTCCAGGTCTGCGACATTCAGGCCTGGGTCGACTCACCGGACCGGACCCTGCATTTGGTCGAGATCGAAGGTTTCCTTGCCGGGGAGGATCCGCGCATTGGGACGCTGATGGAACAGGCTGATTCAGTCAAGCAGGCTTGGGCGGTGGGCAGTTTTGCCGTCCCGCTGACGGTTGAAGATCTGGCTGCAGGGCCGCGGGAAGGGTCATGAGCTTGACGCCGCGCCCCGGAATCCTGGAAGTAGCGCCCTACGTTGGTGGCGAATCGAAGGTCGCTGGAGTGAACCGCGTGATGCGCCTGGCCTCCAATGAGAATCCTCTGGGGCCCAGCCAACAGGCAGTTGCTGCCTACGAGGCGGAGAAAGGGCAGTTGCACCGCTATCCTGACGGCAGCGCCGGGGGCCTGCGTGAAGCCATTGCCCAGGCAGAGACTTTGGAAGCGGCCCGCATTGTCTGCGGCGCCGGCTCGGACGAACTCATCAGCCTGCTGGTGCGCGCTTACGCGGGAGAAGGCGATGAGGTGCTCTACAGCGAGCACGGCTTCCTCATGTATTCAATCTCTGCCAGAACCGCCGGCGCGACACCGGTGGCGGCGCCGGAAGCGCGCCTCACCGCCGATGTGGACGGACTGCTGGCGCGGGTGACAGGGCGCACCCGCTTGCTGTTCCTTGCCAATCCCAACAATCCAACCGGCAGCTACATCTCCGAGGCGGCGCTGAGGCGTCTGCACAAGGGTCTGCCGAACCACGTGCTGCTCGTCATTGACGCAGCCTATGCCGAATACGCAACGGCGCCCGACTATCCGCAGGTGGCCTCCTTGGTAGAGACTTCGGCCAACGTCGTCATGCTGCGCACCTTCTCCAAAATCCATGGGCTCGCGGCCCTGCGCCTCGGATGGGCTTACTGCCCACCCGCCGTGGTTGATGTGCTGAACCGTGTGCGGGGCCCCTTCAACGTTAGCCAGGCTGCGCAGGCCGCCGGGATAGCGGCGGTGCGCGACCGTGACCATATTGCAAAGTCCGTGGCGCATAACCAAGAGTGGCTGGCCTGGTTCAGCGCGGCCGTGACCGACGTTGGTATTGAAGCGCTGCCCAGTGCCGGCAACTTCGTGCTGCTGCGCTTTGCCGAAGGCGAGCAGCAGGCCGAGACCGTCTTAGCGGAGATGAAGCGCCGGGGCATTCTGCTGCGTGGCATGGCCGGTTACGGTCTGCCCGACTGTCTGCGGGTAACCATTGGCACGGAGGAGGAGATGCGGGCCACGGCCGAGGCACTCGGCGGGGTCATGCGGTGAGCGCCCCTTCGACGCCCCAATTGTTCGAGAAAGTAGCACTGCTCGGCGCCGGCCTCATCGGCTCGTCTCTGGCCTGGGCGATCCGCGATCGCGGCATCGCCGGCCATGTCGCCGCCTATTCGAGGCGCGAGGAGACCCGCATCACTATCGCGCAGCTTGGCTTTGCCGATTCGGTGCACGCGGACCCCGGCGAAGCGGTCAAGGGCGCTGATCTGGTGATTTTCTGTGTCCCCGTGGGCGCCAACGCGGCAGTAGCTGCCGCCATCGGTCCTCACCTGGCCAAAGGCGCCATCGTCACCGACGTCGGCTCAGTAAAGCAGGCGGTGGTGCGCGACGTCGGGCCCCATGTGCCCGAGGGCGTCGATTTCATTCCCGGCCACCCGATAGCTGGTACGGAACACTCCGGGCCGGAAGCGGGATTTGGGGACCTGTTTGAGCAGCGCTGGTGCATCCTGACGCCAGTGCCGGGGACCGCGGAGCCGGCGGTCGAGAAGCTGAAGGCTTTCTGGGAGCGGTGCGGTTCCCCCGTGACACTCATGGATGCCGGCCATCACGATAAGGTGCTGGCGATCACGTCGCACCTGCCTCACCTCATCGCCTATACCATCGTCGGCACGGCCATCGACCTGGAGGAAAGCGAGCGCGCCGAGGTGGTGAAGTTTTCCGCCGGCGGGTTTCGCGACTTCACGCGTATCGCAGGTTCCGATCCCGTTATGTGGCGCGATGTCTTTCTCAATAACCGCGAGTCGGTTTTGGAGATGCTGCAGCGCTTCGTTGAAGATCTCACGGCACTGCAGCGGGCGATCCGCTGGGGCGAAGGAGAGACCCTGGAAGGCCTGTTTCGCCGTACCCGCGAGATCCGCAGCGGCGTTATCGATGCTCACCAGGCCGGTACCTTCGATGCTAGAGAACCGGAGCGACTGGGAATAAAGGGATCGGGCCAAGGTAAACCAACCCCTGGCGAAGACTGATCGGCGCTGAGAGCACCGTTTCGCCGGTCTCGTCATCCGGCCGGCCCATGGCCGCCACCGCGAGTTGCGCTGCCAGCGCCGCTTCCGGCTTGATCTTGCCGGTGTCGATCAGCCGGTCGATGATCTTGCTCGCACCCTTCAGTTCCGCTTCGAATAGGCCCGCCGGCCGCAGGACTTCATCCAGCGAAAGGCGACCCTGCGCCTGAAGGTCCAGCGGGCCCCAGACGGCGATCAAACGGTGAAATCGCCAACGCCCGCCGCGGTCGCGCCAAGCCGGCAGGGCCTCCTCGGGCTTCCCCGGTGGAATGCCGCCGACCAGCGTTGTATCAAACGACAGCCGTGCGACTGAATCACCCAACAGGCCACCGCGCTCCGGCGGCAATTCGAGGAAAAGCGCTTCTCCCACCAGATCGACTTCCTCCAGCGTCTCGCCATTGCCTTGTCTTAACGGACCGAGCCGCGCCGTCAGGCGCTGCAATGACACCGTTCCGACGTCTTTGCCACTGAGCAGCAGGACGCCGAGGTCGATCGACGCGCTTTCGATCTTGCCGTCGCTTTGCAAGACCACTCGGCCAGAGGCGTCCTCGGCTGAAATATTGACCTCATTCATCTCCAGGTCTTGCGGCAGGCTCAGGTGATGCAAGCCCGGAAAGCGCAGGTCGACGGTAAAGGGATCCCAAAGCTTCGCCTCTCCGTAGACCGGCGGGCCGTGCCAGATCAGATCCTGTGGCGTCGTGACCTGCGGATCGCGGAAAGTCACTGAGAGAGCGAAGGGAAAGCCGCCGAACTCCGGTCCCTGGTAGCCGATGTCGTAGCCGCGCTCGACCTGTTCGGCGCGCCACTGCGCGATACCTGTCTCCAGGGCCTGCCGGGCCCAGAACCAATAGATTACAACCACTGCGGAGATCAGCAGAAGAAGTAGAGTCGCGGCCACGGCGTGGCGATAGAGTCGCATGGCCGGCATGATAGAAGCCGCCGCCGTCCCTTGCAGCCCCTGATTCAGCCGTCGCTGGCGGCTGCGGCTTGCATCGCCGGGGCGGGCTACTAACATGCCGTAGGATCTGTCAATCGCTATCGGCCCGCATGACCCCCCGCAAGCCTCCCAGCCTCGACCAATCAAAAGATCTCTCCCAGGAGGAGATCGCGGCGCGGCGCCTCGCGCTGCCGCCGGATGAGGACTACTGGGTCTTCGGATACGGGTCGCTCATGTGGCATCCCGGCTTCCCGCACCTTGAAGTCCGGGTCGCCCGCCTGCGCGGTGTGCATCGAGGATTTTGCGTGTACTCCCACCGATATCGCGGCACGCCGGAGTGTCCTGGTCTGGTGCTGGGGCTCGACCGCGGCGGGTCATGTCAGGGTATGGTTTTTCGGGTTCCAGCAGGGGAGGGCGAAGAGGTTCTGGACTACCTGTATGAGCGCGAGATGATTACCGGCGTTTACCATCCTTCCTGGCGCCGCGCCGAAACAGATGCAGGTCCGGTACGCGCCATCACCTTTATCGTCGACCGTAAACACCGCCAGTATGCCGGGCGCCTGCCGCACGACGACATGGTGGAGCTGATCCTACAGGGAAAGGGCAATCGTGGGCCCTGCATGGAGTATCTGGAAAACACGGTGCATCACCTGCGTGCCCTTGGGCTTAAGGACCGCGGCCTTGAGCGGCTGCTGAAAGAAACCCAGCGGCGCCGGGGGGAGAAGTTTTGAAAACGGTAAATCGCGCGGCGGTCGCGGAGACTGAAAAGCTGATCCGGCCCTATGTGCGCCGCACGCCGATGCTGACCGCCGATCTGGAAGACTTCGGCGGCGCGCCCCTGCCGCTCCATCTGAAGCTCGAGTTCCTGCAGCACTCCGGTTCCTTCAAGGCCCGTGGCGCCTTTGCCAACCTGCTGACCCGCGACGTGCCGGCCGCCGGCGTGGTGGCCGCTTCAGGCGGCAACCACGGCGCCGCGGTGGCCTATGCCGCCATGAAGCGCGGGGTTCCCGCCACCATATTTTTGCCGAGCGTCACCTCGCCGGCCAAGGCCGAACGAATCGAACGCTACGGCGCCAGGCTGATGGTCAGTGGCGCACGCTATGCCGATGCGCTGGCGGCCAGCGAGGTCTTCGTAGCCGAGAGCGGTGCGCTGCCGATCCACGCCTTCGATCAGCCGGAAACCCTGTTGGGTCAAGGCACCGTTGGCCTGGAGATAGAGGCCGATCTTCCTGAAGTCGATACCCTGCTGGTGGCGACTGGCGGTGGCGGCCTGATCGGCGGCATTGCGGCTTGGTTCGCCGGGCGCACCAGGATTGTCGCAGTGGAACCGGAAGGCGCGCCAACTCTGTACAAAGCGCTCGGCGCCGGCCGTCCGGTGGACGCCGAGACCGAAGGCATCGCCGCCGATTCTCTGGCGCCGAAGCAGGTCGGTCAGTTGATGTTTCCTCTGGCAGAAGCCTATGTGGAGCGCTCCCTGCTGGTCAGCGACGACGACATCCGTGCCGCCCAGCAGGCTCTCTGGGAGACGCTGAGAGTGGTGACGGAGCCGGGCGGTGCGGCGGCCATGAGCGCCCTGCTGTCCGGCAAATTCCGTCCCGCGCCGGGAGAAACCGTGGCCGTGCTGCTCTGTGGCGCCAACACCACCGCTGTAGAATTCCATTGATGTCAGGTCTTTAACATATTGGATTTTTTGAGTTTTCTGGCTGCTGGTGAGCCGGCAGCCGAACGTCACACTTTAGTGTAGTGTCGTGAGTTGATCGCAACGGCGAATGCCAAATATCTCTATCCAGGCAGGGAACGGCCTGCAGTTTGCAACAAGAGATGTGAGGTTTCCCATGGTGCGTAAACTCCTATTGGCTTCGGCCCTGTCGGCCGTCACCGCCTTGTCGGTTGCGGGCGCTGCCCAGGCCGGCGAACAATACGTCGATGAGACGGGCTTTGCCGTTAGCGGCTATGATACCGTTGCCTTCTTCGAACTGAAACAGGCGCCGGTCGGCGAAAGACAGCCCGAAGCTGTGCCGGGCAGGGCTGGCATTACAACTGAGTACAACGGTGCGACCTGGGCTTTTGCCTCGGAAGCCAACCGGGATAAATTTCTCGCCGATCCGGGAAAGTACGTCCCGGCCTATGACGGCCACTGCGCTTATGGCATTTCCCAAGGCGGCAAGGTTCCGGCCAACCCCAATCTCTGGCGCATCGTCGACGGCAAGCTCTATCTGAACATCACTCCGACGGTGGTGGGCTTCTGGGTCGATGACATCGACGGCAACCTGAAGAAGTCGGAGGCCAACTGGCAGGCCAAGGAAGCCGCGCCAGCGTCCACCAAGAGCTGGAAAGCGATCAACGACAACGACGGGACTTATACCGTTTCAGCGCCGGTCAGCAACTGATCGTCGCTTCAAGAAAGTTTCAGTCAAAACCGACGGTAGCATATTTCGTCAAGGAGATTTCCGAATGACAGAAACGAATGTGAACAGGGTGAGTGCTGCCATGATCGCCGGTGCGGTGGCTTTGGCGGTCTCGGCGACGGCCAACGTCGCCCCGGCCGCCGCCCAGGCAAAAGAGAAATGCTACGGCATTTCGCTGGCCGGACAAAACGACTGCGCGGCCGGGGCAGGGACTACTTGCGCCGGCACCTCCACGGTCGACTATCAAGGCAACGCCTGGAAGCTGGTTCCGGCCGGCGACTGTATTAAGTACGGTACCGAAGAGTCCCAGGCGCAGTACGAATTGCCCGGCGACCGCCAGGGTTCCTTGGAAGCCCTGACGCGCGACGTTCCGGCCTAGAGCAGGTCCAAGAGTCCAGCCGGTGGTGGCCTATGAATGTGATCATCGGCCCGGGCGTGAGAGTTCACGGTCGGGCCGGTGCCTTTTTTAGATAGGATTCGAGCATGGCGGTTTCAGCGGCGATTCCCGCGCGTGCCGGTGTCGGGCTCAAGGCTCAGCACTACGACGCCGTTCTCGGAGAGCGGCCGGATGTCGGCTGGTTCGAGGTGCATGCGGAGAACTACATGGGGGCCGGCGGACCCCCGCACCACTACTTAGCGGCCATCCGCCGAGACTACCCCTTGTCGCTGCACGGCGTTGGTCTTTCGATCGGCGCCGATGGACCCTTGGATGAGGCACATCTTGCGCGGTTCAGGACGCTGGTCGAGCGCTATGAACCAGGGTTGGTCAGCGAGCATCTCGCCTGGTCGACCCACAACGGCGTTTTCTTCAACGATCTGTTGCCGGTTGCCTACACGGCAGAAGCAGTGGCGCGGGTCAGCGAGCATATCGACCGGATCCAGGAGGTGCTCGGCCGACGCATTCTGCTGGAAAACCCTTCAACTTACGTAGCCTTCGAAAACAGCGAAATGAGCGAGCTCGATTTCCTGCGCACGGTCGTCTTGCGAACCGGCTGCGGCCTGTTGCTCGATGTGAACAACGTATTGGTCTCGGCCACGAATCAGGGTTACGGCGCGGACGACTATATCGATGGCTTTCCCCTCGACTCGGTTGGTGAAATTCACCTCGGGGGCCATGCGCGAGATCGTGACGACGCTGGCGACTCCCTGCTGATCGACGCCCATGATAGGGCGGTCAACGACAAGGTCTGGGCCCTCTACGCGCGGACCATTGCGCGGGGGGGTGCCAAGCCAAGTCTCATTGAATGGGATAACGATGTGCCGGCCTGGCGAATGCTTTTTGCCGAGATGCGCACCGCCGATCGCTTGATGTCCACGCAGGCGGCTCTGCGCCGCGACCGCCTCGAAGCTGGATCGGAGGCCGAGCGTGCAAAAGCTGGCTGACCAGCAGGCCGCCTTTGCCGCGGCCTTGATCGATCCGGCGCTGCCGGCACCGCCGGGCGTGCGCCGCCAGGCGAAGCTGCCGCAGAGCCGGCGCTTCGACGTGTACCGCAACAACATGATGGCCAGTCTGATCGAGGCGATGGAGGCGACCTTTCCGGCGGTGCGGCGCCTGGTGGGGTCGGATTTCTTTAAGGCCGCGGCCAAGACCTATATTCGGCGGGAGCCGCCGCGCAGCCCGGTACTGCTGACCTACGGCGAGACCTTCGGGAGTTTCCTCGATGATTTCGCGCCAGCCAAGGGCGTGCCCTATCTGGGAGATGTTGCCCGCCTGGAATGGGCCCGCCTCGATGCCTACCATGCGGCAGACGTGGAACCGCTGCCCATCGCGCGACTGGCTGCGGTCCACGAAAGTGAGCTTGAGTCGACAAAGTTGCGGCTGCATCCCTCACTGCGGCTGCTCCGCTCGCGCTTTCCGCTGGCCTCCCTCTGGGCGGCGAGCAATGGTACCGCGCCATCGGCGGAGGTGAATATGCAATGCGGTGAGGCGGTAGCGGTGCTGCGGCCCGCTTTGGCGGTCGATGTTCGCCTGCTGCCGCCCGGCGGTTACGAATTCATCTCCCAACTGGCGGCAGGAGAGACGCTCGGCGAGGCTGCGGATCGTGCCGTGCAGAGCAACGTCGGCTTCGATCTCGCCACCCACCTGCAGGGACTTTTCGAACTGGGCGCGGTGGTTGCCATCGACACGCCGCGTCGCGAATTACAGAAAGCATAGGCGCCGACATGATTGCTCAACTGACTTCCCTGCACGGCCGCTTCTTTGGCCATGTTGAGGCCAAATGTAACGGCTGGTTTCTCGGCGTCGCCGCACGTCTTGTCTTCGCGGCCGTGCTGCTGATTCACTATCTGAACTCCGCTGGCACGAAGGTCGGCGCCGGCATCGCCGGGTTCTTCTCGGTCGGCGACAACGCCTATTTTCAGATCCTGCCGAGCGTCGTCGAGGCCCACGGCTACGATGCCTCACAGGTGCCGTTCTTTCCCTGGGATATCATCGTCTTTGCCGGCACCTATGCGGAATTCTTGCTGCCGGTCCTTATCGTGCTGGGGCTTTTCACGCGCCTGGCTTCGTTCGGCATGATCGCCTTTGTCGTCGTACAGAGTTATGTCGACATCGCCTTCCACGGCGTCGATGAGACGACCATCGGCGCTTGGTTCGATCGCTTTCCCGATGCCGTGATCCTCGACCAGCGCGTTCTCTGGGTCTTTCTGTTGATCACATTGGTGGTCAAGGGCGCCGGCGCGCTATCCTTAGATCACGTTCTGGCCAGGATGGTTGCGCGCAAGCAAGCTGCCCGAACTGCCGCATAACCGCTACCCTCGTGCAGGCTCAGCCGGTAAGGCCGACCCGTTGCCGCCCTTCTTCCGTTTTCAGCGAGAAGTCGCCGCCGTCGAATTCCCTGGCGTTAGAGGTGCAGAGCCAGGCAATGGCCTTGGCCGGCCACTCCGGCGGGATGTGAGCTGAGAATTCCATTTGACTGACCGGATTGACGCCGGAGGCCTTGATGGCGACCTGCATGTCGGTGGCCACGGTACCGGGGCTCATGCCCACCACGCGGATGCCCTGGTCCGCATACTCCTTGTGCACGCATTTCGTGAGCATGAGTACGGCGGCCTTGGACGAACAGTAGTGGCTCCAGCCCTCCAGCGCGGAGGTCGCGGCACCGGAGCTGACGTTGACAATTACGCCGCTGCCTTGCGCTTCCATGATTGGCAGGACCGCGCGCAGGCCGTGGTAGACACCCTTCACGTTGATGTCGATGGCCTGGCCCCAGCCTTCGGGATCGGACTCGGCCAGCCGCGCGATGGGGTCGATGACGCCGGCGTTGTTCACCAGGATGTCGACGCTGCCATAGCTCGACTTGCAAAGCTCGACGGCCGCGGCCAAGTCGCTGTAGCGGGCGACGTCGCAGGCGATGGCGCTGGCCTTTCCGCCTGCGTCGCGGACTCTTGCGGCATTTTCCTCGATAGCATCCGTGCTGCGCGCGGCCAGCACCACGGCGACGCCCTGGCGCGCCAGCTCCTCGGCGGCGGCGGCGCCGATGCCGCGGCTGGCTCCGGTGACGATGGCGGCTTTGCCTTGCAGTTCCTGCATTCTGCTATCTCCCTAACAGATAAACTCATCCCACGATTCGGAGCCCTGCTCACGCAGTCCGCGCCGTCCCCAACGCTGTCATTATTGGGCTTGACCCGGCAATCCATCGCGACGTCAGCGGGGGCATTTGGAAATAGTACCATGGTCCCCCGGATCAAGTCCGGGGGTGACAATCTGGTTTTGCGGGGCTGTTAGTCGCTCGGCGCGCTGCCGCAGTTGTTAAACCATGCTTCGAGTTTGCACGCGAAGTCAATTGCTTCCCGATGAGTGATTGACATATCCATTTCATCTCGTGCCAAGTTCTCGATATAGCGAGCTATGACAATCGTCCCCATCTTATCTGTCAGCAACTGAAGTGTGCGAGGGAGATAGCGGTCGCACTCATTGCGCGGCCATTAAGGGTCGTCCATCACCCTAATGGGATCGAAGGTGTTCCAGAGATCACGCGGCGCCGCATCACGCTGAAGGAACTGCTTCTTGAGGTGTCGGTTGTCTACCCGCACCTGGAATAGCCGCAACTGGTACAGAGGTCGCAGCCTTCCTGGCGGATCAGGCTGGCGCCGCCGCACTTGGGACACTGGGCAAAGCGGGTGCCGCCAGCAGAATTGCCGAGGTTCACCACAGCCTTCTGTTCCTCGCCTTCCGGCACCTGTTTCGCTTGCAGGAAGCCGATGTCTATCATGTGGCGCTCGATGACGCCGCCGATGGCGGCCAGCAGCGAGGGAACATAGCGTCCCTCCATCCAGGCGCCGCCGCGCGGGTCGAAGACGGCCTTCAGTTCCTCGACCACGAAAGAGACGTCACCGCCGCGCCGGAACACAGCGGAGATCATTCGGGTCAGCGCCAGGGTCCAGGCGTAGTGCTCCATGTTCTTCGAGTTGATGAAGATCTCGAAGGGACGGCGCCGGGCTTCTCCGCCGCTGCCTTCCTGCACGATGTCGTTGAGGGTGATGTAGATGGCGTGGTCGCTCTCCGGCCAGCGCAGCTTGTAGGAACGGCCCGGCAGCACGTCCGGCCGCGCCAGGGGATCGGTCATATAGACCACGTCGCCGCGGGCCGGCATGGCGGCAGGTTCTCCGTCCGGCGAATCTGTAGCAGGTTCGGCGGTATCGACGGAGAGCACCGCGCCGGTAATCTCGTTGGGCCGATAGGTGGTGCAGCCCTTGCAGCCCAGATCGTAGGCCTGCTGGTAAACGTCCTTGAAGGCTTCAAAGGAGATCGAGGCCGGCAGGTTAATGGTCTTGGAAACCGAGCTGTCGACATAGCGCTGCACCGCGGCCTGCATCACCACGTGGGAGGCCGGTTCCAGCGTCTGGGCGGTAACGAAGGCCGACGGCAGGGGCGCATCTTCGCCCCTGAGGCGGCGGAACAGGCGGTAGGCATAATCGCTCACCTCTTCTTCGCGGCGGTTGCCGTCGGCCTGCAGGATGCGCCGTTTGAAGACAAAGCTGAACACGGGCTCGAGGCCGGAGGAGATGTTGTCGGCCAGCAGTGAGATGGTGCCGGTCGGCGCCACCGAGGTCACCAGGGCATTGCGGATACCGTGCTCGGCGATGGCCGCCTGCACATCCTCGTCCAACTCCTCGATGGTCTCGCCGGCCAGATAGGCTTCGCGGTCGAAAAGCGGGAAGGCGCCTTTCTTCCGGGCCAGATCGACCGATGCGAGATAGGCATGGCGGCGAAAGGCGGCAAGCCAGCGCTCCGTGGTCTTCACCGCCTCGGCGCTGCCGTAGCGCAGGTCGCAGCAGATCAGCGCGTCGGCCAGGCCGGTGACGCCGAGGCCGATGCGTCGCTTGGCGAAAGCCTCCTGGCGCTGCGCCTCCAGGGGAAAACGCGAGACGTCGATGGCATTGTCCAGCATGCGCACCGCGGTCGGGACCAATTCGGCCAAGGCCTCCATATCCAGCTGTGCATCGGGCGCGAAAGGATTCTTTATCAGGACCGCCAGGTTGATCGAGCCGAGCAGGCAGGCGCCATAAGGCGGCAAAGGCTGCTCGCCGCAGGGGTTGGTGGCCCGGATGGTCTCGCAGTAGTGCAGGTTGTTGCGCTGGTTGATGCGGTCGATGAAGATCACGCCGGGTTCGGCGGCGGCATAGGTCGCCTGCATGATCCTGTTCCACAATTCGCGCGCCTGCACCGTGCGGTAGACGGTGCCGTCAAAGACCAAATCCCAGGGCTGATCCTCGCGCACCGCCTGCATGAAGGCGTCGCTGACCAGCACCGAGAGATTGAACATGGAGAGGCGCCCGGGTTCCTGCTTGGCGGCAACGAAGGCCTCGATGTCCGGATGATCGCAGGCGAGCGTCGCCATCATGGCGCCGCGCCGCGAGCCGGCGCTCATGATGGTGCGGCACATGGCGTCCCAGACGTCCATGAAGCTCAAGGGGCCGGACGCATCGGCGCCGATGCCGTGGACCACGGCACCTTTGGCCCGGAGCGAGGAGAAGTCATAGCCGATGCCGCCGCCCTGCTGCATGGTCAGGGCGGCCTCCTTCAGATGATCGAAGATGCCGCCCATGTCGTCGGGGATGGTCCCCATGACGAAACAATTGAACAGGGTGACACTGCGGTCGGTCCCGGCGCCGGCCTGGATGCGCCCTGCCGGCAAAAAGCGGAAATCCTGCAATGCCTTGAAGAAGCTTGATTCAATTGAGCTTCTTGAACCGGCGTCCGGCTCCGCTGCAGCCAGCGCCTGGGCGATTCGCTGCCAGGTCTCGGCGATGGTTTTGTCCACAGGCTCGCCCAAAGCCGTCTTCAGGCGGTACTTCATGTCCCAGATTTCCTGGGACAGGGCCGGAAGCTTGGTCATTCTGGAGCCCTTCATCGGCCGCCGAAGGCGGCGGAGCCGTCGAATTTCGGCGGAATCGCTATGCTGACGATAGGTCCCGCCGGATCGCCGGTCAAGCGTATGTTCCCTATTCGTTTCTTGAATCCGAATCGGGAAAGGTGGCCAGCCGAGATTCGGGCGCCAGCGGATTCTTTGCCGTTGCAGCGAAAGCTGTCCACAGTTTTGCGCACAGCTATTTTTTGGCCAGGGTCTTGCTTTCAGACGGCTTTTCAGCAGCCGACTCGGCGATCAGGGCCCGGCTGCGCCCCTCGATAGCGGATTCGAGTTGCTGCAGGAACTCTCGGCGTGGCAGGCCCGGCGGAATGGGCGCCAGGAATTCCAGGGTGATGGTGCCGGGCAACTTCCAGAAGCTGTTGCGCCGCCAGAACAGACCCGAGTTGAGTGCTACCGGCACCACCGGAATGTTCAGCTGGCTGTAAAGCGCGGCCACGCCGGGGTGGTAGGGCAGCTTCTGGTCGGGAGCGACTCGGGTGCCCTCGGGGAAGATCACGATCGGCCTGCCGGCTGCCGCGACTTGTCTGGCTGTGGATACCATTTTCCGCAGTGCTTTGCTGCCGCCCTGGCGGTCGACGGGGATGAGCCCGGCCCGCGAAAGGTAAAGCCCGAACAGTGGAATGCGAAGCAGTTCCTGCTTTAAGACGAAGCTGTGGTCCCACAACAGGATGGAAAAGATGATGGTATCCCAGGCCGACTGATGCTTGGCGGCGAGCAGCATCGGACCCCGAGGCAAGTGCTCTTTGCCGCGCACGCGGTAACGCAGTCCGCAAAGGCCCCCCAGGGCAGAGAGGATCGGGTGCGCCCAAGCCCGGCCCAGATAGTAGATCCATTGGCGCGGGCCGAGCAGCAGTGGCAGCCCCGCGATCACGCAGAGCGTTGTCCAGCCATAGAAGACTACGTTGAAAAGCAGGGAGCGCAGCGCCGTCATGCGGTTATGCCACAACCGCGAATATCGGGTCGATAAGGCCGCGCAGCAGAGCGACCAGATATTTGCTGTATTCAGTGATCAGCAGCCTGCTGCTGCCTGGCCACATCCACCAGTCGTCGTTCTTAAAGTGCTCGGGAAAGACCGGATGTGGCACGATCTCAATGTTTGGCATCAGGCGCCGGAACTCCAACAGCGAGCGGGGCATATGGTAGGTCGCTGTGACCAGGCGCAGCGAAGTGAAACCTTGCTCCTGCATCCAGGCAGCGGTTTCGATGGCATTTCCCCGGGTATTGTCAGCTTCGTACCCGAGCACGACGCAGCAGGAAAGATCGTCCGGCGAATACTGTGAGAGATCGAGGAGTTGGCGCACGTCGACACTTCTGTAGACGCCGGAAACAAAGAGCTTGCCCCCCTTGTCGGCATTCAACAGGTCAAGTGCGACGCTTAGGCGGTCGCTGCCCCCGGTCAGCACGACGATGGCGTCGGTCGTTCTGTCGTCCGTGTCGGCTTGGGTCGGCATCAGGGTGGTGAACCACAAGAAACCGAGTGCGTAAGCAACGATGACGACCGCCATGACGGCGGTCAGTCGCCGAATCCGCCGCCATCCGTGGCCGGCGGGTCGGCCTCTTTCCTGTCTTAGGGATCTTATCCGCATGGGTTTTCCACCTGACCCCTACGGCATGCGTGCCAGGGTGCGCATCACTGTGATGCGGGCCGTCACCATGGTGATCAACGCAGCGGCGACCGGCAGGAGGACCAGCAAAGGCCATTCGTAGGGTCTCAAGCTCAGTTCTGGCAGCAGGCCACTGTCAATCCGTTGCAGCAAGACTCGGACCAAGTAAAGGGTCGGGATGGCACAGGCAAGGCCGAGCAGTCCGCCGCGCAGGCCAAAACTGAGGGCGTGATTCTGAAATTGGCGGGCGACGTAGGAATCCTGAGCGCCGATGAGGTGCAGCACCTCAATGGCTTGGTCATGCGCGGCCAAGCCCATGCGGGTGACGAAGGCAACCATGATGCAGGCGGCGAAGACCACCAGCACGACCACCACGCCGGCCATGATCTCGATCGCCTGAGCCAGATCGAGAAGGCGCGCGAGCCAGCGCTGGTGATCGTCGAGCAGGCTGCCAGGCGCCACTTCTTGAAGCTTTTGCCGGAGGGCTTCGATGTCCACTCCGGCGCCGGGATCGATGGTAACAGCGATGAGTCGCGGTAGCGGCAGATCGATGGCGAAGACGGTATCGCCCAGCCAGGGCTCAAGCAAGGCCGTCATCTCGCCAAGTTCCATGGGTTCGACAGACAGCACGCCTGGCGTTGCGCTGAGCGCGGAGACGAGGGCGTTGAGCTCCGGGCCATCCTGTGAGGCCCTCGACTCGGCCGGTACCTGTACGGTCAGGGCGCCGGCCAGTCCCGTGTCCCAGCGCTCAGCCAGCTTGTTGAAGCTGAGGGCGCCGGCGAGGGCAAGGGCGGCGAGGTAAACCATGATGGCGACCAGTACCGGCAGGTAGCGGCCGGAGGCGTCGCGGTCCAAGGGAACTGGCTGGCGGGAGCGCTTGCGGGCCATAAGGTCAAATGCCGTCCCGAAGCGTCGGCTCGCCGCGGCGCCCCGGGTGTCTAGCCGGACCGCTGCCCTCGGGCACCTCCAGGGCTTCGCCGTCGCGCAGCCGGGTAATCGGATGGCGAAAGCGTTCAACCAGAGATTCGTTGTGCGTGGCGATGACCACAGTGGTCCCGATCTTATTCAGTTCCTCGAAAAGGTACAGCAGCCGCACCGCCATGCGGTCGTCCAGGTTGCCGGTCGGTTCGTCGGCCAAGAGCAAACTGGGCCGCCCAATAACTGCCCGGGCAATGGCCACGCGCTGCTTCTGTCCGCCGGACAACGTCTGCGGCAGGGCGTCCATGTGATCCGCCAGTCCCACCCAGCCCAGCAATTCCTCGACATCCTTGGTGCTGTGCGCGCGCGCCTGGCCGCTGATATGCAAGGGCAGAGCTACGTTCTCACGGGCGGTCAGATGGTCGAGCAGGCGAAAATCCTGGAACACCACGCCGATTCGCCGGCGCAGCAGGGCTGTTTCACGGCGCGACAAGCCGGCAACGTCGCGCCCAAAAAGAGCGACCCGGCCGGCCGAGGGACGCTGGCCCAGAAACATCATGCGCAGCAACGAAGATTTGCCGGCGCCGCTGGCTCCAACCAGAAAATGGTATGATCCCGGGTCGAACTCCAGGGAGATTCGCTTCAGGATTTCCGGTCCGTTTCCATAGCGCAGCACGACGTCCTCGAAGCGAACCAAGGTGCAATTTCCCCTTTCAGAAGATCGAATCGAAAATGGCATAGGCAAGTCAGTCCCGTAAAGGGTTCTGCTGATGCCTTGCTTTGCCTAAACCCCACTCATATAAGGTTAGCGTGACATCTCCCTGGGGACATGAGTCGTTCATGATCGTTTCCTGTCCTGCCTGTGAAAGCCGATTTGAGGTCGATCAGGCAAACCTTGGCTTTGACGGACGAACCGTCCGCTGTGGCAAATGTGGCAATTGCTGGCACCAGATGCCGGACAACGATCCGCGTGCGGCCGTGGCCGAGGAGTCGGTGCCGCCACCGCCGCCGCGCCGCCGTCCTGCGGCACCGCCGCGCAAGCGCAGTCGCGCGCCCCTGGCTGGCTGGATCCTGCTATTGCTCTTTGTGGCCGGTGTTGCCGCCGGCGGTTGGCTCGAGCGGCAGCGAATCGTCGCGCAGTTCCCGCAGTTGCGCGATGTCTACGCCTTGCTCGGCATTCCCCTCGATTCCGCCGGGCCGCGGTTGCTGCTCAGTGATGTCAGCCTCAACTCAGAAGTGATCGGGGGGGACACCATGATTTCCGTGCGCGGCGTCGTCACCAACCCCTCTGATTTCAAGCAGGCGGTTCCGATGCTGCGCGCCCAACTGACCAATGCCGCCGGCGACGTGCTGGCGGAATGGACTTTCGAGGCTCCGCGGGCCGAACTGGATGCCGGAGCAGCGGTGGATTTTGAGACCAAAACGAAGAATCCGCCCGAAGGTGCCCAGGACCTCAGTATCACCTTCGTCGAAGAGACACGCTAGCCGGGGCTTCCAGGCCGCACTCCCGTCTTTGCGCACAAGCGTCATTAAGCGTTGCTTAACCACGCCGATGGCAGTTTGAACGGCGAAGAAGAGGCCGGGTCGGCGCAGTGCCAAGCCGCTGCAGTCGGACCACCCAGGATGGGGCCCGCCTCGCTGGAATGTCCGCAGGAGACGGAACGATCATGGCGCAAATTCTCGTCGCTGAAGACGATACCGCCGTACAAAGCTTTGTCAGCCGGGCTCTCGTGCATCGGGGTCACAAGGTTACTTCCGTCGAAGACGGTGTGCAGGCGCTTGAAGCACTGGACCGCGACAGGTTCGACTTGTTGATCACAGACATCGTCATGCCGAGCCTGGATGGTATCGGTTTGGCGCTCAAGGTGGCCAAGGATTTTCCAGCGTTGCCGGTACTCTTGATGACCGGCTATTCAGCGGAGAGGCAACGGGCGCACAACCTCGAGGAACTGATCTGCGAGGTGATCACCAAGCCTTTCACCTTGCAGGAGATCTGCGAGGCTGCCGAGGCCGCGTTGACCGCCGAGCAGATGACCTGCCACTGACGCCGGCTTCAAACCTCTGTTTCAGAACTGATCGAGCAGCCGGTCAAGATAATCGAGCTCGAGTGCCGGACGGCTCCGTTCGCCGCGTCGACGCCGCAGTTCGTCGACGATCTCACGGGTGCGGCGCAGTTCCATCTGATCGGGGATCTCAACCCCGTCCTGTCGCCGGGATTGGCCGGCATTGTTAGTGCCTGTTTCGCGTCCCAAAGGGTCGCGCATCCCATCGGGGCGGGCGCCAACCTGACCCTCGCCCTCGCCCTCACCAGGTCCGAACATCTCCATGAACTGCTCCATGGCAGACTGCATGCCTTGTTGCAGTTGATCCAGAGAACGTGTCTGCGAAGGCACCGCCTGTCCCGGCTGCTCATTGGACAGGGCGTCGCGCGCGTCGCGCATCTCTTGCTCGGCGCGACCCAGGGGCCTGGGAATGTCGCCCAGCGCATCGCCCAACTGGCGCATCAGGTCGCCAAGCCCGCGACGCAGCTGTTCCTGGCGTTGCGCATCAGCTTGGTTTTCGCCGCGCTGACCCTCCCCTTGCCGTTGCTGTTGCTGACCCTGCTGCGAGCGCTCGAAGCTGCGGTCCAGAAGCTCCTGCTGCTCACGCATCATCTTTTCCAGGTCGCGCATCATCTTCGAGGCTTCCTGCATGTCCTGGTTCATCTGCTGGGCATAGGGGTTGGCGCGCAGATTCTCCAGCATATTGCGCAACTGCGACAGCAACTCTCGGGCTGCGTCCTTGGCGCCCGAACGGGCCAGTTCGCGGGCGCGCTCCAACATTTCCTGGAGGTCCTGCCGGTCCAGCAACTGGCTGTCCGACGGTAACTCCTGGTTTTGCATTTGCTGGTTGTTTTGTGCCAGTTCTTCGCGCATCTGCTCGATCAGCTCATCAAGGAAGTTGTTCAGCGCCTGCTGCAACTCGTCGATCAGGCGTTCGATCTCCTCGTCTTCCGCGTCGCGCGACAAAGCCTCCATCAGGGCTTCCTGCGCCTCACGCAGCGCCCGCTCGGCTAGCGTCAGATCGCCGTCCTCGATGCGCAGGGCGGTATCCCACAACAACTGCTGCACCTCGCCAATGGCCTGGGACGAAGAATTGTAGATCAAGCGCCGCTCGGCGGCGCGCAGCGCCAGGGCCACCACAATGTCGTGAAAAAACTGCTCGGGACGTTCGGAAATAGCGCTCAGAGTTTGCACGACCGGCAGACGGCGTTCCGGGTTGAGACTCAGTTGTTTGCGCAACTCCACCAGCGCGCGGGCAATCGGGTGGTTGAAAATTCGTTCCGGGATCACCGTGCGCAGCGTTTCGCTGCGGCCCTCCTGTCCCGGCTGATCCTTGGCGATCAGCTGTATCTCCACGGCAAGGCCGGCCCAGGGGTGGGGCGTCAGATCGTGATAGGTCGTGGCTTCGCTGATCTTGGGGGCCGCGCCGGGCAGTACCAGGTCAAGCTCCATGGGCGGCACCTCGGGCCGGTCGAGGCGACGAATCACGGCCTTGACATCGGCCAGACCGTAGTCGTCCTGTGCCTGGTAAGTGATCCGCAGGGCCGAGCGCTCGGTGCGTCCCGGCGCCGATTCAAAGGCGATCTCCGGTGGGTTGTCGGGCACCAGTGCCAGCGGCCAGTCAGCCAGGACGCGGCCATCCTGCAGGATGGCGAGGCGATCGCCCTCGGTCAGGCTGTGCTCCAGGCGATAGGCCCCGCTGGCGAAGTTCTCGAACACCTGCGCGGCGCCTGAGACCTGCAGGCTGGGCGCCGCACCGCCACCCTGCACCTGGGCCAGAAGCACGCTGCCCACCGGCACCCTCAACGTCTCGGTGGCTGGAGTTGCTGTCTCCAGGGGCGGCGCCTCCGGGTCGCCGTCTGCCAAGGTGTTTGAAGCCCGGGCTTCGAGATAGATTGGCGCCATCCCGGTATAAGCCGGCGGATTGATCCAGGCATCCAGGCTCGGTGGTAATTGTTGGGTTCGGTTGAAGCTGGGCGTGACGGCGGCGGTCAGACGCCCGCCGATGTTGCCGTCGGTCGCGGCGAAGCCGACCAGGACCAACAGCAGCACTAAGCCGCGCAAGGCCCAAGGGTCGAAAGCAGCGAGTCCCGGTCGTGGCAGACCCACACGCAGACCACGCAACCGGGCAATCACCTGTTCTTGGTGGGCGTGCCACATCGCGTGGGCCGCAGCATCGCCGGCGCCGGTGGCCATCTGGTCTTCCAGCGCCGTCAGCGGGCGGTGTTTGAGTGCGCTGTCCTGTTCCAGCCGACGTTTGCCGGCCTGCTCGTCAGGCAGGGAGACTCGCCTGGCGGCATAGGCCAAGGCAGCCACAAACACGGCCGCGAAGCTTGCCAGGACTAGACCGTGGAGCCAGCCCGGTAGGGCTGGCAGCAGGCCGGAAAGGGCGGCCGCAAGAAAGAGGCCGACGGTGCCGAGGACCGGCCAGACGGCGAGCCAGATCGACTCCCAGGCGACGGCGCCGCGCGCCAGGGCCAACAAAAGTCCAAAGCGGGCCAGCACCCGTTTCGGATCGGAAGGGGGACGATTGGGCCATGTCTTGGTCATCTGTGCGTCCTGTTGGTCGTTCAGGCGCCTACCGATTTGCCCCCCAAAACCGTAGGCCCACCTCTTTGTCGGAACTCCGGTTTTCTTGAACTCAGGTCGTTCCGTCCCAAAAACTAGGCAGCACCACGCCTTTCCCCCGAAAGCCCGACCTCAGAGTTCGATCCTCCGGGACTCTGGCTATTCAGCCAGTCCGGCAGGCGATCCTGCCCAATCATTGTGTCATAATCCATGCGCGCGCGCACTAACGCATAGCGATTGCCGCGTACCAGGATTTCCGGCGGCAAGGGCCGGGAATTGTATGTGGACGCCATCACAAAGCTGTAAGCACCAGCGGAGGAAAAGGCTAGGAGGTCGCCTTCCGCTACCGGCGGCAGGGGGCGTTGCTTGGCAAAGGTATCGCTCGATTCGCAGACTGGCCCTACCACGTCGACCGGATTCAACGCCGCACCGCTTGCCGGCTTTCGGACCGGCACGATCTCGTGCCAGGCGTCGTAGAGCGAGGGCCGGATGAGGTCGTTCATCGCCGCATCGACGATGACGAAGCGCCGCGGGCCGTTGTCCTTGACGTAGAGCACGCGCGTGACCAGCAATCCCGCATTGCCGACCAGCAAGCGCCCGGGCTCGAAGACCAACTCTGCGTCGAGATCGGCAACCAGGCCACGGACCATCTTCGCATAGGCGCTGACCCGCGCTTCCGCTTCGTCCTGCGCGTGGTCGGCAGCGCTCGAGTCAGGTGCGGACTGCCGATAATTGATCCCGATGCCACCTCCAAGATCGAGGCGTTTCAGCGGCAAACCTTTGGTCCGCAATTCCTTGTAGAGAGCAATGAGCCGTTCAAAGGCGAGGCGGTAGGGTGCCACATCGGTAAGCTGCGAGCCGATGTGGACGGCGAGGCCCTCGACGCGGATGCCGGGGATGTCCCGGTTTGCCAGTAGAAAGTCACGGGCCGCCGTGGCATCGATGCCGAACTTGCTGTCGGCACGGCCGGTGGTAATTTTGTCGTGAGTGCCGGCGTCCACATCCGGGTTGACGCGCAAAGCGACCGACGCAACCGCGCCGCGGTCGACGGCGACCTGTGACAGCAGCTTCAATTCAGAGAGTGACTCTACGTTGAACTGCAGAATGCCGGCCTCCAGCCCGGCAGCCAATTCCGGCGCCGTTTTGCCGACTCCGGCGAAGACGATTTTCTTCGGCGGTACGCCGGCGGCCAGGGCGCGGCGCAGTTCGCCTTCCGAGACGACGTCTGCGCCTGCACCCAGAGCGGCGAAGGTGCGGATGACCGCTTGGTTGGAGTTTGCCTTCAGCGCATAGCAGATGGTCGCGGACAGGCCCGAGAGCGCCTCGGCAAAGAAGCGGTAGCCATGTTCCAGTGCGTCAGCGGAATAGCAGTAAAAGGGTGTGCCGGTCTCCGCTGCCAGCGCTTCCAGCGCCACGTCGGAGGCATGCAACTGCCCCTCGCGGTAGGAAAAGAAATGACTGGTCATCTATTCGGCTTCCTCAGCACCGCTGCGGAGCAGATTTGCGTGAGCGGCGGCCTTCATCAGTAAGTCTTTGTTTTCGTGCGTCTGTCGTTGCCGGTGAAAATCGAAAGAGGATTCGATCCCGCGGCAGGATCGGCTTCGCCTTCCGGTGTCACGCTGCTCGGCGCCGGATAGGGTCGTGGGTAGGTGTAGTCGCTCTCCTGGCCTTCGGGCGGTTTGGGCGAGCCTTTCTTGCCGCAGGCAGCCACACCCAGCACAAGCGGGACGGCGAGGGCAAACGCGAGGAACAAGCGTCCACGCGGGTTGATCCGGGGCCTTAAGATCATAGGAAACGCTCCTTGGCGGCGGCGACGGCTTCGCGCACCCGCTCGGGCGCCGTACCGCCAAAGCTGATGCGGCTGGCTACCGCGTTCTCGACGGAAAGTACTTTAAGAACTTCTTCGGTGATGCCCGGCTCTATGGTTTGCATCTCCACCAACGGCAATTCCTCGAGCGGGCAACCACGCTCCTCGGCCAGCTTCACTATGCTGCCAGTAGCGTGGTGCGCTTGTCGGAACGGCATGCCGAGCACCCGCACCAGCCAATCGGCCAGGTCGGTGGCGGTCAGATAGCCGTGTGCGGTGGCGGCCTCCAAGGCCGAGCGGTTGGCCTTCATGTCGGCTACCATGCCGGTCATGGCGGCAACGCAGAGCTGCAGGGTCTCGGCCGCATCGAATAGTGGCTCCTTGTCCTCCTGCATGTCCTTGCCGTAGGACAGCGGCAGCCCCTTCATCACAACCAGCAGGGCGTTGAGCGCGCCAAACACGCGGCCTGCCTTACCGCGGATTAATTCGGCGGCATCGGGGTTGCGCTTCTGCGGCATGATCGAGGAGCCGGTGGTGTAGGCATCGGACAGTTCCACAAAGCGGAAACCGTCGGAACACCACAACACGATTTCCTCAGACAGGCGTGACAGATGCATGGCCAGGATGGCTCCGGCCGAGAGGAACTCCAGCACATAATCACGGTCGGATACGGCATCGATGGAATTGGCCATCGGCCGGTCGAAGCCGAGCGCTGCGGCCGTGGCCCGACGGTCGATGTCGAAAGAGGTCCCCGCCAAAGCGGCGGCGCCCAGCGGCGATTCGTTGAGACGGCGGCGACAGTCCTGCAACCGGGCCCGATCGCGGCCCAGCATCTCAACATAAGCCAGCATATGATGACCGAAGGTCACCGGCTGCGCCGCCTGGAGGTGGGTGTAGCCTGGCATGACCGTTGCGGCCTCGGCTTCGGCTTGCGCGATCAGGACAGCTTGGAGATCCCGCAGAGAGGTTTCGAGACCGTCGACGGCGTCGCGGGTCCACAGCCTCACGTCGGTGGCGACCTGGTCGTTGCGTGACCGCGCGGTATGCAGGCGCCCGGCCGGTTCGCCAATCAGATCTCTGAGCCGCGCCTCCACATTCATGTGGATGTCTTCAAGGCTGGCCTTGAAAACGAAGTCGCCGGCTTCGATCTCTGACAGAATTGTGTCTAGACCGGCCAGGATGGCCGCGCCATCTTCCTGGCTGATGATGCGCTGGTGCACCAGCATGGCGCAGTGCGCCTTGGACCCGGCGATGTCCTGAGCGTAGAGTCTCTGGTCGAAACCGATGGAGGCATTGATTCGCTCCATCACATCGGCCGGGCCGGCGGCAAAGCGACCACCCCACATGGTGTTGGCGCCGCCCTCCTTCGGGCTTTCGCTGGTGTCCGGGTCCTGTCCGCTTTTGGCGGAGATCTTCTGAGTGTCTGCCTGCGTCATCTCTAAGTTCTGGACTTCGCACTTTGGCCTAGAGGAGGCTTTGCGCGCTCAATGTTGATAGGAACCGGGTCAGTTACGGTTGGGCTCATAAGAAAGACCCTTGCGGCCGTCGGGCTTGCAACGCTGGCTTTCGCCCTCGCGTCCCCCGCTTCGCCCGGGGAGCAAATGACAGCGTCCGGCAGCGCGCCCTCGGCCCCAGAGGGCCCGTTTGCCAAGAACTTTACCTTCTCGAACCCGCCGGCACCAGCGCCGAGCGTGCCGTTTCGGGCTCTGCACGGCAGCGAAGTCACACTGGCCGATTTCAAGGGCAAAGTGGTGCTGGTCAATTTCTGGGCCACTTGGTGTGCGCCCTGCGTCAGGGAGATGCCGAGCCTGGAGCGCCTGCATCAAGCCCTGGAGGGCGAGGGACTGGCCGTCCTGGCGGTTTCACTGGATCGCGGCGGCGCCGGTGTCGTCGCTCCTTTTCTCAACCGCTTAAACTTGCAGCACCTGCCGATCTATCTGGATCCCAAGGCAAGGCTGGCGCAAGCCTTTGTCCTAAACGGCCTGCCGACAAGCTTCGTTATTGATCGCGCGGGTCAGGTGGTCGCCGGATTGGTTGGCCCGGCAGCGTGGGATGCCCCGGAATCCAAGGCATTCCTGCGCCACTATCTGCGCCAGGAGTTGCGGCGCGAAACGCCGCTAAAGAATACTTCAGGTTGAAGCGTACTATATATATCATCTAAAACGATAGACTTGTGGCCGGCCCTTCCGGCAAGGAAAATGAAGAGTCTAAGAACGTTCGGCTTCTGCCGGGGTTGGTGAAGGAGGAGTGGCCATGGGATCCTCACTGCGACCTGCATGTCCGCGTATTCATCGGTTCGGGCTGTGCCTCAGCCTGTTGCTGGGACTGGTGATCTTGCCGTGGGAGTCGCTCTCAGCGCAGGAATCCATGGTCTTCGATGTGTTGCGCGACGGTGACAAGATCGGAGAACACCGTGTCGATTTTGAACGCCAGGACGGCACTTTGAAGGTTTCCGTTGAAACCGACATGTCGGTGCGCTTCGCCTTCGTCACCCTGTTTCGCTACGAGCACAAGCGCGTCGAGCGCTGGACGAGTGGCAAGTTGCAGTCCCTGGCGGGAATGACTAACGATGACGGCCAAGTGTTCGAGGTCTCCATCGTCCGAAAAGAAGGGCACTACAGTCGTACCGTCAACGGCATAGAAGAAGAGATTGTCGGTTCGGTCGCCATCGACAGCCTGTGGAGCCGAGACCTGCTGACTGCCGGCAAGCTGTTTTCGACGGCCAGTGACAAAGTCTACCGCGTCAGCAGCAATGTTTTGGGTTGGGAGACGATCGAAGCGGGCGGTGGGCAAATGGAAGCCGAACACGTCAAGCTCTCGGGAGAACTGGATCGCGACCTTTGGTACGGCCCCGGCGGCGAGCTTCTGCGCGTCATCTATGAAAACGATCAGGGCGAATCGTTCGAGTTCGTCCGCCGCTAGAATATTTGGTGCAACTTTGGTGCAACCGCCTAGCGGGTGGGGACCGGCGTATCGGTGGAATAGTCGTAAAATCCGCGCCCAGCTTTCTTGCCGATCCAACCGGCCTCGACGTATTTCACCAGCAGCGGACAGGGCCGGTACTTGCTGTCGGCCAAGCCGTCGTAGAGCACGTGCATGATCGACAGGCAGGTGTCGAGACCAATGAAGTCGGCCAACTCCAGCGGGCCCATGGGATGATTGGCGCCGAGCTTCATGGCGGTATCGATGGAACTCACCGAACCCACGCCCTCGTAGAGGGTGTAGACGGCTTCGTTGATCATCGGCAGCAGAATGCGGTTGACGATGAAGGCCGGGAAATCTTCCGCCGTGGCGGTGGTTTTGCCCAGCTTCTCAGCCAGTTTACGCGCTGCGGTAAAAGTCGGCTCATCGGTGGCGATGCCGCGAATCAGCTCGACCAATTGCATCAGCGGCACCGGGTTCATGAAGTGCATGCCCATGAACTTGGCGGGGCGGTCGGTCACCGAAGCGAGCCGGGTGATGGAGATTGACGAAGTGTTGGAGCAGACCAGCGCCGAGGGTTTCAGAACCGGACAGAGCGCTTTGAATATTTCCCGCTTTATCTCCTCATTTTCGCTGGCCGCCTCGATCACGAAGTCACTGTCGGCGAACATCTCCAGGCCGGTACCGGTCGAGATGCGCGCGAGTGCTGCGTCCCTGTTCGCGGCCGCGATCTTCCCGCGCTTGACCTGGCGGTCCATATTGCCGGCGATGATCTCGGTCGCCTTGGCCGCCTGCTCGGCGGAGACGTCGGAAAGCTTAACGTCGTAGCCGGCCAGCGCGCAGACATGGGCGATGCCCGTGCCCATCTGGCCGGCGCCGATGACGCCGATGGATTTGATCTCGATCGGGCCCTCGGCGGGCGCGTCCTGTTCAGCCATGAGGTCCAAGATGCCTTTGTTTTCTTGATCCGGGTGCGGCCGCCGTCCCCACGACGTACGGTCCTGAACCGGTTCAACCCAATTCTTTCTCCAGCTCCGGCACCGCCTCGAAGAGGTCCGCCACCAAGCCGTAGTCGGCGACCTGGAAAATTGGCGCCTCCTCGTCTTTGTTGATGGCGACGATGACCTTGGAGTCCTTCATGCCGGCCAGATGCTGGATGGCACCGGAGATGCCGACCGCCAGGTAAAGGTCCGGGGCCACGACCTTGCCGGTCTGGCCGACCTGGTAATCGTTGGGCACAAAGCCCGCGTCCACCGCCGCGCGTGAAGCGCCGACCGCGGCACCAAGCTTGTCGGCGACGCGCTCCAGCATGGCAAAGTTCTCACCGCTCTGCATACCGCGCCCGCCGGAAATTACGATCCCCGCCGTGGTCAGTTCAGGGCGCTCCGACTTGGTCAATTCCTGACCCTTGAAGGTGGCGAGGCCGCTGTCCCCAGGCCCCTCGACAGCTTCCACAGCGGCGGAACCGCCCGTGGCCGCGGCGGCATCGAAGGAAGTCGCGCGAATGGTCAACACTTTGATGCCGTCGCTGGATTTTACCGTTGCCAGGGCGTTGCCGGCATAGATCGGCCGCACGAAGGTGTCTTCACCCTCAATGGCCGAGATATCGGAGATCTGCTGTACATCAAGCAGCGCGGCAGCGCGGGGCATAACGTTTTTGCCCGACGTGGTGGCGGCGGCGATGATGTGGCTGTAACCCTCGGCCAGCTTGGCCATCAATGGCGCCAAGTTCTCGGCCAAGCCGTGGTCATAGGCCGCATCTTCGGCTTTGAGCACCTTGTCGACTCCGGCGACCTTGGCGGCGGCTTCGGCGGCGGCGGCGCAGTCGGAACCGACAACCAGGATGTGCGTTTCTCCAGGCAGCTGCACGGCGGCGGTGACGGCGTTGAGCGTGGCGGGCTTCAGCTCCGCGCTGTCGTGCTCGGCGAAGACTAGCGTGGACATCAGATCACCTTCGCTTCGTTGCGCAGTTTGTCGACCAGTTCGGCGACCGAGGCGACCTTGACGCCGGCCTTGCGTGCCGGCGGCTCGGTGACCGAGACCACGGTCAGGCGCGGGCTGGCGTCGATGCCGAGATCCCCGGGCGTCAGCAAATCGATCGGCTTTTTCTTCGCCTTCATGATGTTGGGCAGCGAAGCGTAGCGCGGCTCGTTGAGCCGCAGGTCGGTGGTGACCACCGCCGGCAGCTTGAGATCGAGCTTCTCAAGGCCGCCGTCGACTTCGCGGGTGATCGCCAGGGTGCCGTCGGTTCTCTCGATCTTGGAGACGAAGGTACCCTGCGGCCAGCCGAGCAGCGCGGCCAGCATCTGGCCGGTCTGGTTATTATCGTTGTCGACGGCCTGCTTGCCGAGGATGACAATCTCTGGGCCTTCCTTTTCGACCACCGCCTTCAGCAGCTTGGCCACGGCCAGCGGTTCCGGTTCGCTGTCGCAGGTGATCAGAATGCCGCGGTCGGCGCCCATGGCGAGGCCGGTGCGCAGGGTTTCCTGCGCCTGAGTGGCGCCGGCGGAAACGACGATGACTTCGCTGGCGACACCGGCCTCCTTGAGGCGCACTGCCTCTTCGACGGCGATTTCGCAGAACGGATTCATGGCCATCTTCACGTTGGCCGTCTCCACTCCCGTGTTGTCCGCCTTCACGCGGACCTTCACGTTGGCGTCGATGACGCGCTTAATCGGAACGAGAACCTTCATCGCAATCCTGCGACCACCCTTTGTTTTGAAGCTGTCGAAGTATCCACCGCCTGGGCCAGCGCAACTTTATTGCGCAAAACCGCCGGGCGACAGACATACGGAAACACTTGCTGCCTATCTCGCAGCCGCACAATAGGATCATGACTGTACACTGTCAACGCCACCGAACCCGCCGTACACCTAGGATTTTTGCCGATTTGCACCAGGTTCCCAAAGCACGTCGCCGGCACCCTTGCCGTTCAGATAGCGGCTCATGACGAAGAACAGATCGGACAGGCGGTTGATGTAGCGCAGGGTCTCGGGATTGATGTCCCGGTCCTCCGCCAGCGCTGTCATCTCGCGCTCAGCTCTGCGGGCCTGGGTGCGGGCCAGATGCAGGTAGGCCGCGGCGGGGCTGCCGCCGGGCAGCACGAAGGAGTTGAGCGGCGCCAGGTCGGCATTCAGGCGGTCGATCTCACCTTCCAGACGCTCGGTCTGCTCGGCGACGATGCGCAGGGGCGGGAACTTGGGATCCTTTGTATCCGGCGTGGCCAAGTCGGCGCCGAGATCGAAGAGATCGTTCTGTACCCGTGAGAGGATGGCGTCGATCTCAGGGTCGGGCAGGGCGGAAGTGTGCAGGCGGGCCAGGCCGACGGCGGCGTTGGTCTCGTCGACGGTACCATAGGCGGCGACGCGCGGGTGGTGTTTGGCCACGCGCTTGCCGCTCGAGAGGGCGGTCTTCCCCTTGTCGCCACCCTTGGTATAGATGCGCGTGAGCTTGACCATGCCGTCGGACGCCCCCTGCCGTTGCCCGCCCCCTGCCGTTGCCCGAACCGTCCCGCGCGTCAGGCGTTCAGTCCGTGCCGTCAACCAGCACCGCGAGCGCGAAAATGGCCAGGGCCACGCCCTGGGCGATGACGCGGGCGCGCATCAGCTTGTTGCCGTACTTGGCGTTGAATTCGCCGCCGCGGGCCATGGCAATGATGCCGGTGGCCAGCACGCCCAGTGTGATCAGCATGGCGATCAGCAGGGCCACGAAGAAGAAGGTTTTCATGGGGCCGACCTTATACCCGCGCCTTGGGGCGGCGCCAGCAGATTTCCAGGGCAGCTGCGGGGCGCGGCGCTTTGCCGCGCCGCCTGCCGCAGCCCGTCAGCGCCGCGCCAGGGCGAGGCCGAGACCGGTGCCGAGCAGCAGGCTGCCGGTAATGCCATGGCGCAGGCGGTTGGCCCGCGCGGAGACGAAAAGCCCGCGTGCCCGGCTGGCCAGAAGGGCATAGGAGCCGTCCAGCAGGATGGTGATGACCACGAAGGCGACCGACATGGCCAGCAACTGCGGGCCGACGGCCAGCGTTGGATCGATGAACTGCGGGAAGAAGGCGGCGTAAAAGAAAATCGTCTTGGGGTTGGTGATCGCCACCACCACCGCCTGGCCGAACGCACGGCGCGCTGAGCGGGTGGGTGGAACCTCCGGCGCCGTCCCGGAGGTGAAGACGAGCCGCCACTGCTTGACGCCGAGATAGACCAGATAGGCGACGCCAGCCCAGCGCAGCAGTTCGAAGAGTTCGGCGGCCAGCGCCAAAATTGTGGTCAGGCCGAGGGCCCCGGCGGCCACCAGCAGGGCATTGCCGGTGGTCGATCCGGCGACGGTGGCCAAGCCGGTGCGCCGGCCATAGGCCAGGGAATTGGCGATCACCAGGGTGACGATCGGCCCCGGCATGAGAATCAGCACGACGGTAGCAAAAAGATAGGCGGCGAAGAGTTCCAGATTGATGGCCAACATGAAGCGAGAGTCCCGACGATGGCGGTGCGACCAGGTAGTAAAGACAGGAGGGCAATCGAAAGTACAGCCCCAGACGGGGGCGAGCCTGCCGTGGCATGGTCCCGGTCACCGCCTCGAATCATGGCATCTTCCCGCAGGCTCCAACTGTGGCGAGATAGGCGATGAGGTCGGCGCGTTCCTGCGGGTTCTTCACGCCGGCATAGCCCATACGGGTTCCTGGCACGGTCTTCAGAGGATTCTCTAGAAAGCGGTCAAGGCTGTCCACGGACCAGACGATGCCGGAATTCCGCAAGGCTGGGGAGTAGCGGTAGTCGTCGACACTGCCGGCGGCGCGCCCCAGCAGGCCGCAATGTTTCGGCCCCGTCCGATTACGGTCCAGGGAATGACACGCCTGGCAGCGTTCATAGATGGTGCTGCCGCGCTGCGGGTCACCCTGCGGCAGGTTCGCCACACCGGCGGCGTGAGCGATGACGGAAAACAAAACCGAAATCAGCAGCGCCGCGCCAGTCGCCCACCACCCCGCTGCGCGTTGATCGCGCAGCGGGGACCTGCCGTCATGTCGTTCTGGCATTGGGGGACTCAGGACACGAAGGCGACGGGGACCGGATTCTCGCCGAGCGCGTTGCGCAAGACCGCCCAGTGCATGGCCTCGTCACCCAGAATGCTGGCGGCCGCCTTGGCCAGTTCGCGTTCGGTAAACAGCGGCACCGCCCCCAGATAGGCGCTGACCGCGCCCTTTTCCAAGCCCGCGGCAAAGCGCAGGACGTCGGCCTCTGACTTCAGGTCTGCGGTCGGGAAGTCGTAGTTCGCCAAGGGCTCTGCCGGCGCGCCGCCCAGATCACGCACGGTCTCCGCCAGCAGGTCGGCGTGCGCCTTGTGGTGTCCTTGGAACTGCACCGCGAGGTCCAGAACGGGTTTGGTCAAAAGGCCGCTTTCGGCGCCGACCTGGTACGCGGCGATGGCTTCCTGCTCGGCCCCCAAAGCCGAATTGAGGATATTGATGTCGGTTTCCGACGAGGCCGCCATGGCGGCCCTATTGCCGGCGCAACCGGCCAGCAGCATGACGGCGCCGGCAGAAAGAGTGGTTCGGCCGGCTTGCGCGAAGAACGAGCGGCGGGGCAGCGATACGATTGATTCCGTCATTTGGTCTCTCCTTTGGTACTGAAATTCGGATCGGCTCCCCGAAGGCAGACAGAGTCCCTCCGGGCGCCGTTCCTGGAAGGGAACGGCGTTGTTGCGGCTAAGACAGCCGAACGCTGTTAAGGGCGAACGCGGTTAAGGGAAGGTGGCTTGGGTTTACCCGCCGGGCTGTTTGCCTGACAATCGAAGTCGCACCGCCTTCACGATGCGGTCGCAGCGCGCGCCGGCGAAGGGGAAGGTATCGCTTAGCGTCGATGCGACCCGGCGGTGTAGGTTGCTGCGAAGCTGTTTCTTGGCACGGTGCAGGCGTGTCTTGACCGTCTCTTCCGGAATTCCGAGGCAGATCGACGTATCTTCGGTGGAAAATTCCTCCACGGCACGCAGCATGAAGACGGCTCGCTGCGTTTGCGGCAGGCTGTCGATGGCGTTTTCGAGGAGACGGCGGACTTCACCTTGCGCTGCGGCGGCTTCCGGGCTGCTTGAAGGTGCCGCGGAAAAGCCTGGAACAACGATGTCGGTTTCGGCAGTCATGCTCCACTCCGTGGATGCCGTGGATGCCGTGGTGCGGACGGTCGGCTTGTTCCGGCGAAGGCGCGCCAGCGACTCATTGACGGCGATCCTTACCAGCCAGGTCGATAGGCGTGATTGTCTCGCAAAGCTCTCAAGATGCGTAAACGCTTTGAGATAGGTCTCCTGGACAATTTCTTCGGCGTCGGCCTCGTTTTGCACGATGGCGCGGGCGGTGCGAAAGAGCAGCCGATTATGGCGGCGTATGATCGTCTCGAAGGCCGCATCGCTGCCGGAGCGGGCCGCGGCAATTAGCTCCGCGTCGCCGGCGCCTTTGAAGCGGCTTGGTACCTGCCTAACGGATATTGGCTCTTGGCCCACAGCTGACGTCTCCATAGCTCGATCTCGCCTCGTTTTGCGCATTGTCTGATCATTTGATGCCGTCCAGAGGAGAAAGGTTCCCAAAAATCGTGCCGCCATTAAAAACTAGTTCGGTCGGGAGGCTAAACAACGGCGTCGGGCCGCTCTAAAATGAACCTCTTTTGGATCAGCAGCCGCTGGGTGCTGATCGTCGTGGCGGTCTGTTTGGCGGTGGAGGTGGAGGTAGAGTGAAGCTCCACTTTGCGGGAAAGGCCTTAGCCATCGTTTGCACCGGATGTGTCGAGGCGAGCAGAGTGCTACTCATCACCCATTGCCGGAAATGGGGGTACACTGGGCGGCCGGCAAAGAGGAGCGCCTATGTTGAAGTCGATAGCCACCGTGTCATTGAGTGGAGACCTGGATGAAAAGCTCCAGGCCATCGCCGATTCGGGTTTCCAAGGCGTAGATTTCTTCGAGAACGATTTGCTGTCCTTCGGTGGCGCACCGCGGGACGTCGGCCGCATGAATTCCGACTTCGGCCTCAGGTGTGTGACCTTCCAGCGATTTCGCGATTTCGAAGGCATGCCGGAGCCGCAGCGCGGTCGCGGCTTGGCCCGTGTCGAGCGCAAGTTCGATCTGATGGCGGAGCTTGGCACCGACCTGCCGGTTGGCATCCGGTAGTGCATGGCGCGCTGCTGTAATCATTGGCAGATGCGGTCGAGAACCCCGCCAGCGTCGAGGGAGAACCAGGGATGACACCACTCGGGCTTGCCGTGATCGGCGCTGGCGCAATCGGTAAGCGCCATGCCGAGCACGTTGCTGGGCAAAAAGGGGCAATGCTCTGGGCGGTTGTCGATCCCGCGCCGGCCGGCGAACAACTCGCCGCCAGCCTCGGCAGCCGTTGGTTCGCGCGCTTTGCCGATCTTCTGAGTGCCGGGCGTCCGGACGGCGTCATCATCGCGACGCCAAATCGGCTGCATGTGGAGCATGGCCTCGAGGCGGTATCGGCTGGAATTCCCGCGCTCGTCGAGAAGCCGGTCGCCGATTCCCTTACCGGAGCGGCACGGCTGGTCGAAGTTGCGGAAGCGGCCGGCGTGCCGCTGCTGGTCGGCCATCACCGCCGCTACAACCCAATGGTTCAGGTGGCCAAGAAGGTGATCGACTCCGGGCGGCTTGGGCAGATCGTCTCCGTGCACGGCGATTTCTGGCTGATGAAGCCCGACGACTATTTCGATGTCGCCTGGCGCCGCGAAAAAGGGGCCGGGCCGGTGTTGATGAACCTGATCCACGATGTCGATCTGTTTAGATACTTCTTCGGCGAAATCGTTTCGGTGCATGCGCAGGAATCGAACGTGGTGCGCGGCAATACAGTTGAAGAAACCGCGGTGGTTCTGCTGCGCTTTGCCAACGGCATCCTCGGCACGATGAACATCTCGGATTCAATTGTGGCACCCTGGAGTTGGGAGCTCACGGCGGGCGAGAACCCGGCCTATCCACGGCAGGATCAAGCCTGTTACAAAATCGGCGGCACCCACGGGTCCATGACGCTGCCACAGCTCGAAGTGTGGTCGAATCCCGGAAAGCGCAGTTGGTGGGAGCCACTGCGAAGCGAAAGGCTTACTTTCGTTCCGGAGGATCCGCTGGCGGTCCAGATCCGTCACTTCTGCGAGGTGATTGGCGGTAGGGTCAAGCCGCTGGTGCCGGGGCGAGAAGGACTCAACACGCTCAGGGTCATCGCGGCGGCGAAGCAGTCCGCGGAATCCGGTGCGATGATCAGGTTGAATTGATATGATCGACGGCAACACAACCCTCATCGCACATCTTGGCTATCCCACGGCAAGCTTCAAGGCGCCGATGATCTACAATCCCTACTTCGAGAAGGTCGGCCTCAATGCCGTTGTTGTGCCGCTTGGAGTCAAAGCTGAAAGCTATGCCGAGGTTCTAAGGGCACTTGCAAAGCTTGCCAACTTTCGCGGCGCGCTGGTCACCATGCCGCACAAGGTGACGACGGTCGGACTGGTGGACGAGGTTTCGACGACGGCCCGGATCGCCGGGGCCTGTAACGCCGTGCTGCGCCGTGACGACGGCGGCCTTGCGGGCGACATGTTCGACGGCGAGGGCTTCGTGCGCGGTGTCCAGCGCCGGGGCCGTAAAGTTGCCGCAGCACGGGCGCTGGTGGTGGGCAGCGGCGGCGTCGGCTCCGCCATTGCCGCGTCCCTTGCCGCTGCCGGTGTCGGCGAACTGACGCTTTTCGATATGAACGAGACCGCGGCTGCGGCCTTGGGCGAGCGCCTGCGCGGCCACTACCCGGCGCTGGGCCTCACCCTCGGCAGCCGCGATCCGGCTGGCCACGATATTGTCGTCAACGCCACGCCGCTGGGCATGAACGAGGGCGACCCCTTGCCCTTGGATGTGGAACGCCTGGAACCCGACGCCTTCGTCGGCGAGGTGGTGATGAAGCAGGAAGTCACGGCCTTCCTCGCCGCGGCGCAGGCCAGGGGCTGCGCGACGCAGGTGGGCACCGACATGCTGTTCGAACAGATCCCCGCCTATCTCGAATTTTTTGGATTTCCCAGCACCACTGCTGAGGAACTGCGTGCGGTGTCGCGGATCCGCTACTGAGGGCCGGCTATTTCACAAGCAGCACCCAGTTGCGGCCGGGGTTCTTCCAACCCTCCTTGACCATGGCGCGCTCAGCCTTGCGGCGAAACCCACACCTCTCGTAGAGGCGGTAGGCCCCGGAATTTGCGTCTGAAACGATGATGCTTTCCCCCAGGCTGCCGTGTGCCCGCGCCTGGTCCGAAGCCACCTTGAGCAACTGAGTGCCGACCCCTTGACTCCGGAAACTCGGATAGACAGCGAGCACGTTCACATACCAGCTGGCGAGCGCCAGATTTTCCAGTTCCAGCAGCGGGACGAACATGGCCGGAGTGTCGTGCGGATCGATAACCTGGCGTTCCGAGCCGATGCCATAGGTGACGAGGCAGCCGGCAGTCTGGCCGTGGCGCTCGGCGACAACTGCGTTCCGGTAGGAGAAGGCGCCACTCTCCCGCCGGGCGCGGCGTCGCCCGACATCCCAGGCCGTTTCTCCCGGCTCGGCCATACGCTCCCAGAGATAGAGCGGCAGGCCTTCTCCGGCGAGGTCGATCAACTCGGCCAGGGCCGCCGCGTCTTCCGGGGTCGCCGCCCGAGTTTCTGCTATTAGATTTTTCATGACAGTCGTGCTCGACTTTCAGCTTCGGGTCGTGCGGCGGCAGGCGTGATAGACCGACAGCCGCCGCGCCGCAACAGCGAATTGGGATAGCATCTGTCGTGCAGCTTCGGCCTTGAAGTCCGAGCATACATCGCCGGACGGGTATCCACTACGCGATGGCGCTGGCAAGCGGAGCAGCGCGTGCGCGCGCTCAAGGTCAATTCCGCCCTGTCAACGGTCCCCTGGCGACAACCTGGGCCGGGACCTCGGCGGCACGCCGAAAAATATTGAGGATGCGCGTGCCGCAGAGCACGCGGGGCGCTTGAATTCTTTGGCCGAGCTGTTGCTACGGTGCCATCGGCGGTTCACGAACAAACCTGCCAGTAGCTGTCCGACGCTGGCGGGCACTGCAGCCATTGTCACTGTGGCGCCGTCACCCGGCAGCCCTGCAAGCGCGCCGGCGAGGCCAAGATGGCTTTTTTGTCGACAATGTGTCGACAAATGCTAAGCTGCCGCACCGCCATGCAATGTTCGACGAGAGATCGGGTCATGGACAAAGAAGACGGGCGGGAACGTCGGCCCCTTCGCGGCGACCGCGCCCGCCTGGTGCACGATGCGCTTTATCGCGAGATCCTGACGCTGAAGATCCGGCCGGGCGCGCCTCTCGATGAGACTCACTTGGCCAAGCGCTTCCAGATGTCCCGCTCGCCGGTTCGCGAAGCGTTGAACAGGTTGTCGGCGCAGGGCCTGGTGGTGATGCTGCCCAATCGCAGCACGCTGGTTGCACCCTTGGATCTGACGGCTTTTCCCCGCTACGTGGAGGCTTTGGATCTTCTGCAACGGATCAACACCAAGTTGGCCGCGCAGAATCGCAGCGACGCGGATCTCAACGAGATGAAGCGAAGCGCAAAGCTCTTCGACCGAAGTGTTGCGCGCGGCGACTACCTAGAGATGTCGGCCAGCAACAAGGACTTCCACATGACCGTCGCGCGGGCTGGCGGCAATCCCTATCTGACGCGCCACTACGGCGCCCTGCTCGACGAGGGCCGCCGCCTGCTCCATCTCAATTTCGAGTTCCTCGACAGCTCCGACCATGAGTATTCGCCGGGCGGCGACCACTACGAGCTGATCGCGGCGATCGAGCGCCGCGACGCGGCGGAAGCCGAAAAGTGCGCTCACGCGCATACCCGCGTTTTTCAAGATCGCTTCCTCCTCTACATGAAGTCGAGATACTTGAATGACTTCTCGCTTGATCCGCCGGCCCTCGCGAAGCGCGAGGTTCGCGCGCGCGCCGCCCGGAAATCCGGTTGATGAGCAGCGCCAGAATCATGCGGGCAAGGGTATCTACCGCGCAAAACGATCTCGGAGACCGCTTCTGGAACCCGAAAATTCGCTGGAGGGTGAAGCATGCGGTCTTCGTGGAACTTGAGACCGGCGACGGCCTAAGCGGGCTAGGAGAAAGTTGGTGCTTCGACCGTTCGCCCGCCCCCCTCAGCGCCTTTCTCTACAGCGAGGTGCTACCGGAGATTCTCGGGCAGGCGCTCGACGACCTTCCGGATATCATCGAATCCTTGACTGCCAAGGCCACCCTGACCGCGCGGCACGGCATCCTGGCATCGGCGCTCAGCGGCGTGGATCTCGCCTTATGGGATCTTCGCGCCAAGAGTCGCGGGCTTCCGCTGTATCAAGCCCTTCGGGACGATGGCCCAGGCCAGGCACATCTCTATGCAAGCGGCGGCCTCTACGGCCTCGGCAAAGGCCTCGATGAACTGGCCCAGGAGTTGAAGAGCTACGTCACAAGCGGCTTTCCCGCCGTCAAGATGAAGGTCGGCGGTGTTGCGCCCGCCGAGGATGTGAAACGCGTGGCGGCGGCACGGGCCGGCATTGGCCGCGATACCAGGCTGATCATCGACGGCGTGTACAGTTTCGATGCCGATGGCGCCGCCGCCTTTTACGAGCAGGTCGAGTGCTTCGGCATCGACGCCTTCCAATCGCCGGTTCCAGCAGCCGACCTGTCGGGCATGCGTCGACTTTGCCGCGGGGGCATTCCCGTCATGGGCGTTGAGGCCGAGTACCGTGACGAACTCTTGACCGAACTGATCGAGGGTGGCGCCGTTGCCATCCTGCAGCTCGCGCCGATCGCCTGTGGCGGCCCCAGCCGCATCCTCACGCTGGCGGACCGACTCCGTGCTGCCGGTATACCCCTTACACTGGAAACATCTTCGACGGCGATCGCAACCATGGCGGCGGCCCACATCGCGGGTGCCTGTGACGTAGTGCGGGACATCGAGGTGCATCAACTGCACCGGCTGTTCTTCGAGCGATTTCCGCTGGGACAGCATCCGGTGGTCTCGCCGTGGCGGCTGCCCGCTACGCCGGGGCTCGGACTGGCCATCGAGCCGGCGCGCGTCACGCCATCCTTCGAACTCGAGTCCCCTATTCCCCTTCGTGGCGCAGCGCCACAAGGCAAGGTCCGGAAAACCGGACGCACAGCGACGTCGTCGCCCCAACCGGCGACGTCGTAATCGAAACAGAGGAGGCAAAGAATGATCAGGAAACTCTGCTCCGCCGTCTTCGCGGTGGGTATCGGCATTGCAGCGGCCGGCACGAGCTTGGCAGCTTCCGGCGACACCGTCGCCGCGATCAAGGACCGCGGCAGCCTGCTGTGCACTGGGCACAACGGCTCCTACCTCGGCTTCGCCGAAGTGGACGACTCCGGCCAGTGGACGGGGTTTGATATCGAATTCTGCAAAGCGCTGGCGACCGCCATTTTGGGTTCGCCGGACAAGCTGCAGATCATTCCGGTCAGCTGGGCCCAGCGATTCCCGGCCCTGCAGTCCGGCGATATCGACGTCATCATCAAGGTCACCGGCTGGACCATGAGCCGGGATACGGAGCTGGGACTGCAATACTCCAGGCCGTACTTCATCGGCCCGACCAACATCCTGACGCGCGCCGAACTGGGCGCCACTTCGGCGGCCGACTTGGAAGGCGGCGTCTTCTGTATCAATGCCGGCACCTCCATCGAGCGCATCGTGGCCGACTACATGGGCGCACGTGGGATCGAGTACGAAGCCCTCAATTTCGAGAAGGCTGAAGAACTGCGGTCCGCCCTCTATGCCGGGCGCTGCGATGCCCTGGCCGGCTTTGGACCGTTCCTGGCCGCGACGCGCTTCAATGCGCCCAATCCCGAGGATTTCGTGATCCTCGACGAGGTCCTGGCGCTGGAGCCTGAAGGGATCGCGGCGCGGCAAGGCGACGACAACTTCATCGACGTCATAAACTGGATGGTCTCGGCCTTGCTGATGGCGGAGGAGAATGGAATCACTCAGGCAAATGTCGATGAGGTGCGCAGCAACCCGCCTTCTGCTTCGATCGAGCGCCTGCTCGGTGTGAGCCCTGGAATCGGTGAGCGTCTTGGCCTCTCCGACGACTGGGCCTACAACGTGATCAAGGCTATGGGCAACTACAGCGAGATCTATGAGCGCACTGTCGGCACCGACTCTCCGTACAAACTTCCGCGCGGCAAGAATCACCTGTGGCTGAACGGGGGATTGCTCTATCCCCTGGTATTGGACTGATCAGCATGGCGGCCGGCTCTGAAATCGATCAGCCGGCCGCCATCTGATTTTCCACGAGCACTCATGTATCGGTTGCTTCAGCACAAGAAAGCGAGATCCTGGGCTCTGCAGTCGCTGGTCCTGTTGGTCAGCCTTGGCCTGACGGTCTCCTTTGTGGTCATCGCCCGCGAGAACCTGCTCTCGCAGGGGATCGCCACCGGTTTTGGATTCCTTGAGCGGTCCACCGGCTGGCCGATCAACTTCGCTTTGATCGAGGTGACGGACCGCTCGCCGTACTGGCGCATGCTGCTGGCCGGCCTGCTCAATACGCTGCTGGTCGGACTCCTGGGGCTGACCTTCGCAACACTGTTCGGCGTCTTCGTCGGCTTGCTGCGGATCTCGTCAAACCTGATCCTGAACATCATTGGCACCACCTACGTCGAAATATTCCGCAACGTACCGCTGATACTCCAGGCCTTCTTCTGGTACGCGGTGCTGACACACCTGCCGTCGCCGCGGAGCGCGATCTCGATCGGCGAGGTCATTTTCGTTTCGAACCGCGGCCTGATTTTGCCGGCGCTGAACTTCCCGCTATTGGATGTGCTGCTGCTCGGCCTCGGCGCGGTGGCGATCGTCTTCGGCGCCCTGCAGATCAAAAAGCACAGCAGCCGGGCGGCTCCCTACGTCTGGCCAGCCTCCGCGGCCTTGCTGGTGCTGCTCTTTCTCCTGCTGCTGCTCACCGGCCGGTCGCCGGACTCGCCTCTCGTGACCTTTCCGGAATTGCGCGGACTCCGCTTCAGAGACGGCTTCGACATAAAGCCGGAGTTTTCCGCCCTCCTCATTGCGATAACCGTCTTCGGCGCCGCCTATATCGGGGAAATCGTGCGTGGCGGGCTGCTCTCGGTTGACAGAGGCCGGATAGAAGCCGGCCGCGCGCTCGGCCTGCGCAATTTCCGCATCAACCAGCTTATCCGCATCCCGCTCGCTGTGCGGGCAATGCTGCCCGCCTTGGCGAACCAGTATGTTTGGCTGATGAAAGCGACCACGATCGGCATTGCGATCGGCTTTCCCGACTACTTCATGGTGGTCTCCACCTCGATCAACCAGAGCGGCCAGACAATCGAACTCCTGGCACTGCTGATGCTCGGATTCCTGTTGATCAACTATTCGATCGGCTTCTTCATGAACCGGGTGAACAGCCGCCTGGAAATCAAAGGGAAGGGGCCCTTGGTCGATGGCTGAATCAGCCCTGACCGCACCGGCGCCGGACAACAGCCTTGCGCAGTGGCTGAAGCGCCGACTCTTCGCAAACTGGTGGGACGGCCTCATCACCGTCTTCTTCGGCGCCTTCGTGCTCTGGGTGCTGTTCAAGGTCGTCGGATGGGGATTCGTCGATGCTGTCTGGTCTCTCGAGAACAAGGATCAGTGCAGAGAGGCTGCTGGCGCCTGCTGGTCGGTGATCGAGGCGCGCGGCCGGCTGATCCTTTTCGGACTCTACCCTTATGAGCAGCATTGGCGTTCGACCCTTGCTTGCGGGGCCATTGTGGCGACCATGATTCTCTCCTGCCTGCCGTGGTTCTGGAGCCTTCGCCGGCTGCCGCTCCTTTGGGTCAGCGGTTTTGGCGTTTTTGTCATTCTGATGTACGGCGGCGTCTTCGGCCTGCCCTTGGTCACCACTGAGCAATGGGGCGGCCTCGCTTTGACCGTCTTTATCTTTGCCGCCGTGGTCGTCATCGGGATGCCGCTCTCGGTGGCCCTGGCCCTCGCGCGGCGCTCTCCGCTGCCAGTGATCAGCAAGCTGGCTGGCGGCATCATCGACATTGTACGCTCCCTGCCGCTGCTGACCATTCTCTTCGCAGCAGCCGTCGTGGTGCCCTTCGTGGTTCCCGACTGGGCCCAGGGCGACAAGCTGGGCCGCGTGGTTCTGGCCTTCGCGGTCTTTTTCGCCTGTTATCAGGCCGAGATCATCCGCGCCGGCATGCAGTCGATTCCGCCCGGCCAGGAGGAGGCCGCCGCAGCCCTGGGAATGAAGTACTTCTACCGGGTCTTCGACGTTCTCCTGCCTCAAGCCTTCCGCAACACGCTGCCTTCGACCATCAACCAGTTCGTGATTACCTTCAAGGAAACCTCGATCGTCACCATCATCGGCTTCTTCGAAGTGATGGCATCGGGTAACGCCGCGGTAGGGACCGGCAATTGGACCGCGCAGTACGTCGAGGTCTATGTCTTCGTCGGCGCGATCTACTTTCTGTTCGTTTTCGGCCTCTCGCGCTACGGCGATTATCTGGAGAAGAAAGTGAGGTTGGGCGTTGCCTGACGCGGCAATTCAACTCATCGGCGTAAGCAAGTTCTTCGGCAAATACCGGGCGCTGAACAAAGTGAACCTGGAGGTGGCGCAGGGCGAACGCGTGGTTGTTTGCGGCCCCTCCGGATCCGGCAAGTCGACGTTGATTCGCTGCATCAACCGCCTCGAGGAACACAGCGCCGGCCGGATTTTCGTCGAGGGGACGGAACTGACCGACGATCTGAAGGCGCTTGATGAAGTCCGCCGGGAGGTCGGCATGGTGTTCCAGGACTTCAATCTCTTTCCGCATATGTCAATCCTGAACAACTGCGCGCTACCCTTGATGCGGGTTCGCAAGAGCAGCCGTCAGGAGGCCGAAACCGTCGCGCTGTCTCAACTGGAGCGAATGAAGATCGCCGCCCAGGCGGGGAAGTATCCCGACCAACTTTCCGGCGGTCAGCAGCAACGCGTCGCCATCGCGCGGGCGCTGTGCATGCAGCCACGGATCATGCTTTTCGACGAGCCGACCTCGGCGCTCGACCCGGAGATGGTCGGCGAGGTTCTGGAAAGCATGGTCGACCTCGCCAATGAAGGCATGACGATGATCTGCGTTACCCATGAGATGGGGTTCGCGCGCCGCGCCGCGGACCGCGTGGTCTTCATGGCGGAAGGTGAAATCGTCGAAGAAGCCGATTCCGACACCTTCTTCGATCATCCGAAGCATGCCAAGACGAGAGCGTTTCTGGCACAGATCCTGTACCGGCGGCCGGCGGAAGCCTGACCCTGCCGGTAGCCGGACGTCCGAACAGAAGGAAATCCAATGACTGAGGTGGTATCCACTCACGACGCACAGCCTGACTCCCGCAACGAGGACCTGAAGATCTACATCAACGGAGAGATCTTCCCGCGATCCGATGCCAAGGTCTCCGTCTACGACTCGGGCTTCATGCTGGGCGATGGCGTATGGGAGGGGATAAGGCTCTATGGCGGGGTTTGGGCCTTTCTCGATGAGCATCTCGACCGCTTGTTCGAGGCTGCAAAGGCGATCGATCTTCAAATCGGCAAGACCCGCAAGGAGATCGAAGCGGCGCTTGACCGGACCGCCTCGGCCAACGGCATGCGCAAGGACGTCCATGCCCGCCTTATGGTGACCCGCGGTGTGAAGGACAAGCCGTTCCAGGACCCCCGCCTGTCGCGCAGCGGCCCCACCATAGTCATCATCATGGAATTCAGCGCGCCGGTCCTCGCCAGGGGGATCAGGCTTCATACCGTACCGATTTACCGGGGCTTGCCGGTCACCCAGGACCCTAAACTGAACAGCCATTCGAAGCTGAACTGCATCCTCGCCGGCATTCACGCACACAAGGCCGGGGCGGAGGAAGCCCTGATGCTCGATCCCCATGGTTTCGTCAACACGACGAACTCCTGCAACTTCTTCATCGTGCGCCGCGGCGAAGTCTGGACCTCTACCGGCGACTACTGCATGAACGGGATCACCCGACAAAAGGTGATCGACGTCTGCAGGGCGGCGGGAATTACCGTATATGAAAAGAACTTCTCTCTGGTCGAAACCTATGGCGCTGATGAGGCTTTCCTGACCGGCACCTTCGGGGCGCAGACGCCTGCCGTCCAGATCGACGGACGGCCCATCGGCGACGGGAAAACGGGGCCCATGACGAAGCGCATACAGGAACTCTACAAGGCGCTGATCGACACCGAAGTTGCCGCACGAGAGAAATCCAGGGATTGAGAGGGCGGCGGTACACCCGGGCAGCGGCTCGCGGTATTTTGGTCGAATAGTGTTCTAGTTTCGCCCCGACAGCAGGCCGCGGGCGATGACCTGGGCCTGGATCTCGGCGGCGCCCTCGAAGATGTTGAGGATGCGCGCGTCGCAGAGCACGCGGGAGATCTTGTATTCCTCGGCATAGCCGTTGCCGCCGTGCACCTGCAGGGCGTTGTCGGCATTGGCCCAGGCGACACGGGCGCCGAGCAGCTTGGCCATGCCGGCATCGATGTCGCAACGCCGCCCGGAGTCTTTCTCGCGGGCGGCGGCGTAGGTGAGTTGGCGGGCCACCATGGTCTCGACCGCCATCCAGGCCAGTTTGCCGGCGACGCGCGGGAACTCCAGGATCGCCTTGCCGAATTGCTTCCTGTCCTGTGCGTACTCGAGGCCCAGTTCCAGCGCCGACTGGGCTACGCCGACGGCGCGCGCGGCGGTCTGGATGCGCGCCGATTCGAAGGTCGCCATGAGCTGCTTGAAGCCCTGGCCCTCGACGCCGCCCAGCAGATTCTCCGCTGACACCTCGAAGCCGTCGAAGGCGAGCTCGTATTCCTTCATGCCGCGATAGCCGAGTACCTTGATCTCGCCGCCGGTCATGCCGTCGGCCGGAAAGGGTTCGGCCTCCGTGCCGCGCGGTTTTTCCGCCAGCAGCATGGAGAGGCCGCGATAGCCGGCCTCGTCCGGGTCGGTGCGCGCCAGCAGCGTCATCAGGTCGCTGCGCGCGCCGTGGGTGATCCAGGTCTTGTTGCCGGTCACCTTGTAGACGGCGCCTTCTCTTGCCGCGCGGGTGCGCAGGCTGCCGAGGTCGGAGCCGGTGTTGGGCTCGGTGAAGACGGCGGTCGGCAGGATGTCGCCGGAGGCGATGAGCGGCAACCATTTCTCCTGCTGCGCCTTAGTGCCGCCGAGGCGGATCAGCTCGGCGGCGATTTCCGAGCGGGTGCCCAGGGAGCCAAGGCCGATGTAGCCGCGCGAGAGCTCTTCGGTCACCACGCACATGGCCAGCTTGCCGAGGCCGGCACCGCCGAAGTCCTCCGGCACCGTCAGGCCGAAGACGCCGAGGCCGGCGAGCTGCTCGACGACCTCCAGCGGGATCAGCTCGTCCATCAGGTGCCAGCCGTGGGCGTCTTCCTTATGGTCCTCGGCGACCTTGCGGAACTGGTCGCGGATCATCTCCAGCATCTCGTCGGCGAGACCCGCTTCGCCGAAGTGGCCTTCGGCCAGATGCGCGGCAATGCGCATCCGCACCGCATTGCTGTTGCCGTCGCCGGCCAACCGCCGCACGGCAGGGGTGGCCAGCGCCGCGACGGCATCCTCCTGCACGCCGAGATCGTTGGGGCGCAACACCTCCACCTGACTGAGGGCGATACCCCCTATCATCTGGTTCAGATATTCGCCATAGGCGGCTTGCAGCAGGAGCTGTTCCAGTTCGCCGAACAGACCGGCGCCCTCCAGGCGCTGAGCCCACTGCAGCATCTCGCGCAGGGCGGCGACGTAGGTCGCCAGCCAGGCATAGCCGTGGGCGGCGAACTGTTCGCGCTCCAGCAGCGTGGCGTCGACCTTGCCGCCCGGCGCGACCCGCAGGGCCACGGCGCTGCGTGCGGCCGCGTTGAAAGACTCGGCGGCGGCTAACGCCCCGGCGCAGGCGGCTAGCAGGTCGGAGAGGATCAGGCTTTCGCCTTGGGCTTCGGCTTGCACGGCAGACATCTTAAACCCTTTCAGGCTACTTAACTTGATCTCTTAAGTCCGTCTTAAGCCAGTTGGACCTGGAGAATGCGCCGGTGGCCCCGCGTGGTGCGGCGGCGCGATCCCTGCACCAGCCAAGGGCGCAGAGCCAGTACAGTGCCGGCGGACACTGCCAGTTCCATCGCCGGCGTTTCCATCGCCAGTCTTTCAATCTCGCCGGCAGCCAGCGGTCCCTTCAGATGGCTGCCGGGCAGCACACGCAAGCCGCCGTCGGCCGGACCGATAAGGTCAAGATGCCAGCGCAGGATCAGATCGCAGCCACCTGCCGAGTCTGTGATTTCACTCTCGGGTTGATGCCAGGATTTCGGAAGCTGCGTGATTTGGTCGAAGGCAATGGCGCGGACCGTCTCCGCATCGGCGCCAAGTGCCTGGGCAGCCAGATCTCGCACGGCTGGTTGATCCAGCAAGGCCCTGACCAGTGGATGGTCTGGGCCAACGCGCTGCGATCCCTCCGCATCGGCGCGCAGGGCGTCAAAGGCGGCGACGGCCGCCGTGAGCGGGACCGCCGTACCGTCGATCAGAGCGAATCCCTGCCGCGCGAGCTTTTCGCCGGCGTGTTGCGCCTCCGCTGCCAGACAGGCCAGCGCCATCGGATCGCCCTCAGTCTGCCGCCGCGGCGTCTTCCAGGGTGCGCAACCCCGGGCGCTTGGCTTGAACCAGGACCGCCATGTTTCCGGGGCGGTGCTGGTTATTCATCATCTTGGTGTGGGCGCGCGGAATGTCGCGCCAGGCGAAGACCTCAGACATGCAAGGATCGATGCGCCGCTCCACCATCAGGTTGTTGGCCTGGCTGGCCTGCATGAGGTTGGCGAAGTGGCTGCCTTGGATGCGCTTCTGACGCATCCACACGAAGCGCGCGTCGAAGGTCAGGTTGTAGCCCGTGGTGCCGGCGCAGAACACCACCATGCCGCCGCGCTTGACGACCATGCAGCTGACCGGGAAAGTCTGTTCGCCAGGGTGTTCGAAGACGAAGTCGACGTCGTTGCCCTTGCCGGTGTATTGCCAGATCGCCTTGCCGAACTCGCGCACCCGGCGCATGTAGTCGCCGAAGCCCTCGCCGTTGACCGGCGGCAGCTGGCCCCAGCAGTCGAAGTCCTTGCGGTTGACGACGCCCTTGGCGCCCAGCGACATGACGAAGTCGCGCTTGTCCTCGTCGGAGATCACGCCAATGGCGTTGGCGCCGGCCGTCGCGATCAGCTGGATGGCCATGGAGCCGAGGCCACCGGAGGCGCCCCAGACCAGCACGTTGTGCCCGGGCCTGAGGATGTGCGGGCGGTGGCCGAAGAGCATGCGGTAGGCGGTCGCCAGCGTCAGGGTGTAGCAGCCGCTCTCTTCCCACGACAGGTGCCGCGCCCGCGGCATCAGCTGGCGGTCCTGCACTCGGGCGAACTGGGCAAAGGAGCCGTCGGGCGTCTCATAGCCCCAGATGCGCTGCGATGGCGAGAACATCGGATCGCCGCCGTTGCACTCCTCGTCGTCGCCGTCGTCCTGGTTACAGTGCACCACGACCTCGTCGCCGACCTTCCAGCGCTTGACCTGGGAGCCCACGGCCCAGACGATGCCGGCGGCGTCGGACCCGGCGATGTGATAGGGCGCCTTGTGCACGTCGAAGGGAGAGATCGGCGTGCCGAGGCCGGCCCAGACGCCGTTGTAGTTCACACCGGCGGCCATCACCATGACCAGCACGTCGTGGCTGTCCAGGGCCGGTGTGTCGACGACCTCGATCTGCATGGCTTGTTCCGGCTCGCCGTGGCGTTCGCGCCGGATCACCCAGGCGTGCATCTTGCTCGGGATGTGTCCCAGCGGCGGAATTTCTCCAACCTCGTAGAGGTCTTTCACCGGACGCGCCGGCGAATCCGCAGTGGCCCCTTCAGCCGATCCCGCGAGTACTTCGGCCATGCTCCAAACCCTCCAGTCGTAACCGGCCCCCACGCCTGTCGGCGGCCGTTTTGCCAATCCCTTCGCAACTGCGCATTGCCCGGTGACGGACTCTGCTGCGAGCTGGGTTATTCCGCTGGGAATTCCCTTTCGCAGTGCGGTATTTTCCTTGACTCATAGACTCCCAAACGCTTTTTTGCAACGCACAATGGCATTGTTTTTTGCGTAGGCAGGGATTTTTTCGTAATTTTCTGTCTATTTCACCCACCAGACGAAACATGATAACTTATTTTTGGTTCGCTCAAGGTGCTTTGGGTGCGTTGCAGCAGAGCCGGTGGTGCTAAAGTCAGGGGACGGAAATTCGATGCGCGGAAGTGGAGCGGTGAGGACGAAATGAGCGACACGATGCAGGCAGATTCCAGTGAAACGCGTGAGCGCGACAAACCCTGGCTGATCCGTACCTATGCTGGCCATTCGACCGCAGCGGCGTCCAACGCGCTCTATCGCAAGAATTTGGCGCGCGGCCAGACCGGCCTTTCGGTGGCTTTCGACCTGCCGACCCAGACGGGCTACGACTCCGACCATCCCTTGGCCAAAGGCGAGGTCGGCAAGGTCGGCGTGCCGATCAGCCACCTGGGCGACATGGAGAAGCTCTTTGCGGAGATTCCCCTGGCCAAGATGAACACCTCCATGACCATCAACGCCACGGCGCCCTGGCTGCTTGCGCTCTACATCGCCTGTGCGGAAAAGCAGGGCGCCGGGCGCGGCGAACTCACCGGCACGGTGCAGAACGACATCATCAAGGAATACCTCTCGCGCGGGACCTATATTTTCCCGCCGCAGCCCTCGCTGCGGCTGATCACCGACGTGATCGCCTTCACCTATCGCGAAGTGCCGAAGTGGAACCCGACCAACGTCTGCTCCTACCATCTGCAGGAGGCCGGAGCGACGCCGGTGCAGGAACTGGCCTATGCCTTGGCGACGGCCATTGCGGTACTGGATTCGGTCAGGGACTCGGGCCAGGTGCCGGCGGAGGATTTTCCCCGTGTGGTGGGGCGCATCTCGTTTTTCGTCAACGCCGGCCTGCGCTTCATCACCGAGATGTGCAAGATGCGCGCCTTCACCGAACTGTGGGACGAGATCTGCCGCGCGCGCTACGGCATCGAAGAGGAAAAATACCGGCGTTTCCGCTACGGCGTTCAGGTGAATTCCCTGGGCTTGACCGAGCAGCAGCCGGAGAACAATGTCTACCGCATCCTGTTGGAGGCCCTGGCCGTCACCCTGTCGAAGGACGCGCGGGCGCGCGCCGTTCAGTTGCCGGCTTGGAACGAAGCGCTCGGCCTGCCGCGCCCCTGGGACCAGCAATGGTCCCTGCGCCTGCAGCAGATCCTCGCCTTCGAAACCGACCTCTTGGACTACGACGACATTTTCAACGGCTCGACCGTGGTGGCCGCCAAGGTCGCGGCACTGAAGGCCGAAGCGCTTGAGGAACTGGCCCGCATCGAGGACCTCGGCGGCGCCATCGCCGCGGTGGAGAACGCCTACATGAAAGAGCGGCTGGTCGAGAGCGCCGCGCGGCGCCTGGAGTCCATCGAATCCGGCCGGCAGACCGTGATCGGCGTCAATGCCTACCAGGACAGCGAGCCCTCGCCGCTGGTGCAAGGCGGCGACGCTGGCTATCTGGCACCCGACCGCGCCGCCGAGGCCGGGCAGATTGCGGCCCTCGAGGCTTGGCGCCGGTCTCGCGACCAGGCGGCCGCCGACACGGCCCTGGCCGCCCTCGAGGCCGCCGCCCGCGGCGGCACCAATATCATGGAGCCGTCGGTCGCCTGCGCCCATGCCGGGGTGACCACCGGAGAGTGGGGCGCCGTGCTGCGCGGCGTCTTCGGCGAATACCGCGCGCCGACCGGCGTCGGTGGCGCGGCCGCACAGGCCCGAAACGACGCCGATGACCTGGCCCCGGTGCGCGAGCGGGTCGAGGCGGTGTCCGGCCGGCTCGGCCGGCGCCTCAAGATGCTGGTCGGCAAGCCCGGCCTGGACGGCCACTCCAACGGCGCCGAGCAGATTGCCGTGCGCGCCCGCGACGCCGGATTCGAGGTGGTTTACGAGGGCATTCGCCTGACTCCGGCGCAGATCGTCGGCGCCGCCCTGGAAGAGGGCGTGCACGTCATCGGCCTGTCGATCCTCTCCGGCTCCCACGTCGCCCTGGTCGGCGAGGTGTTGGAGCGCATGGACAAGGCCGGCATCGGCCGGATCCCGGTGGTGGCCGGCGGCATCATCCCGGCGGAGGACGAAGCGGCCCTGAAGCAGGCCGGTGTCGCCGCCGTCTACACCCCCAAGGACTACGACCTGACCGCCATTCTCGCCGACATCGTCGAGATCGTCGACCGCGCCACCCAAGAGGCCGCCTAGGCCAAGGGGCGGCGTAGAAATCCTCTGCCAGGACGGTTAGTCTCCAGGCACGGAAGACTTGGCGTTTAGAGATGGGCCTTCAGCCCACCTCTGCGCCAGGCCTTCAGAGAGAGAGAAATTGTTTGCCTCGCCCAGAGAGACGCACATCGGAGCGCGTTTCGTAGGGCGAGGCAGCGGGAGGAGACGAGATGAAACGCCGCGAGTTTGTGAAGGGCGCGGGGATTGCCGCCGCCGCAAGCACTCTGGCCGCGCCGGCCATCGCCCAGGAGCGCGTCGAGTGGAACATGGTGATGCCCTGGCCCAAGGGTGCGCCGGGTGTCGGCGTCAATGCCGAGCGCTTCGTCCAGCGGGTGGGCGAGATGAGCGGCGGCCGCCTGACGATTAAGCTCTTCGCCGCCGGCGAGCTGGTGCCGCCCTTCGAGAGCTTCGACGCGGTGCAGAGCGGCACCGCCGACCTGCTGCACGGCACACCCTACTACTGGGTCGGCAAGTCCAAGGCCTTCAACTACTTTACCACGCTGCCCTTCGGCCTCAACGCCATAGAACTGCCGGCCTGGCTGACCTACGGCGGCGGCCAGGAACTCTGGGAAGAAGCCTACGCCGACTTTGGCCTGCAGCCCTTCTACGCCGGGTCGAGCGGGGTGCAGGCCGGCGGCTGGTTCAAGGATGAAGTGAAGTCCTGGGAGGACCTGCAGGGCCTGAAAATCCGCATGGCCGGCCTCGGCGGCGAGGTCATGCGCCGCGCCGGCTCGGTGGTGGTATTGCTGCCGCCGGGCGAGATTCTGCCGGCCATGCAGTCCGGCGCCATCGACGCGGCGGAGTGGATCGGTCCCTGGAACGATATCGCCTTTGGCCTACAAAAGGTGGTGAAGTACTACTATGTCCCGGCCTTCCACGAGCCGGGCCCAGGCTTGGAGATCTCGGTGAACAAGGCCAAGTTCGAGGCGCTGCCCGCCGACCTCCAGGCCATCGTGCGCTACGCGGCGGCGGCCACGGCGCAGGACACCACCACCGACTTCACCTATCACAACATCCAGGCCTTCGGGCCGCTGCTGGCCGACTACGACGTCGAATTGCGCACTTTCTCCGACGAGATCATCAAGCGCCTCGGCGGCATCACCATGGAGGTCATTGCCGAGATCGGCGAGACCGACGATCTGACGCGGAAAATTCACGCCTCCTTCATGGACTTCGCCGGCAAGGCCGCGACCTATCAGGGCGCCTTCGAGGAGACCATGCTGCGTCAGCGCCGCATGGTCTGGGAGGGGTAAGCCGTCGTGCTTGGTTGACGCCCAATCCGGGGTTAACGCCCGATCCGGTTGACATTTCCGCCGCCAGGGCGTTTCATCCCCAGGTTATGAGCACAGAGCTTCTGTTCGGCATCGCCATTCGAATTACAGACCCGGCGCCCAGGGGGTAGTCGGGTTTCGGTGATTCGTCTTTAGGCATTGTCCGTACAGGAGGGCCAGAGCATGGCCGCTCATGGAGTTTCTTCCCAGTTAAGTCCTGAACCGACCGCAGTGGCGCCGCGTGCCGCCGCCGAGGTCGTCTATTGTTTTTCGATACTCGCGGCAGCCGAGCCCGGCGTGATGCCGCGCGTCCTGGAGCTCTTCGCCAAGCGCGGCCTGGTGCCGGCCCGCTGGCACAGCGACGTCACTGGTCCGGGCGGCCGTGACCTCTCGATCGACGTCCAGGTCAACGGCCTCGACACTGCGGCCGGCGACTACATCGCCCGCTGCCTGCGCCAGGTCTTTCAGGTCGAAACCGTGCTGACCTCGCAGAAGCACCTTGTGCAGAAGCACCTTGTGCAAAAGCGCTGTGGATAAGAGGTGCCGTGCCGCGGCCTTTGTCGCACGGGCCTTTAGCCAGCGTCGCTGAGGGCCGAGATGATGGTTTCCCGTTCGAGGTAGCCCGCATCGCTGTCGGGCCAGACCAGCCAGTAGGCGGTTTCCATTCTGGTCTCGGGTTCCGGCAAACGTCTGAGAGTCCCGAAGCGGATCTGCGGCTCGATCAGCGCCAGGGACGCCAGCAGGACGCCGGCGCCGGCTGTTGCCGCCGCGAGAGCCTGGACGAAGGTGTCGAAGCGAAGGGAGGGCGGTCTCGGCGGGGCAACGCCGGCCGCTGCTGCCCATTCCCGCCAGCCGTCACGGGGGCCGGCGACGGCGATCTGCGGCAGCCGGCGCCAGTCCGGCGTCGTGTCCCGGCACAGCGCTGGAGCGGCCACCGGGGCGAGGACTTCGCCGAACAGGCGGGCCGCTCGCCTGCCCGGCCAGCTGCCGGTGCCGAAACGCACTTCAAAATCGGCGCCTGTGGCTTCGTAGTCCGACGGGCGCTGGACCGTGCTGAGGGCAATCTGCAGATTGGGCAAGTCGCGGGTCAGCACGGCCAGGCGCGGCGCGATCCACAGCTGCGCCACGGAAGACGGTGTGGCAATGAGGATCCTGCGGCGCGGCGCACCGAATAAATCGGCCGTACTGCGCAGCAGCGCGGTCAAGGCGCTTTGTACGTGCGGCAGGTAGGCTTCGCCGTCCGCCGTCAGATCGATGCCACGCGGCTTGCGCAGGAACAGCCTGACGCCGAGGCGCAGCTCGAGATTTTGCATCCGTTGGCTGACGGCCGCTTGCGTCAGCCCCAGTTCGTTTGCGGCGGCGGTAAAGCTGCCGCAGCGCGCCGCGGCCTCGAAGACTCGCAACCATTCCAGCGGCGGCAGCGATGTTGGGGTGTGGCGATCAGATTTTGCCATAATGGAAACAGCATCAATGACTATATATTCTTTAATTGTGATTATGTCGTGACGGCCTGATCCTGTCGAGTGCGTGGAAAATTCAGAGGGCGAAAGATGGTGATGCTGAAATCGGCGGAGGTGATCGACGGGGGCGCTGCCCTGGCGGTTTCCTGGGGCGACGGCCAAAGGCTGCGGTTCCATGCCATTTGGCTGCGCGACAATGCACTGGATCCCGAGACGCGGTCGCCGGAGAACGGCCAGCGCCTGCTGATGCTGCAGGACATCCCGGCCGACACCCGCATCCTCGCCGCAGAGATGACGGCGGGTGATGTGGCTGTAACCTTCGGCCCAGAGGCCAAGGCGGTGCGCTTTCGGGCCGGCTGGCTCAAGAGCCATGCCTATGACGGGGCACCACAACGTCCTGCGGGATGGACGGCGCCGGAGATCGAGCCCTGGGATGCCGGTCTGATGGCGCACCTTCCCGACGGCGATTACAACAGCCTGATAGCAAACCGGACGGCCCTGTGCGACTGGCTCGGCTTGGTGCGGCGCTACGGTTTCGCCAAACTCACCGGCGGGCCGGTCGAAAGCGGTGCGCTGTTGAAGGTCGCCGGCCTCTTCGGTTATGTCCGCGAGACCAATTATGGAAAGTGGTTCGAGGTGCGCGCCGAGGTGAAACCGACCAATCTCGCTTATACCGGCCTCGGCCTCCAGGCCCATACCGACAATCCCTACCGGGATCCGGCGCCGACCATGCAGATCCTCTACTGCCTGGAAAACTCGGCGGAGGGCGGCGACTCCTACGTGGTCGACGGCTTTCGCGCCGCGCAACGCCTGCGCGACGAAGACCCCCGGGCTTTCGATCTGCTGTCGCGATACTGCGCCCGCTTCGATTACGCGGGCTCGCCGGACGTGCGCCTCGCGGCGCGCCGGCCGATGATCGAACTGGCCCCGGACGGCGAACTGATCGCCGTGCGCTTCAACAACCGCTCGGCAGCGCCGATCACCGACGTGCCCTATGACGACATGGCGGACTACTATGCCGCCTACCGCCGCTTCGGCGATATTGTCGGCGACCCGGAGATGGCGGTGAGCTTCAAGCTGCGGCCGGGCGAGTGTTTCATCGTCGACAATACCCGAGTGCTGCATGCCCGCAGAGCCTATTCCGGCAGCGGCTCGCGTTGGCTGCAGGGCTGCTATCCCGACAAGGACGGGCTGCTGTCGACACTGCGCGTTCTCGAAGATCAGGCTATGGACGGCCGGATATGAGCGGCACGGACTTTTCGCGGCTCGATGCCGGCAACATTGTCGCCTTCATCGCCGACATCTTCGGGCGCCGTGGCGCCGACTCCTATCTCGGTGAAGAAGTCACGATGTCCGAACACATGCTGCAGGCCGCGCTTTTGGCCGAGACGGCGCAGGCCGGCGATGAGATCGTCGCCGCGGCGCTGCTGCACGACATCGGTCACTACACCAGCGAGTTTCCCGAAGACGCCCAGGATCGGGGCATCGACAACCGTCACAACGAAGCGGGTGCGGCGGTGCTGGCGCCCTATTTTCCCCGGATCGTGATCGACTGCGTGCGCCACCACGTGCCGGCCAAGCGTTATCTCTGTGCCACGGATCCGGCGTACTTCAGCCGGCTGTCTTCAGCCTCGGTGCACACTCTGAAGCTCCAGGGCGGTCCCATGAGCGCCGATGAGGTCGCGGCGTTTCGCAAGAATCCCAACCTTGAGGCGGCCCTCCGGGTCCGCATCTGGGACGATGAAGCCAAGGTTCCCGGCAGGACAACGCCGCCATTTGCCTACTACGCGCCGCTGCTGCAACGAGTCGTCAAGGCAAAGTGGCAACACGTCCGCTGAGTTTCGACCCTCTCCTGCTGGACGAGTCTCCACGACCCCATCGAAATGAATTCCGTCGCCTTGAGCCGCCGTTGCACGTAGTTTCGGCGCCATGAGCTACATTGATCGCCTCAAGGCTTGTCACGGCTGGCAGCAGGAGAACTATCGACCTTTTTTGCTGGAAGGCGAAGCGCCGCCGCTGGGCTGGGTGACGCACGATTTTGCCGCGCGCCTGCGCGATTTCCCCAGGGCTTTCGACGTCACCGAGCGGGCTGTCGCGCTGCGCAAGCGCTATGGCGACTTCGAGGCGCGCTCTGCAGTGCTGGAGGAGGTCCTGCGCGCCCTGCACGCCGCCGGTGAGATTCCCAAGTGGCGCGGCGAAGACTACGGCATCTCCCGCCGTTGGGGTGAAGCGCCACTGTTCAGGATGGAACGCGGCGCGGTACCCCTGTTCGGCGTGTTGGCTTACGGCGTGCACGTGAATGGTTTTGTCGCTGCGCCGGACGGCTTGAAGCTTTGGGTCGGCAAGCGCTCCGCACACAAGTCGGTTGCGCCGGGCAAGCTCGATCACCTTGTGGCCGGCGGGCAACCCTATGGTCTCGGCCTTATGGAGAACGTCCTCAAGGAGGCGGCGGAGGAGGCCAGCGTGCCGGCGGCACTGTCGGCTCGGGCCCGGCCAGTGGGCGCCCTGCGATATGTCTGCGAGAGGCCCGAAGGCCTGCGCAACGACATCGCGTTCTGCTTCGATTTGGAGCTGCCCGCGGATTTCCGGCCGATACCCGACGGCGACGAGGTCGAGAGCTTCACTCTCTGGCCGGCCGCGCAGGTGCTCTTGCGGATCCGCGATACCGACGATTTCAAATTCAACGTCGCGCTCGTGAACCTTCACTTCGCCTTGCGCCACGGCCTTCTGACGCCGGATACCGAACCGGCCTATCAGACCATCGTCGAGGGCCTCGCCGGCCAGTTTGCCAACCAAGGCATGGCCTAAAGCGCTTTGCGCCCAATTTGAATCAATTCTGTTTTCGAGCGGTGCGGCGATCCGTCAGGAGGCAGGTGCAGCGCGATGCGGCGCATCGGGCAAGCCTGCCGACGCAGCGGGCGTCCGCCGCTCGCAAACCCGCCAGGGCCTTTGGGGGACCGGGCGGCTTTGCGCCAATTCCGGCGGGCTTTGGCTTGGTCATAGCGCCGCTATGCCCGGCGCCAACCCCCTTGACCTTGACACAAACCCGCTCCGGCAGAATGGTTCAAATTGGGCGCAAAGTGCTTTAGCCTTCCGGCAGCAGCGGCCTGCGCTCGCCGTGCAGATTGTCGATGAGACGCTGTGGAATGGTGAATTCAAGCGCCAGACGGCGCAGATCGTCCTCGGCACGTTCCAGGGAGCGGTGCAGGCGGCCGACCTCGAAGAGGTTCTCGTTCTGTGGCAGGGCGATGGCGAAATGGCCCTCGATGAAAGCGCAGTTGACCGCCTGGAGGCCAAGTTCGTCGGCCAAGGCCAGCAGGGTATCGAGCAGGCTCGGTTGCAGCAGCCGCACCGCCTCAGCCGCGTTGTCACTGTAGACCTGATAGCGTTCCTCGAAGGCGGCGTGATCCAGTGTCACCGGCGCAATTCCAATGAATTTCTCGCGCAGCCAATCGACGATCCGGTTGCCGAGCGCGCCCTTGTCGCCGACCAGGAGCACTATGCCTTCAAAGGGAACGGGTACGCCGACATCACAGAGCAGGCCTGAGAACACGATCCTTTGCCTGGCATGGCCATTGCCATTGGCGCTGGAGCGCTTTTGCTTGAGACGTGCCTCAACCATGCGGAAGTCGGTGTCGCGGTAGCGGCCCGTGAAGAGATCTTCCAGCTTGGCCCGATTGAACTTGCCGGTGATGCCGCTGCGTTCGATACGCGTCAGGTCGAAGCGCTCGCCGGGCTTGCGGTGATATTCGACGTCGCCGAGATATCGGCACAGTGGCGGGATGAAGAGTTCTCGCACGGCGTCGCGGTGGCGGCGCGCCGGTTGAACACCCCAGATGAAACCGAGCAGAATACCGGCGGACAGCAAGGCGATGCCGGCGACCGGATGCCACGTCTGCCAGGCGATGATGGCGGCGATGGCGATGGTGAAGGCGGTGCCGCCGAGACGCGCGTAAGTGGCGCGCAGGCGGTCACGGCGCTGCGCCTCCAGGTGTTCGATCTGTGGTGCGATCTCCGCGGCGAAGAATTCGGAGAAACTCCGATTGGGTGGCGTCTCCCGATCGGTCATTGCAGCCCCTCTTCCAGCCCGGTCATGGCGATCACCTCGGCCGGACTGCGGCCGGCCGCGCGCAGGCTGCGGATGGCCAGGGCATCGCTGCGCTTGGCCAGGCGTTCACCATTCCCGTCGGTGACCAAGCGGTGGTGATGGTAGTCGGGCACGGGCAGTTCCAGGAGTTGCTGCAGCAGTCGGTGGACGTGGCTGGCGTCGAAGAGGTCTTCGCCGCGGGTTACCAGGGTAACGCCCTGGGCTGCGTCGTCCACCACCACGGAGAGGTGATAGCTGGCCGCGACGTCCTTGCGCGCCAGCACCACGTCGCCCTGCGGACCCGGCTCGCAGGGCTGCTCACCCCGGCCACGGTCCAACCAGCCGAGCGGCCCGCCATGTTTCGACTCGGCTGTGGCAATGGCGCGCGCCATGTCCAGCCGCAGGGCGTAAGGGTCGCCGGCGGCGACGCGTTCGTCTCGAGTGACAGGCTTGAGGCGCCGGCAGGTGCCTGGGTAGGTCGAAGGCGATGGCCCGTGCGGCGCGGCGCCGGCGCCGGCGATCTCCGCGGCGATCTCCTTTCTGGTGCAAAAGCAGGGATAGAGCAGCCCCTGCCGGCGCAGACGCTCGAGCGCCCAGGCATAGTCGGCCATGCAGTCGGACTGGCGGCGCAATGGCGCTTGCCAGTCGAGACCGAGCCAGGCCAGATCCTCAAAGATCGCGGCTTCGTACTCGGGCCGCACGCGGTCGCCGTCGATGTCCTCGATGCGCAGCAGGAAGCGCCCGCCGGCGCCCGGCGGACCGGCGGCGCGGGCGGCAAAAAGGGCCGCGAAAGCATGGCCCAGGTGCAGGTAGCCGCTGGGCGACGGCGCGAAGCGGGTGACTTCCGGTGTCGACATGCGATTGGCCGTAAGCCAAGCAGCCGTTAAAGTCCAGTGATGATCCCTGACCCTCTACCCGATGAGAGCCTGCGCCCCGCCATGGAGGCCCTGGCCGCCTGCGATCCGGACATTGCCGAGGCCTATGGTCGCTGCGGCCTGCCGCCGCACCGCAGCAGTGCTCCCGGTTTTGCCGGACTGATCCGCATGATTGCCGGCCAGCAGGTCTCGGTACAGTCGGCTGCGGCGATCATCGGCCGCCTGGAGGCGCGCGTCGTTCCGCTGACGGCGGAGGAATTTCTCAGGGCCAGTGAGGAAGATCTGCGCGCCGTGGGCCTCAGCCGCCCCAAGATGCGCTACGGCCGCATCCTGGCGGAAGAGATCGCGGGCGGGTCGCTCGACATCGACGGCCTCGCGGCGCTCGATGATGACGCGGCGATGGCGGCCTTGACCCGGGTCAAGGGCATCGGCCGCTGGACGGCGGAAATCTATCTGCTCTTTGCGCTGCGGCGTCCGGACGTCCTACCCGTGGGCGATCTTGCGCTCTGCGTCGCCGCGCAGCATCTGAAGAAGCTGAACGCGCGTCCCGATGCCACGGCCATGGCGACCCTTGGGCAAGCCTGGCGGCCCCACCGCAGTGCGGCGGCGCGCTTTCTGTGGCACCTCTACCGGCACCCCGGTGTGGCGCTGGCATCCAGCGTGAAGCGGCAAGCAACGCAGCGGTCATAAAATTCTTACGACAAGAAAGGATTGGCGAGCAGTGAATGGAGTTATGGAACTGGACGGACCGCGGTACGGCCCCGAGGCCGGAGGCAAGGCGCGCGCCCTGGTGGTTTTCCTGCACGGCCTCGGGGCCGACGGCGACGATCTGATTTCGCTGGCGCCGATGCTCGAGGCGGTGCTGCCGGAGACTGCCTTCGTCTCGCCGCATGCGCCTTATCCCTGTGACATGGCGCCTATGGGCCGGCAATGGTTCAGCCTGCAAAGCCGCGAACCCGAGCCCATGTTGGCCGGAGTGCAGACTGCCGCGCCGATCCTCAACCGCTTTCTCGACGCCGAATTGGAAAAGCATGGCCTGAGCGACGACCGGCTGGCGCTGGTCGGCTTCTCCCAGGGCACCATGATGGCCCTGCACACGATGATGCGGCGCCCCAAGACCTGTGCGGTGGTGGTCGGATTTTCCGGTGCGCTGGTCATGCCGGAGATCCTCGGCGCCGAGATCGCCAGCCGCCCGCCGGTATTGCTGGTGCACGGCGATGCCGACGAGGTGGTGCCGTTCGCGGCCCTGAGCGCGGCGCAACAGGCATTGGACCTCAACGGTGTACCTGTTGCCGCCTACCAGCGCCCCGGACTCGGCCACGGCATCGACCAAGAGGGCCTGCAACTCTGCGCCGCCGCGTTGGTCCAGCATCTCTTTCCCGAAACCATGCCGGCCCAGTCCCACCCTCCGGTTGGTTGAACCTTCACACGCCGTGAGCGGGCGAGGCTATGGAAAAGCCAAATCCTCTCTATAGTTGGGCGCTGCAGGCCTGGGCGCCGCTGCGCTGGGCCGCCGGTATCCTGCTGATCATCGGCGGGGTCTTCGGATTTCTGCCGGCGCTCGGGTTCTGGATGATCCCGCTGGGCATTCTGTTCCTGGCCAGCGGCGTGCCTTGGGTGCGATCTCTCGCCAAGGCGGCACTTCGCCGCCTGCGCGCCTGGCTGGGCCGCGATGGCGCGGCGGGCGCGGTTCGCCAGCGTCCAAGGAAATGACATTTCCATGAAGAATTTCCACCGCGAATCCCAATATCTTGTATGCGGTGGTGGCATTTAGTATCTATAGCGGGTCCAAAGGGCTTGGCATCCCAGACCTGACAGACGACGTGGTGGAAGGATGGACCGGAGATGACCGGTGCCGCGCAAACCTATCCTGCTCTGGTTCTCAACGCTGACTTTCGTCCGTTGAGCTACTTCCCGCTGTCGCTCTGGTGCTGGCAGGACTCGATCAAGGCCGTGTTCCTCGAACGGGTGAATATCGTCTCGGAATATGACGAGGTGGTGCATTCGCCGAGTTTCGAGATGAAGCTGCCCAGCGTGATTTCGCTGAAGCAGTACGTCAGCCTGGATCGTCGGCCCGCCTTCACACGATTCAACGTCTTTTTGCGCGATCGCTTCGAGTGCCAGTACTGCGGTGACGATTTCGTGGCGGAGGATCTGACCTTCGATCACATTGTCCCGCGGTCGCGCGGCGGGCGCACCTCCTGGGACAACGTGGTCACCGCCTGCCAGGAATGCAATCTGGTGAAGGGGAACCGGATGCTGCGGGAATCGGGGATGCGACTCCTGAAGCCGGTGGAAGAGCCGTCGACCTACCAGTTGCAGGAGAACGGTCGAGGGTTCCCGCCAAATTTCCTCCACGAAAGTTGGCGGGATTTTCTTTACTGGGACAGCGAATTGGAATCCTGAGCGGACTCCGCGTTTCGCGTCACAGTCTTTCCGACAACCAGATGGCCAGACGCGAGCCGGCCTTCACCGCGCCACTCAGCAGTTCATAGCCCGGTGCCTCTTCGGCGCCGTGCTGCAGGCCGATGTCGCGGTGTTCCAGCTCTTCCTGGCGGAAGGTCTCGATGGTGTCCTTCAGTTCCGCCTGATCCTCACCGAGCTGTTCGGCCTGGCCGGCGTAGTGTTCGTCGATGACTTCCTCGACCGCGACGGTGCAGGCCATGGCGGCCTGCTCGCCGAGCATCGCGGTGGCGGCACCGAGGGCAAAGCCGGCCATGTGCCAGACCGGCTGCAGCAGGGTTGGACGCACCCGCTTCTCGACCAGCAGTTCTTCGAACCTGCGCAGGTGGACGAGTTCCTGCGCGTGCATGTGCTTCAGGACCGGGGCGGAGGCGCTTTTGCCGAGCACCGCTAGCTGGCCTTCGTAGATGCGCCGGGCGCCGTACTCGCCGGCGTGGTCGACGCGGATCATGCGGGCAAGTCGTTGCTCCGCATCGAGGTCACCCGGCAGGTAGCCGCGAGGCCCGCTATCCGCTTTTTCCGCTGTTTCATTCATCGCGCACTTCCGCGTGTCGGGGTGGTGTTTTGTGACGCCGCCCAGAAGGATAGCGCGGCAAGCAGGACGCTCGCCAGGACGTTGTAGCCGGCGATGGAGATGCCGAAGAGGTCCCAGGGCACCTTGTCGCAAGGCGCAAAGGGCTGGTTCAACAGGATGTCGCGCAACTGATCCACGGTGGCGTTCTCGGGCAGAGCCGGGGCCTGGCATTCCGCCGTTCCCTGCCACCACATGTTCTCGACGCCGACATGGAAGACGGCGATGGCGCTGCCGGCCAGAAAGCCCAGGCCGCTGCCGAGCAGAAAAAGGCGCCGGCCCAACGGGCTTGCCGAGAAAATGAAAGCGAAGGCGGCCAGGGCCATGGCGACGCCATAGGCGTAGCGCTGGTAGATGCAAAGCACGCAGGGATAGAGTCCGCCCCAGTACTGCGAGGCGAGAGCGGTGCCGAGCGCGCCGAGACAGGCGGCGACCAGCAGAGCCGGCATGGCACGGGGGTGGCGCAGAGAAAGAAGCATCGAAATTGTCTCATGTTACAGCAGATAGCGCAGGGCGATGAAACCGCCAAGCAGCAGAACGAAGAATAAGATGGTCAGTTGCGGCAGGTAGCGCTCGATGAACCCTCGGATCGGGGGGCCGAAATGCCACAGCAATGCCGCCAGCAGGAAGAAGCGCGCACCGCGCGAGATCACCGAGGCGATCATGAAGACGCCGAAATTCAGATCCATGACGCCGGAAGTGATGGTGATCACCTTATAGGGAAAGGGCGTGAAACCGGCGCCGGCGACGATCCAGGCGCCCCATTTCTCATAACCGGCCTTGAACTCCTGGTAGCGGTCCAGATAGCCATAGAATTCGACGATCGGCTGCCCAAGCGTATCGAACAGCAGCGCGCCGATGGCATAGCCCGCCACTCCGCCGGCGACGGAGGCCAGAGTGCAGACCGCGGCGATCAGCCAGGCACGCTGGCGTGCCGCCAGAATCATCGGGATAAGCAGAACGTCGGGCGGGATCGGGAAGATCGAGGATTCTGCAAAGGAGATGACGGCCAGCGCCCAAAGCGCATAGGGCCGGGCGGCCAGTTCCATGGTCCAATCATAGAGTCGCCGCAGCACGCCCGATCAGACCTCTCGCGATTGGCAGGGCTTGTCCGGCGCGCCAAGCCGCGCCAGCAAGCCGTTTAGCAGGGTCAGTTCACGGGGGCAACCGGTCAGAGAAGGTGCTAGACTCGGTTAAGGAGCGAATTTGAAACAATCACCCGGGCTGACCGCGACACCGCATGCAAGAGCACGCAGAGATTCTTTTCGTCAATGAAGCCTTCTATTTCGCCTTTCAGATGAAAGACATCGAAGCGATGGAAGATATTTGGGCGCGGCATGCCCCCGTGGCCTGCACCCACCCCGGCTGGCCGTGCCTGAGCGGGCGTGACCAGGTGATGCAAAGCTGGTCGGCGATCTTTGCCAACCCGGACGCCCAGACCGTGACCTGCCGCGGCGCGACAGCTCGGCGCTACGGCGAGGCCGCCTTCGTCACCTGCTACGAGGTAATCGGTGACAGCCTCCTGGCGGCGACCAACTTCCTGGTTCGTGAGGCGGGCGCCTGGAAGATGGTGCATCATCAGGCCGGCCCTTGCCACGCGCCGCCGTCGGATTTGGCCGAAGAAGAAGAAGCCTCTCTGCAATAGCCGCCGCTCGACCGGCAGGTGGCTAGATCAATTCGACGTGCTCGGCCATCGGCCCTTTTTGACCCATGCGCGTCTGCAGGCGCACACGCTGGTTGGGTTGCAAGGCCGGCAGGCCGAAGCGCTCCAGGGTGCGGCCGGACACGAAGACGTCCTTGCCGCCGTTGTCCGGGATGACGAATCCAAAACCTTTCTCGGCGTTGAAGAACTTGACCGTGCCCTCGACGGTTTCAACCTCTCCTTCGCCGCCGGCGGAAGCATCGGCGAGCGGTGCCGCGCCGGCCTCAACGGAGTGGATCGCCGCCACCTGCAAGCCTTTGCGGCCCTGCATCAGGTCGCAGACAATGCTGGTTCCTTCATAGAGTTCGCGATTTCCGGATCGCTCCACCACCGAGATGTGCAGGAAGGCGTCCGGTGCACCCTCGCTCAACTGAACGAAACCAAAGCCCTTGGTCACGTTGAACCACTTGACCACGGCGGTGACGTTGCGATGGGTGATCTCTTCCCGATCGAATTCGTGCTCATTCGTCATTACAACGGCCACTCCACAAGACAGGCAGGGAAGGCCCTTTCCTACGTCCTGCAGCCATCGCAGTGCGGAGCAGTCCGGCGGCGGTTTTAACGCCCTGTCCGCAATCTCCGAACCCGTTTACTTGAGAGTGGCCTCTCGTGCCCGGTGAAGGCAAACCGGCGGGACCAGCCGTGCGGCCCGCAGTCGCGATGCCAAGTTCTTCCCTTTACGGCGCGGGGACGCGGCCCTCGCGCCTATCCACCATCGATGTTCCCCACTCCATGCTCTACCTAGCCTCTGTGCGCTGCGGCGGGCACCGCATCACCGCCTCTACAGTCGTCAAGTAAACCTACTCAAGACGGACAGTGCTTAGTCAAGAGATACAAACGGTGCGTAGCCTGGGCACGTCACATTTAAACGCGTCTACCAAAACAGTGCCATAGAAAAGCGTGACAGGAACGGCGGCGCGCAGGCATCAAGGCGCTGAGGAAGACGGTGACATGCACCGCAGCTCTGCGGATTTCCTGGTTTTCAACGCAGTCACCAGTTGCCAAGCCTGCGGCCCTGGTTATGATGCGCTCCGGCCAAGCGGCAGCGGATTCCCGCCGCGCCTGCTTGCCAGCCCGCTTGCCGGGGCCCCTGTGGCGGAATTGGTAGACGCGACAGACTCAAAATCTGTTTCTCGCAAGGGAGTGCCTGTTCGAGTCAGGCCAGGGGCACCAATCGGACTCTCCACCACATCAGGCAATCTTTTCAGGTTCCACACCTGCCATTGCCGTCGACGGTATCATTCGACACAATGCAGCGTATCTGCAAGACCTGACCCCGAAAATGACTGCTTTGGCGACACTTGGCGAGGGGAGGTTTGGTCACCGTTCGGCTTGCCGCGCCGGTCGCTGATATACGGCATCGATTGATGCGGCGGCAGGCTTTGATAAGCTGTCTCGGCGACGCGTCGCCGCTCGCGACGGCTCATTTGCTCCCGCTGTGGTCTCGCATCTTATGACAGCCACCACCAAGACGTCTCCGTCTCTGCCTCGGGCGGCGCTCGTGACCGGCGCCGCCAGGCGCATCGGCGCGGCGCTGGCGCGTGACCTGGCGGCGGCGGGCTGGGCGGTGGCGGTGCACTACCGGACCTCGGCGGCGGATGCGGAAGCCGTTTGCGCCGGGATCGCGGCGGCCGGCGGCCGCGCGATCCCGCTGCAGGCCGATCTGCGCGAGGAAGCCGCCCTGGTGCGGCTCGTCGATACGGCGGCGGCGCAACTGGGCCCGATCGGCCTGCTGGTCAACAATGCGGCGGTGTTCGAGTTTGACGATATCGAGAGTTGCGATCGGGCAAGCTGGGACCGGCATCTCGAGACCAACCTGCGCGCGCCCTTTGTGCTGACGCAGCGGTTCGCGGAAAACCTGCCCGAATCCGCAAAAGGCTTGGTAGTAAACCTCCTCGACACCCGGGTCTGGCACCTCTCGCCGGGCTATCTCAGTTACACCCTGTCCAAAGCCGGGCTCTGGACCTTGACCCAGACGCTGGCGCAGGCGTTGGCGCCGCGCGTCCGGGTCAACGCCATCGGCCCGGGACCGACGCTGCCGTCGCGCGGCCAGAGCCAGTCCGATTTCGAGGCGCGCCGCGCCGCGCTGCCGCTTGGTGACGGTGCCGGACTCGAGGAGATCTGCTCCGCCCTGAGGTTCCTCGTTTCCGCCGAGTCGATGACCGGCCAGATGATCGGTCTCGACGGCGGTGATCACTTGAGCCGAAGTCAGCCGGCGCAGGGCACCACGCTGCCTGAGGGAAGCTGAGTTGCTCCATCCCGCCGCCGTTTGTGTGGGGATGATTCCTGCCGCGGCCGCGTAGTGCAGATGTCAGGCTGCATAAGTCCCCAGGGCCAGGGAGCGAACTCCGGGCGGCCGGCCGAGGATGAAACTCGGAGGAGGCTTTGATGTCCGCAACTAAGCGTTACGCGACGATCTCAGGCGGCAAACAGGACAAGCTGAAGTCCATGGCAGCGGGTTGTCTTGCGGCGGCGATACTGGCCGCAGGCCTTGCTGCGGCGACGCCGGCAGCCGGAGCATCTCGGTACCAAGTCGCGCCGGCGGTAACGCTCACAGCCGATCGGGCAGATCAACGACTGCACCAAGTGCGCCACTGGAAGCCGCAAAAGCAGCGGCATTGGCGGCATCGCCACCATAGGCGGCCAGCACATCGCCAAGGCCGGCCGCGTCACCGCGGGTCCTGGGACTACGGCCCTGCCGCACGCGCCTGCCACCCGGTCCAGCGCATCAATTATTTTCATGGCCGCAAGGCGCTGGTGGGCGGCATCCTCTGCTATGATCGGCGCGGGCGTGGCTATGTGCTGCGCGGCAGTCGCCATATCATCCGATACTTGTATCGTTGATCTGCTGGGCGCTTTCAAAGTAACGACTTCAGGTTGCAAATTTTACGCTTTCGGCGTTCATTCCTCAGGATGTTCGGCCTATGCTGATCGCCGGGTTGGATTCTATCGCCGGGAGCACCATTCTTGGGAAAGGCAGGCAATCAGCGACCGGGGAGTCTTTTCCTGGATGCCCAGCACCAACTGCGCCAGCCTTTAAACGTCATCAGCCTGCTGATCGGCGAATTGCAGGAGGCGGCTGGCGCACGAGACCGCCAAGCGATCATCGAAGACATGCGCTATGCGTTGCAGCTGTCGAGTACATGGCTGGACTCACTTGCCGATCTTGAAAAGGCTGAACTCGGACTGCTGCGACTTCAAGTCCAAGACGTGCCGCTGCAACAGGTGTTCGCGCGGCTGTCCGACGACTTCGCCGAATACTTCGATGACCTTGGGCTTGAATTCCGAATTGTCGCAACGGGGTTGGTAGCGCGCGACGACCCCATATTGTTGCGTCGCATCATCGGAATTTTGCTCGAGAATGCGGGGAAGTTCACGCGCCGGGGCAAGGTGCTGCTTGGCTGCCGGCACACAGCGGGGCGGCTGCGGATCGAAGTCTGGGACAGCGGCCTGGGTATTGCCGAAGCAGAAGCGGAGCGGCTTTTCGAGCCCTTTTTCCGTTTGGACAACGAGGTGCGCCCGCGCGACCGCGGCCTCGGCCTCGGCCTCACTTATGCCAGGTACTTGGCCGAACTCGCGGGTAACGAGCTCAGAATGACCTCCAAACCAGGCCGAGGCTCGTGCTTTTCGCTGTCGCTGCGGCGTGCAGATCCCGCCGCCGCCCGTGGGGTCGGGCCCGGCTCGACTCAGGTCAAAATCGAAACGGCCGGCGCCGGCACGGCAGATGCGCCACTGGATTCGCTTCCGGTCAACCCTCTGGAAGGCGCTACGGTCGTCTTGCTGGCGGGCCGAAGTTCAGGGGAACTGTTGGGGCGATTTCCTGCCTGGGGGGCCCATGCGAAGATTGTAACGGCAGAGGAACTGGCGGCGGCGCTGCGCGACGCCCCCGATCTGCTCATCGCCGACCAATCGGCTTTCGACGCCTGCGGAAGCTGGGACTTGCTGCGCCAATCCGATGCTCAAGTCCCGGTGATCCAGATCGCGGACCACCTTGAGCCGGGCACGGCCGGAGCGCATCCCCAAGGCATCAAAGCGCACTTTCTGGAGCGCCCGGTAAAGGCCGCCAAGTTGCGATCGCTTTGCCACTTTGTCCTGACCCACCGCTGAAACCGTGAGCTGTTGAGACCGGCCGCCGGCGCGCCGGCTCGAGTCCAGAGCGACCCTGGTCAGAAATTCACGGCTTCGGCGTCATCCAGGGCCCGCACCTGTGCCGCGGCGCTGATGGCCGCCTGGGTGCGGCTGTCGAGATTGAGACGCTTGACGATCGCCGAGACGTGCACGCGCACAGTATGCTCGGAAAGTCCAAGTGCCTGCGCCACCTGGGCATTCGACATGCCTTGGCCGAGATGCTTGTAGACCTGCAACTGGCGCTTGGTCAGGGCATTGGCGACGTCTTCAAGAGACTTCTCGTTGCCGAAGGCATAAACCTGCACCTTCTTGGCCGGATTGGTCTGCTCCAACAGCCGGCGCGGAAAGGCCACACCCCCGGCGAGAACCGTCTGCAAGGCGGACTCGATCTCATCGCTTTGCGCCGATTTCGGGATGTATCCCATGGCGCCAGCCTCGATACAGCGCAGAATTTCTTCGCGATCCTCGATGGCCGACATCACAACAACAGGCACCTGGGGCAAACATTCGCGCATAGCGCGAAGGCCTTCAAAGCGCTTCATGCCTGGCATCAGAAGATCCAGGATGATCAGATCGAGATCTGAATTGTCGGAGGCAAGTTCCAAGGCCTGGCGAAAGTCCGCCGCTTCAAGCAGCTCGCTCCCACGCTCCAAACGGTCAATCAGGTGCCTGGCGGCGCTGCGTGTAATCCAGTGGTCGTCGGCGTAGAGGACTTTCATAGTTTAGAGAACCCTGAAATTCGTTGCGATTTCCCGCCTAACAGTGAGGACGGTATTCTTCGAACCGGGTGCCAGTTTACGCTCCCCCAAGCGCCTCTGCATGAAATCTATAATGGCCGACCATCTTGGTCCAGTCCATCATGACAATCAGACCAACTGACACTCCTGTACTCTGGTATAATGTATAATCCGAGTTTTGGCTGACATTTCAACTAGAAAACGAATACGGTTGAATGATTGACCAGATCACCAACTCCCTGAACAACGGCGCCCGATAAGGCACAGCACTGCGGTACTGGGAGGAATTTCCCATGAGATCGCAGCGTCTCCCCATTCTTGCGGCGTCTTGTCGAAGGCATGTAGGTGATCCTGCGGCATTGTTTAGACGCCCCCTCCGAGAGCGTCTAGGAACGAACTGACGTTAACAGGTTTGCGTAGAAGCTGAAATCCCGCTCCGACAACCCTCTGGGCAACCTCATCGGAAAGATCGCCGGTTACGATCATGCCCGGTATCGCCGAGTCGGCAGCCTCGCAAACGGCTTGAGTGGCGGTCAGGCCATCCTCGTCGCGGGTCAACCAGTAGTCTGCGATCACACAGGTTGGGGATAGATTCCGCGCGGAGATTGCAGCCAGGACTTCACGGCTGCTGGTGCCGGACACGACCTCAGCGCCGAAACGGCGCAGCATGCGCTCGGTGGCGCGGCGGACCAGATCGTCGTCTTCGAGCAAGACAATGACCTTTCCGGCGAGACTTCCCGCATGCCGCAGTTCCTTGGAGGTTTGCATCGATGCCATTGTCCAAGAGAATCGATGTCGTTGTCCAAGAGAATCGATGTCGTTGTCCAAGGGAAATGTTCCCGCGGCCGGCGGTCAGTTCTTCACCGCTTGCTGTGGCGCTTTGTAATTAGGACTCTCGGCATTTTGGGGCTCGACGCGGCGCTGTGTCATTCGCTATAGGGGCCGATCTTCCGTCCATTGGAGTCGGTGCCATGATCGTGGTCTACGGGTTGAAGTCTTGCGACAGCTGCCGCAAGGCGGTGAAGCTGCTGCAGGCTGGCGGACAGTCGTATCGCTTTCATGACCTGCGCGACGACGGCTTGCCGGAGGGGCGGCTTGCCCAATGGCTGGAGCGGCTTGGCTGGGAGAGGCTGCTCAACCGCCGCAGCACCACGTGGCGCGAGCTTCGAGAGACTGAAAAGTCGAATCTCGACGCGCCGGGCGCCGCCCGCTTGTTGGCTGAGAATCCCACGCTCATCAAGCGCCCCGTTGTCGAGGCCGGCGAGAGACTGCTGGTTGGCTTTGCACCGGCCGAACAGGCGATCCTGACGGGGTTGTCCGGCTAATTTGCTGGCGGCCCTGCCATAAGCCTGAGCCGATCTCGGGGTTTTCGGTCATTCCGCGCCCGGCTGGAGACGCAAATCTGCAAGCATGACCCTTGGCGGCACTGCATAAGCGGGGTCGGACGAATTTCGGTTTCTGGCGCGGGTTTATTCTGATGTTGGCAGCGGTTAAATCGGCCTGGGCGCTTTTTGTCGGGCTTGGCATGCTGATGCTGGGCAACGGCCTGCAGAACTCGTTGCTGGGTATCCGCGCCGGCGTGGAAGCATTCCCGACCGAAGCGACGGGCCTTATCATGGCTTGCTACTATGTCGGTTTGCTGGCTGGCGCCTTCGTCACGCCGAAGGTGGTCGGCAACGTCGGCCACGTGCGCACCTTCGCCGCGCTGGCCTCGACCGCATCAACCGCGGCCCTCGTCCACGCGGTCTTCGTCGATCCTTGGGCGTGGGGCGCCATGCGCATGGTGACCGGCTTCTGCTACGCGGGCCTCTATGTCGTTGCTGAATCCTGGTTGAATGACCGCGCCACCAACGAGACCCGGGGCACGTTGCTGTCGGTCTATATGGTAGTGGTGCTGGGCGGATTGGCGGCCAGCCAATTCCTGTTGAACCTTGCCGACCCGAACAGCTTCGTGCTCTTCGTCCTGGCTTCCGTCCTGGTCTCGATGGCGCTGGTGCCGATTGCCGTCTCTGTTGTGCCAACGCCGGACTTCACGGCGCCGGAACCGCTAGGGTTGCGCGCCCTCTACCGCACCTCGCCGCTTGGAACGATTGGCGCCCTGGGCACCGGCATGGCCAATGCAGCGCTCTTTTCAATGGCGGCGGTCTATGCCGGCGCCATCGGACTTACGGTGCCGCAGATCGCCATCTTCGTCAGCGCCAACGTTTTGGGCGGCATGGCCTTCCAATGGCCGATCGGCCGGCTGTCGGACAAGCTCGACCGGCGCCTGGTGCTGACCGCCGTGACCTTCGCCGCGGTTCTGGCTGCCCTGGCCGCCGCCCTGGCCGCCGTTCTGGCCGGCGGCGGCGATGTGATTGCCCTCTACGCGATGATGTTTCTGCTCGGCGGCATGAGTTTTCCGATGTACTCGCTCTGCATCGCGCATACGAACGACTATCTCACCCCCAAGCAGATGGTGTCGGCGAGCGGGACACTTATGATGGTGGGCGGTGCCGGCGCCATTTTCGGGCCGATTGTCGTCTCGCTGCTGATGCGCGAGATGGGGAGCGACGGTTTCTTCGTCTGCATCGGCGCGGTGCATGCCGCCATCGGCGTCTTCGCGCTCTATCGGATGGCGCGCCGGGCGCCGCTGCCGCTGACCGAGCAGGGCGCAAGCGTGCCGGTGGCAAGCACTGTCAGCGCCCCCACGGCCGCCCTGCCGGCTGGTGCGGTGCGCGATCAAATGGATCGTGACCTCGCCTTTCTGGCCGGGCCGCGGTTGCGGCGGCATTGAGTCAGCGTCAAGGCTTCTCGCACTGCACCCAGCGCCGCCCGAATCTGGTCCTTTAGTCGAGCGTCGAATGCGGCGTGACCAGACCCAAGCCCAGATACAAGCCCAGAAGAGCGCCCGCTTCCTAAGTCAATTTTTACCAAGAAGCGCTATGACTCAGTGTTTTCGCAACTGCAAAATCGCACTTGCGAAAGGGTGGCCAGTCTTATAGATTTACCACAATAAAATTACGTCTCATGACGTATATTCGAAATATAATTACGATGATAGAGGTATCGAACGGATGCAGGAAAAGTACGGCTATTTCATTGAAGATCTTTCCGTCGGCATGACGGCGGTCTTTGCCAAGACGGTGACAGACGCCGACATCACGATGTTCGCCGGCATCTCGGGCGATACGAATCCCGTTCATCTGGACGAAAGCTTTGCGGAGAAGACCATGTTTGCTGGGCGGATCGCCCACGGCATGCTGTCTGCCAGCTTCATTTCCACGGTCTTCGGCACCCGTCTGCCGGGACCGGGCTGCATCTATCTGCGCCAGGACCTGCGCTTCAAGGCACCGGTCAAGGTCGGCGATACCGTGGAAGCCAGGGTTACAGTGAAGGAGATTCTGTCGCAGAAGAAACGTGTCACCTTCGATACGGTCTGCACTGTCGACGAGACTGTGGTTCTGGAAGGCGAGGCTTCGTTGATGGTCCAGGCTCGCGCGGATGTCCTGGGCAAGTCTGGCGAGGTATCCAACCAGGATGACCCGACGCCCATTCAAGCGGCTGAATAGTCCACCGCCGGCGCCCCGCTGGTTCTCATATTCTCTCTCTTTACTTACTCACAGCACTGCACTTGCTCACAGGTCTGGCTTGTGAAGCGCCGCAGCGCTGGCCCGAAGACGCGACGCGGGCTATGTTCCGCGCCTTGACCCCGGCGACGTCGCGGCGGCCCCTGTGTGGCGGCCGCTTCCTTGGGCCGGGTTCTTTCGTTGACAGGCCCAACCGAAGGCGTCAGACCAGCCGATCTCATGGCAATTTTCCGGCATAGCAGCGATCCCCCCGCCGAAGCGAGAGGCGCAGTGGTGGTCATCGGCAATTTCGACGGGGTGCACCGTGGTCACCAGTTGCTGCTGGCCGACGCGCGCCGGCTTGCCGATGCGATGTCAGCGCCGATGGTGGTGCTCACCTTCGAGCCGCATCCGCGCTCGGTCTTCCTGCCCGAACAGCCGCCCTTTCGCCTGACATCCCTGCGCGCCAAGGCGCATGCTCTTCAGGAAGCGGGTGTCGATCATCTCTTTGTCCTGCACTTCGACCGCACTTTCGCCTTGAAATCGGCCGGGGCCTTCGTCGAGGACATCCTGGTCGGCGACCTGGCGGCGCGCCATGTGGTGGTGGGCTGGGATTTTTGTTTCGGGCACAAGCGCGCCGGCAACGTGGCACTGCTGAAATCCATGGGCGCCAAGCACGGCTTTGGCGTGACCGGCGTCGAGCCGGTCATGACCGGCGGCGGCGAGATCTACTCTTCCTCGATCATCCGCGAACACCTGCGTCAAGGCCGCCCGGCCACAGCGGCCGAATTGCTGGGCCGGCCCTGGGAAATCGAGGGTCGCGTCGAGCACGGCGATCAACGCGGCCGGACCATCGGGTTCGCCACCGCCAATATCGGCCTTGGCGATTACCTCCGCCCGGCCCTGGGGGTCTATGCGGTGCTGGCGGGGCGCGACCCGGGGGTGGAGCACGGCGGCGAGACCCGCTGGCTGCCCGGTGTGGCCAACCTCGGCCGGCGGCCGACAGTGGCGGGCGAGGACGTCCGCCTGGAGGTCCACCTCTTCGATTTTGCCGACGACATTTACGGTGAGACCTTACGGGTGCGCCTGATCGACTTCATCCGCGCGGAAAAGAAGTTTGACGGCCTCGGCGCTTTGCAGGCACAAATCGCCCTCGATTGTGGACAGGCCCGCGAAATTCTGGCTCAAGCCGGCACCTAACCAAGAAGCACCCCGCGATGAGCGTAGACTACCGACCGACCGTTTTCTTGCCGAAGACCGACTTTCCGATGCGCGGAGGCCTGGCCCAGCGCGAGCCGGAAACCCTGGCGCGCTGGCAAGAGATCGGACTTTTCGAGCGGCTGCGCGAGGACTCTCGAGGCCGCGAGAAGTTCATCCTTCACGATGGACCGCCCTATGCCAACGGCCATCTGCATATCGGCCACGCGCTCAACAAGATCCTCAAGGACCTGATCAACCGCGCCCATCAGATGCTTGGGAAGGACGCCCACTACGTGCCGGGCTGGGACTGCCACGGCTTGCCGATCGAATGGAAGATTGAGGAGCAGTATCGTGCCGCCGGCAAGGACAAGGATGCGGTGCCGGTGCTGGAATTCCGCCGCGAGTGCCGGGAGTTCGCCGAAAAATGGGTGACGATCCAGACCGCGGAGTTCAAGCGCCTTGGCGTCGTCGGCAACTGGGAGCGCCCCTACACCACCATGTCCTTCGATGCCGAAGCGCAGATTGTGCGCGAGATCGGCAAGTTTTTGGTGAACGGGGGTATCTACAAAGGCTCGCGGCCGGTGCTCTGGTCGGTGGTCGAGAAGACCGCGCTGGCCGATGCCGAGGTCGAGTATCACGACCATAGCTCGATCACCATCTGGGTGCGCTTTCCCGTGGTGACGGCGGCAGACCCGCTGCTCGAAGGCGCTTCCGTAGTGATCTGGACCACGACGCCCTGGACCATCCCGGGCAACCGCGCCATCGGTTTCGGCGACGAGGTCGCCTACGGTGTCTGGCAGGTCGACGCGGTGGCCGAAGGCAGCGCCGCCAAGGTCGGCGAAAAGATGGTGCTGGCCAAGGAATTGGCGGATCGGGTCAAGGCCGACGCTCGGATCGAATCGTGGACGCAACTGGGCGCAGTGACGGATCTGGCCGGCACGCTCTGCGCCCACCCCTGGCGTGGCGTTGCCGCGGCCGCGGGCGGTTATGACTTCGACGTCCCGGTGCTGGCAGGCGATTTCGTCACCACTGAGCAGGGCACCGGCTTCGTTCACATCGCGCCGGGCCACGGCGCCGACGACTGGGCGTTGGGTCTGAAGAACAATATCGAGATTCCCCAGACCGTCGATGGCTCCGGCGTCTTCTACGACCACGTGCCGCTGCTGGCCGGGGCGGTGGTCTATGACGCCGACGGCAAGCCGGGCGACGCCAACGGGCGTGTCATCAAGGCTCTGGCCGAGGCTGGACAACTGGTCAACAAGGGCAAGCTGAAGCATAGCTATCCGCATTCCTGGCGCTCCAAGGCGCCGCTGATCTTCCGCAACACCTCGCAGTGGTTCATCTCCATGGAGACCAACGATCTGCGGGGGAAGGCTCTCGCGGCTATCGACAATACGCGCTTCGTGCCGGGCACCGGGCGCAACCGACTGCGTTCGATGATCGAACAGCGCCCCGACTGGTGCATTTCCCGCCAGCGCCTCTGGGGTGTGCCGCTGCCGATCTTCGTCGACAAGAAAACCGGCGAGCCGCTGCGTGACGCCAAGGTCTTCGAGAGGGTCGCCGAGGCTTTCGCGGCAGAGGGCGGGGATGCCTGGTTCTCCAGCGATCCGCAGCGCTTTCTCGGCGACGACTACACCGCAGACGATTTCGAGCAGACCACCGACGTGGTCGAGGTCTGGTTCGATTCCGGTTCGACCCACGCCTTCGTGCTGGAGGCGCGGCCCGAATTGAAGTGGCCCGCCGACCTCTATCTCGAAGGCTCCGACCAGCACCGTGGCTGGTTCCACTCCTCGCTGCTGGAATCGGCCGGGACGCGCGGACGCGCGCCCTACGACTCCGTGCTGACCCATGGTTTCATCCTCGAAGAGCAGGGCAAGGAGAAGATGTCGAAGTCCAAAGGCAACGCGTTATCGCCTCAGGACGTTGTCGATAGCCAGGGCGCTGACATTCTGAGGCTCTGGGTCGTCGCCTCAAACTACGAGGAGGACCTGCGCTTCGGACCTGAGATCCTGAAGTACCAGGGCGATGCGTACCGGCGCCTGCGAAACACCCTGCGGTACCTGCTGGGCAACCTCGACGGCTTTTTGGAATCGGAGCGAATCCCCGCCGGGGAGATGCCGGAGCTCGAACGCTGGGTGCTGCATCGCCTGGCCGAACTCGACGTTCAGGTGCGCCGCAATGTCGAGGACTTCGATTTCCACGCCCTCTATCAGGCGATTTACAATTTTTGCGCCCTAGATCTCTCGGCCTTCTACTTCGATGTGCGCAAGGACGTACTCTACTGCGACCGCCCGGATGCGCTGCGCCGGCGCGCCTGCCGTACGGTGCTCGACGAAGTTTTCTCCTGTCTCACCGCCTGGCTGGCACCGATCCTCTGCTTTACCGCGGAAGAAGCGTGGTGGGCACGGGGTGCAGGACCCGAGGTTTCGGTGCACCTGCGCACTTTTCCGGAGGTGCCGGGCGACTGGCTCGACGACGCCCTTGCTGAGAAGTGGGCCAGGGTCCGCGAAGTGCGCCGTGTGGTAACCGGCGCGCTGGAAGTGGAGCGCGCGGCCAAGCGCATCGGCTCCAGCCTGCAGGCCCATCCGGTTGTACATATCGAGCGGTCGGAACTGCTTGGTGCCGTGGCAGAGGTGGCGCTGGCGGACGTCGCCATTACCTCCGACATCTCCGTGACCGATGCCCCGGCGCCGGAGGTTGCTTTCCGCCTCGCCGAAGTGACGGGCGTCGCCGTCACGGCCGCTCTCGCGAAAGGGGAGAAGTGCGAGCGCTGCTGGAAGGTTTTGCCGGAGGTGGGGACAGTGCCGGAAGCGCCACAGACCTGCAGGCGCTGCGCCGAAGCGGTGCAGCATCTCGGCGCCCTGGCGCAGTAAACAGGCATCGCTATCTCAATGCAGCGCGCACTCTATCTGGCTACCGCAGTCCTGTTGCTCGACCAGTTGAGCAAGTGGGTCATCGCCACGATGGTCATGCAGCCGCCGCGCACGATCGAGATCACGGGTTTCTTCAATCTCGTGCTGACCTACAATCCAGGTGTCAGTTTTGGGCTGTTTCAGAGCGATTCATATTGGCAGCCCTATTTCCTCGTCGCGCTCAACGTTGTGGTTTCCATCGGTCTGTTGATCTGGCTCTACAGGGAATTGGAAGGGCTGCTGCCCTATGGCGTGGGCTTGGTGGTCGGAGGCGCACTGGGCAATGCCGTGGACCGGCTGCATCTGCCGGGCGTGATGGATTTCCTCGATTTCTATTTCGCCGGCTGGCACTGGCCGGCCTTCAACGTTGCCGATAGCGCCATTGTCTGCGGTGTTGTCCTGATTATCGCGGATGGCTTGTTCCAGCCGGGCAGGAAGGGTAAAAAGGCCCGGGGATAGGGAGGTAGTCGAATGGAACGAAACATGACATTTAGGCTTCTCATGGTTGCGGCCCTGGCGCTCGGGCTATCCGCTTGCGGGGGCTTCAGTGAGTCGCTCGGCCTGAACAAGCAATCGCCCGACGAGTTTCGCGTGGTTTCCCGCGCGCCGCTGACGGTGCCGCCCGACTTCCAATTGCGCCCGCCCGAGCCCGGGGCGCCGCGCCCGCAGGTCGGTACACCGACCCAGCAAGCCGAAAGGGCCGTGTTTCGTAACAGTCAGGGCGTCCCCGTCAGCCAGCAGGCGGCCAGCGCGGCCAACCGCACCGCGGGAGAGCAGGCGCTGCTGAATGCCGCCGGCGCGCAGCAAGCCGATCCGAACATCCGCCAGATCGTCAATCGCGAAACCAAACAGCTGAACGAAGAATCCGACTACTTCGTCGACCGTCTGGTGTTCTGGAACGATCAGGTTCCGGCAGGTACGGTCGTGGATCCCGTGGCCGAAAGGCGCCGTCTGCAGGAAAACGAGGCCCTTGGCCAGCCTGCGACCACCGGCGCGACGCCGCAGATCGAGCGCCGCCGCAAGGCTCCGCTGGAAGGCCTTTTCTAGGGCGATTCAGTGCCTTGGTGCCGCCGGCACGGGCGGCGCTGCAGATGAGCCAATAGCGCCTCTTCACTACAATGCGACCGGGCGTCCGCTTGCGGATGCCCGGATTTGCGCCATATTGATGCAGTACCGACGAATTCACCCGGCGCGCTACGCCGAACCGACCCGCAACCTGCTCTAGGGAACCGATGGAAATGGCCAGCCTCCGCCGTCCGGTCGCCACGCTCTTCGCCCGGCTTGCCGGGTTTCTCGCCCTGATGGCCGCTGTGGCGGCGATACTGGTCCCCTGGGAAGAGGCACGGGCCAAGGTCTTCGATCCCGTCAGCTTCACTCTGGACAACGGTCTTCAGGTCGTTGTGGTGGTCAACCGCCGCGCGCCCATCGTCTATCACTCCATGTGGTACCGGGTCGGCGCCGCCGATGAACAGGCGGGTGAGTCCGGGCTTGCCCACTTCCTAGAGCATTTGATGTTCAAGGGTACGAAGACCCTGAAACCGGGCGAATTCTCGGAAATCATCGCCGCCAACGGCGGGCGCGAGAATGCTTTTACCTCCTGGGACTATACCGCCTACTACCAGACGGTCGCCGCCGACCGTCTGGAAATCATGATGAAGAACGAGGCTGACCGCATGGTCAACCTGGCGCTCACCGACGATGTCGTGTTGCCGGAGCGCGATGTGGTTCGCGAGGAGCGTCGCAGCCGCATCGACAACGAACCGGGCAGCCAGCTTGGTGAGGTGAGCCGCGCGGTGCAGTTCCTCAATCATCCCTACCGTATCCCCATTATCGGTTGGGACCACGAGATCGAGCAGCTCAGCACGGAAGCGGCGGTGGCCTTCTATGACAAGTGGTACGCGCCCAACAACGCCATTCTGATCGTTGCCGGCGATGTCGATCCCGAGGAGGTGCGCGACCTGGCTGAGAAGTACTATGGCGTGGTACCGCGCAAGGACGTACCGGAACGCCGCCGCGTCATCGAACCGCCGCAGAACGCACCGCGCGAGGTGCGCCTGGAAAGCCCGCGGGTGCGCCAGCCGCAGATTTCCGTCAGCTACCTCGCGCCCAGCTATCGCCAGGCTGCCCAGGGCGACGAAGGCAACGAAGCCTATGCCCTGCAGGTGCTCTCGGAGATCATCGGCGGCGGCGCCACGGCGCGCCTCTACAGCCGGCTGGTGGTCGAACAGGGAATCGCCGGCTCTGCCGGTGCCGGATACAATCCGACCAATTACGACTACTCGACCTTTTCCTTCTATGTCGCGCCACGCCCGGGCGGCGAAGTCGAGCCGCTCGAAGCTGCCCTGCGGGCCGAGATCGCGGACCTGCTGGACAGTGGCGTCACCGAAGAGGAAGTTGCCGCCGCCAAGAAACGCCTGGTCGCCGGCGCGGTCTTCGCGCGCGACAACCTCAGCACCGCTCCCCGCGTGATCGGCGCGGCGCTGACCACCGGCGGCAGTTTGGAGCAGATCGAATCCTGGCCCGACGGCATCGCCTCGGTCACCACCCGGCAGGTCAACGAGGCCCTGAAGGACGTACTGCGCGACGAGCAGTCGGTCACCAGCTATCTGCTGCCGGAGCCGACGAGCTGAAGTGGCCTTCTGCAAAGTCGAAGTCAGGTCAGGAATTTGAGGAAAGGACCCTCTCGATGCGAACCCCGAAATGCCGGGCCCTGAAATCTCCGCGGTGCTCCCAGTCAGTGGCGCTGCTGATTGCCTGCGCTGTCGCCTTATCCATCGGCCTGGCGGCGATTCAGGCGCGCGCCGTGGAAGTGCAGCGCGTGGTCAGCCCCGGCGGCATCGAGGCCTGGCTGGTCGAGGATCACACCAACCCGATCATCGCGCTGGAAATGTCGTTCCTCGGCGGCGCGGCACTTGACCCCGAAGGCAAGGCGGGCCTGGCAAACATGGTCGCCTCCGTCATCGACGAGGGCGCCGGTCCGCTCGACTCGCAGGCCTTTCAGGGGGAACTCGACGATCTCTCGATCAGTCTTCATTTCAGCGCCGGCATCGACTCCTTCGGCGGTTCATTGGAGACCCTGACCGAATACCGCGGGCGTGCCTTCGAGTTGCTGCGCCTGGCGTTGACCGAGCCGCGTTTCGACGAGGAACCGGTGGCGCGGATCCGCAGCCAGATCGTCGCGAGCCTGTCGCGCGAATCGGAGGATCCCGACGCCATCGCCGGGCGTACCCTGCGCCGCCTGATGTTCCAGGATCACCCCTACGCCCGCCCGGCGAAGGGCAGCGAAGCCAGCATGGCCCGTATCACGGTCGAGGATCTGCGCCGCTTCGTCGCCGAGCGCTTCGTCCGAGACCGGCTGTTCGTCGGCGTGGTCGGCGACATCACGCCGGAACAGCTGGCGGCGGCGCTGGATGAGACCTTCCTGGCGCTGCCGGCCAAGTCGGCGCCGCTGGCCGTGCCGGAGGCAACTGTCACAGGCGGCGGCGAAGTTGTGGTCATCGAAAAACCGATCCCGCAGTCGGTGGTGGTCCTCGGGCAGAGCGGCATCAAGCGCGACGACCCGGACTACTATGCCGCCTATGTGGTGAACTATATCCTCGGCGGCGGCGGCTTCTCCTCGCGGCTTGTGGAGGAGGTGCGCGAGAAGCGCGGTCTCGCCTACTCGGTTTATTCCTATCTGGCGCCCTTCGACTACGGCGCCATGATCGGCGGCGGCACCGCCACCCAGAATGCCCGGGTCGGCGAATCTCTCGACCTCATCCGCCAGGAGTGGCGGCGCATGGCCGAGGCGGGCCCCAGCGCCGAAGAACTCGAAGCCGCCAAGCGTTACCTCACCGGCTCCTTCCCCTTGCGCTTTTCCAGCTCCGACAACATCGCCGGTATGTTGGTCGGCATGCAGTTGGAAAAGCTCGGCATCGACTACCTCGACAAGCGCAACAGCTACATCGACGCGGTGACCCTGGACGACGCCAAGCGCGTCGCCAAGCGGGTTTACCAGCCCGACGCCCTGACCGTCGTGGTGGTCGGCACCCCCGAGGGCGTCACCGCGACCCGCGAGGCCCCCAACGACGGCAGCTGAAGGCGGCGCGTTTCCGCGTCCGCAACCTGAAGATGGTGTAGTCTGATCGCTGTTCGCCATTTTGAGGGCGCGCCCATGCCATCCGCCAGAGACATCGCCTTCATCGGCTGCCGCCTGCTGGCGCTTTATGCCCTCTACGCGGTCCTGCTGACCTTCGCACACACGGTTTTGACCCTTGCGCAGACGCTGACGGTCGCGACGTCCGGATTTGGCCAATTCGTCCTATCCTACGGGACGTCACTGGCAGTCAATCTCGTCGTTTTCCTTGCTCTATGGTTCGGGGCGGACCGGATTGCCCAACGGGTCGCGCCCGAGGGCGCGCCGCCGCGTGAGGAAACGGCGACCGTCTGGACGCGACAGCATGTTCTCACGTTGGCGCTGGTCGTCCTCGGCGTCTGGGTGCTGATACATTATCTCCCGACGCTGCTGGGACACCTCTATCTGCTTTTCGCGGATGATAGCGGTGGGGTCGTCCGCGATCGCGCGGGTCTTCTTTCGTCGATTCTGACAGCGACCCTGGCAAGCGGCTTTGGGTTGCTCTGCCTGTTCGGCCCCCGAGGCATCGCGGGGGTCATCGTGAAGCTGCGGCGCTGGTAGGCGGCGACGGGCAGCTTTCCGCGACTCCGGCCGCTCTGCTAAGCTCCCGGTCACGCCAACCGGAGAGCCCTCAATCCATGCCGATCCGTCGCCTGCCCGAGACCCTGGTGAACCAGATCGCCGCCGGCGAGGTGGTCGAGCGCCCGGCCGCCGCCGTGAAGGAACTGGTGGAAAACGCGCTCGACGCCGGCGCGCGCCACATCGACGTGGTGCTGCGCGACGGCGGGCGGGCGCTGATCGCGGTCACCGACGACGGCAGCGGCATGACCCCCGACGAACTGGTCCTGGCGGTGGAACGCCACGCCACCTCAAAGCTGCCCGACGATGACCTGGTGCACATCGCCTCCCTGGGCTTTCGCGGCGAGGCGCTGCCCTCCATCGGTGCTGTCGCGCGCCTCACCGTCACCAGCCGCACGCCAGGCGCCGGGGAGGCCTGGGCGCTGACGGTCGAGGGTGGCAGGCTTGGCAAACCGGCACCGGCGGCCCACCCCAAAGGCACCCGCGTTGAAGTAAGGGATCTCTTTTACGCGACGCCGGCGCGCCTTAAATTCCTGAAGACCGCGCGCACCGAGGTCTCCCATGCCCAGGATACGGTCAACCGCCTGGCCATGGCGCACCCACATGTGGGTTTCACCCTCAGCGACGGCGAGCGCAAGCTGGTCGGCCTGGCCCCGGCGGAGGGCGCGCTGTTCGAGGTGCGCCTGAAGCGCCTCTCGTCCGTGATCGGCCGCGCCTTCGCCGACAATGCCTTGACCATCGATGCCGAACGCGAAGGCATCCGTCTCACCGGCTACGTCGGCCTGCCGACTCTCAACCGCGGCAACGCCCAGCACCAGTATCTCTTCGTCAACGGCCGCCCGGTGCGCGACAAGCTGCTCTACGGCGCCATCCGCGGCGCCTACCAGGATTTTTTGGCCCGCGACCGCCATCCCCTGGTGGCGCTGTTCCTGGAGCTGCCGCCCGACGCTGTTGACGTCAACGTGCATCCGGCCAAGGCGGAGGTCCGCTTTCGCGAACCCGGTTTGGTGCGCGGGCTTATCGTCTCGGCGACGAAGCACGCTCTGGCTCAGGCCGGTCATCGCGCCTCCACGACGGTGTCCGATGGCGCCCTGGGCGCACTGCGCGCCGGCGGTTCCACGCCGCCCGGCGGCTGGGGTCAAGCCGGTTGGAGCGGGGCGCGTAGGAGCCTGCCGCGCGGTCTCGCCGAGGCGACCGCCGACTATAACGCGCCGCTGCACCAGACCTGGGGGCCGTCACGAGACGCCGGCCATCTGCCCGGCCTCGACCGTGCGCCGGCGGCGCTGGCCGCGAGCGTGCAGGCGGTGGCGCGGGAGGCGAGCGAGCCGGCTGCCGAGAGCTATCCCCTGGGCGCTGCGCGGGCGCAGCTCCACGGCACCTACGTGGTGGCGCAGACGGCCGACGGCATCGTCATCGTCGATCAGCACGCGGCCCACGAACGCCTGGTCTACGAGCGCATGAAGCAGCAGCTCGGCGACAGCGGGGTGAAGCGCCAGATGCTGCTGCTCCCCGAGGTGGTGGAACTGGAAGACTCAGCGGCGGCGCGCATAGTTGAGCGCGTCGGCGAACTGGAGGAACTGGGTCTGGTGGTCGAGGCCTTCGGGCCCGGCGCGGTGGTGGTGCGCGAGGTGCCGGCGCTGCTGGGTGAGGTGAATGTTCAGGGCCTGATCCGCGATCTCGCCGACGAGTTGGCCGAACTGGGCGAGGCTCTGGCCCTGCGCGAGCGCCTGGAACACGTCTGCGGGACGCTGGCCTGCCACGGCTCGGTGCGCGCCGGGCGCCGCCTCAACGGCGAAGAGATGAACGCGCTGCTGCGCCAGATGGAGGCGACGCCCCACAGCGGCCAGTGCAACCACGGCCGCCCGACCTACGTCGAACTGAAACTCGCCGACATCGAAAAGCTGTTCGGAAGACGGTGATCCATCAGCCCTCGTACGTCAGGAACACCAGCTTGGCCTTGCCGTAGGTGCGGGCGTCGAGTTCGGTGAAGCCCTCCGGCGGCGCGAAGGCTTCGGTCTTCATCATTTCCACGGCGACCAGGGTGCCGGGGGCGATCCAGCCGGCCTTCAGCAGACTTTCGATGGCTTTTTCCGCGAAGCCCTGATTGTAGGGCGGATCGAGAAAGACGAGATCGCAGGGTGCCGGGGCGGCACGCGGGTGCAGCACGTCGCAGGCCAGCAGCTTGGCGTTTTCTGTTTCCTCAAGGCTGGCGATGTTGGCGCGGCAGATTTCGATTGCCGGTGCGTAGTTCTCCATGAAGATCACCTCGGCAGCGCCGCGCGACAGCGCCTCCAGTCCGAGGGCGCCGGTACCGGCGAAGGCGTCGAGCACCCGCGCCTCGGGCAGACGCTGCTGGCCTTCCCGGCTCAGCTTGCCGCTGGTCAGGATATTGAACAGCGCCTCACGGGTGCGGTCGGCAGTGGGCCGCACGGCGAGGTCGTCGGGAGTCCTGAGGCTGCGGCCCCTATGACGGCCGGCGACGATTCGCATGGCTCTGGTGTTTGCTGGTCTGCTTGGAGGAGGGTCTCTTGGCGGCCGATTTCCCGGCAATCGGCTTCTTGGTGACGGCTTTCCTAGAGGCGGGATTCTTCGCGGCGGATTTCTGTGCCGCCGGTTTCCTGGCGGCCACCTTCTTCACCGTGGTTTTACGGTCGCCGGGCCGGGTCTTGTCTTCGGTCTCGCGCTGGTGCTTGAAGCCGCGCTTGGCGCCGGGCCGGTTTGGCTTCGGCTTGGCCTTGGCGAAGCCCTTGCCCTGCTTCTTTCTTTCCTTATCTTCCAGGCCGAGGGCCTGGCGCAGGCGGCGCGGCTCGACCTCCTCCAGCGCCCGCTTGGGCAGCTTGCTGAGGAAGAAGGGTCCGTAGGAGATGCGGATCAGGCGATTCACGTGCAGGCCAAGATGGGCGCAGATCTTGCGCACTTCGCGGTTCTTGCCCTCGCGCAGGCCGATGGTCAGCCAGGCATTGGCGCCGGCCTGGCGGTCGAGGCTCGCTTCCACCGGGCCGTAATCGACGCCCTCGACGGAAATGCCCTTGGCCAGCGCCGCCAGGCGGCCCGGATGGACATGGCCGTGGGCGCGCACGCGGTAGCGCCGTAGCCAGCCGCTGGTCGGCAGTTCCAACTGGCGCTTCAGGGCGCCATCGTTGGTCAGCAGCAGCAGGCCTTCGGAGTTGATGTCGAGGCGGCCGACGGCCTGCAGGCGCGGCAGTTCGGCGGGCAGATGATCGAAGACCGTAGTGCGGCCCTGGGGATCGCGCGCCGTGGTGATCTCGCCGCGCGGTTTGTGATAGCGGAACAGGCGCGCCGGCGCGGCCGCCGGCAGCGGTTCGCCATCGACCTCGATGCGGCTGGCCCCGGTCACCACGGCGGCGGGACTGCTCAGGTTCTTGCCGTCGAGGGTCACCCGGCCGGCGCGGATCCAGGCCTCCGCATCGCGCCGCGAACAGAGCCCGGCACGGGCGATGACCTTGGCGATGCGCTCGCCCTTTTCAATCTCGGCCATGGGTTTTCCTCAGGCCGCGCTGGCGACGAAGGCGCGGAAGATCGCGGTGTCACCCGGGCTGACCGCATACTCGGGGTGCCACTGCACGCCAAGACAGAAACGGTGATCCGGGGCCTCGATGCCCTCGACCACGCCGTCGGGGGCCAGCGCGTTGACCACGACGCCCGATCCGACGTCCTTCACCGCCTGGTGATGGGCCGAGTTGACCGCCATCTCGCTACTGCCGCAAATCGACCGCAGCAAGCCATCGGCGGCGAGCGCGACGGTATGGCCCGGTTCGTGGCGCGGGTTGGGTTGCTCGTGCGCCAGGGCGCCGTCGACCTCGTCGGGAATGTGCTGGATCAGGGTGCCGCCGAGCACCACGTTCAGCAGCTGCTGGCCGCCGCAAATGCCGAGCAGCGGCATGTCGCGCTCCAGCGCACCGCGCGCCACCGCCGCCTCGAAGTCGGTGCGCCGGTCTTTGGTGCGCACGGTCTCGTGGCGGGTATTGGCGCCGAAGAGCGCGGGATCCAGGTCGAAGGCGCCGCCGGTGATGAGCAGCGCGTCGATGCGCTCGAGATAGGCGTCGGCAAGCCCAGGCTCGTGCGGCAGCAGCATCGGCAGGCCGCCGGCCTCCAGCACCGCAGCGCAGTAATTCTGCCGTACCGCATACCAGGGATAGTTCGACCAGCCGCCCGGCTGTTCCGAATCCAGGGTGATGCCGACCACCGGCGCTCTCTTGGCGTGCTGCGTCATGGCGGCAATCTAGGGCCGCCGCCGCCAGCCTACAACCGGGAATGCCAAAGTCGGATCGATCGCTAGGCTGGGTTTCCGTAGTCTTCGCAGGTGTAGCCGACCGCGGTGAAGCCCTCCTCCAGCAGATCGCCCAGTTGCGGCATGCCGAGTAGATAGTTGGAACTTGGCCCGGTGTGGCGTTCCTGTGCTGCGGTGACAGCGTCGCTCCACTCCGCCGCGGAAAAATCACCACGCCCGACCCAGGTCAGAGCCACCAGTTCAGCCTGTTCGTCTTCGTTCAAGTCCTCGATCACCTCGCGGACCTCCGCGGCCACCGGGTCGTCACCATAGTCCAGCAGCGGATCGTGATCCTCGTCCTCGCCCGGTTGGGACACGGTATCGCGGTCGGCGGAGGCAACCTTTGCGTCGAAGGCGCGGGCCCTGACAATCAGGAAACACACCGTCGCCGGGTCGACCTCAAGCGCAACCAGCGGCCGGTTTGCGCTGATCGTTATCACCTTTGCCATGGGTTCTGCTCCTTGTTTTTGCGGTATCCGCTGTCGTTGCCGCTGCCGCTGCCGCTGGTCCTGGCACTAAGCTTTAGGCCGTGCCGGGCGAGCGGGCATTGACCTGCAGCAATCCGACACGCACTTTTTCATGGCGTTGCGCCCACCGGCTTGACCGCCCGCCCCGCGGCATGCAGGCTCCCGCGCCATGTCGAAGACCCTGAAATTGGACCCTATGGGCGAAGCCCTGGCGGAGGCCCGGCTGGCCGCGGCCGTTGGAGAGGTGCCGGTCGGCGCCGTGCTGGTCGATGCTGGCAGCGGCGAGGTCTTGGCCCGCGCCCACAACCGGGTGGAGCGTGACGCCGATCCCACCGCCCACGCGGAGATGCTGGTGATCCGTCAGGCCGTTGCCGCGCTTGGCGTCAAGCGGTTGACCGGCGCCGACCTTTACGTGACGCTGGAGCCCTGTCCCATGTGTGCCGCAGCGATCTCCCTGGCCCGTCTGCGCCGTCTGGTTTTCGGCGCCTACGACCCCAAGGGCGGCGGTGTCGATCATGGCCCGCGCATCTTCTGCCAAGCGACCTGCCATCACCGGCCGGAGGTGGTCGGCGGGGTCCAGGAGCAGGCCTGCGGTGCCTTGTTGCAGGAATTCTTTCGCCAGCGTCGTTGAGCCGACAGCGCCGCGGCCCCAAATTCTATAGGGCTTCGGACCCGGACCAGGAGAGAGCCGAACCATGTTGCAGCAAAAAGCTATCCAGGAAGTGGACCGGATCACCGGCTACCACGCCCATGTCTACTACGACGCGGAGAGCAAGCCGGCGGCCGAAATTCTGCGCGCGGCCATCGAGGCGCGTTTCGCGGTACGCCTCGGGCGCTGGCACGACCGGCCGATCGGGCCGCATCCGCAGTGGAGCTACCAGATCGCCTTCGCGCCGGAGGTTTTCGCCGAGATCGTGCCCTGGCTGGCGCTCAACCGCGGCGAACTGACGATCTTCCTGCATCCGGAAACCGGCGACGATGTTCCAGATCACCGTGACTTTGCGCTTTGGCTCGGCGAGAAAGCGGAGCTCAATCTCGATGCGCTGAAATAAGACTTAAGCCGAGGATGCCGCCTGCAGGTGGTCCCAGATGGTCCAAAGGCCGATGGTAACAAAGCCGCCGCCGGCGATCAGCTTCAATGGCAGGACGGAAAGGTAGCGCTCAGCGGCCACGCCGAGGAGCACCGCCAAGCCTGTGGAGAGCACCAGGGCGGCGGCGGCGGCGGCGAAAACCACGAGCGGCGAAGAGGTCTTGTCGGCGGCAAAGAGCAGCGTGGCCAGTTGGGTCTTGTCGCCCAGTTCCGCCAGGAAGACGGTCGCGAAGATGACAATGATTTCAGACATTGATTTATGATCTCTCCGGAGCCGAGATCCCACTACGACGCGCCGCCCGGGCCGGCTCCTGCTGCCCGGGGGAACGTCGTAGGTCTCGCCAAATCCGAAGGATCTGCCCGCACCATGGCGTGAAGCCAATGCGGCTGCGCCAAGTCTGTTGATACGGGCCCTCGTTAAGTCGAGGCGGCTACTCCCCTACGAAGTGAAGCTGTGATAAGCGATGTTGCGAAGCGAGGCAAGGCGGGAAAGCACGCGTTCACAGGGTTAATGCCCGCTCGACCTGTAGCCGCCGTCCCGGCCGCTACCGCCAGACCTTGAAATTGCTGACGGCGCGCAAATTTTCCCTTGCATTCGCAGCCCAAAGCTTCGAAAACCCGCGCCTCAGTTTTACTGGGTCAATCTACTGGTTGCGCTGGAGGACCGATGGCACAGGCACACGCCCTCTTCCAACTGGGGATCGACTTGGACGAAAACCCAAGCGCCTCCACGGAAGAACAAGATAATACCCCCCGTTTCCCCGCTGGCCCTTCCGAGGCCGGACCGGAGCAGCGGAAGGATTTCTTCATCGAACGCGACGGCGAGCGGTTTGCCGGTACGCACCTGATCGTCGATCTGTGGGGCGCCGAGGGGATCAACGATCTCGCCTACGTTGACCAGACGCTGCGCGATTGCGTCGAGGCGGCCGAGGCGACGCTGCTCCATATTCATCTGCATCACTTCACGCCGAACGATGGCATTTCCGGTGTGGCGGTGCTGGCGGAGTCGCATATCTCGATTCACTCCTGGCCGGAATCCGGCTATGCGGCGCTGGATATCTTCATGTGCGGGGCGGCCAAGCCGCATCTCGCCGTTGAAGTGCTGCGCCAGCGTTTCAGGCCGGCACGCCTGGGCGTGGAGGAGCACCGGCGGGGCCGCGGCCTGTGAGCCGCTGGCGCGTCGAACGGTTGCACGCCGACTTCCAGTTGGGTTTGAAGGCCGACAAGGTTCTCTTCGACAGCGAGACCGATCTCCAGCGTCTCGTCGTCTTCGAGAACGAAACCTTCGGACGTGTTCTCACGCTGGACAGTGTGGTGCAGACCACCGAGAAGGACGAGTTCATCTACCACGAGATGCTCGCCCATCTGCCGATCTTCGCTCACGGCGCGGCCCGCAAGGTGCTGATCGTCGGCGGCGGCGACGGCGGCATGCTGGAAGAGGTCCTGAAACATCCCGGTGTCGAGAAAGTGACGCAGGTCGAGATCGATGCCGGGGTGATCGACTTCTCCAAGCAATACCTGCCGTCGATCTGCAGAGACGCCTACGACGACCCGCGGCTCGACCTGGTGATCGCCGATGGCGCCGACTTCGCGGCCGCCTGCGAGGAACGCTACGATGTCGCCATCGTCGATTCAACCGACCCCGTCGGTCCGGGCGAGGTGCTGTTCTCCGACACCTTCTACGGCAAGGCCAGGAATTGCCTGGCGCCGGGCGGCATCCTGGTGACGCAGAATGGCGTGCCCTTCCTGCAGGGCGCGGAGATCACCAACACGCTGCGCGCCTTCAAGGCGCTCTTCGCCGATGCCGCCTGCTACCTGGCGACCGTGCCGACCTACGCCGGCGGGCCCATGGCCTTCGGCTGGGGGTGTGACGATGCGGCCAGGCGCCAAGTCAGCTTGGCAACCCTGGAGCAGCGCTACCGCGCGTCCGGCATCGAGACGCGCTACTACAACCCGGCGGTCCACCTCGGCGCTTTCGCCCTGCCGAACTACATAGCCGATCTGATCCCTTAGGCCTCGCCCAAGCGTTCCATCAAGACGACAGCCGACTCCAGGTAAGTTGTCTCGGCGAAGGGCGCGAATCCGCACTTTTCAGCGACCCGCCGGGAGGCCGCGTTCTCCGGATCGATCATGCAGACGTGTCGTTGCGTACGGCGATTGGTGGTCGACCAGTGCAGGGCGGCCGTCACGGCCTCGGTCGCATAGCCCTTGCCGTGGGCCCAGGTGGCGAGCACCCAGCCGACCTCCGGTGCGCCGCCGAAGTCCGGCCTGATGTCGCGCTTGAAGTCCGCCAGGCCGACATCGCCGACGAAGCGGCCCGTGGCGCGCTCCTCGACCGCCCAGAAACCGTAGCCGAGCAGGGCCCAATGGCCGGCATATCTCAAAAGGCGGGACCACGACTCCGCCGGAGTCGATGCCTTGCCGGTGATGAAATGGGTGACGTTGATGTCGTTCCAGAGGCTGGCGCAGCTCTGAAAGTCGTCCAGCCGATGGCCGCGCAGGATCAGGCGTTCGGTCGACAGGACAGGAATTTCGGGGGCGGATCTCAAAGCGGGACTAGCCGCGCGCGATGGCGCGCCAGCCGATGTCGCGGCGGCAGAAGCCTTGCGGCCAGTCGATCTTGTCGACCGCGGCGTAGGCGCGCTCCTGGGCTTGCTGGATGGTCGGGGCCATGGCGGTGACGTTCAGCACCCGGCCGCCGTTGGCGAGGATCGCGCCGTCCGGGCCCGCTTTGGTGCCGGCATGGAATATCTTCACGTCGTCGGAATTTCCGGGAGCTGTCTCCAGGCCGTGGATCGGCGAGCCCTTCTCGTAAGGTCCGGGATAACCCTTGGCGGCCATGACCACGCCGAGGGCAGGTTCGTCGTACCAGCGCAGATCGAAAGACGAGAGCACGCCGTCGGTACTGGCGATCAGGGCGGGCAGCAGGTCCGACATCAGACGCATCAGCACCACCTGGCATTCGGGATCGCCGAAGCGCACGTTGTACTCGATCAGCTCGGGGCCCTTGTCGGTGATCATCAGTCCGGCATAGAGCACACCCTTGTAGGGTATGCCCTCGGCCTTCATGGCGGCAACGGTGGGGCGGATGATCCGCGCCATGGTCTGCTCGATGAGTTCCGGCGTCATCACCGGTGCCGGCGAATAGGCGCCCATGCCACCGGTGTTCGGTCCTTCGTCGCCGTCATAGGCGCGCTTGTGATCCTGCGCGGTCACCAGGGGCAGGGCGGTGCCGCCGTCGACCAGGGCGAAGAAGCTCGCCTCCTCGCCTTGCAGAAAAGCCTCGATGACCAGTTCGGCGCCGGCTTCGCCGAAGACGCCGCCCGCCATCGCCTCGTCGACGGCGGCCAGGGCCTCTTGCTCGGTCATGGCCACGGTGACGCCCTTGCCGGCGGCCAGGCCGTCTGCTTTCACCACGATGGGCGCGCCCTGCGCACGGATGTAAGTCTTGGCGGCCTCGGCTTCGGTGAAACGGCCATAGGCGGCGGTGGGAATGTCGTATCTGGCGCAGAGGTCCTTGGTGAAACCCTTGGAGCCTTCCAGCTGCGCCGCGGCGGCGCTGGGTCCGAAGGCCTTGATGCCAATCTCACCGAGGCGATCGACGAGGCCCAGCACCAGCGGTCCCTCGGGGCCGACCACTACGTAGTCGATGGCCTGCTTCTGTGCGAAAGTCAGCAGTCCCTCGACGTCGTCCGCGGCGATCGGCACGCACTCGGCGTCCTCTGCGATGCCGGCGTTGCCCGGCGCACAGTAAAGCTTGTGGCAGAGGGGAGAGGCGGCAATGGTCCAGCAGAGCGCGTGCTCGCGCCCGCCGCCGCCGACAACCAGTACCTTCATGCGACCCCCAACTTTCTTCCTCAAATCCGGTTCTGCGCCATGGTCTGCCCGGCGGCGCTCTTGTAGCATAGCGGGCAGGAACCATGACCGATTTTTCTGCAGATCCCCCCGCCGCCGGTGGTGTCCTTCCCGGCAATGTGCCGGAATTCTCGGTTTCCGAGATTTCCCAAGCGGTCAAGCGCACCCTCGAAGGCACCTTCGAGCGGGTGCGGGTGCGTGGCGAGATTTCCGGCTTCAAGCGCGCGGCCTCCGGTCACCTCTACATGGCGATGAAGGACGAGAACGCGGTACTCGATGCGGTCTGTTGGCGCGGCACCGCGGGCAAGCTTTCTATCCAGCCGGAAGACGGCATGGAGGTGATCGCGACCGGACGTGTCACCAGCTATCCCGGCCGCTCCAAATATCAGATCGTCATCGATTCGCTGGAGTTGGCCGGCGAGGGCGCGCTGCTCAAGCTGCTTGAGGATCGGCGCCGCAAGCTGGCGGCGGAGGGCCTGTTCGGGGAAGACCGCAAGAAAGCCTTGCCTTTTCTGCCGCAGGTGATCGGCGTGGTGACTTCGCCGACCGGCGCGGTGATCCGCGACATTCTGCATCGCCTGGCCGACCGCTTCCCGCGCCGGGTGCTGGTCTGGCCGGTGCTGGTTCAGGGCGAGGGTGCGGCCGAGCAGGTGGCGGCGGCCATCCGCGGCTTCAACGGCTTCCCGCGCGAAGGCGGAGCGCTGCCGCGCCCGGACCTGCTGATCGTCGCGCGCGGCGGCGGCTCCCTTGAGGATCTCTGGACCTTCAACGAGGAAGTCGTGGTGCGCGCTGCCGCCGGGTCGGAGATTCCGTTGATTTCCGCCGTCGGCCACGAGACCGATACGACTCTCATCGATTTTGCCGCCGACCGGCGGGCACCGACACCCACCGCCGCTGCGGAGATGGCGGTGCCGGTGCGCCGCGAACTGCTGATTCAGACCGGCGAATTGGAACGTCGCCTGCTGGCCGCCGCCACGCGGCTGGTGGAGGAGCGCCGGGTCCTGGTCGAGGGCCTCGGCCGCGGCCTGGTCGACCCCAAGCGCCTGCTGGAGGACATGAGCCAGCGCCTCGACGAGCGCGCGGAAAGACTGAGAAGTGCCTGGAGCGCCCTGGTGAAGGACTGGCAGGCCCGTGTCGAGAGGCTGCACGCCGGCTTGCCGCATCCGCGCCAGATGCTGGCCGTGCGCGCCGAGCAGCTGGCCGGCCCGGCGGCACGCTTGGACTACCTGCGCCCGCGACTGCTCGGCGACCGGCGCGGCGAGCTCGACAGCCTCAGCCGGGTCCTGGAAAGTGTTTCCTACAAGAAGGTTCTGCAGCGCGGCTATGCGGTGGTGCGGGGGCCGCAGGGCGCCATCACCAGCCCCGATGGGGTGACCCCCGGCTTGGCGCTGGATCTGGAGTTCGCCAACGATCGCCATGCGGCGGCGACCGGCGGCGCTGACCAGCCTGTCGACCCTGTACCGCCGCCGGCGGCCAAGTCCGCTCCGCGCAGGGCCTCGGCGAAGGCAAAGACAACTACTTCCGACGATCCACAGGGGTCCTTACTGTGAACCGACACCTCTTCGCTCCCTTCCTGTTCCTGCTGGCTTCAGCTTCCGCAGCCCAGGCCACCGAGGTCACCCTCGAGGGCGTGTTTACCCAGGGCGGCCTGGTGTTCGGCCGGGCCCTTCCCGGTTCGACCGCCAGCCTCAATGGCGAATCGCTCCGCATGACACCCGATGGCCGCTTTATCTTTGGTTTCGGCCGCGATGCGGCGCCCAAGGCGGCGCTGACGGTCACGGAGCCCGATGGCACGGTGGTCACCCGCGAACTGAAGATCGAGCAGCGCGCCTACGACATCCAGCGCATCGACGGCATCAAGAAGGACTACGTGACCCCACCCGAAGACGTACTGGCGCGGATCCGGGCAGATTCGGCGGCGGTCGCCACGGCGCGCGAGACCGACCGGGCGGAGACCGACTTCGACAGCGGCTTTGCCTGGCCGGTTCTCGGTCCGATTTCGGGAGTCTACGGCTCCCAGCGCATTTTCAATGGAGAGCCGCGCCAGCCCCACTACGGTGTCGACGTGGCCGGGCCGGTGGGTACGCCGGTCAGGGCGCCGGCCGACGGCGTGGTGACCCTGGCGCATCCCGATATGTACTTCTCGGGCGCGACCCTGATCATCGACCACGGCTACGGCCTCAGCTCCAGCTTCCTGCACCTCGAGGAAATTCAGGTGGAAGTCGGGCAGGTGGTGCGCCAGGGCCAGGTGGTGGCCCTGATGGGCAAGTCGGGGCGCGTCACCGGCTCGCACCTCGACTGGCGCATGAATTGGCGCGACCGGCGCCTCGATCCGGTGCTGGTGGTCGGTCCCATGCCGCAGTCGAAAACGACAGAATAGTCGCCCGCCTCTAAGCAGCAGGACAATCGCGCGTCGCTCTATTTTTGAGGCCGGTCCCAGCGACGGTGCAGCCACAGCCAGTCTTCCGGGCGGTGGCGGATCCAGCGCTCGAGGATCCTGTTCACCTCGGTCATCATGGCTCTGGCTTCGGCCTGATTGTCGCCCAGGTCGGGGCGCTGCAGGGGGGCCTCGACGGTCAGGCGGAAGCGGGCGCCGCCGAGGCGCTCGAGATGTGCCGGGAAGACCTTCACGTCATGCTCGATGGCCAGCTTGGCGATCCCGAGATTGGTGCGCGCCGGTTGGCCGAAAAGCGGCAGGGGAACCCCCTGACTGACCCGCTGGTCGACGAGGACGCCCAGGTTCAATCCTTCTTGCAGCAATTTGACCGCTTGCCGGGCACCGCTCACGCCCTTCGGGATCTTGCCCCAGTCTCCCGTCGGCCGTTGTCTGAAGTAGAGCAGGATGCGTTGGATAATGGGGTTGTTCACCGGCCGCGAGACGACGGTCAGGTTGTGGCCATGCTTGTAGGCCGCGATTGGCATCAGCTCGAAATTGGCCATATGGGCCGAGACGACAATGAAGGGGCGGCCGGCGTGGCGCAACTCCTCCAGGCGTTCATTGCCGATGACTTCGATGCGGCCGGTTTCGGGGTCGGCAATTCGGCCGAGGTGAGGATACTCGGCCACCAGGCGGCCGAGGTTGTCCCACATGCCGGCGACGATGCGCTTGCACTCGGCCTCTGGCATGTCGGGGAAGGCGATGCGCAGGTGTTTCATGGCGCGCCGACTGACCGAAAGGCGGCTGCCGATCTGGCGTGTCAGCCAGCCACCGAGGTTAGAGGCCCAATCCAGCGGCAGAATCCAGAAGAAGCCGAGCAAAAGGAACTGCAGCAGTCCTTCGCCCGCATGGCGGACCCAGCGCAGGGCCTTGCGCCAGGCCTGGTGCTTGTGGGCCCAGGACGTCATCGGGCGGACACTCTCCGAAACGGCAGGCGCTCCAGCAGGCGGAGCAGGGCATCCTTGTCGTCCCAAGCCAAGCTAACGTCAAGTACCGCGACCTCCGGCGGCCTCGCGCGTCCGAGGCGCGCCGCGTCCTTGTCGGTGGTGACCAGTCGGGCCTTCAACGCTTCGGCGGCACGGCCCAGGCGCGCGAGTGTTGCGGCGTCATAGGGCTGATGGTCGGCGAAGTTTTCGCGTCCCACCACTTCGGCGCCGAGCGCTTGCAGGGTCCGGTAGAACTTCTCCGGCCGCGCGATGCCGGCGAAGGCGAAGACCCGCTGCCCCGCCAGGCCTCCATCGCGCGGCAGGATCCGCGCCTTGAGCACCGGCAGCTTACCGGCCAGGTTCTTTTCCGTCTCACCGATGTAAGCCTCGCCGAGGCTCACGATGGCGTCGGCGCGTGCAAAGCCGGAAGCCGGTGTCTCACGCAGTGGGCCCGCCGGCATCACCCGGCCATTGCCCAGGCCGTAGTCGGTATCGATGACCAAGAATGACAGATCCTTTGCCAGTTGCGGGTTCTGGAAACCGTCGTCCATGACCAGGACGTCCGCGCCTTCGGCGATGGCGGCCTTGGCGCCCGCGACGCGGTCGCGCGCCACCCAGGTCGGCGCCGCCGCGGCGAGCAGCAGGGCCTCGTCGCCGACCTCGGCGGCATCGTGCCGCGCCGGGTCTACCTGCAAGGGCCCTGCTGCCGTGCCGCCGTAGCCGCGGCTCAGGGCGGCCGGCTTCAAACCCCGCTCGCTGAGGATTGCCAAGAGCGAGAGCACGACTGGTGTTTTGCCGGCGCCGCCGGCCACCAGGTTGCCGATACATATGACCGGCGCCGGAGCTTGCCAGGGCGCCGCCGCGGCGCGCCGGACTGCGCCGGCCAGATGATATGCCTGGCCGAGTGGCGCCAGCAGACGCGCCAACGGCCCGTCTCGATGCCAAAACTCAGGCGCTCGCATGATGGGGTCCGGAACCTTCGGAGATCTCTTCCTCGGAAGCGGCCTTGATTTCTTCCTGCTGAAGGGCTCGTTCCGCCAAATTCGTCAGCGTGTTGAGGCTGTCTTCGGCGGCGGCTCGGCAGGATTCCAAGGTCGCGGCGTCGGCATCGCGCGGCACAAAGACCGGCGGTCCGAAGTGGATGACGGCGCGCGCGAAGGGCAGTGGCAGACAGAAGCGATCCCAGGTGCCGAAGAGTTTGCGCGGCCGGGCGCTGCCGGTCAGGGCGACCAGGGGGGCGCCGGTCATCTGGGCGGCCTTCACCGCCCCGGGCTTGAATCGCATGCGCGGCCCCTTGGGTCCGTCAGGGGTGATCACCACGGTCGTGCCCTGGTCAAGCAGGCGGCCCATGCCGCGCAGCGCGGTGGCGCCCCCGCGCCGGCTGGATCCGAGGACGGTCACGTAGCCGAAGGCTTTCGCGCCGCGGGCGATCAGTTGCCCGTCGCGATGGGCTGAGGCAAGGACGCCGAGCTTGCCGGGCGGCTTCGGCCAGCCGCCGGAGAGGAAGAACATGCGGCCATGCCACATGCAGAGGATCAAGGGTTTGTCCGCGTCGAGCAGGGCCTGGGTTTCGGAATCGACCTGCCGCTGCCAGCGCACTGTGAGATGGAACAGCCACATCAACCCGGCAATGACATAGCCGAGCAGCTGCTGCATCGCTTCGGATTTGATCCATGTTGAGAGGAGCTTCACGGGGGCCAGTTTCGCGGGTGTCGCTGCGGGGCGGCCGCTCAGGCCTGGACCCGGAGGTCCTTGGACAGATCGTCAGAGGTCGCCGTCCCGCTCTCGCTCTCCTCCTGTTCGGCAAACTGCAAGGCATAGAGTTTGGCGTAGTGGCCGCCGCGGGCCAGAAGCTCGGTGTGGCTGCCCTGTTCGACAATCTGCCCTTGTTCCATCACATAGATGATGTCCGCGTCCACCACGGTGGAAAGGCGGTGAGCGATGACGAAGGTAGTGCGCCCGCTGATCAGTTGGTTGAGGGCGCGCTGTACATGGCGCTCCGATTCGCTGTCCAGGGCTGAAGTCGCCTCGTCAAGCAGCAGGATGGGAGCGTCCTTCAGCATGGCGCGGGCGATGGCGATGCGCTGGCGCTGGCCGCCGGAAATGTTGCTGCCGCGCGGGCCAACCTGGGTGTCGTAGCCCTCGGCGAAGGAAGTGATGAAGTCGTGTGCTCCGGCCATGCGCGCGGCTTCCTCGATTGCCGCGTCGTCGGCGCCGGGGCGACCGTAGGCGATATTGGCGCGCAGGGTGTCGTCGAACAACAGGATCTCCTGGCTGACCAAAGCGATGGCATGGCGCAGCGAGTCGAGAGTCACCCCGCGCAGATCCTGGCCGTCGATGGTGACGCTGCCGCCCTCGGGATCATAAAAGCGCGGAATCAGGTTGAGGATGGTCGACTGGCCGGCGCCGGACGGGCCGACCAGGGCCACGGTCTTGCCGGCCGGCGCTTCCAGGGTGACGCCATGCAAGGCGGCCTTGTCTCCGTCGTAGGAGAATTGCACGTTGTCGAAGCGCACCTTGCCGCCGGCGACCTCCAGGGCCTTGGCGTCGGGCACGTCGGTGACCTCCTGCGGCCGATCGAGCAGCGCAAATACGCGCTGGGCGGCGGCCAGGCCGTTCTGCAGCATGGCATTGAGCTTGCTGAGACGTTTCAAGGGCTCATAGGCAAGCAGCAGCGCAAAGATAAAAGTGAACAGCGAACCGGCGTCGCGCTCGCCGCCGATCACCTCGGTGCCGCCGTAGAGAATGACCGCGGCGATGGCGAAGCCGCCGAGAGCTTCCATGACCGGGTGGATGATGTTGCTGACCTGGGCGGACTTCTGGTTCAGCCGGAAGACTTCTTCAATGGCGTCGTCGGCGCGCTTGGATTCGTAGCGTTCCATGACGTAGGCCTTGACGTGGCGGATGCCCTGGAAGGCCTCGTCGAGCAGTGTGGTCAGGCGGCCGACCTGTATCTGGTTCTTGCCGGAGACCTTGCGCATGGAGCGGCCGATGCGGACCGACGGCAAAATTGCCAGCGGCAGGATCACCGTGGTGATCAAGGCCAGAAACCAATCCTCGGCGAACATCACGCCGATCAGGAAAATGGCCGTCAGGCTGTCCTTGCCGATGGCGGTCAGCGTGGAGGAGGCCATGTTGCGCAACAGGTTTACGTCGTTGATGAAATGCGAGATCAGCGTGCCCGGCGAATTGTGGTGGAAGAACGCGAGGTCGGCGCCGATTAATTTGTCGAAGAGCTGCTGCTGGATTCTCGCGACCACCCGGTGGCCGACATAGCTCATCAGCACCGCCTGGCTGTAAGTGGCGAAGCCGCGCAGGGTAAAGACGGCGATGGTGGCCAGCGCGATAGGGAAAAGCCACTCCGGCTCTCGGGCGATGAAGATCTGATTGACCACCGGTTTGATCAGTTGGGTGAAGCCGGCGGTCGTGGCCGCGACGATGCCCATGCCGAGCAGCGCCAGGGCGATGCGGCCCTTGTGCTCGAGGATGTAACCGCGAATCAGCCGCCGGACCAGCACCTTGGTGTGCTCGTCGCGCAGATCGACCGTCTTTTTGGAAGATTTACGTTTATCCGACAAATTGTCCGGGGGAGTCCTGGGGGACCCCTTCAGCCGTTGATGAAGCCGTCAGTTTACCATGATGCCAGGCGTGGCGTCACGCAGCCATAGCCTGGTTTAGGGGGCCGTGCCGGCCACGCGGGAAGCATGGATTCTGCCGGACAAATCACTATGATTGCCTGATTCATGCCCGATTTGCCCAAAAACAGCGGCGCCCCACGTCGTCTCCTTGTCATCTACAACCCGACGGCCGGGGGACGCCGCCGCCACCGCTTCGAGGCCGTGTTGGCGGGCCTGGCGGACCGCGGCTGCCAGATGGACGTCCGACCGACCGCCGGACCCGGCGATGCCGTGGTTCTGGCCCGGGAAGCCGACTCGGGCGCTTATGATCTCGTGGTGGCGGCCGGCGGCGACGGCACCATCAACGATGTGATCAACGGCTTGGCCGGGGAGGCGCGTCTCGGCCTGCCGCGGCAGCCGACGCCTCTGGCGGTGCTGCCGCTGGGGACCGCCAATGTGCTGGCCGCTGAACTGGGTCTCGACCTGGTTCCGGCCCATATCGCCGCGGTGATTGCCGAGGGTCAGGTTCAGGCGGTGTCTCTGGGCCGTGCCAGTGTCGCGGAGGGTGCGACGCGGATCTTTTCCCTTATGGCCGGCGCCGGGTTTGACGCCCGCGTGGTCGCCGGCATCGACCTTCGGGTCAAGCGGCTGCTCGGCAAGGCAGCTTACATGCTTGGCGGACTGCGCCAGATGTCCCACCGCAAGCCACCGCCACTGGCGGTGAGCGTTGACGGAACAGTCTATGAGGCGGCTTCCGTGGTGGTCAGCAATGTCCGCTACTATGGCGGGCGTTACGTGCTGGCGCCGCAGGCGCGGCTGACAGACCCGCTGCTGCACGTCTGCCTGTTTCGCCACGGCGACGTTGCGCACATTCTACGCTACGCCATGGCCCTGCAGCGCGGTCAGCTGGCCGGAACACGCGGTTTCGCGATCGTCACCGGTCAGGACATCCGTATCGAGGGCGATCCCGGCGCGCCGCTGCAGGCCGACGGCGACATTGTCGGCCACCTGCCGGTTCGCATCGGCTCGCTGCCCGGCGTCCTGCGCATGGTGACGGCGGGGGCCGCGCGCGTGGGAAGCTGATCCGCCGGCCGGATCAGTGGACGAGATCTCGCGCGGAACGACTCGGAGCCGCTTAGCGGACGTTGTAGATATTTTCGGCGATCCAGGACAAAGCCTGTGCCGCGGCCGCCTTGCCGCGCAACCTCGTGGCGTACTTCAGCACAAAGAGCTTCTTCCTGTATGGAGGGCGAGAGCCGGTCCGCCTGGACCAAAGGATAGCGCGGCCAGCGGTGCGCTTCAGCGCGTAGCGGGCATCGCTTTCATTCCATCGGTCCAGGTTCCCCAGTATTTCTTCCGACACAAACTGTGCGGTCTCTCCGTACATTCTCGCCTTGTCGCTTGAAAGGCGGTCCTCGTAGTGATCCGGGCCGAGGCTCAGCGCCTCTTCGAGCTTTGCCATCCGGGTGCTGAAGCACGCGCGCAGACCAATCATATAGTCTTGGCTTGTCCGATACTTTTCAGGAAGTGGAAAGATCGACTTGGCGACTTCCCGCGTCACAATCATCGACGAGGGGCTGAACAAGTTCTTTTGAAGCGCGGACCTCAGCGGATTCGCCAAGACTTTCGCGGGGCGGCGGCCGGTAGAGATCGGGCTGTTCTCGGGATCTGACTGGTATGTCTCGTGGCGGCCATACACCAGTCCAGAGTCTGATCCATCAAGCGCGTCCAGCAAGACGCGCGAGCTCCCTTCACGAAGTAGGTCGTCGGCATCGCAGAATCGGATAACATTCTGTTTCGAATGGAAAAATCCAGTATTCGTTGCGCCCACGACCCCCTTGTTTGCTTGCGTGACAACCGTCGCGTGGGGGTTTTCCGCTGCAAACCGGGCCAGTATCCGCGGGCTGTCATCGCTCGAGCCATCGTCGACAATGACAATCTCTCCGCCGCTTTCACTTCTTTCCGCCTCGATAGAAGAGAGCGTGTCTTCCAGGTACGACGCCTTGTTGTATGCGGTGACAACGTAGGAGATGCCCATAGCGGTCCTTCACCAGCGATTCTTCACCGTTCACCGGGGCGGCACCGCGAACCGGACTATCGCTATGCGGTTTCCGTCCCCCTAGACAGTCACGATTCTTCGATGCTTGCAGAAGTCGGCTAATTCGGTGACGGCAAAATCGCGCCTTGGTCGGAATTCAATGGCATCGTCAACCTCAACTTCGGGTGATCCCATCAGGGTGCGTCCTGGTTCGAACCATGACAGTCAAATCAAATCAGTTCCCCGCCAGCATCATCCCGTCGATTCGCAGCGTCGGCGCATTGGTGCCGTATTTGAAGACTAGGTCGTTGGCCGGCGTTATATTCAAGAACATGTCCTTCAGGTTGCCGGCCACCGTGGCCTCGCTGATCGGCGTCGTCAGTTCGCCCTTCTCGATGCGAAAGCCCGAGGCGCCGCGCGAGTAGTCGCCAGTGACGCCGTTGATGCCCATGCCCATCATGCCGGTGACGTAGAACCCATCGTCGATCTCCGCCATCAGCTCAGCCGGGGACACGGTGCCGGGCTCCATGTAGAGGTTGGAGGTGCTGGGTGAGGGGGGGCTGGAGGTGCCGCGTGCCGCGTGTCCGGTCGAAGTCATGCCAAGTTGCCGTGCCGAGCTCAGGTCCATGACCCAGGTGGTGAGGCGCCCCCGGTCGACGAGGTTGAGGCGCCGGTTCGCCAGACCCTCGCCGTCAAAGGGCTTCGAAGCCAGGCCGTGCGGCCGGTGCGGGTCATCGACGATGGTGATGCCCTCGGCGAAGATCATTTGGTCCAGCTTGTCTTTTAGGAACGACGTGCCGCGCGCGATCGAGGGGCCGGAGATGGCGCCGGCCAGGTGGCGCAGCAGGCTGTTCGAGACCCGCGGATCGAAGACGATGGGCAGGCGCCGGGTGGGCGGTTTTGCGGCGCCGAGTCGCCTGACCGCGCGCTCTCCGGCGCGGCGCCCGACCTCGGCCGGATCCTCCAGCTCGCGCCCGAAGACGGCCGAGGCGAACTCGTAGTCGCTTTCCATGCCGAGGCCCTCGCCGGCGATCACCGAGACCCCCACCGAATGGCCGGAGCGCGCGTAACCCTGCGCGAAGCCGTTGGAGGTGACCAGCGCGATCTGCAGCCGGCTCCAGCTCGCTTCGGCCCCTTCTGAGTTGGTCACGCCGGCGACGGCAAGGGCGGCCTCTTCGCAGGCGCGGGCGCGCTCGATCAGTGCTTCCGGCGCCGGCTCGCCGTGGTCCAGAATGTCCAGCTCGGGGACGGACTTGGCCAGCTGGCCGGCCTCGGCGAGGCCGCAATAGGGATCATCGGGAACGACTTTGGCCATGGCCAGCGCCCGCTCGACCAGTTCGTCCAGGCTGTCTTGGGTCATGTCGGTGGACGACACGATGGCCTGGCGCTTGCCGAGCAGGACCCGCAAGCCGACGTCCTGGCTCTCGTCGCGCTCCAGGCGCTCCGGCGCCCCCAGGCGCTGCGCGTGAGACAGGCCAATCGAACTGAAATGGACGGCATCGGCGTCGTCGGCGCCGGCCTTCTTGGCCTCGGCGACGAGGTCGCCGAGCAGGGAGAGGGGATCTTCGGTGGCGGTCATGCAGCCTCGCTAGGGGAACGCAGTCGGTATTGCGGTAATGTTTCTGGAATATAGGCCCTCGGGACCGCTCTTGCACCCGCGGACCCGGCTCAGAGGTCGTAGTGCAGCACCGGCAGGCAGCGTGCACTGCCATCCGGTGCCCGCACGGCGGAGCGCATCTTGCCGGACAGCGTTGCCCCGACTGCCCGGTAGAATCCCAGCGCGAAGGGGTCGCTCAGCACCTTGAGGCGCCTGAGGCCCTGGGCGCGGGCCCTGGCGACGGCATGATCCCACAGCGCCCGACCGATGCCGCGGCCGATCACCGCCGGCTCGACGAAAAGAAGGCTGATTTCCGCTTCTTCTCGCCGTTCGCCGGGATCGAGGACGTAAAAGCCGAGCGGCGTGCCTTCTTCGGTGAATACAACGACGCGCCCGGCGGCGATGCCTGCCGGGTTGACGGTGAGTTCGTCCCGGCAGGCTTGAATGAACAGCGGGTCATAACCCCAGTAGGCCTTGGATCGAAGGGCGAGGGCGGAAAGGGCTCCGCATTCCTCCGAAGTCGCCAGGCGCAGATTGCGGCCGGAAACGGTCATGGCGTTCTCGCGCGACTCCACCCTTTGCTAGACCCTCTCGATTGACCTTGTAAACGAGACCACCTGTTGCGCTAAGACGAAACAGCCGTTGCCGAATACAGCCGTGCCGCGAACAGGCAGGGAAATGCGGCCGGGATCTTCGGGATCCCGGCCTTGGGTCGAACGACTCTGCAATAACGTGGTAGCCGGTCGCTAAGCCGCCTGACCCGAAGATTGCGGCTCGGCGGCGGCCATTTGGTTGACGGCACTGACGACCGCCTGCAGGCTGGCGACGACGATATTCGGATGCTGGCCGACACCCCAGTGGGCGGTGCCGTCAGCGGCCTCGGCCTCGACATAGGCGATGGCCTTGGCATCGGCGCCGGCGCCGACAGCGTGCTCATGGTAGTCGTGCACCTTGACCTCGATGCCGCAGTCTTTGCGTAATGCGTCGACGAAGGCGGCGATGGGGCCGTTGCCGCTGCCCTGGATGTCACGGCGCTCGCCGTCGACCTCGATCACCGCAGTCAGCTGGCGCCGTTCCGAGGCGTGCGTATCGGGCACCGAGCGGTGCTCGATGAAGGCAAAGGGCAGGCGCGGGGCCAGATAGGTCGCGTCGAAGAGCTCCCAGATCTGCTGCGGCGTGATTTCCTTGCCGCTGCTGTCGGCCTGTTCCTGAACTTTCTGGGTGAAGGCGACCTGGAGCTTGCGCGGCAGGTCCAGCCCGTACTCGCTCTGCAGGATGTAGGCGATGCCGCCCTTGCCGGATTGGCTGTTGATGCGCACCACGGCTTCGTAGGATCGGCCGAGATCTCGCGGGTCGATCGGCAGGTAGGGTACTTCCCAGCGTCCGGAGTTGCTCTGCTTCATGGCCGCCATGCCCTTCTTGATGGCGTCCTGGTGAGACCCTGAGAAGGCCGTGAAGACCAGGTCGCCGGCATAGGGGTGGCGTTCGTGCACCGGCAGCTGGTTGCAGTATTCCGCGGTCTTGCGGACCTTGTCGATGTCCGAGAAGTCGATGCCCGGCGCGATGCCCTGGGTGAAGAGGTTCAGGCCCAGGGTCACCAGGTCGACGTTGCCGGTGCGCTCGCCGTTGCCGAACAGCGTCCCCTCGATGCGGTCGGCGCCGGCCATGACGCCCAATTCCGCCGCCGCCACGCCGGTGCCGCGGTCGTTGTGCGGATGCAGGGACAGGACGATGGAATCGCGGTCGCGGATGTTGCGGTGGAACCACTCGATCTGGTCGGCATAGATGTTCGGCGTCGACATCTCCACCGTGGCCGGCAGGTTAAGGATGGTCTTGTGGTCCGGTGTCGGCTGCCAGACGTCCATCACCGCCTCGCAGATCTCCTTGGCGAAGTCCATTTCGGTGCCGGTGAAGCTCTCCGGCGAGTACTGGTAGAGAATCTCGGTATCGCTCTCCCCGGCGGCCTTGGCGGCCAGATCGCGGATGCGCTCGGCGCCCTTTACCGCGATATCGACGATGCCGGCCCGGTCCAGGCCGAAGACCACCCGGCGCTGCAGGGTGGAGGTCGAGTTGTAGAGATGCACGATGACGCTGCGCGCACCGGCGATGGCCTCGAAGGTCCGGTCGATCAAGTGGTCGCGCGACTGGGTCAGCACCTGAATGGTGACGTCCTCGGGGATATTGTCTTCTTCGATCAGCTCACGCACGAAGTCGAAGTCGGTCTGCGAGGCGGCGGGGAAGCCGACCTCGATCTCCTTGAAGCCCATCTCGACCAGCAGCTTGAACATGCGCCGCTTGCGCGCGCCATCCATGGGTTCGATGAGGGCTTGATTGCCGTCGCGCAGATCGACTGAGCACCAGACCGGCGGTTCGGTGATGACCCGTCCCGGCCACTGCCGGTCCGGCAACTCGATGGGACGGAAGGCGGTGTATTTCTGCGACGGGTTCACGCTGCGTCGCGGCTTGGCGGGTTCGATCGTCATGGTTCCGGTTCCTCTTTGCCGGGCGGGGCGGCCTCCTGTCGGGCTCAGTCGCCGCCGGTTCTCGCTTCTGCGGTGTTTCGGGTTTGCGTGGCCGGGCTACAGCCGCTGCGGCGCCACCGGGGCGCAGCGGCCGCGCATAAGTCGCAGAGCCGGCACCCGGGCGCGGTTCAAAGCGGCCGGAAACGGCGCGGAAACGAAGAAAGTTGGGGATTTTCGCGGACTGTCGCTCATTGGAGCGAACCTCTTTCAGGGACGGCGAATGTCGGACGACGGCTTTATCCGGCGCGCGTTTCAGGCGGCCGGGGCAATAAGTCGTAGCGACAGAAGTCCATGAAAGATCGTCATAATGCCTGAAAACTAGGCGCCGGGCCGCTGGGGGTCAAGCGTTTTGGGGTGGGGCGCCTAGACGAAGCCGACGGTGACGAAGAGCATATCCACGGTCACGCCGTCGTCGGAGAGCGGCATGATGAGATCCTCGGTGGTGAGGAATTCCTTGTTCTTGCCGACATAGGGAACATCGCTGGAGAGGGGGGTCTGCTCCTCGACCACTTGGCGGCAGCAGGCCCAAATGCGGCTCGGCGACGCCTGGTGGGGAATCTGGCTCATTCGCTTACCGGTGTAGCGGCTCAGCATGTACTCGTCCATCTTGGTGCCGATCAGCCGGTAGCGAAAATCGAGCGGATCTCCCAGCACATCGATGAGATAGACATGCGGCAGGATTTTGGTGATTTCCGCAGGATCGATGTCGCGGCGCGACGGCATGGCCCGGCCGCCGCGCTTGTGCTTCCAGTAATCGAAGGCGAATCGGTTGATCGGCGACTTCAGCGCCAGCAAGGGTTCGCGCGTTGTTTCGACAGCGGGCCCGACCACGTTACCTCAGCATGACAAGTTCAAGAACGATTAGCTTCCGCTCCCAGATGGGGCCGCCAGGGCGGGTTGCAACTCAACTTCCTGGTGCCAGTCTAGCGGACCCGCACGGATATTCTAGACGTTGGAATGTAAAGATTGTTTCAGCGATGTCGGCCCAGAGCAGGCTACCGCGGCAGACTGGGGTTCCGTCACCGGCCCCCCCGGCCCCAGATGCTGCGGCCGCTGCCCGGCAGGCCGAGTTCCGGCCAGAGGGCGTCGATGCGCTCGATGACACCCTGGTCCATGCGGATCTCGCGGCCCCATTCGCGCCGCGTCTCCGGCGGCCACTTGTCGGTGGCGTCGAGGCCGATCTTGGAGCCGAGCCCGTCTTCCGGCGAGGCGAAATCGAGGTAGTCGATGGGCGTCGATTCCACCAGGGTGATGTCGCGCGCCGGGTCCATCTTGGTGGAGATCGCCCACATCACGTCCTTCCAGTCGCGGGCGTCGACCGTGTCGTCCACGACGATGACCCACTTGGTGTACATGAACTGGCGCAGGTAGGACCACACGCCCATCATCACCCGCTTGGCGTGGCCGGGATAAGCTTTTTTCAGGGAGACCACGGCGATGCGGTAACTGCAGCCCTCCGGCGGCAGCCAGAAGTCGGTGATCTCCGGGAACTGTTGCTGCAGCAGCGGGATGAAGACCTCGTTCAGGCCTTCGCCCAGCACCGAGGGTTCGTCCGGCGGCCGCCCGGTGAAGGTCGAGAGATAGATCGGGTCGCGCCGCTGGGTGATGGCCGTGATCTTGAAGACCGGGAAGCGCTCCACGGCATTGTAGTAGCCGGTGTGGTCGCCGTAGGGGCCTTCCTCGGCGGTCTCGTCGAGCGACACCTCGCCCTCGATGACGATCTCGGCCTCCGCCGGCACCTTCAGCGGCTGAGTCTTGCAATCGACCAGTTCGACCTTGCGGCCGCGCAGCAGGCCGGCGAAGTGGTATTCGGACAGCGTATCGGGCACCGGCGTGACGGCGGCCAGGATGGTGCCGGGGTCGGCGCCGATGACCGCGGCGGCGGGCAGCGGGTTGGATTTATTCGATTTCCAACGCTGATGGTGCTGGGCGCCGCCACGGTGTTTCAGCCAGCGCATGATGGTGCGGTCGCGCCCGGTCACCTGCATGCGATAGATGCCCAGGTTGAAATCGTCGGTCTTGTCGCCATCGGGGTTGGGGCCGCGGGTCACCACCAGCGGCCAGGTGATCAGCGGCGCCGGCTCGCCGGGCCAGCAGGTCTGCACCGGCAGCCGGGTGAGGTCGATGTCGTCACCGGTCAGGACGACTTCCTGGCACGGCGCGGTGCCGACCGTCTTGGGTTTCATGGCCATGACGGTCTTGAGCAGCGGCAATTGCCCCCAGGCCTCGCGCAGGCTGCCCGGCGGCTCCGGCTGGCGCAGGAATGCCAGGGTCTCGCCGACCTCGCGCAGTTGGCCGGGCTCGCGGTCCATGCCCCAGGCGACCCGCTCGACGGTGCCGAAGAGGTTCACCAGCACCGGCATCTCCGCCCGGCGGCCGTCGCCGTAGACGACGTTCTCGAAGAGCACCGCCGGCCCGCCCTCGGCCAGCAGGCGGGTCTGGATCTCGGTCATCTCCAATTCGGGGGAGACCGGCGCCGTGACCCGCTTCAGGCGTCCCGCTTTTTCCAATCTGTCGATAAAGTCACGCAGCGAGGCGAAGGGCATCAGGCGCGCTCGACCTTCAGCACGGTGCCCTCGATGCCGGTGACCTTCACCTTGGTGCCGGCGGGCAGATCCTCGCCCTCGACTTTCCAGCGCGAGTCATCGACGTGCAGCAGGCCGTTGCCGTCGACGATCGGCTCCTTCAGCGTGAAGGTGCGCCCGACGTAGCTTGCGCCGCGGCGGTTCAGCACCCGGCCGGCCAATGGCGCGGGAAAGCGGTCGCGCAGAAAAAAACGCCAGACGTAGATGGTGGTGACCGAGAGAACGGCGAAGACCAGCAACTGGATCTGCCAGGTCGTCTCCGGAAACAGCAGCAGAACGAAGCCGACCAGTCCGGCGGAAATGCCCATCCACAGGAACACGGCGCCGGGGGCGAAGATTTCAATGCCGATCAGGAACACGGCGATGACCCACCAGTTCCAGAACTCGATCTGTTCAAAGCTGATCATGAGCCTTGGCTGCCCCCGCCGCTCTCCCAGGGGCCGCCGCGGCGCTGTGCATCGCGCTGCTGCATGGCGTCGCGGGCGATCTCGGCGATGCCGCCGACGGCGCCGATCAGGCTGGTCGCCTCCAAGGGCAGGAAGAAGGTCTTCTGGTTGTCGGAGTCGGCGAACTTGCCGAGGGCGTCGACGTAGCGCTGGGCGACGAAGTAGTTCACCGCGTTGACGTCGCCGCGGGCGATGGCTTCCGACACCATGGCGGTGGCCTTGGCCTCCGCCTCGGCCTCACGCTCGCGGGCCTCGGCATCGCGGAAGGCGGCTTCACGGCGGCCCTCCGCCGCCAGAATCTGCGCCTGCTTCTCGCCCTCGGCGCGCAGCACCTGGGCCTGGCGGTCGCCCTCGGCGACCAACACGGTGGCGCGCTTGTCGCGTTCGGCCTTCATCTGGCGGGCCATGGAATCGACCAGGTCGGCCGGCGGCGTGATATCGAGGATCTCGATGCGGGTCGCCTTGATGCCCCAGGGCTCGGTGGCATCGTCGACCACCTGCAGCAGGCGGGTATTGATGTCGTCGCGCCGCGACAGCAGCTCATCCAGGTCCATGGAACCCATGACCGTGCGGATATTGGTCATGGTGAGGTTCAGGATGGCCCGCTCCAGGTCGCGCACCTCGTAGGCCGCTGCGGCGGCATCGAGGACAGCGAAGAAGATCACACCGTCGACCTGGACCAGGGCGTTGTCGCGGGTGATGACTTCCTGCTGGGGCACGTCGAGGACGGTCTCCATCATGTTCATCCTGGCGCCGATGCGGTCGATTATGGGAAAGATCATGCCGAGGCCGGGCGGCAGGGTCTTGGTGTAGCGGCCGAAGCGCTCGACCGTGTACTCGAACCCCTGGGGCACCGCCTTCATGCTCATGGTGACCAGGATCACCGCCAGCACGACGACGGCGACCACCAGAACGCTGAAGCCGGAAATCTCGAAGTCCATCTCTGTCAGTCCCCCCGTCTAAGGATGCGGCAGGCCGCCTGGCCCACTACAGCTTGTGGCCACCTGCTCATGCTATCGGTCCGGTACAGGGCCGCGGACGTCAATCTATCCTGTGTTGAGGGTCCCAGGAAAGCACAGGCTTTGTCGCCGGCGGATGGCAATTTCGCGCCAGAAAGTGACGCTGTTGACACAATGCCGCCCAGCCGGATTAACCAACTTGAAATGACGGATTGGCACTATACATAGCCTTCGAGTTTTCCCTATTGTTATAGGGGTCTTCGCTGCTGTAGCGCAGATTCGCGTTCAACGGTGAAGGCAGGTTGACGACGCTTTCAGGTTGAGAGGCGTGGAATTGATGATTCAGTACTATGTGGTTGGCGGCGAGTACAAAGATACGCACTTTTGCGAAGCCGTCGGCGGTGACGAGGAGTGGTTCGGCCCTTTTGCCGACTACGAGGCGGCGAAGCAGGAGTGGGCCAAGCATGCCTGGCAGACGGTCGATGAATGCACGACCCGCTATCGGATCGAACGGATCGACAACGAGGCGCCGCCGCCCTGCACCGATTGAGTCGGTGTCGCGTCCCAGCCGCTGACGGCCTTCGCCGTGCCCTGGGCCCTTCCCGAATCCGACGACGCTCTGCTGCGCCTCGCCAAGGGTTATCCCTTTGCCGCGCCGGCCGGTTCCTATCGCTATCGTGACGGCGCCAGTGAACCGCTCGCCGGCCCGCTCGATGCGCGCCTGACCGCCGGCCGGGTGCCGGTCGTCGCCCATGGCTCCAACCGGGCGCCGGAACAGCTGCACCGCAAGTTCGGGCACCTCAGCGGCCTCGACTCGGAGATTCCGGTGACGCGTGCCTGGCTGGCGGACCACGACGTGGTCTACTCCGCCCATATGACCCGCTACGGCTCGATCTCCGCCACCCTGCACGAGGCGCCGGGCACGCGGGTCCAGGTTTATGTCACCTGGCTGACCGAGGCGCAGCTGCCCCGGATGCACGAGACCGAGATCGGCCTCGGTAACTACGGTTACGGCCGCCTGGGCGGCCTCGACCTGCAGGTCGAAGGCGGCGCCAAGCTGACCGAGGCCTTCGCCTACCTCTCGGTGCACGGTTGCCTCGCCGACCCGGAAAAGGCGGGGGCGCCGCTGGCGCTCTCCGCGGTGCCGGCCGAGGCGCGCGTTCACCGTGCCGTCGACCAGGAGGCGGCGCTTGGCGTTCTCCACGCCCGTCACCATCCGGGCGACGCACTCGACGCCATGATCCTCGCCAACATCAAGAACACCGACCAGCGCCGCGCCCTGGTCGAGGCCCTGCAGCAGACCGCCGTGCCCTGGTCGGTGCCCGGTTTCGAACTCATCGTGCGTTGACGGCGGTTTCCTCCGAGCTTGGCTTCGCTATAGTGCGCAGATGATCAATCCAGCATTCTGCGGCGGCTTTGCCGCGCTGACCCTGCTCCTCCTCACCGCCTGCAATGCCCAGCCACAGGTCGCACGCGAGGGCGTCTTCGACCGTTCGGATACGCTTTTCGACCCGGCGCGGGCGATCCAGCAGGACTGGATCGAGATGCCGTTCGTGGGGCACACCGACTACCGTCTCGACTCCTACCAGGACCGCCTCTCGATCCGTGCCGAGGGCCGGCGCTCGGCGTCCGGTCTGGTGCTGCCGGTAGATTTCGACGCCGAGGCCTGCCCCTATTTGGAGTGGGACTGGCGGGTCGAAACCCTGCAGCAGAGCGCCAGCCTCTACGAGAAGGCCCTGGAGGACGTCGCCGCCTCGATCTTCGTGATGTTCGGCGATCCGGGCAGTTTCGCCGCGCCCAATCCGGTGCCGACGCTGCGCTATGTCTGGTCCACGGGCCGTGTGCAGGACGAGACCATCATCGATTCGCCCTACATGCCGGGGGTGGTGCGTTCCATCGTGGTGCAGGGTGGCATCGTCAGCCCGCTGGCCTGGGAAGAGGAAAGGCGCGACCTCGTCGCCGACTATCAGGCGGCCTTCGGCGGCTTGCCGAAGGACCGGGTGCGGGCGGTGGCCATCTTTACCGACAACGACCAGACACAGGAGCCGGTGGTGGCCCACTACGGTGCCGCGCGCCTGTTCTGCTCCGGGCCCGAGAACCCGACTTGATGCACCTCAATGCGGCTTGACCGGCTCCGCTTCAAGATCACCGGATCAATGCTGAAGCTGAGAAGGGTTACGCATCATGAATCTAATCATCGGCCTCGCCGCTGGCGCACTCCTGCTTGCCGGAACGGCGCCGGCCCTGGCCCAGGAGCGCGGTTATTTCGATCACTATCATGCCTGGGGCGCGGGCTGGGGCATGCTGTTCGGGCCGTTGATGATGATCGTCTTCCTGGCCGCCGTGGTCGCTCTCGCCGTCGCCGTCGCGCGCTGGCTGGGCGCTGGTGGCCCGTCCGGTGGCCAGGCGGTCCCGCCGCCGGGTGGCAGGAGCGCCCTCGACGTCCTCAGGGACCGCTTTGCCCGAGGCGAGATCGACAAGGACGAATTCGAAGAGCGCCGCCGCCTGCTGGCCGACTAGGTTTCTGTGTCGCCGGCGGCGCTCGGCGCGACCCGCCACACGACGGCGTTGCGCAGGTCGCTGTCCTCCAGTTCGCGGCTGGTTTTCACGCCATAGGCGATGAGCCGCTCCAGGCCCCGGCGCGGCAGGTAGGTACGCCCGGGATCGCCCAGCAGCACCAGGCAGTCCCCGGCGTCTGAGGGCGTGGCCAGGCTGCGCAGCCAGGCGGTGATGCGGTCGGCGGCCGGGCGCTCGTAGCAGACGTCGCCGGCCAGCACCACGTCCCAATGTTCGTTTGGCGTGGCCGGGTTGGGCTCACCGACCAGGTCTTTCTTCGAGACTGTGATGTCCACCGCGTTGGCCGCCGCATTGAGGCGGCAGGCGGCGCAGGCGAAGGCGTCGATCTCGGCCGCTTCGACGCTGGCCGCCCCGGCCAGCCTGGCGGCGATGCTCTGCAGGCCGGAGCCGGCGGCGAAGTCCAGCACCCGCTTGCCGAGGACCGCCTCGGGATGGTCGAGCAGATAGCGCGCCAGGGCCTGGCCGCCGGCCCAGGCGAAGGCCCAGAACGGCGGCGGCAGGCCCTGCTCGGCGAGCCCGACTTCCGTGGCCTCCCACAGCGGCACCACCTCGCTGGCGAGGTAAAGCTGCACCTCGGGCACCAGCGGCGGCGCCTGCAGGACGGTGTTGGCGCGGATGAAGTCATCCAGTGGCAGGTGCAGGGCCGCGGTCACGCGGGGAAAATCCAGGCGGTGAGCCAGGGGCTGCCGGCCAGGATGCCGGCCAGCAGCAGCCAGCCGGCGATGCGGTTCGACTTGAACTTGGCGAGACAGTTGAAGGGCTGGCCGAGGTCGACGTCGGCGACCTGCCAGGCGAACTGCGCCGCCGTCGCGGCGAGGCCGATCCAGAACGGCCAGGCGAGCCCTGCCGCCCAGCCCGCCACACCGAAAAGTGCTACAGCGGCCGTGAAGAAGCCGGCCAGCCAGGGCTTGCTGCCGTCGCCGAGCCTGAGCGCCAGGGACTTCACGCCGATCAGGGCGTCGTCCTCCTTGTCCTGGTGGGCGTAGATGGTGTCGTAGCCCAGGGTCCAGGCGATGCCGCCGAGGTAGAGCAGCAGCGCCGGCCAGCCGAAGGAGCCGGTGGCGGCGGTCCAGCCGATCAGCGCGCCCCAGTTGAAGGTCAGGCCGAGCCAGGCCTGCGGCCAGTAGGTGATGCGCTTCATCAGCGGGTAGGGAAACACCAGCAGCAGCGAGGCGCAGCCCAGGACGATGGTCAGGCCGTTCATCTGCACCAGGATCGCGAAGGAGCCCAGCAGCAACGCCAGCAGGAAGACGCCGGCCTGTATGAGGCTCACTTCGCCGCTGGGAATCGGCCGCGTCGCCGTGCGCGCCACCCGGCCGTCGATGTCGCGGTCGAGGATGTCGTTCACCGTGCAGCCGGCGGCGCGCATGAGGAAGGCGCCGACCCCGAAATAGAGGTAGAGCCACCACGACGGGCCGCTGTTGGCGGCCGCGTCGCCACTTGCCGCATCACCCAGGGCGATGGCCCACCAGCCGGGCAGCAGCAGCAGCCAGGTACCGATCGGGCGGTCGAGGCGCCCGAGCCGCAGGTAGGCGCGCGCCGGGGCCGGCGCCAGGCGCAGCACCCAGTGGTCGGCGCGGATGTCGCTGGCCGGGGCAGCTCGGCCGGAGTTGGAAGAGGCCCGTGAACTGGAAGACATGCGGCTCATCCCTTACTGTGTAGCGTCGAATCGGATGGGGAGAAAGCCGTGCGTCACCGATCTGCCGGCCAGGCTGCCGGGCGCTTATGACCGGCGGAGCCAAGCCGGCCACCCGTCTTCATGTCGACGAAGCCTTGTCGCCGGGCCGCACCCTGGGGCTTGACCATGCCCGCGCGCACTTCCTGCGCTCGGTGCTGCGGCTGGCGCCGGGTGCGCAGATCGCCGTTTTCAATGGCGCCGACGGCGAGTGGCTGGCCGAGATCGAAGGCCTCGGCAAGGGCTGGTGCTCTCTGCTGCTGCTGGAGCGGCGCCGCGCGGCGGCCCCCGAGCCGGACCTGTGGCTGGTGTTCGCGCCGATCAAGCGCGCCCGCCTCGACTTCATGGCGGAAAAGGCGACCGAACTGGGCTGCTCGGTGCTGCAGCCGGTGATGACGCGCTTCACCGCCGTCAGCCGGGTCAACGAAGAACGCCTGGCGGCCAACGCGCGCGAGGCCGCGGAGCAGTGCGAGCGGCTGACACTGCCGGAGGTCCGCGAGACGGTGAGTTTCGACCGCCTGCTCGACACCTGGCCGGCGCAGCGCCGCCTGCTGGTCTGTGCCGAGTGGGGGGCGGCACAGCCAGTCGCCGTGGCGCTACAGGCAATGCGCGTCGAACCGCCGGGCGACGTCGGCCCCTGGGCGGTCATGACCGGACCGGAGGGCGGCTTTGCCCAAAGCGAACTTGACGCCCTTCGCAAACTGCCCTTTGTTACGCCGGTCGGCCTCGGGCCGCGGATTCTTCGCGCCGATACGGCGGCCTTGGCGGCACTCGCCTGCTGGCAGGCGATACTCGGCGATGGCGCGCGGCGGCCGCCGTCGGCCCTGGCGGGTTTCCCGGCATCCGAGGGATGAAGACCTCCGCCGCTCGGCCACTATGGAGGGCGCAGGGCCGCAGGCGGAAGGGCCAAATAGACTTGAAGGGCGGCCCCGGGCTCCCCTTGTAATATTTCAGGCATGGCAGCAGGACCCGCCAAGAGGGCCGCTGTTTCACCAGGCAACCAGGACGACGAATCGACAGGCGGCCGGGGGGCGGACGCCGGCTTCATCCACAAAGAGAGGTTCGACCGGACGGTCATTCTCAGGCCGCAGCGCATCGAACCGCTATCTGGATTAAGGGGAATAGGGCATGTCCGCTCCTCCGCAAAGTCAGGGCGACGTCCTGACGGACAAGGCAGAACTGATTGCTTACCTGGAGGCAGGCTGCAAGGCGCCGGAAGACTGGCGCATCGGCACCGAGCACGAGAAATTCTGCTTTTCCCTGGAGGATTTTCGTCCGCTGCCCTACGACGGCGCGAGCGGCATCGGTGCGCTGCTGGAGGGTCTGCAGCGCTTCGGCTGGTCGCCGGTGGTGGAGAACGGCAAGGTCATCGCGCTGGCCCAGGATGGCGCCAGCGTCTCGCTCGAGCCGGGCGGCCAGTTCGAGCTCTCCGGCGCGCCGCTGAAAACCATTCACGAGACCTGCAGCGAGGTGCACACCCATCTGGACCAGATCCGCGAGGTCGCCGGTCCGCTCAACGTCGCCGCCATGGGCCTCGGGTTCCAGCCCAAGTGGGCCCGCAGCGACATCCCGTGGATGCCCAAGGGCCGCTATAAGATCATGCGGGACTACATGCCCAAGAAGGGCAATCTCGGCCTCGACATGATGCTGCGCACCTGCACGGTGCAGGTGAACCTCGACTTCCAGTCGGAAGCCGACATGGTGAAGAAATTTCGCGTCAGCCTGGCGCTTCAGCCGGTGGCGACCGCGCTTTTCGCCAATTCGCCCTTTACCGAAGGCCGGCCGAACGGCTTTCTCAGCTACCGCAGCCATATTTGGACCGACACCGATCCCGATCGCTGCGGCATCCTGCCGTTCGTTTTTGAGGACGGCATGGGCTTCGAGCGCTATGTCGATCATGTGCTCGATGTTCCGATGTATTTCGTCTACCGCGACGGCGAGTACATCGACGCCTCGGGGCAGTCTTTTCGGGACTTCCTCGATGGCCGCCTGCCGGCACTGCCGGGCGAGAAGCCCAGGACGGGCGACTGGGCCGATCACCTTTCGACGTTGTTTCCCGAAGTGCGCCTGAAGCGCTTCCTGGAAATGCGGGGCGCCGATGGCGGCCCGTGGAAGTCGCTCTGCGCCTTGCCGGCGCTTTGGGTTGGCCTGCTCTATGACCAGGCGTCGCTGGACGCGGCCTGGGATCTGGTCAAGGACTGGTCCCTGGACGAGCACCAGTATCTGCGCGACGAGGTGCCGAAACAGGCGCTGCACACGCCGTTTCGTGGCAAGCCGCTCAACGCCGTGGCGCGCCAGGCGGTGGAGATCGCCGCCCAGGGGCTCAAGGCGCGCCATCGCCAGGACTGGCAGGGTGAGGATGAAGGCCTTTTTCTGGCGCTGCTGCACAGCCGTGTGGAGCGGGAGAAATCGCCGGCGGAGTACCTGCTCGACGACTTCCACGGCCGCTGGCAGAACTCCATCGACCCGATATTCAACGAGTGTGCCTACTGAGGATCCGGTCTCGGGCTACCGCGCCGCGCCAAGCCCTGCTCTGGCTTTGGCCGCGGACTTGTCGCGGGCCTGCTGGGCCAGGGTGAGGGCCCGCAGCAGCGCCGGCGACAGGGTCGTCTTGGCCGCTTCCTGCGCCGGCGTCAAAGACAACCGCTCCAGTCGGTCCCGCGCCTCGATGGCCAGAATTTCAGCACGCAGCCGGGCGATGGCGGAATCATAGGCCTCCGCCGAGCCAAATCGTCTCGAAGTGGCGACCCCGGTGAATGTCCGCGGTGCCGCCAGGCCGCGAGACTCCGCGCCGCGCAAGACGGATGTGCGCGGCGGCGTGCCGGTCACCGAGAAGCTTCCCAGGCGCTGCCCGGCCGGGCCGTTGTTGAAGATCATGGTCTTGCCGACAGTGTTGTGGGATCCGCGCGCGCCGCAGAAAGTGGACGTACCGATGGTGGCGCAGGACTGGGCCGCGGCGGACGAAACAACGGGCGTGGCGGCGAGGCCCATCAACAGCACCAGGCTGGCCGATATGGGCAGGAAAAGCTTCATCATGGCAGGGCTCCCAGAGCTTCATTGGGTTGCTAGGCGCCTTGGAAGTTACGCGTCCCTGTCCAATATGGGTTCAGCCAGGCCGGATTTACAGACCAGGGTTTGAGTGGCGTGCCTGTGCGGCAAACAGTTGCGGGAGCTCTAGTTCTGGACGGACCGCAGGTGTTGTCCGCGTGGCGGCTCCGTTTCCCGTTTCATTCTGTACATTTTCTCGTCGGCGATTCTAAGGAGATTGGATCGCGAAGTGGCCATGCTCGGATAGAGCGCTGCACCAATGCTCAAGCCGATGCCAATGCTTTGGTCTTCGACGAAGTAGTGCTGGCTACAGATGCTGTCGACAATGCGACGCTCAATGCTCGCCAGCGCGGCAACGCCGTCATCGGGCAGGTTTTCCAGCAGGACAACGAACTCATCGCCACCAAGGCGCGCTGTGGTATCGCCGTTGCGCAGCGCCTTCAGGGTGCGCCCTGCGACTTCTTGCAAAATCTTGTCGCCCGCTGCGTGGCCGTAGGTGTCGTTGATCGGTTTGAATTCGTTGAGATCGAAAACGATGACGGCGAAGACGGTGCTCTGTCCGGTTCTGGCCATGGCATGATCCAGCCGTTCGTCGAAGAACCGGCGGTTCGCCAGTCCGGTAAGCGCGTCATAGTTGGCGCCGCGCACATTTTCCCTGCCCCGGAAGAATTGCGAGTTCAAACCAATAGTCCTTGAGTTGCTGGATCGCCTTGAAGAACCTCTCAAGGTCGACCGGCTTTTGAATGTAGGTGTTCGCGCCGGCCTTGTAGCAACGCTCTATGTCGCGAGGATCGGTGGAGGTTGTCAGAACAACCACGGGAATCTCAGCGAGATGCAGTTGACTTCTCATCTGTGACAGTATCGCCGCTCCCCCAATGCCCGGCAAATTCAGGTCAAGCAGAATGATGCCCGGCATGGCAAGTTCCGGATCATCGGAGCCATGCATTACTTTCGATAGATAGAGGAGGGTGGACTCGGCACAATCGAAGCGCAGCAAAGGGTTGGCAAGGCCACCGTTTCGCTTCAAGGCGCGCTCCGTCGCTTCAAAGTCGTCGTCGCTGTCTTCGACGATATCGATTGGTTGGCGAATCGCGGGTTTCATGCCGCACTCCCTGGGAAAGTGAAGTAGAAGGTGGTTCCGGCGCCGGGTTCGGACTCGAGCCAGATTTTGCCGCCGTGACGTTCGATGATCTTTTTCACGAAACTCAGACCCGCTCCCGTGCCGGCACCATATGCTCGTTCATGGTTCAGGCGTTTGAAAATAGTAAAGACCGATTCGTGAAATTCCGCGGAAATACCAATGCCGTTGTCTTTGACATAGATAGTTTCGCTCGCGACCCCTTTGGACTTCGCATTATCTGCCAGGACACCGATCTCTATCGTCTTCTCCGCACTGCCGTTGTACTTGATGCCGTTCACGATGAGGTTCATGAACACACTGACGAGGCGCGACCGGTCGCCGCGTATAGCGGGGAGCCCGTTGACAACGGAGACTTTCGCGTTCTTCTCTTCGATCAAGTTGGCGAGAGAGACCTTGACCTCGTCGACGATGCAATTGAGATCGACGGCGTCCATTTCCAATGAAGCGCGCCCGAGCCGCGACCACTGAAGCAGCTCGGTGGTCAGTGTGTCGGCGCGCAGAGCAAGCTCGCGAAGGCGCTGGACGCGTTTGTTGCCGTCCTTGCCGAGCACTTCTGCATAGTCTTCTTGCAGAAATCTGGCGTGATTGGCGATGCCCCGTAGAGGCTCCTTCAGGTCATGCGAGGAAATGTAAGCGAAGTCATCTAGATCCTGATTGCTGCGCTCAAGCTCGGCGGTATGGCGGGCTGCCTGTCTTTCTATTGCCTGACGCTCACTGATGTCGCGGACGGCACCATCGAACAACCGTTTGCCGCCGATCATGATTTCGTTGATAAGCAGTTCCGCCTCGAAAACCCGGCCGTTTGTTCGCAACGCCTGAACGATTCCGTTGGAACCGTCTTCACAGGACTCCAGATAACACTGCATGCTGGGAAATCTTCCGCGGGCATCGAATTCCGGGAGGATCAGGGCGACGTTCAGTCCGACAACCTTGTGCTCCGCGTAGCCGAACAGCTTCTCGGCGCTTCTGTTGAACTCTAGGAGCGTACCGCTTTCATCCGTCACGAAGAGGGCGTCAACGGCTTCCCTGCGCAGGGTCTCCATGCGCGATAGTGCGGCGCTTTCCGAATTCCGGGATTTCTCTAGCCCTTCGACAAGATCGGTGAAGGCGCGAGACAGTTCGCCGATTTCATCCTGGCGAAAAGTCGGCAGGCTGATCTTGCGCTTTCCCGCCCCAAAAGCCCGCGTTTCCTCAACCATCTGAAGCAGGGGAGTGGTTACCATTCGCGCTGCGGCGAAGGACGCGAGCGAAGCGAAGAAGGCCAACAGAAGTGCGGTCCAAAGCGATGAATTGCGAATTGCGTTGGCTTCGGCGACGAACTGTTTCTCGGGTACCACCAGCGCAATTTTCAGGAGCTGCTCGCGCTTGAAGGCGTCGAAGCTAAGCCGGCTGATGTGAATGGCGAAATCCTCGCCATCGATTCTGCGTGTAACGGTCTGGTCGACGACGGTGCTCTGGTGCAGCAGCCTGACGATGCTGGGCACCGAGTCCGCCAACGCGCCGCGAAAGTAAAATTCCGACGCTTTGCCGTCGCGCGGCTGGGTTATGTAGTCGTCGGTGTCGGTGAGCATCACAATCGCCCCGTCCGTGTCGAGGCTGGTCGAATCGGAACGGAGAAGAGCGGCGGCATCGGCGTCGACCACCATGAAGCCGAAGGTCTTGCCGTCCGGTCCATAAACCGGCGTAACCGCGCGGATCACTGGGCGGCCTTCGTCAGCCAGGCCGTGGTCGCGGTTCAAGGCGATGCCGGAGAAGTAGACTTCGCCTTCGGCCAAACCGAGGCTGTCGCGGATGTAGGACTCGTCGGTCCTGCGCTGCAAGTCCTCGATCGCAATGGTCAGAATTTCATCACCGAAGCGGTCGACACGCACAATTTCACGGCCGCCATCGGCGATTCCGATATAGCGTAGCTGCACGTAGCCGGGGCGGTGCGCGATGATCGAACCGAAGATTGTTTCCAGCCGCTTGCGCCACTGATCGGCTGTGGAGCCATCGAGAGGATCGGCGCGCATCTGCGGCAGGCTTCGCGCCAGTCCTTGAAAGGGAGGGGTGCTAGAGATGGTGAGAACGTCCGCTCTCAATCCACCAAAGGCATTCTGCAGATGATGTGCGATCAGGCTGGATTGGCTGCTCAGCCGCCCGGTTGCCTCGTCGCGCGTCAACTCGGCGATGCGGGTATAGTTGGCGGCGCCGACCACGAGCGCCGTGATAAGCGCGATGCCGGCGGCAAGCAGGATGATCTTGCCGCGTATCGAAAGCGAAAGGCGACGGAACCGTGGCGGCGATTCGAGAATGGAGTCTGCTGACACGGCCGTCACGGGTGACAGCTCCTATCGTCCTCCGATCGGCTGGCGGAAGCCGGTGTCTGCAGACGGGAACTTGCCGGCACACTCAATAAGCAGTGACGCTCCTCACTTCTCAACGTCTGCGAGAAAATAGGATCATAGTCACTGCCGGGGGTGAGCTGGTCCACTCCAGCATCCTTTTTCTCTATTTTTCAACCGGTTGTATGAATGATCTTGTCCGGAGGAATCCGAGATAGCATCGAAGAGACTGGTGCTTTTACGCTAAGTTTCAATTAATTGCTTTGCGTTTCGATTACTCGAATAAACTAATGATCAATCGAGACATGTCGGAGGAACGGCCAAATTTGCCGCGGCTGCTTCGCCGCGCGCCAAGCGATGCGGCGCATCGGGCAAGCAGCGCTGCGCCGCCGCTGCGACGCTTCCGGCCATCAAATCGACTCCAAATATCCAGAGCATGCTCTAGACTCGGCGGGCAAAGCGGGAGGCTGTGGCAGGAAAGGCGTAGCGCATGCCAATCGACCCTAAGGACCGGTCATGGCTTAAGGAGTGGGGACCCAAGGTCGGCGCGACCGCCTATCTGCTCTTTGTTCTCGCCTTCATGGCGGGCCATCCGGCGCCGGGCAGTATGCAAAGCCTCAGTTATGCTGTTGTGACAGCCATTATTCCGGCGCTGATTGCCACCGGCGCCTTGCTGGGGGTCGCATTGTATCTGCGCAAGCACTAACAGGCTGCGTAGCTGCGCAAGCTCTGGCAGGCTACCTCCGATTCACGCGGGCGGCAGTCCTCAGTCGATGGATGTGATTGCGTGTTCGCCTACAGCCGAGACATTGTCACGCTCCTGCTTGGCGAGAGCGAGGGCGCGCATCAGCGCCGGCGGCATTTCATTCCTGGCCGCGCCCTGAGCCGGCGACAGCGGCACTTGCTCCAGGTGGCGACGGGACTCCATGTCCCGCAGCCGTTGGCGCAGTCCTTCCAATGTCGAGCTGTAGATCTCGCCGCTGCCGAAATAGGCTTGGCGGCTCGACGCATCCGACCGTCGCATCGGCCGCAGGTTTTCGAAGTCTGGGGCTTTCACGTCGTTTTGGCCGAAGATGATGCGCGGTGCTTTTCGCGGCGCGCTGGCGGCGCTGTCAGCGCCACAGGTTTCGCTCAGGCCGTCGCCGGCCTGGCAGGCCTGGGCAGTGGGCGCCGCAACAACGAGAAATAGAACAGCCAGGCATCTCGGAACGCAGGGTTTCACTTGATCGCTTTCGTCCCGGGCGAGCTTGTGCCCCAACCCGGTGAAGTTGGTGATCTTCGACTGCCTTCAGCCTTCGCATAGAGTGGATTGCGCAAACGTTAACGCGGATCGGAAAACTTTCCGAGTGAGGCCGGTCCGAGGGGGCCCATTCAGGCTGCCCAGCGTTCAGCGGCCAAGAGATCAAGCCGCCGTGCCGCCAACCGTGATCGCGTCGATCAGCATGGTCGGCTGTCCGACCCCGACAGGCACGCCCTGGCCTTCCTTGCCGCAGGTGCCGATGCCGTCGTCGAGCTTCATGTCATTGCCGATCATCTTCACCTTGGTCATCACGTCCGGGCCATTGCCGATCAAAGTGGCGCCTTTCACCGGTGCCGCGATCTTGCCGTTCTCGATGAGGTAGGCCTCGGTGCAGGAAAACACGAACTTGCCGGAAGTGATGTCGACCTGGCCGCCGCCGAAGTTGACGGCATAGAGGCCCTTGTCGACAGAGGCGATGATTTCCCCGGGGTCCATGTCGCCGGCCGCCATCACCGTGTTGGTCATACGCGGCATGGGGATGTGGGCGTAGCTCTGGCGCCGGCCGTTGCCGGTCGGCTGCATGCCCATAAGGCGTGCATTCTGGCGGTCCTGCATGTAGCCGCGCAGGATGCCGTCTTCGATCAGGACCGTTGCCTGGCTCGGGGTGCCCTCATCGTCGATGGTCAACGATCCGCGGCGGTCCAGCAGGGTGCCGTCGTCGACGACGGTGACGCCCGGTGAGGCGACCCGTTCGCCGAGCAGGCCGGAGAAGGCCGAGGTTTTCTTGCGGTTGAAGTCGCCTTCCAGGCCGTGACCGACGGCCTCGTGCAGCAGGATGCCGGGCCAGCCGGCGCCCAGCACCACCGGCATTTCGCCGGCTGGGGTATCGACCGACTCCAGATTCACCAGGGCCTGGCGCAGCGCCTCGTCGACGCCGGCCTGCCAGTGCGCCGGATCCAACAGCGTCTCATAGGCGATGCGGCCACCGCCGCCGTGCCCCCCTGCCTCCATGCGCTCGCCTTCGCCGACCACAACGGAGACGTTGAGTCTGACGAGCGGGCGGATGTCCGCCGACCTGTCGCCGCCGGCGCGCAGGATCTGCACCGCCTGCCATTCACCGGCCAGGGAAGCGCTGACCTGTTTGACCCGTGGATCCTTGGCGCGGGCATAGGCGTCGATCTCCGCCAGCAGTTTGACCTTGGCTTCAAAGGGGACGGCGGCGATCGGATTCTCGTCGCCATAGAGGATGCGGTTGGTGCGCCCCGGCCCTTCGGCCATGACGCCGGAATGGCCGGACTGCACGGCCTTGACCGTTTCGGCGGCGCGGGCGATGGCGGCTTCCGATAGCTCGCTCGCGTGGGCGTAGCCGGCGGCCTCGCCGGCGATGGCGCGCAGGCCGAAACCCTGCATGGTGTCGAAGCTGGCCGATTTGAGGCGCCCGTCGTCGAAGGCCAGGGCTTCCGACTGCCGGTATTCCAGGAACAACTCGCCGTCGTCGGCGCCGGACATCGCGTCGTTTACAAGAGTTTCCAGTCGGGTGCGGTCGAGACCGGCTCTTGCGTAGAAAAGCTCGTCGGTATCGGCGAGATGTGTCATGAAAAGACCTCCGGGTCCGCGGCGCCTGGCGGGCAATATGCAAGGATGTCCGGCCCACAAAGGGTGCCGGCGTTGGGTGTAACTTGCCTTAATATGGTCCGTCGGCACCAGAATAACATCCCGGCCGCCCGAAGGCAGGGGGGTCGCCATCAGGCACCGAAGCGCGAAATCGGGTAAGAGGGGTAGTTTCAGGACATGATTATGGGGTTGCGGGACCACCCGCTGCGCGGCGCGTTGAACGCGGAAGTGCATTCGCGCCCCTTCGCCACCTTGCAGGCGCCGGAGAGGATCAGCCACTTGGCCCTGCTTTCAGGCGAAGGCGCGGCCAAGCGTGAGCGCCAGCATGTCTGCGACCTCTGCGAAAGCCGCGGAGTCGACGGGCCGCCGGAGAACGCCAGCCACTTCATCGTCGACCTCGGCAGCTTTCGCCTGAAGTGGGAGCGGCATACCGAGTTCTCCACCTATACCTTCTTCCTCAACGGCCCGTTCAGCGACGCGCCCTTTGCCGGCGCCGCCATCGATCGGGTTCCCGGCGACTGGATCGCCGGCCTGCCCGGCGACCTGCTGGTCGGCGTGCATCTGGACCTGCTGGCGGCCGCGGCACCCGAACCCGATGGCGCCGGCCTGCAGGCACTGTTCGGCCACGACAGCATCGTCGGCAGTCAGGTCTCCGGCGGCGCCGCGGCGGTGTGGATGGACTTTCGGGTGCGCGGCGACGGTTTCGCCCGCATCCTGCTGCATGACCGCTCGTTGCGGCCGCGCCAGGCGGGGCGCCTGGTTCAGCGTCTCCTGGAGGTCGAGACCTACCGCATGGCCTCTCTGCTCGCCTTTCCGGCGGCCAAGCGCCACAGCGCCGGCCTGGCCTCGATCGGTGAGCGTCTGACCGGGATCACCGGGCGGCTGGCCGAGATCGAGGGCATGGGGGCCGAACGCGAACTACTCGACGAGCTGATGGAGCTGTCGTCGGAGATCGAGGACGTGGCGGCCGCCACCAACTACCGCTTCGGCGCGGCACGCGCCTATTATGCCCTGGTCCTGCGCCGGGTCGAGGAATTGCGCGAGCAGCGCGTCGAGGGACTGCAGACCCTCGGCGAGTTCGTCGACCGCCGCCTGGCGCCGGCGATGCGGACCTGCGAAGCGGTGGCTGAGCGCCTGGAGGCGCTGTCACGGCGGGTGGCGCGGGCCAGCCAGTTGCTGCGCACCCGCGTCGATATCCAGGTGGAGTCGCAGAATCGCGATCTTCTGCAATCCATGAACCGCCGCGCCCGACTCCAGCTGCGTTTGCAGCAGACGGTGGAGGGGCTGTCGATCGCCGCCATCACCTACTATGTCGCCAGCCTGATCGGATATCTGGCAAAGGGCGCCAAAGCAGTCGGCGTGCCGGTCAGCCCGGACCTGGCGACCGGCCTCTCGATCCCACTGCTCGCCGTGCTGATCTGGTTCGGCCTGCGCCGGCTGCGGCGTCGCCTGGAGCGGGAAGACGGGGCAAAGAATTGAGGCGGCGGGTGTTGCGGTGACGCGGCCAACCTCTGCCCGCGGCGCTGATGTGGCGGTGGGCTGAGTTGCGTCATTCGGTCGCACCCTTGGTGTCGGCTCCCAAACAGCGGCTGCCATGGCCTATCATGAGTCGGCCCTGGAGGTGGTGAAACCGTGGCAAAACGCCGCTTTGCGCGGCCTTGTGAAGCCAACGGCCTTGGTATAGTTTTCGCTCGCCTTGGTACCGACTCGCCTCTGTGGGGACACGCGCAGCCGCGTGATTGCGTGGGGAGCGGACGACAGGAATTGCAGGAACGATGGGACATGCAGCTATGACATTCCTCAGCCGGCTCGGCCTCCTTGCCGCCGCCTTCATGTTCACGCTTGGTCCGGTGATGCTTGGCGAGGCCCAGGCCCAGCCCAGCAACTACCAGTTGGGCCTTCAGGATGCCGTGACGCCGGTCGCCGAGCGCATTGCTGCGTTCCATAACCTCTTGCTGGTGCTCATCACGGCGATCACGGTGTTCGTGATGGCCCTGTTGCTCTGGGTGATGTTCCGCTTCTCCGCGAAGCGCAATCCGACTCCGTCGAAGACCACCCACAACGTCACGCTGGAGCTGGCCTGGACGGTGGTCCCGGTGTTGATTCTGATCGGCATCGCCTTCCCGTCGTTCCGGTTGCTGTATTTCACCGATCAGGTGCAGGAAGCCGACATCACGGTCAAAGCGATCGGCCGCCAGTGGTACTGGTCCTTCGAGTATCCGGACCACGGCAACTTCACCTTCGATTCCTACATGGTCGCCGAAGAAGACCTGCAGCCGGATCAGCCGCGCCTCCTGACCGCCGATACCCCTCTGGTCCTGCCGGTGGATACCAACATCCGCTTTCTGGTGACCGCCAGCGATGTGCTGCACAACTTCGCCATGCCGCAGTTCGGATTGAAGATGGATGCCGTGCCGGGACGCAACAACGAGACCTGGGCCTATGTGCCGGCCGAATTTGCGGGTCAGACCTTCTACGGACAGTGTTCCGAACTCTGTGGCGCCGGGCATGCCTTTATGCCGATCAATATCAAGATGGTGAGCAAGGCGGAGTTTGCCGAGTGGACCAAGAAGGCCCGCGAGGAGTTTGCCCAGGTTGACAGTCCCGAGGCCGGCGCGGTTGCCGCTGTGCCCGATCCCGCCTCCGGGCCAGATTCCGGGCACGTCAGGGTCGCCGCGGCCTCCGCCGTCGTTCCGCAATCCGAGTAAGGGAAGAAGCGAAAATGGCTTACAGCAGCGACGCCCAAGCGCATCACGACCACAAGCCGGGTTTCTTCCTGCGTTGGTTCTGTTCGACCAACCACAAGGACATCGGCACCCTCTATCTGCTCTTCGCCGTTGTCGCCGGCCTGATCGGCGCCTTCTTCTCACTAATCATGCGGCTGGAACTGCAGGATCCGGGGGTTCAGTACCTGCTCACCGACGGCGAGCCAAACGGCCAGATGTGGAATGTGATCATCACCGCCCACGGCCTGATCATGGTGTTCTTCGTGGTCATGCCGGCGCTGATCGGTGGCTTTGGCAATTGGTTCGTGCCGCTGATGATCGGCGCGCCGGACATGGCGTTCCCGCGGATGAACAACATCTCCTTCTGGCTGCTCGTTCCGGCCTTCCTGCTGTTGCTCGGTTCGGCCTTCGTGGATATCGGCGCCGGCACCGGCTGGACGATCTATCCGCCGCTTTCCGGGCCGCTGGGCCACGGCGGCATGTCGGTCGACATGGCGATCTTCGCGCTGCATCTGGCCGGCGCGTCGTCCATCCTCGGCGCCGTCAACTTCATCACCACGATTTTCAATATGCGCGCGCCGGGCATGACGCTGCACAGGATGCCGCTCTTCGTCTGGTCGATTCTGATCACCGCCTTCCTGCTGCTGCTGTCGCTGCCGGTTCTAGGCGGCGCCATCACCATGCTGTTGACCGACCGTAATTTCGGCACCTCGTTCTTCGATGCTTCCGGCGGCGGCGACCCGATCCTGTTCCAGCACCTGTTCTGGTTCTTCGGTCATCCCGAGGTCTACATCATGATCCTGCCGGCCTTCGGCATCATCAGCCACATCGTGTCGACCTTCTCCAACAAGCCGGTGTTCGGTTACCTCGGCATGGCTTACGCCATGGTGTCGATCGGCTTCGTCGGCTTCATCGTCTGGGCCCATCACATGTACGCCGTCGGTCTCGACGTCGACACCAAGGCCTACTTCACCGCGGCGACCATGGTGATCGCCGTGCCAACGGGGGTGAAGATCTTCTCTTGGATCGCGACGATGTGGGGAGGATCGATCCGCTTCACCACGCCGATGCTCTGGGCCATCGGGTTCATTTTCCTGTTTACCCTTGGCGGCGTCACCGGCGTGGTTCTGGCCAACGCCGGCATGGACATCGCCATGCACGACACCTACTACGTGGTGGCGCATTTCCACTATGTGCTGAGCCTCGGTGCCGTGTTCGGTATCTTCGCCGCGTTCTACTACTGGTTCGGCAAGATGTCCGGCCGCGAGTTCCCAGAATGGGCCGGCAAGCTGCACTTCTGGGCGACATTCATCGGCGTCAACCTGACCTTCTTCCCGCAGCACTTCCTCGGCCTGGCCGGCATGCCCCGGCGCTACATCGACTATCCCGATGCCTTTGCCGGCTGGAACGCAGTGTCCTCTTACGGCTCCTATATCTCCATCGCGGCGACGGTGTTCTTCGTGGTCATGACGATCCATTCGCTCATGGCCGGACGTCGGGTCGAAGCCAACTATTGGGGCGAGGGCGCGACGACGCTGGAATGGACGGTATCCTCGCCGCCGCCGTTCCACACCTTCAACGATCTTCCCCAGATCCGCGACACCGGCGGCCATTGAGCCGATGCAGTCGCGGGGGGCAATCATGAGGGATGTCTGAGTGAGTGACCTTTCATTTCGATTGGACGACGACGGCGCGGCCTTTGCGGGCCGCTCTGCCGGGGCCGCGCGGTGGGGCTCTGCTCAGATCGACGGCCAAGTCGGGGCTCAGGTGTCGGACTTTGTGGCGCTGCTCAAGCCGCGGGTCATGTCGCTTGTCGTGTTCAGCGGATTTGCCGGGCTGTATGCGGCACCCGGCGAGTTGCACCCCTTCCTGGCCGCCGTCGCCGTGTTGTGCATCGCGGTGAACGCCGGCGCCGCCGGCGCTATCAACATGTGGTACGAGCGCGACATCGACGCGATCATGGAGCGGACCAAGGGCCGGCCGTTGCCGCGCGGCAAGATGGCGCCGCAGGAAGCGCTGGCCTTCGGTGTGGTGCTCAGCCTGTTCTCGGTCATGCTGATGGGCGTGGCGGTGAACTGGGTGGCGGCGGGGCTGCTGGCGTCGGCCAACGCCTTCTACGTCTTCGTCTATACCATCTGGTTGAAGCGCCGTACGCCGCAGAACATCGTCATCGGCGGCGCCGCCGGCGCCTTCCCGCCGATGATCGGCTGGGCCGCGGTCACCGGCGGCGTGGATCTGCATTCCTTCGTGCTCTTCACCCTGATCTTCATCTGGACGCCGCCGCACTTCTGGGCGCTGGCTCTCTATCGCGATATCGATTACGCCAAGGCCAAGGTGCCGATGCTGCCGGTGGTCGCCGGGCGGGCAGCCACCAAGCGCCAGATCCTGGCCTACAGCCTGGTTTTGGCGCCGCTCGGCGTGGTGCCGGCCTTGCTCGGTACCGCCGGTGTGGTTTACGGCGTTGTCGCCGCGGTCATGGGCCTCTGCTTCGTCTTGCTGGCCCTGGCCGTGCTGCGCAGCGACGGCGATCGTCCGGCGCGCCAGCTGTTCGGATATTCGATCCTTTATCTCTTCGTCCTTTTCACCCTGCTGATCGTCGACCGGGCGCCGGGCTTCCTGGCTTCGACGCAGGGTTTGTTCGGACTGGCGGGTTGATGTCCATGGCGAACGGCAATGAAAAGGATCGCCTCAAGCGGCAACGCTTGAAGAACTGGGCGCTGCTTGCGGCGCTGATGATTTTCGTCGTGGTGGTCTACTTCGTTTCCATCATCCGCATGGGTGGAGGCTGAGCATGTCGCAGCCGGTCAGATCCACTCGAAGTGCGCGAGCCAACAAGCGGTTGGCGGTGGGGCTGCTCGGCGTTGCCTTCGCGATGGTCGGCGCGGCCTATGCCTCGGTACCGCTCTATCAGCTGTTCTGTCAGATTACCGGCTACGGCGGCACCACTCAGGTTGCAGAGGCCCCGCCGGGAGCGGTCGGCGAGCGGGTCATCACCGTGCGTTTCAACACCGACATTGATCCGCAGTTGCCATGGGCCTTCCAGCCGGTGGAGCGCGAGATGAAGATGAAGGTCGGCGAGTCAGGCCTGGCGTTCTTCCGGGCGCGCAACCTCTCGGCCCGCACGACTGTCGGCACGGCGACCTTCAACGTGACGCCGCTGAAGGCCGGGCAGTATTTCAACAAGGTGCAGTGCTTCTGCTTTACCGAACAGCGGCTGGCGGCCGGCGCCACGGCCGACATGCCGGTCAGCTTCTTCGTCGATCCGGCGATCGAGGAGGATCCGAACCTTCGCGAGGTACGCACCATCACCCTGTCCTACACTTTCTTCGTCGATGAAGAGGCGCAGGCCGAGGAACTGGCGAAACAACAATTGGGTGCCGTCTCGGCACCGCTAGGCGATGTTTCGCTGAACTGACAGCCGGTGCCGTTCAGGGCACCGCACGAGAAATGCCGGAGAGGCGCTTTCGAGCTCCTGAAGGCAGAGGCAATTGACCAGGATGTTCCAAGGGCGGTCCGCGGAACGTCTGCCGGAGCAGACCGGACGTTTGAAGCGGGGAATGACCATGAGCGCAGGCCACGACAAACCGAACCATCCCTACCACCTGGTGGATCCCAGCCCCTGGCCCCTGCTGGGCGCGATCTCCGGCGGCGTCCTGGCCGTGGGCATGGTGTTTCTCATGCACGACGTCACGCCATGGCTGGTGCCGGTCGGTATCGCGCTGGTGCTGCTCACCATGGTTCTCTGGTGGCGCGACGTCATCAAGGAAGCGGTGCATCAGGGCCATCACACCAAGGTGGTGCAGCTCGGCCTGCGCTACGGCATGATCCTGTTCATCGCCTCCGAGGTGATGTTCTTTTCCGCTTTCTTCTGGGCCTTCTTCGATGCCAGCCTGTTTGCCGGCGAGGCCAAGCAGGCAGCGCGCGCGGCTTTCACCGGAGGGGTCTGGCCGCCGGTTGGTGTGGAGGTCTTTGACGCATTCCAACTACCGTTCCTCAACACCATGATCCTGCTGCTCTCGGGCTGCACCGTGACCTGGGCGCATCACGCACTGATTCATGGCGACCGCAGGGGCCTGCTGCAGGGCTTGGCGCTGACCATCCTGCTCGGCCTGCTGTTCACCGCGGTGCAGGCTTACGAGTACAGCCACGCGGCTTTCGGCTTCACCGACGGCATCTACTCCTCGACCTTCTACATGGCGACCGGTTTCCACGGCTTTCACGTCATCGTCGGCACCATTTTCCTGATCGTCTGCTTCTTCCGGGCCAACGCCGGCCATTTCAAGCCGGATCATCACTTCGGATTCGAGGCGGCGGCCTGGTATTGGCATTTCGTTGACGTGGTGTGGCTCTTCCTCTTCATCTGCGTCTACTGGTGGGGCGGCTGACGATCACTCAAAGGACCCACAACGACACTGCCATGGGGGCGCCGCGATGACGGCGCCCCCGTCGCTTGGACCCGACGACTATCCTCCGCCCATCAGGACCGGCCTTGCCTGCCGCTGTCCGCGCTGCGGCAAGGGGCCGCTCTTCTCCGGTATCTTGAAGGTCGCCGAGCGTTGCCGGGTCTGCGGCTTCGACCTGCGAAAGCAGGACAGCGGCGACGGGCCGGCGGTCTTCGTCATCTTCTTCCTGGGCGCGATCTTCATGCCCCTGGTGTTCTGGCTGGAGTTCGCCTTCGCGCCGCCCTGGTGGCTCCACATGGCGCTGTGGACGCCTCTGGTGGTCGTCACCGCTCTGGCCCTGCTGCATCCCATGAAAGGTGTTCTCATTGCCTTGCAGTTCCGTCACCACGCCAGCGACTCTGGCCTTGTCGATTACCATCAGGATGACCAGGACGATCCACGATGAGCGCACCTGAACCCCAGGCCGGCGGCCGCCGCCGTTTCCGGCCGACCTTCTGGGCCACAGTCTGCACCATCCCTGCCTTGATCGTCCTGATCGGGCTGGGCAGCTGGCAGGTGCAACGGCTCGGCTGGAAGAATGAGCAGATCGCCCTCCGTCAGGAACGTGCAACGGGTGCCGCCGTGCCGCTGCCGCGCAGCTTCTCCGATCCCGGGGGCGTGGAGTTCACGCGGGTGGCGCTCCAAGGCCGCTTCCTGCATGGACAGGAGTTCTATCTCGGCGCGCGGACTGAGAACGGGCGCGTCGGCCTCAACGTGGTGACGCCGTTCCAACTGGAGGACGGCCGCGTTCTGCTGGTCAACCGCGGCTGGGTTCCCGAAAATCGGCGCGACCCGGCGACCCGCGCCGACGGCCAGCTGCCCGGCCCGGTCGAAATCGAGGCCCTGCTGCGCACCGATGGCTGGAAGGGTGTCGACTTCGCCAGGCCGCCCAACAAGCCTGAAGACCGGTTCTATTTCTGGCTCGACCTGCCGGTCATGGCGGACTATGTCGACCGGCCGATCATCGAGGAGGTCTACGCCGACACGGTGGTCTCGGAGATTCCCGGCGGCCTGCCGATCGGCGGCCAGACCCGCATCCAGTTGCCCAACGACCACCTGCAATACGCCATCATCTGGTATTCCTTCGCCGTCATCCTCGCGGTGATCTACTTCCTCTTCCACTACCGCCGCGAAGAGGAGCCCTCCTCGGAGGCCTGAGCTCGAAGGTGGTTGCGTCCGTGGGCATGGCGGTGTCGCTTTCGCCAAGCGCCGCTTCTGTTGATGCTTTCACGGCCTGATCTCCTATATTGACAGCCAGTAGTTGCGCAGGCTTGTCCAAGCCAGAGCTATCAGGATGGCGCTTCTCGTTGAATTGGTTTGGGGCTGCGAATGACCGCCTACGAAGAACTTTCGCGCAAATTCAAACGCCTGCATGCCCTGCAGGAGGCGGCGGGCGTGCTCGGCTGGGACATGTCGGCAATGATGCCCTCCGGCGGCGCCGAGGCGCGCACCGAGCAATTGGCGACCTTGAGCGTGGTCTGCCACGAGATCCTCACCGACCCCTCGATGGAAGAGCTTTTCGACAGGGCCGCTGGCGAGGCCGCGGCTCTGGACTCTTGGACCGGGGCCAATTTCAGGGAAATGCAGCGGCGCTGGCTGCATGCCACGGCGCTGCACAGCGACTTGGTCGAAGCTCTGGCCAAGGCCTGTAAGCGTTGCGAGATGATCTGGCGCCAGGCACGGCCCAAGTCCGACTTCCAGGCGGTGCTGCCGGCCATGAAGGAGGTCTTGAACCTGACCCGCCAGGCGGCGGCCGCCAAGGCAGAGCGCCTCGACTGTTCGCTCTACGACGCGCTGCTCGACCAGTACGAACCCGGCGGCAAGTCGGCGCGCATCGACGCGGTTTTTGAGGATCTGGCCGGCTTCCTGCCGGGTTTCCTCGACGACGTGCTGGCGCGTCAGGCGGCTCAGCCGGCGATGCTGCCGCTCGAAGGGCCGTTCCCGGTCGCCAAGCAGGAGGCGCTGGCCCGCAGGCTCATGGCCGCCGTCGGCTTCGACTTCGAGCATGGCCGCCTGGACGTCTCGGCGCATCCCTTCTGCGGCGGGGTACCGGACGACGTGCGCATCACCACCCGCTACAACGAGGACGACTTCACCATCGCCCTCATGGGTGTGCTGCATGAAACGGGTCATGCCATGTACGAGCGCGGCCTGCCCAAGGACTGGCGCCTGCAGCCGGTCGGCGAGGCGCGCGGCATGGCCATGCACGAGAGCCAGTCGCTCATGGTCGAGATGCAGGCCTGCCGCAGCCGCGAGTTTGTGAGCTACCTGACGCCCCTGGCCCGCGAGACCTTTGAGGGCAGCGGCGCCGCCTGGCAGGCCGACAACCTGCTGCGCCACTACAACGAAGTGAAGCCGGATTTCATCCGCGTCGATGCCGACGAGGTGACCTATCCGGCGCACGTCATCCTGCGCTATCGCCTGGAAAAGGCGCTGATCGCCGGGGAGATGGAACTGGACGCCCTGCCCGCGGAATGGAACAAGGGTCTGAAGGATCTGCTCGGCATCACCCCGCCGGAGGACCGCCTCGGCTGTCTCCAGGACATTCATTGGTATGACGGCGCCTGGGGCTATTTTCCGACCTATACCCTGGGCGCGATAACGGCGGCCCAGCTCTTCGCGGCGGCGCGGGCGGCCCACCCGGAGATCCCCGAGGCTCTCAGCCGTGGTGATTTCGCACCGCTGATGGGCTGGCTGGCCCGTAATGTCCACGCCCAGGCCTCCTCGGCCGGCTTTGAGCAGATCTTGGAGAGAGCCAGCGGCCAGCCCCTCGATCCCGAGGTTTTCAAGGCCCATCTCAAAGCCCGCTATCTTCCGTAAGAGCAATTGTATCAATGATTTGAGCCGCTCTTGCCGGCCCTTTAGGACTCTTTGAACCATAGCGGCGGCCTCCACGACACATGAACAACCAGTTCATGTGGAAAGTGGAGAGTTCAGATGTTCAACGACAAGGTTCTTAAGGGGCTGCAGACCTCAATCCTGGCCCTTACCGTCGCCGGCCCATTGGCCAATTCCGCTCTGGCAGACAGCGGCCTGGTCGGCGATGCCGCCGCCCAACTGGCGGCCCAAAGCAATGGCTTCCAGGCCACCACGGCCAATATCGACGTGGTTCCGGCGAAGATGGCCGGTGGCTGCCCGCAGAGTTTTGCCTTCAACGTGCGCCTGGGCGCCCAGGCGCCCGGTACCCTTGCCTACAAGATCGTGACCGAGGACGGCCGCGAATCGCAGACCTTCGAGGCCGAGGCCGCGGCAACGGACGATGGACTGTTCATCGCCCGGAGCAGCCACCGGGTGGCCCTGGTGAAGGGCGATGAGACCGATCCTTCCTTCGTGGTCTTCGATGAGCCGGAGCGGGTCAAGCCGCTGCGCGAGCCCGACTTCTTCGAGCGCCTCTTCGGCACTGGCCCGGCCGCCGACGAGGACGACGCCCAGGCGCTGCGCGATCTCGCCTTCATGGTGAAGGTGGTGGCGCCCAACGAGGTCGCCTCCGGCTTCGATCGCCACAGCGTCACCTGTGAAGAGGCGCGCGAGGCGCGGATCATTCCGATCGTGGCGGAAGATCAGCGGGATCCCGGCGACCGTGACCGCGGCCGCGGCCGCGACGATTCGAGCAGCGATGGGGGCGGGCGTGATGGCCGTGGCGGCCGCGACGCGGCAGGCGGACCCGCCGGCGCCCGCTGACAGCGGCGTTCAAGACGAAGGGATAGAAGGCAGCGGGCCCGCCGCAAGGCGGGCCTTCCCCGTTGCGCCCGGGCATTAACTCTTTCCGCCGTCTTGTCGTTCAGACTTGCGGCAAGAGGGAGCGCGGCTTGCGGCGCCCCCCAAGCCGCGTCTAGATTAGGCTTTCCGCGACAGGAACCTGTGGACCGTAGTCTATGAAGTATGTTTCGACCCGGGGCGATGCTCCGGTGCTTTCTTTTGACGAGGTGCTGCTGGCCGGCCTGGCGCGCGACGGCGGCCTTTACCTGCCGGAGAGCTGGCCGCAGTTCTCGCCGGCGGAAATCCGGGACCTGGCCGGCAAACCCTATGCGGAGGTCGCCTTTGCGGTGCTGAAGCCTTTTGTCGGCGGCTCCATCGGCGATGCCGATTTGCAACGGATTCTCGCGGAGACCTACGCCGACTTCGGCCACGCCGCGGTCGCTCCCCTGAAACAACTCGACCAGCGTACCTGGCTGATGGAGCTGTTCCACGGGCCGACCCTGGCCTTCAAGGACTATGCCCTGCAGTTGCTCGGGCGGCTGTTCGACCACGTGCTCAGTCAGCGTGGCGAGCATGTGACGGTGATCGGGGCGACCTCCGGCGACACCGGCTCGGCGGCCATCGAAGCCTGCCGCGACCGGGACCGGATCGACATCTTCATGCTGCACCCCAAGGGCCGCACCTCGGAAGTGCAGCGCCGCCAGATGACCACGGTGCTGGCGCCCAACGTTTACAACATCGCCCTTGAAGGCACCTTCGACGACTGCCAGGACCAGGTGAAGGCGATGTTCAACGACCTCGACTTCCGCGATACCATGAATCTCTCGGCGGTGAACTCTATCAACTGGGCGCGCATCGTGGCTCAGATCGTCTACTACTTCGTCGCCGGCGTGGCCCTGGGCGCGCCGGACCGTGCCATTGCCTTTTCCGTTCCGACCGGCAACTTCGGCAACGTTTTCGCCGCCTACGGGGCCGGCCGCATGGGGCTGCCGGTGGCGCAGCTCATCGTCGGCTCCAACCAGAACGACATCCTGACCCGCTTCTTCGACAGCGGCACCATGTCGGTGGCCGGGGTCAGCCCGACTCTCTCGCCGTCGATGGATATCCAGATCTCCTCGAATTTCGAGCGGCTGCTGTTCGACGTCTTCGGGCGCGATGGCGCCAAGGTGAAAAGGGTCATGGCCGACTTCCGCGCGGGGGGCAGCTTCTCCGTCACACCGGAAGAGCATCAGCGTCTGCGCCGGCTGTTCGATGCGCACCGCTTCGACGATGTGGAGACGGCGGCGGAGATTGCCCTTCGCTATAGGGAAAGCGGCGAACTGATCGATCCGCACAGCGCCATCGGGACCGCCGCCGCACGCGCTGAAGCCCGCCCGGAGATCGACGCGGTGGTGGCGCTGGCCTGTGCCCATCCGGCTAAGTTTCCCGACGCCGTGGAGCGGGCCGCGGGCGTTCGCCCGGCGCTGCCCGAGCGCCTGAACGATCTGTACGAGCGCGAGGAGCGCTGTGCGACCTTGGCCAACGACCTGGCGACGGTGCAGGGTTTCATTCGAGACAAGCGGCGCGGCCGCTCTCAGCGCGCAAAGGGTGCGGCATGAGCGTCGAGGTCACGCGGCTTCCCTCCGGCCTGACCGTCGCCACGGATAGCATGCCGGGCACGGCGACGGCCTCTCTTGGCGCCTGGATCGGCGCCGGCACCCGCCACGAAACGCCCGAGGTGAACGGCATCGCCCACCTCCTGGAGCACATGGCTTTCAAGGGCACGGCGCGGCGTTCGGCCCAGGATATCGCCGAGCAGATCGAAGCGGTCGGCGGCCATCTGAACGCCTATACCAGTCGCGAGAACACGGCCTTCTATGCCAAGGTCCTGGCCGAGGATGCGCCACTGGCGCTCGACATCGTCGCCGACATCCTGCAGCACCCGGCCTTTCACGAGGACGAGCTCGAGCGCGAGCGCGCCGTGGTCCTGCAGGAGATCGGCCAGGCCAACGACACGCCCGACGACATCGTCTTCGACCACTTTCAGGAAACGGCCTATCCGGCGCAGGCCCTCGGCCGTCCGGTGCTGGGCGACAGCCACACGGTGAGCGCCCTCAGCAGGACGGCTTTGTGGGACTACCTGCATGGCCACTACGGCCCGCGGCAGATGGTGGTGGCCGCCGCCGGCAATGTCGAGCATCAGGCCTTCACCGAGATGGTGTCGAAGGCCTTCCTCCATGAAGACTTCACCAGCAACGGCGCCACCGATCCCGCCGCTTACCGCGGCGGCGATCGCCGCGAAGAGCGTGATTTGGAACAGGTGCATCTGCTGCTCGGCTTCGACGCTTTCGGCTACCTCGATGACGACTACTACGCCATGAGCCTGCTTTCGACGCTCTTTGGCGGCGGCATGTCGTCGCGTCTTTTCCAGGAGGTGCGTGAGAAGCGTGGGCTGGTCTATTCGATCTATTCCTTCCATTCCGCCTTCATCGATGGCGGGCTCTTCGGGCTCTATGCCGGCACCGGCACCCAGGAGATAGTCGAACTGGTGCCGGTGGTCTGCGATGAAATGGCCAAGCTGACGGAGGGCGTGACCGACGAAGAACTGGAGCGCGCCCGCGCCCAGGTCCGCGCCTCTTTGCTGATGAGCCGCGAAAGCTCGGGCTCCCGTGCCGAACAGCTGGCCCAGCAGTTGCTGATCCATGGCCGCCAGGTGCCGCTTGAAGAGATGCTGCAGAAGATCGTCGCCGTGACCCCGCAGGACGTGGTCCGCGTTGCCGGCCGTCTGCTGTCCAGTGCTCCTACCGTCACTGCCATCGGTCCCCTGGCGCATCTGGAAAGCGCCGAGCGGATCGCCGCACGTTTCGGCTGAGACAGAGGGCGCGGCGATGCTGTTCACGGTGTTTCGCGGCGAGAACTCGCAGGCTGTTCGCCTCGAAGGCTCCCGCGTCTTTCTCTCGCCGCCGCGCATGACCGATTGGAAGGCTTGGGCCGGACTGCGCGAAGAGAGCCGCGACTTTCTGACGCCCTGGGAGCCGACCTGGCCGCATGATGCCCTCAGCCGCTACTCGTTTCGCCGCCGCCTCAAGGCCTACAATCACGAATGGCGTCAGGGGACCGGCTTTTCTTTCCTGGTTCATCGGCTCGCCGACCGCGCGCTGCTGGGGGGCGTCACCCTGTCAAATGTGCGGCGCGGCGTCGCCCAGGCAGCGAGTATGGGCTATTGGATCGGCGAGCGCTTCTCGCGTCAGGGACTGATGAGCGAGGCGGTCGGTGCGGTGGTCGAGTTTGCTTTCGAGGAACTCGCCCTGCACCGGGTGGAGGCAGCCTGTCTGCCGAACAACGATGCCAGCCGCCGCCTGCTGCTGAAGGTCGGGTTCCGGCAGGAGGGCTATGCTCGTCAGTACCTGCGCATCAACGGCAAGTGGCAGGATCATTTGCTCTTTGAGATGCTGCGCGACGACCCGCGGCAGTAGACCCGCAGGTCTCAAGCGTGGCCGGCGTCGCCGGAGAGCATGGAAACGTCGACTCCGAGCTTGCCGATGGCGCGTTCCCACTTGTCGTCCAGGGCGTCGTCGAAGACCAGGTTTTCGTCCGGCGCCACGTGCAGCCAGCCGTTGGCCTGGATCTCCGAGTCGAGCTGTCCCGGCCCCCAGCCGGCATAACCGAGCGCCAGCAGGCTGCGTCGCGGTCCGGTGCCGCCGGCGATGTCGCGCAGGATGTCCACGGTGGCTGTCAGGGCCACGGTGCCGTCGACCTTCAGGGTACTCTCCTGCTGGTACTCGCCTGAATGCAGAACGAAGCCGCGGCCGGACTCCACCGGTCCGCCGAAGTGGACCCGGATCTCCTCGTCGGTGCTTGGCGGGCCGATTCCCAACTGCGAGAGCAGGTCCGGAAAGGTGATCGCGCCGACGAGGCGGTTGATGACCAGGCCCATGGCGCCGTCAGGATGATGGGCGCACACATAGATGACACTGCGGGCGAAGCGGGAGTCGCGCATGCCGGGCATGGCGATCAGCAGCTGGCCGGTAAGGAATTCCTGTTCCTGCATGGTTGGGAATCTAGCCGTCCGGCGAGTTCCCTACAATGGGCCGCCGTGGTCTTTTTTTCGGGCCGGCGCGGCATTTGGGCGCAGGGTGGCGGCCACACGATGTTGTGAGAGCCTCTTGTCCTGATCTGGATTCTGTGGCTCCTCCCCTCTATATGCCTGAGGGCGGAATCTGAATGTGCGGGGCGATGCGCCTTAGAATACTGAGAAACAAAGCTTTAGCGGCGATGGCCGTGATGCTGGGCGCGCAGTTTCTGGCGCCCCAGAGCGGCTTCGCCGCGGCCAGCGATTGGGCGGAGGAAGCGCAGGGCCGTGTCCGCCTGATCAGCGCCGCGCAGTCCCTGGCGGGCGCTCAGGCCGGTCTCGGTCTGGAATTCGACCTGCAGCCCGGTTGGAAGATCTATTGGCGCTCCCCCGGCGATGCCGGCCTGCCGCCGCGCATCGACTGGACGGGTTCGCAGAACCTGAAGCGGGCCGAGATCGCCTGGCCGGTACCGCACCGATTTTCGCTTTTCGGGCTGGAAACCTTCGGCTACGGCGATCAGGTCGTGCTGCCGATCGATGCAACGGCCGACGTCCCGGAAAGGCCGCTCAATCTGCGCGCCAAGGTGGACTACCTCCTTTGCGAGGATATCTGCATCCCTTATACGGCCGAACTCAGCCTCGATCTGCCTCCCGGCGCGGGCGGTAGGGCGCCGCAGGCTTTCTTGATCGAGAGTTTTCGCCGCCAAGTCCCGGGCCAGGGCGCCGAGCAAGGACTGAATATCGCCAGCGTCGGGCTTACCGGCTCACTGGCCGAGCCCGTGCTGGAAGTGACCGCGCGTTCAGAACGGGCTTTCGAGGCCCCCGATCTGCTGGTCGAGGCGCCTCCCGGGTTTTTCTTTGGCGTGCCGAAGATCAGCCTTGCCGATGGCGGCAAGGAAGCCCGGCTGATGGCCGCGGTATCGCAGGTGGCGCGCGATCGGGTGCTGGAAGGTAAGTCGGTCACCGTCACTGTCACCGACGGAACTCGCGGCATCGAAGCCGAGACCGTCGCCCGCTTCCTGACGCCGCCGGCCCCGGTTCCGCTCGATCTACTGGCCTTGGCGGGGATTCTCGGCCTGGCGCTGCTCGGCGGGTTGATCCTCAATCTCATGCCCTGCGTGCTGCCGGTGCTCTCCATCAAGTTGCTGTCGGTGGCACAGCAGGGTGGGCGCGAGCGCGCGGCGGTGCGCGCCAGCTTTCTGGCCTCCGCCGCCGGCATCCTGTTCTCCTTTCTGGTCCTGGCCAGCCTTGCGGTAGCACTGAAGTCCGCCGGCTTGGCGGTCGGTTGGGGGATTCAATTCCAGCAACCGCTTTTCCTCTCCGCCATGGCGCTGATCATGGCGCTCTTCGCTTACAACCTGCTGGGCTTCTTCGAGGTCCCGCTGCCGGGCTTCATTGGCCGGCTTGCGGCACGCGGCAGCGGCGAGGGCGCCACTCATAGCCTTTGGGGCAATTTCGGCACCGGCGCCCTGGCGACCCTGCTGGCGACGCCCTGCTCGGCGCCCTTCCTCGGCACGTCCGTCGGCTTCGCCCTGTCGCGCGGTGCGCTTGAGATCTACCTGATCTTCGCCGTTCTGGGACTCGGTTTGGCATTGCCCTACCTGCTGGTGGCGGCGGCGCCGCGACTCGTGGCCTGGCTGCCGCGCCCGGGCCCCTGGATGGTGGTGATGCGGCGCATCCTCGGGCTGCTGCTGGCGGGCACGGCGGTATGGCTGCTGACGGTTCTGGCCGTCCAGGTCGGCGCGCTGGCGGCGGTTCTGGCCGCCGGGCTGCTGGTCGGTCTTGGCGCGGTGCTCTGGGCGCTGCCCAGTGTGTCGCCCGACGCTTCCGGCGGGCGCCGCTTGGCCTCCTCGGCGCTGGCCGTCCTGCTGGCCGTGGCGGCCTTGGGCTTGCCCGCGAGTCTCGCTGAACCGCAGGTTCGCCCCGGCTCGACAGGCGACCGGCTGACCTGGCGTCCCCTCGATCGCGCGGCCATCCCCGGACTGATCGCCCAGGGCCGGCTGGTCTTTGTCGATGTCACCGCGGACTGGTGCATCACCTGTCAGGTGAACAAGAAGCTGGTGCTGGATGCCGAAACGGTGGCGGCGCGCCTCAGCGGCCCGGACGTGGTGCGCATGCGCGGCGACTGGACCCTGCCGAGCGAGGAAATCTCCGATTACCTCGCCGGCTTCGGGCGCTACGGCATTCCCTTCAACGCCGTCTACGGCCCCGGCGCCCCACAAGGACAGGCACTGCCCGAGTTGCTCAGCGAAGACGCGGTGGTCTCGGCGCTGAGCCGTGCCGCGGGCGGCTGACAGCCGTACCGCCACCCCCTGGCGGACCTTGGAAAACGGCGCTTGGCGCCCTATGTTCTTGAGCGGCGCCCTCGCGCGCCACCAAACAGGATCCAGCGGCCCCTGCCTTGCCCATTGCCTGGGGAGCCGGGACCGGCAATTTCAGGGGAAATCTTACCATGACCATTCAGGTTGGCGACCGCATTCCCAGCGCTTCGCTCCGCATCAAGACGGACGACGGCATTCAGGAAATCACTACCGACGAAATCTTCGGCGGCAAGAAAGTCGTGCTGTTCTCGGTGCCGGGTGCCTTTACCCCGACCTGCTCGGCCAAGCATCTGCCGGGATTCGTGCAGCAGGCCGGCGCGATCAAAGGCAAGGGCGTGGATACCATCGCCTGCGTCTCGGTAAACGACGCCTTCGTCATGGGGGCCTGGGGCAAAGACCAGTCGGTCGGCGACAAGGTGATGATGCTGGCCGACGGCAACGGCGACTTCGCCAAGGCCCTGGGCCTCGAACTCGACGCGACAGGCGTTGGCCTCGGCGTCCGCTCACAGCGCTTCGCCCTGGTGGCCGAAGACGGTGTGGTCAAGACCCTGAATGTCGAAGCGCCCGGCGCTTTCGAAGTGTCGAGCGCCGAGGCGGTGCTGGCGGCGCTGTAGAACGACCCAAAGCTTTTTCGATGTAGCGGCGGCGGTCCCCAAGGGGGCCGCCGTTTCTCTATGGTCGTGCCACGGCGGCGCCGCGCCGCAGGTCACGGTGACTCGCGGCCGGCCAATCCGGTGAGGCGGCTTTCATAGAGAGGGGGCTTAAAGCGCTTTGCGCCCAATTTGAATCAATTCTGTTTTCGAGCGGTGCGGCGATCCGTCAGGAGGCAGGCGAAGCGCGATGCGGCGCATCGGGCAAGCCTGCCGACGCCGCGGGCGCCCGCCGCTC